>JBFMFY010000033.1:0-36343 GCA_040751955.1 Bacteroidota bacterium
CGTACCGTCAATTTTTTAGCATAGGTATCAATGCTATAATGTCGTTCAGATTCCTTCTTCAAATTGCCAAGTTCAGTAATTATTTCATCAATAAGGGCCTTGTCTTTCCCGTTATAATTATTGGCAAATCTTATGAAGTCATGCATGAAGTCATTTAAACTTTTTGGAATTTCTTTTACGAGCGGTAAAGCATTCCAACTCGCACCGGCACCCATTAAATAAGTTATATTCATTCGTGTTGACATTTAGCGTTTTTTGAGAAGAAGTTCTGAGAATATACTTTTCTTAATGCTGTTACGCAATTAAAAAACCCGCTCTCACCAAGCGGGTTTTTTCTGATTGCTAAATACTGACCGCTGAGGCTTACATCGGCAACATAATCGTATATGTCGTTCCTTTCCCTTCTTCAGATTGCAGCGAGATTTTTCCTCCCTGCTTTTCAATGATCTTCTTTGCAAGCGCAAGATCAAGACCGACCCCTCCGCTTTGCACTACTTTGACGAACGGCTCGAATATTTTTTCTTTGAACGCATCAGGAATTCCGCTGCCGTTGTCGCTGATTGTCAAGACAAGTTTTCCGTCTTTTGTGTCCGATTCCAATTTGATCATCCCTCCGGCAGGGACATAATTTGCTGCGTACGAAATGATATTATCCAGCGCGCGCGCTGTACGGTCTGCATCGATCACCGCCGACGAATCGTAATTCGGATTGACGCTCAACTGAATTTTTTCTTTATCAAGATCCGGTTTAATGCTCATGGTAACAGAGCGGAGCATTTTGCCGACACTCGAAAGTTTTTTATCAACCTTGATGTCTCCGGAAGTGAAGTCGATCAGATCCTGCGTCATTCTGTTGACAAGCTGCGCAGCTTCTTTTGCTTCATCGAGCAGTTCATTCTTCTTTGCCGGATCGAGTTGCGCACTCTTGATCTCTGTTATTACAGATTCGATCTCTTTGATGGGCGCACGGAAATCCTGAACAAGCGATGCGGCAACCTGTCCAACCGTTGAGATTCTCATTGCATCCTGGCTCTGTTTGAGAGCTCCCCGCATATTCACAAATGCCTGTGCAAGTTTTCCTACTTCGTCATTTCCTTCGGGCAGTTGAAGATCGCTGCTCATGTTTCCCGTCCCGATTTCCTGCGTCGCTTTCTCCAATTTTTTTAACGGTGACTGAACAAGCGAGCGGAAGAAAAGAAATCCGATGACAATGACAACGAATGCAACTCCGCCGCTGATAGCTGCAGAACGGAGCGAATTATCCTGATTTGCTTGAATTATTTTTGTGAGAGGAAATTCAATATGTGCAACGCCGATCACGTCGCCGATCTGTACGTCATGGCAGCGCTGGCATTTTTTTTCTGCTTTGAACGGGATCATCGCCCGGAAGTTGTCGCCGATGCGGATCCATCGCTGCTGACCGGTTTCGAGGACTTCTTTACCGTATGTATTGTCATATTCATCTTTTTGTTGGGCGAGAACAACCCGTTCCCATAGTCGCACGATCCTTGTGCTGTCCATAAAATCTTCTGCAAGATGCAATCTGGCAGTATCAATTCTAATATAGAGATCGTTCAGATCAGCGACATTTTTCACCCGTTCAAGATATTTGTCATCAACGATCTGGCTTTCCACCATCATGTTCACGAGCGATTCGCGGACGATGTGCGCTTTCTGGCTTGCCGATTCCAACGCCTGTGCCTGCATCTGTTCTTCTTGATACATGTTGTTCAGGTACACACTGACAGCGATACCGACGACAAAGATCGGAACAAATGTCAAAAAGAGTTTGGTTGCAATACTCATGTTGCGAAACATACGAAAGTCCTCCTCCTGTGGTGGGTGGCAGAAAAATAAGGAAATCGGATTAAATATCAATACATTCAACGAAAGAAAGTTGGAACTGGATTGTATCGGATTGTGTTCAATCACTTGGATTCAGCAAAAATTTTACGTTGATTTGACAGTAACAAGGAGGAACAATGTCGATACGACCAGTTAAACGAATTGTTCAAGCGCAACCTACATTGGAAGGGGCCGGCGTTCATCTGCGCCGGGCGTTTGGTTTTGGAGATACAAGTGATTTTGATCCATTTCTTCTGTTAGATGATTTCAGGAATGATAACCCCGAAGCGTACAAAAAAGGATTTCCATGGCATCCGCACCGCGGGATTGAAACAATTACATACGTACTCGCTGGTGCCGTCACACACAGCGACAGCCTCGGTAACAACGGCGCTCTTCGGTCGGGAGATGTGCAATGGATGACTGCAGGAAGAGGAATTCTTCATCAGGAAATGCCGTTCGGCGATGAGCAGGGAAGAATGCACGGCTTCCAATTGTGGGCGAATCTTCCGTCATCATTGAAGATGACTGCTCCACGTTATCAGGATGTGAAGTCGAATGAAATTCCGACCGTGACCGATGATGATGGAACAGAAGTGCGCATCATCATCGGCGATTTCTGGGGGAAGAAAGGTCCTGTTGACGGCATTGCGGCAGATCCGAGATATCTCGATGTGTACGTTCCGCCGGGGAAGAGAAAAAAATTGAAAGTTGAAGTTGACCGTCACGCCTTTGCTTATATATTCGATGGCGAAGGAACGTTCCGTGATGCATCGCAGCCGCAGGATGTACGAAGAGAAGTACTCGACCACAACGGCAACGAACGGCTTGAATGGTCCGGAAATCGTTCGCTGGTGTTGTTTGATAATGGAGATGAGGTTTTGGTGCAGGCTGGAGAGAATGGCATCCGATTTCTTTTGGTGTCGGGAGCGCCATTGAATGAGCCGATAGCGTGGGGAGGTCCGATTGTAATGAACACAGAAGCGGAGTTGCGGCAGGCATTCACTGAATTGAGGAACGGAACGTTTATCAAAAAATAAAAAAAAAGCGGATACAAGTCCGCTTTTTTTGTTTTTATCTGTGAATCTGTGGTTTACTTTTTTTTACTTCTTCCTCTTCAACACCTTCTTTACTTTCGCAAACTTCTCCTTATTCACCCGGTTATATGTCTTCAGCGGCAAGCCATAAATTTTGATGAATCCTTCCGCCGCCGTGTGATCGAACTGATCGGCAACGGTATAGGTAGCAAGTTTCATATCATACAATGAATACGGAGAAGTACGTCCAGCAATTTCTATATTGCCTTTGTAGAGTTTCAACTTTACAATACCGGTAACATTCTTCTGCGTCTCATTGATGAATCCATCCAGTGCTTTTTTCAATGGAGAAAACCATGTTCCATTGTAGATAATGTCGGCATAGTCGTTGGAAAGTTTTGCCTTGTAGTGCATCACTTCTTTGTCGAGCGTGAGCCGTTCCAATTCACGATGAGCAAAATGGAGAGTAACTGCAGCAGGTGCTTCGTAAATTTCACGCGATTTAATTCCGACGAGACGATTCTCCACCAAGTCAAGACGTCCAACGCCATTCGCACCGGCAATCTCGTTCAGTTTATGGATGAGCGAAACACCATCCATCTTTTTTCCATTCATGCTGACCGGGATTCCTTCTTTAAATTCGATTGTCACGTATGTCGGTTTATCAGGAGCATTCTGCGGAGAAACGGTGCGTGTGTACGCATCTTCCGGTCCCACTTCCATCGGATCTTCGAGAATGCCGCACTCGATGCTTGTTCCCCAAATGTTTTCATCAATTGAGTACGGGCTCTCTTTTGTTGCCTTCACGGGAATGCCGTGCTTCTGGCAGTATTCAACTTCTTCTTCGCGTGATTTGAATTCCCATTCGCGCAACGGGGCGATTACTTTTATTTCCGGCGCAAGAGCCATCACGGTCACTTCGAACCGGACCTGATCATTCCCTTTTCCTGTGCAGCCGTGTGCGACGTGTGTGCATTTTTCACGTTTGGCAACTTCCACCAATGCTTTGGCAAGTAAAGGGCGACCGAGCGATGTTGCCATCGGATACGTATGCTCGTACAACGCTCCTGCTTTCAGCGCGGGGAAGATATAGTCGTACACAAATTCTTTTTCAAGATTCTGCATGAAGACTTTCTTCGCGCCCGATTTGTATGCCTTCTCAGGAACGCCGATCAATTCTTTCTTTTGTCCGAGGTTTCCCGTAACGGTGATGACATCGGCATTGTATTTTTCCTGAAGCCACTTTACGATGACGGATGTGTCGAGTCCGCCGGAATATGCGACTGCGATTTTAGGTTTTTTCACAATACGTTTCCTTTGTATGGTTTTATAAGAATAAGAGTTCTTTTAAGTACTTTTCTATTGTTGTAATCTTTTTAACGGAAGCCGGCGTCACGAATACTGTGTCGTCTCCGGCAACAGTTCCCAGTATCATCGGATTGCGGAGCGAATCAAGGTATGAAGCGACACCGGGTGCACGACCGGGCAGGGTACGAATGACGATCAAAACTTCGTTGTGCTCAACAGCGGTCACCTCGCGAGTGACCAGCGGGGTGATTTTTGTTTCCTCATGATGTCCGTTGATTGTGTAGCGCATGCCTTTTTCAGTGTGAATGCGCGCCACACCCAGCTCGGCAAGGTCACGGGATAACGTTGCTTGAGTAACGTCGAATCCCCGTTTCTTCAGCAGCGCAGCGAGTTCTTCCTGGCTCGACACAATCTGATTCCGGATGAGCTCCTTTATTGCAAAATGCCGTTGTGCTTTGTTCATATTATTTGAAACTGCGGATCGTGTTTTACCGACGATGATGTGGCGTCATATTTCCCGATCAACTTTGCCATAATTGCTTTTTGAACGTGCAGCCGGTTTTCCGCCTGATCGTTTACGACAGAATTTTTTCCGTCAAGCGCTTCGTTAGTAATTTCTTCGCCGCGATGTGCGGGAAGACAATGCATTACAAGAACATCTTCCTTTGCATGGCGGATAAGTGACGTATTGACCTGATATTCCCAAAAGTCGTAGATCCGTTTTGTTCTTTCTTTTTCCTGCCCCATGCTTGTCCAGGTATCAGTATAGACGACATCCGCTTTGTTTACGGCATTCTTTGGGTCGCGGATGATTTCGATCCTGCTGACTTTGGCTGCCTGCGCTTTGTCGAAAATTGTCTTATCGGGTTCGTACCCGTGCGGAATTGCAAGCGTTAGATGCAATGGAATGATTGTTGAAAGTTCAAGCCATGAATTGACGATGTTGTTTCCATCCCCGACGTACGCAATCTTCACATGATCACGCAATTTTTTGTGCTGCCGGATGGTATAGATGTCCGCAAGAATTTGGCACGGGTGGGAAAGATCGGAGAGTGCGTTGATTACCGGGACCGTGGCGTGTTTGGCAAGATCGAGCAGCAATTGATGATCGAATACTCTCGCAACAATACCGTCATTGAATCGTGAGAGAACATGCGCAACATCAAGCGCAGATTCCCGTGTTCCCAATCCTACACCTTCATCCGTCAAAAAGATTGCATGACCCCCGAGCTGAACGATGCCAACTTCAAAAGAGACACGAGTGCGAAGAGACGGTTTCTGAAAAATCGTCGCCACAGTTTTTCCCGCAAGCGGCTTCACTTCTTTTTGAGTTTTGAGTGTATCGGCAAGGGAGAGAAGTTCGAACACTTCTTCTTTTGTCAAATCTGCTATTGAGAGAAAATCTTTTTTCATATTTTTTTGAATTATCACATTATCAAATTCCATATTATCAAAACAGCCACAATTTGATAATGTGTACTTATAAAACTAATTCGGTTCCGATCCCTTCATCCGTGAATATTTCGAGAAGGAGAGAATGTTTTTTTCGCCCATCGATCATGTGGACTTTTTTAACGCCGGAATGCAGCGTTGAGAATGCCGATTTGATCTTCGGAATCATTCCGCCGCTTATGATGCCGTCACTGAAGAGTTCGCGAGCATACTGTTCTGTCAACGTCGATACCAATTGTTTATTTGCGATAACACCTTCGACATCGCTGAGATATACCAGCTTCTCAGCTTTGAGCGCGGATGCAACTGCTGCAGCGGCGAGATCGGCATTCACATTATAAATCGTTCCGTCAATACCGACGCCGAATGGAGCGATTACCGGCATCAACTTGCTGCTGAGGAACATCTGTATGAAAGAAACGTTCACATTGACAATCTTTCCGACCAAGCCGATATCTTCTCCATCCTCCAGATATTTTTCTGCCGTAAGGAGTGTGTTATCAACGCCGCTGATACCGACCGCTTCGCCGTCGTTTTGGTTGATCAAATTGACGATCTCTTTGTTGATCTTTCCTGCAAGCACCATTTGGACAACATCGACCATCTTCTGGTCGGTGAAGCGGTGCCCGTTTACAAACTGCGTTTCAATCCCAAGTTTGTACGCGGTATCGGTGATCTCCTTGCCTCCGCCGTGGACGATGACGATATTGATACCGATCTTCTTAAGGATTGTGACATCCTTTGCAAAGCGCTGCTTCAACTCCGTTTCCGTCTGTGCCGCGCCGCCGTATTTGACGACGAATGTTTTCCCTTCATATTTCTGGATGTAGGGAAGAGCTTCAATTAGTATTTCTTCTTTTGATTGAGCCATAGTTGTTATGATCTGTAAGAAGCATTGATCCTGACGTACTCAGCGGAAAGATCACATGTCCAAAATGTTGCAGAATGTTTCCCGCCGTGCAGATCGACAGTGATCGTGATTTCTTTCTTCTGCAGAATTTCCTTCGCCTTTTCTTCAGAAAAATTGATTTCGTATTTTTTTCCGAGAATTCTCAGGTTGTCGAAAAATATTTCTGTTTGATCCGGATTGAATTTTATTCCCGAACGTCCGACTGCCGCTAAAATCCTTCCCCAGTTCGCATCTTCACCGTGAATTGCCGTTTTCACGAGTGGAGAATTACATATTGTGCGGCAGGCAATTTCAGCATCTGAGGTGTTTTTCGCTCCCGTAACAGTTACCTCAACAAATTTTGTAGCACCTTCGCCATCCTTGACTATCATTTTTGAGAGAACGATCAAAACATGTTCGAGCGCTGAATAAAAAAGTTTATAATCTGATGTTCCTTCTTTGATCTCCCTGTTCTCCGCTTTTCCGTTTGCAAGAATTAACGCCATATCGTTCGTGCTTGTGTCGCCATCAACTGTAATGCGATTAAACGATCTGTCGTTTGCCTGTTTGAACATCTTTCGTAAGAGTGAATATGATACGTTTGCATCAGTTGTAATGAACGCCAGCATCGTTGCCATATTCGGGGCGATCATGCCGGAACCTTTTGCGATGCCGCCAATACGTACGGGAACTCCGCCGATCTCAATTTCAACCGCGAATTCTTTCGGAAATGTGTCGGTGGTGCATATCCCTTCAGCAGCATCATCGTTTCCATCCTTGCTCAACGTCTTTGCCGCTTCATAAATGCCGAGCGTCAATTTATCCATCGGTAGAAATTGTCCGATTACGCCTGTGGATGCAATCAACACCTGCGATTCTTTAATGCTCAGTGCCGAAGCAACGGTAGAAACAGACTGTTTGGCATTCATCATTCCCCTTTCTCCGGTGCAAGCATTTGCGTTACCGCTATTTACGAGAATAACTCGCACTGTTTTTGAACGCTTCAATTGCTTTTGATTGAGTGTAACACATGCGGCGACTGTTGCGCTTTTTGTAAACACCCCGGTCGCGAGCGCCGGCACTTCTGAATAGATCAGCGTAACATCTTTCTTCGATTTTTTTATTCCAGCACGCACGCCGGAAGCGATGAATCCCTGCGGTGCACAGACGCCGCCGAAGACTGTTTTTATTTTCAGATTTTTCATTCTATAAATAGTTGTTTAGTTCATCCTTCGACGCGCGCTGCGTTCGATAGTCATCCTAAGTAAGTCCCGTTTCTCATCCATAGGATGACGGGGCGCATCGAAGGATGTTTGTTAAACGCGGCGCTTGCTCAGGATGACCATAGATTAATTATAAGAGGCTTTCTGTTTCATCAAACCCGAACATCAAATTCATATTTTGCACAGCTTGTCCGGCAGCCCCTTTTACGAGATTATCGATCACGGAGAGAAGGATCACCTGATTGTTCCGTTCATACAACTTCCAGCCGATGTCGATATAGTTCGTGTATTGCACATTTTTGATTTCCGGTTCTGTATCGCCGATCAAACGGACAAAGGGAGCTGAAGTATAATATTGTTTGTAAACGGATTCGATTTTCTCTTTGGTAACTTCCGGTTTTGGTGTCGCATATATTGATGAATAGATACCTCGAGTAATGGGAATTAAATGGGGAGCAAAAGTCACAACTGCATTGTGTCCTCCAAAATCCCTTAAGACAGTTTCAATTTCAGGCGTGTGCTGGTGTGTGCCAACCTTGTATGCTTTCACCGACTCGTTGATCTCCGTGAACGACAGATCGACCGACGATTTTCGTCCCGCGCCGGAGACGCCGGACATGGAACTGATGGTGATTCCTTTCGACTCGATAAGATTTTCTTTGACGAGGGGGAGCAACGGCAGCAATGCGCCCGTAACGTAGCAGCCGGGATTCGCAATCAATTGTGCGCTGACTATTTTTTCTTTATTCCATTCCGGCAAGCCATACATTGCTTTCGGTAAATATGCAGGTGCGGCATGTTCATGTTTATAATATTTTTGGTAGAGAACAGTATCCTGCAATCGAAAGTCACCGCCGAGATCAATCACTTTTTTTTCCGCATCAACAAGAGCGGGAACATAATTCATCGCTTCGCCGGAAGGGAGAGCGATAAAGACGAGATCATCCGATGAAACTTTGTTCGGTGTATATTCTTCATACAGTAAATTACCGACGTACGTCGATCTGAACAGAGGATACACTTCATCAACTCGTTTTCCGGCGGAAGAATTTGCAAACACTTTTGTAACAGCAACACGAGGATGGCGAAGGAGGATTGCGAGCAGTTCTGCTCCTGAATATCCTGAGGCACCGAGAATAGATATTTGTTTTTTCATGACCGAATAAATATACAGTCAAATGCATAATTATGCAATCATTTTTTCTGTGCTTGGCGCTCAGCCGGTTTTTGGAACGCCCGCAAATTTTCCGTATCTTTACTTCGTATTTCCGCCAAACATAGATTTGGGATTTGTTATTTGATTATTGGTGCTAACTAAAGATGGGCTTTAACTGCGGTATCGTCGGACTTCCGAACGTCGGTAAATCAACACTTTTTAATGCCATTACAGCAGCCGGTGCAGAGGCGGCTAATTATCCTTTCTGTACAATCGAACCGAATGTCGGAGTTGTCCTGGTTCAAGATGAACGGATCGATAAACTTGTAAAAATTTATAGTTCGGCAAAAATTGTTCCGTCGTCAATAGAGTTTGTGGATATTGCCGGACTTGTCAAAGGGGCGAGCAAGGGTGAGGGATTGGGAAATCAGTTCCTTTCACATATCAGGGATGTGGATGCCATTGCACATGTGGTCCGGTGTTTCGATGATCCCAATGTGATTCATGTGGATGGCAGCGTGAATCCGAAGAGAGATATTGAAGTCATTGAAACTGAATTGATCTTCAAAGACCTTGAGACGATCGATAAAAAAATCCAGGATGCGGAACGGCGGGCAAAGAGTGACAAGAAATTCAAGCCGGAATCGGATTTCTATCTGAAAGTAAAAGACCATCTGATGACAGGAAGACTTGCACGTTACGTCACGGTGGGGAATGAAGAAGAAAAAATCTGGCTGCGCGATATGCATTTGTTGACGAACAAACCAGTGATGTACGTCTGCAATGTGCACGAGAAAGAAATTTCATCCGGCAATAAATATGTCGAGCAAGTGAAAGAGATCGCAGCAAAAGAAGGAGCGAAGGTAGTCATTGTCAGCGCTGCGGTCGAAGCGGAAGTTGCTGAACTTCCTGCTGAAGAGCGTGCAGGATTTTTAGAGGGGCTCGGATTGAAAGAGTCAGGACTGCAGCAGGTAGTGCGTGAAGGAATGGACCTTCTCGGCTTGATAACATTTTTTACTGCCGGACCAAAAGAAACACATGCCTGGACAGTGAGAAAAGGGGCACTGGCACCCGAAGCAGCAGGAGTTATTCACACAGATTTTGAAAAAGGATTTATCCGCGCTGAGATCATGAAATGCGATGATCTTTTCCGATTGGGCGACGAAGTAAAAGTAAAAGAGGCAGGCTTACTCCACGTTGAAGGAAGGGAATATGTGATGCAGGATGGAGATATTTGTCACTTTAGGTTCAACGTATAAAACCGCCACCCCTGTTTCCCCTCCTCCTAAGGAGGAGGGGAAACAAGAGGAGGATGCAAAATGCAATTCTGCCCGAACTGCAAAACTGAATATACCGACGAAGCCGAACTGTGTGCCGATTGCGGCATACCGCTGGTAGAAAAACTTCCTGAACCGGAACCGATGGATGTGTGCGAGGAATGCGGAGCGGACATAGGATTGGATTCCGATTTCTGTCCTTTCTGTGGAACTTTGTTTGCAGAAGGTCAGTATTCATGCACCAAGCATCCGATTGCAGTCGCGACAGGCGTCTGCGTGATTTGTCAGCAATTGTATTGCGATGAATGCCTGTCGAAGAAAAACGGAAAATTTCTTTGCTCCGATCATAAAGAGATTGAAGTTTCGGAAGGGTGGGCGATGATCTTTAAAACAGGAGATTATATTGAAGCTGAAATCATCCGGGGAAAATTAGAGAACGCCGGAATTCCTACCAACCCCCGCAACGTCGGCAACATTGCCACCCTTGCCGACGGGTTTATCGACAACTCTCTCGGCAGAACAATCTTTAAATACCCGGTCAAAATTTTTGTTCCCACCGAACGATATTTCGACGCCCTTTCCGTTGTTCTCGATACAAATCTCAGCGATGTCCAAGAATAGCATCAAACTCGGCACAGACGGTTGGCGCGCCCTTATTGGCGAATCATTCAACGAAGAGAATCTGCAGCGTGTTGCGGAAGCTTTTGCAAAACATCTTGTATCAAAAAGCTCAATGCAGTTAACAGTTGCTGTAGGTTTTGACGGCAGGAAAGATTCAAAACAGTACGCAGAACTCTTTTCCCGTATCCTTTCAGCCCATAATATTTCAGTTCTTCTTTCAGATGCAATTATCCCGACGCCCGTTCTTTCGTTTGCGACTCGTCATTATTCATGCTATGCAGGAATAATGATTACTGCAAGTCATAACCCGTCATCATACAATGGAATAAAGTTCAAAGCGTCATATGGAGGACCATTGACCGGAGAAGAAACCAAACATATCACGCAATTACTCTCCGATAAAATCAGCGGGAAGCAAAGTGATGAAAATATTCGACGGAAAAATTTTCTTATTGATTATACTGAGCACCTGAAGACAATTATCGATTTTGATTCATTAACATTGTTCGCAAAAAATCCTCTGCACACTGCAAGCGTTATGATTGATTCGATGGGCGGGGCGGGGCAGACTATTCTTGAAGATATTCTCAACCCGCTCGGCTGGCGGGCGCAGACAATTTTTGGCGCCGCCGAACCGAACTTCTATGATCGGAATCCTGAGCCGATTGAGAAAAATCTTGAGCCGCTGAAATACAATGTAAGCGTTACGGACAGCGTTCTCGGCATAGCGACCGACGGTGATGCAGATCGATGTGCAATTGTTTTTCCGGATGGGAAATGGATGTCTGTCCAACAAACCATATTAATGCTGCAGTGGCATTTGTATCATTACAAAAAAATGAGCGGTGCTGTGATCAAATCGGTTCCTGTAACGGACAAGGTACGATTGCTTGCCGAACAATGGAAACTACCTTTTTACGATGTGAACGTCGGTTACAAGAATATCACAGATATAATGTTAAAGACTGATTTTCTTTTCGGCGTAGAAGAAAGCGGCGGATTCGGAATTCAGGGGCATCTGCCGGAGCGGGATGGAATTTTGTCAGGATTATTATTCTGCGAAATGCTGGCGATGAGCAAAAAATCGTTGTATGAAATTTGGGATGAGATAAAATCTGTTGTTGGAGATTTGTTCTACAAGCGAATTGATATTGAAACCGGAAACCTTGACAGAGAAAAAATGCTTCATCAAATCAAGCATTTCCACCCGTCAAAAAATCTCGAAGAATTTTTTATACAGAAAATCCGAACATTGTATGACAACGATGTTCTTACCGGAATTAAATTTTCGTTCGGCGACTCCCGCTGGCTGCTCATCCGCGCCTCCCACACAGAACCGATGATGCGCCTGTATGCAGAGGGACGGAATGAAAGTGAGGTGGATCGGTTGTTGGAAGAAGGAAGGAGACTCATTGGGATTTAAAAGTCAAACGACAACTCCCTGCGGTCTCGCCGCAGAGATGAATTACTAAAATAATACGAAGTTCTAACAAGGAAGGCGCCCTGCGCTCTTGGCGCAGGGTAATTCAAAATTTCACTAGCCGCAATCCTACAGAAACCCCGAATTCATTGTAATTGCTTTCTTTGTCTTTTCCCAATCTTCCATTGAGAAAAAGATATTTGTTTTCATCCCATGGAAATTCGATCTGAGCCGCAAATCCAAGTGTATTGTAGGGAATGACATTGCCGCCGAACCAGAATCGGGCAGAGTATTCGTGCAATGTACCCCCAACACCGAATCGTGCCAGTCCTTTTCCGCTCAGATACGGCGGTTGGTCAAGCCATTTACTTTCAAGGTATAAATCGTCATGAACTCCCAGCCGGACTCCGGTGGTGCCCAATGAAAAATAGTACCAATCAAGCGCAAGATCGGGAAACGCAATTGCCCTGATCCCTTTTCCATCAAGGTTCCAGAATCCTGCAGAAATTCCCGCTCTGTACGGTCCCTCAAATTTTCTTCCTAAATAAATTCCGGCATCGGTAAATGGCTGCGTGTGTGCACCTTCACAATCGTGGTAGACATACTGTCCGCGTCCGATGCCAAGCATTACTTCAGAATAAGAATTAGTAGAATCGGGATGAGCGAAACCGACGATGTAAGGAGATAAGAGAATGAAAATAAAAAACGGCGTTGTGTTACGCCGCTTTTGCTTTTGGAATGATTTTTTTGATCTCATACAGCGTTCCCCTCTGTGCCGCATCAAAACCGGATTCATGGATGAGAGAAATACACTCTTCAGTGTTCGTCTTGTTTACAAAGTTAGCCGCTGCATGGACATTTTCTTCGAGCAACGTTCCGCCAAAATCATCCGCACCAAAATGTAATGCTATTTGTCCGGTTTTCTTTCCTTCGCTGAACCATGATGCCTGCACATGATCGAAATTATCAAGATAGATGCGCGAAAATGCGATCATTTCAAGATAGCGTTTTGGTGTTGCATAGGTAGGAATAATTTTTTCCAGAGGTGTGTTCCCGGGTTTGAAACTCCATGGAATAAATGCCGTGAATCCATGATATTCATCCTGCAGTTGTCTGATAACTTCCAGATGTTCGACGATGTCTTCATCCTTTTCAAGGTGTCCGTACATCATTGTTGCCGTTGTTCGATATCCAATGTTGTGGGCTTCGCGCATTACACTCAGCCAGTCTGCCGATGTTCCCTTCTTGTTGCTGATTTTTTTCTTTACTCGGTCGGAGAGAATTTCCGCACCGCCGCCGGGAATGGTTCGCAGTCCGGCATCCCACAATTTTTTCAATACTTCGGGAAGTGTTAATCCAGAAATACGTACCATCTCCAGGATTTCCGACGTTGAAAAGAAGTGAGGATGAATCTGTGGTACTTCTTGAACCGTTCGCCGGACCATGTCGAGGTAATACTCGAATGGCAGCGCAGGGTTAACTCCGCCTTGCAGCAAAATTGTTGTAATTCCTTTTGCTGCCGATTCCTTAAATTTCTGAATCATCTCATCGACAGAATAGGTGTATTCACCCTGTTCGCCCGGATGGCGGTAGAACGCGCAGAAGATGCAATCGATATTGCAAATATTTGTATAGTTCGGATTTGAGTCGAGTACAAATGTGACTCTTGGTTCCGGATTTTTTTTGAACCTGATTTCGTTTGCGAGATCGCCGAGGTCGAGTAATTGTGCATTACGAAGAACGAATAATCCTTCTTCGCGTGTAATGCGTTTGTCGTTGCGGATTTTTTTGTAAACTTCAGAGAGTGTCATATAACAATAAAAAGTGTCCGACACCTTTGAGGAGTCGGACACTTGAACTGTTCGGTACAGTTAGAATGTCACCGTATAGCCGGCTGCCTTTAAATCTTTGATAAGTCCGAAACTGATCTCTTCCAGTTTCACCACGATCTCTTTATACACGATACCCGGAATTCCCTTCGGCGGTGCATCATCTTTTTTGTGAATACAGCACACACGGTTCGCTCCGACCTTTCCGATAAGATATCCGAGTTCGAACATTGCGCTATTAATATCTTCCGGATTGTACAAATAGTATGCATACTTTACAGTCTGATGCTTTTCCAGGAATCCGACAATGGCATCGGCAGCGTCGCCCCGCTGGAACATGATCCCTTCAATCCCCATCTCCTTCAATAAATTCGTCAACTGATTCTTCAATTCCGTTTCCGATGACGAAAGGACAAGCACTTGTTTATTGGATGCCGATTGAGCCGCTGGAGTAGGTGCCGACGGTGCAGCTGCAGCAGGTTTTGGAGTTTCTTGTTTCGGTGCCGGTACAGCAGGCTGCGGCGTTGTTTTTGGCTGCGGTGGAGGCGGAGCTGACTGTTCTGTTTTTGGAGATGCCGGAGCAGGAGCCGGTTTTGGCGCCGGCGGAGGTGTTGAATTCTTTTTCGCTTCGATCTCTGCGATGGGAAGTGACTGCTTCAGCATTTCAAGAATCAATTGCGCCGAATTCTGGTAGAAGTACGCGCCGTTCTCATCCTTTGTAATTTTTTCGCGATGCGGATTTGCCTTCTCGCCGATCTTCGATAGCGCATCAAGACAATTCTTCCGCCAGAGCAAATACTGATTTTGCATCTTGGCGTTGTAGCCTGAAAATTCCAGACCGCCTTCGGGAACTAATTTTTCGCCTTGTTGAATGAGTTCTTGAAGTTTTGAAACGTTCTGTTGATCCATTGTTTCCGTTCGTGTGCGATAAGTTGTTCTTAATTTACAAACTTACTTCCACTTCTTCAATAAGTTTTTTGAACACCTGCATTGCCTCTTTTTCCCGTTCACCCAAATGATAGTTGAATCCGCGCAGGAAATCACCCGCTTCTTCAGGTGTTAAATGGAGTGATGCGGCATGTAATGTACCGATTGTATCCAATTCTGATTTGCCGCGTTCCAGTGAGTGTTGAATGATTGTTGAAAGTTCTTGTTTCATTTCCAGCGGAAGATTCTTTTTGTTTGCCCAGACTGCAAAAACAAACGGTATCTTTTGCCAATCATACCATTCTTTTGCAAGATCGTAGGTGATATCAAAACCGGCGAACCCTGTCTTGTTTGCTTTTAACGCCTCGTCGCCAATCAGCAGAACTGCGTCAAACGGTGAGTAATCATTGATACCCGCATGCATGCGGATGAACTGTGCTTTTACGCCATATTTCTTTTCGAGTAACACCTGCAGCAGCCAGACTGACGTTGCGGTATCATCGATGATGCCGATCTTTTTTTCGTTTAATCCCAGCCATCCTTCTTTTGAAAACAGGATAACGCTTTTTACCTGATCGCGTGAAGCGATGCAGTATTCCATCGTTTCCAATCTCTCTTCTTGGGCGAAAAAGTCCATCAGCGAAAACAAACCTGCATCGATCTGTCCTTTTTGAGACAACACTCCCATTCGCCGCGGAGCGATCGGCAGCATTTTGAACTGACGCTGTTCAAAATATTTGTAGAAAGGCACAGAATTGAGATACGGGATCTTTCCGATAACGTGGTCGGTGTTGACATTCAATGCATTGTAATAGACATCTCTTTCAACAGGAATTTTTCCAGCATCGTTGATGATCTTGACCAGTTTATCTTTCGCCATTGCCATCGGGCTGATCGCGCCGGCATCGTGCGCAATTTTTTCTCCGCCAACAGTTCCATCCATATCATCGGCGCCAAAGTTCAGTGCAACGGAAGCAACTTCCTCCGTCAGCATCACCCAGTATGCTTTGATGTGAGGGAAATTATCAAGCATTAAGCGTGAGATGGCGATCGTTTTCAGATCTTCGATTGCGGAAGTGAAATCGTTCTTCGGTTTTATTCCCGTATCGCCCGGTTGAAAGGCAAGCGGAATGAATGACAAGAATCCTCCTGTCTCATCCTGTGCTTCGCGCAACTTCATCATATGAACAACACGCTCTTCGTATGTCTCAATATGTCCATACAATAAAGTGGAGTTGGATGGAATACCGAGTTTGTGTGCGGTCTTGTGAACTTCAAACCACGTCTTTGCGCCGATCTTTTGGTTGAAGAGTAATTTCCGAACCCGTTCTGAAAAAACTTCTGCTCCTCCGCCCGGCATTGTACGAAGTCCGACAGCGTACAGTTGACGGAGCACCTCTTCAATCGGCATCTTGAATTTCTTGTGGAAGAAATCGATCTCAACTGCTGTGAATGCTTTCACGTCGATCTGAGGGAATGCATTTTTGATGTCGCGGACCATTCCGATGTAATATTCCCAAGGCCAATCGGGATGCAAGCCGCCGGTGATATGTACTTCATGAACATCGGAATTGAGTTTGGAAAGGATCTCTTCGATCGTCATCTCGTACGCCTGCGGTGTACCTTGCTTGACAGCGAAGTCGCAGAACTTGCACGAGAGGACGCAGATATTTGTCGGCTCGATCTTTTGATTGACAACGTAATACACCGCGTCGCCGCTTTTCATCTGCTGCACCCAGTGCGCCATCTTACCGATGGAAATGATATCGTTGGAATGGAACAGCGTCAGACCATCATGCAATGAAAGGCGTTCACCATTTTGAATTTTATCCCAAATGGAGAATAAATTTTTGTCTCTGAAATGTATTGTTGTGCTCATGTACGATTTCAAATTAGTACAAAGAAATTATCGCCAGTAACTATCCCACCGCTCATCAACTTTTTTCACAACCGCTTCATCCATTGTTAACGGGTCCGGGTATCCGTTCTTCCACGTTGCATCAATACCAAGAATTCCTTTATAGATGGGGGAGATGCCGACCATTTTTTGTTCGGTAAAAATAATATCCCGTTCGCAGTCGAAACGAGTAAAAACACCCCAAATATAACTCTCTTGTTCGTTAATATCTACGTCGAAGCTGACGGTCGCTGTCATTTTCACACCTTCGAGGTCCGGATGCTTCACAATTTTTTTAATGACCGCATCGCCTTCTTTTTTTACCTTCACCAGCAGGAATGCCCCTTCAACCAAACGTGCATCGATGATTCGCCTGTCGAACGATGTCAATGTCTTCACAACCTCGTTCAATTTCTTCACATTGATCTTTTGTTTCGGCTTTTTCTTTTCGGTCGCGTCGATGATCATCTTGCTGCCGAGATTCATCTTGAACGAAGTGAAATCGAGCGTGTCGAGCGGAACCTTCGGGATCATCACGAAATCAAAATGCGGATCGAAGTTCTCGCGCACTGCTTTCATCACCTCATTGAAGTTGCGAACATCCACATGTTCCGAAACAGTGATCAAACATTTTGTGAGAGATAATTGCCCCGTTCCCATCAACCCGAGCGCTGCTTTCATCGCTTCTTTTTGATACCGCTCTTCTACAGACACAACGAGAAGGTTGTGGAATCCTGCTTCGTAATATGCCCACACATTTTTCACTTCATGATGAATCAATCGTGCAAGCGGTCCGAGGATCTGCTGTGTCGCGTCGCCAAGATATTTGTCTTCCATCGGCGGAATGCCGACGATCGTTGCAGGATAGATCGGATCTTTTCGACGCGTCATCGTGTGGATATGGAAGACAGGAAACTCTGCCGCATTGGAATAATGCCCAAAGTGATCGCCGAACGGACCTTCCAATCTTCGCTCATGCGGTTTCACGATTCCTTCAAAGATAAACTCAGCATTTGCGGGAACCTGCACATTGATCGATCGTGCGCCGGTGAATTCAGTCGCTTTACCGCGCAGGAAACCGGCGAACATCGCTTCATCAATTCCTTCCGGAAGAGCGGCGACAGTTGCAAGTAAGAGTGCAGGATCGCTTCCTACAACGAGAGCAACTTCGAGCGGCTGGTTCAATTTTTCCGCTTCGTGGTAATGAAATCCGCCTCCTTTACCGATCTGCCAGTGCATACCGGTTGTTTGGTCGTCGAATTTCTGAATACGATAGATCCCGATGTTCCGTTTTCCCGTCTTCGGATCGTACGTAATGATTTGAGGGAGAGTAATGAATCGTCCGCCGTCTTCGGGCCAAGTTTTTAATATAGGGAGCGCAGAGAGATTCGGTTTTTCAATCACTGCCTGCGACCGTGCGACGGTGACATTCTTCGGACGTGAGGAAAGGAACCGTTTTACCATTGCCGACTCCTGGAAGAGCAGCTTCGGCGATGGTGGCATCAGCTTATCAACAAAGCCGATCAGTTCTTCGCCAAGTTCGTCCGGATGTTTGCCGAGTGCAAGTTCAATACGCCGCTCGCTGGCGAGCATGTTGATGACGAGAGGAAAGTCGGCACCTTTTACATGTTCGAACAACAATGCCGGCTTTCCCTGCGCCAATGCGCGTGTTGCGATTTCGGTAATCTCCAATTCAGGATCGACTTCAATCGTAACGCGGTGAAGTTCGCCGTTCTTTTCGAGATGCTTTACAAAATCTTGTAGATTATCGAACATAGGCTATTCCAATTCCTCAGCGCGCCATCCTTTTGCTTTTCGCTCTCCGAGAACACCCAGCACTTTTTCAGTGAACGCGCTGATGTACTCATCAACTGTTTTAGGAACAAAATAGAGCGGCGGAGAGATCGGCATGATGATCGCGCCGTAACTAGAAAGTTTTGCGCATTGCTCAAGAGCGATCGTGGACAACGGTGTTTCACGCACGCACATAATAAGTTTGTACCGTTCTTTCAATGCAACCTGAGCCGTACGTGTAATTAACGTATCACCAATTCCCGAAGCAATCTTGCCGAGTGTAGATGTTGAGCAGGGGAGAATCACATACGCATCAAAATGATTTGACCCGGATGCAATCGGTGCAGTCAGATCTTTATCGTCGAACTGCCTCTTGACGTACGGGAGCAGATCGGAGTCATTCATTCCGAGCTCATCCTTCAGCAATGTCTTTCCCCACTTACTGACGACAAGGAATTTTTCCGACTGAGATTTTTTCAGGAAGTCGAGGGCATAGACTGCGCCCGAACTGCCTGTAATGCCAACAATAATTTTCATTCAAATACTTACTAAGATCATTACGAGAATAGAGAACCCAACCACAATATTTATCTTAAAGAAAGCCAGTTCCACATCTTCGGCTTTGTGCTGTTCGAGCCAAAGAAGGAATCCGCTTAGGAAAAGAAACGGGAGGGCGATCAGTGCATTCAATGAAAAATAGACCAGCGCGATCAATGTAACGAAAGCAAGAATGTGAAGTCCCCCCGAAATTTGCAGAGCGCGCTTTTTACCAAACCGCGCCGGAAAAGAAAACAATCCTGCTTTCTTATCGAATTCTTCGTCAAGCGTCGAATAAATAATATCGAATCCGGTAGCCCAGAATAAATTGAACAACGGCAGCAGCAGCGCTTCGCCGAATCGTTCCAATGATCCAGTGACTGCAAAAAAACCTCCGAGCGGACCCATCGCCAATCCCATTCCGACTCCGAAATGTGCCATGGGGGTGAATCTTTTCAAATAGGGATAGATGACAAAAATTATCAACGGAATAGGGGATAGATAGAAACAGAAATCAGAGATCAATTTGGCTGAGACAAGATACAATGTCAATCCGAGAAATAAAACGACGTAACTTTCTTTCAGGTTCATTTTTCCGCTGGGCAATTCACGGTTGATTGTGCGGGGATTGTGCTTGTCGATCTTGCGGTCAATAATTCTGTTCAATGTCATCGCAACAAGGCGAGCACCGACGGCTGCTGTAAGAACTAACATGAGTAAAAAAACAGATGGGCGTTCTTTCGAAGCGAGGAACACTCCGCTGTAGATCATCGGCAGTGAAAAGAGTGTGTGCTCTATCTTGATGAAGTTGAGATATTTTTTCAAATCGGATAACTTTGTTGTGAATTTGTTTTGAAAGGTACCGAAAATTTGCCGTTTAACAAAGACGTTTTTACTGGCATTTTTGGTTCCTCCCTCATGTTTTCGTATATTGTTTAAAAATCAGACCAAGGAAACCGATGTACACAATAACTCTCATTCCCGGCGATGGTATTGGACCGGACATCACCGAAGCGGCGGTTCGTGTGATTGAAGCGACAGGTGTTGAGATTCACTGGGACGAGCAATATGCCGGGATGGCGGGGATCGACAAACACAAAGACCCGATCCCTGAACAGACAATAGAGTCAATTCAGAAAAATAAAATTGCATTAAAAGGTCCGTTGACGACTCAACTCGGCAAAGGATTCCGCAGCGTCAATGTTGCGCTTAGAAAAGAATTCGATCTTTATATCAATCTCCGTCCGGCGAAATCATTCAAAGGAGTTCCATCTCATTACAGCGATGTTGATCTTGTGATGTTCCGTGAGAACATCGAAGAATTCTACTCAGGCATCGAGCATTACATTGATGCACAAAAAAGCGCTGCTGAAACGATCGGGATCATTACGCGCTACGGTTCCGAACGGATTTGTCGCGCTGCGTTCGAGTATGCACGCAAACACAATCGCAAGAAGGTTACGATCGTTCATAAAGCGAACATTCTCAAATATACCGGCGGATTGTTCCTGGAGGTGGGGAAGAAGGTGGCAAGCGAGTTTCCCGACATCCAATGCAACGATGTCATCATCGACAACATGGCGATGCAGTTGGTGCTCAATCCGAATCAATATGATGTTATTGTGACCACGAATCTTTTTGGCGATATTCTTTCGGATTTATGTTCGGGATTGGTTGGCGGATTGGGGCTTGCCCCCGGTGCGAACATTGGTAAAGATGTCGCAATCTTTGAAGCTGTTCACGGCAGCGCACCTGATATTACCGGAAAAGATATTGCAAATCCATCAGCAATCATTCTCGCTTCCGCAATGATGCTCGACCACCTGGGTGAAACGAAGGCATCGGATAAAATTTACAAAGCTGTTCAGGATATTTTGAAGGATCCTAAAAAAGTAACGAAAGATTTGAATCCTGATTCAAAAGTGGGAACAAAACAGTTTGCCGATTTTCTCGTGGAAGATATCAAAGCGATGTAGTGAGAACTTAGAACCTTCGCAAGGTTGAAGGCAAATGAAACTCGGAAATATAAATATCGACCGCCCCATCATACTCGCACCGATGGAAGATGTAACCGACCAGCCGTTCCGATTAGTCTGCAAAGGGCTCGGCGCAGACCTTATGTACACGGAATTTGTAAATTCCGATGGTCTCGTGCGCAAGAATGACAAGACATTTAAGAAGATGCTCTTCTCCGAAGAAGAACGTCCGTTTGGTATTCAATTGTACGGCGGCGATGAAGACGCGATGGAAGGTGCCGCAAAAATGGCGGACTCACTCAATCCCGATTTAATTGACATTAATTGCGGCTGCTGGGTAAAACAGGTTGCAGGGCGAGGTGCTGGAGCAGGATTGTTGAAAGACCTACCGAGAATGGAACGGCTCGTTGCGAACGTGATCAAATCTACGAAACTCCCTGTTACTGTTAAGACCCGGCTCGGTTGGGATGAAGCATCGATTAAAATTGTTGACGTCGCAAAGATGCTTGAAGGAATCGGCGTTGCTGCTTTAACAATCCACGCCCGTACGCGCTCGCAGGGACACAGCGGCGAGCCTGATTTTTCATGGATTCCGAAGGTGAAACAGGCGGTGAAAATTCCAATCATCCTCAACGGGAGTTTGACGGAGCCGAAACAAATCAAAGATGCATTTGACGAAACAGGATGCGACGGCGTGATGATCGGTCGCGGTGCAATCGACAATCCGTGGATCTTCTCCGACGTCAAACATTATTTTGCAACTGGTGAGGTCACACCTCAACACTCGCTCGCAGAACGGATCGATGTGTGCATCGAACTGCTGCAATCATCTGCACAATTTAAGGGTGAGCGCCGCGGTGTGATTGAGATGAGAAAATTTTACATCGGATATCTTCGCGGAGTTGCGAACGCATCAAAATTAAGGAACCATTTGATGCAGTATGTCGAGGCTGCACCGATCATTGATATACTTCTTTCAGTAAAAGAAAAAGGATTGATCGACGAAGAGATGTTTACTGTAGAGAATGCAGCAGCTTGAAAGGAATGAGTTTCGAGGTTCGTGATTTGAGTTTTGTTTTCTATAGTTTCCCGTGTTCCAACCACAAATCCTTAAACAGGAAATATCTTTTCAAAAAAATCTTTCTTGCACTTTCCCGTAAACTTCACTATCTATTACAGTCGGTTTCACAAATGTAACACCCTATGATCGCCTTCGTTGTCGGTTTTATTATCGGTTATGTAACAACAATCCCCGTCGGTCCCATCAATCTTGCTGTGATGATGAAAGCGTTGCACAATCGCACAGGACAGGCAATGATGATTGGGACAGGCTCCGCATTGATGGACATCATCTACTGTGCTGCCGCATTGTTCGGTATCTCAACAATTATATCCAATCCCACGCTTGAATTGATGTTCAGGATTCTTCCTTTCCTTATCTTTTTCTATTACGGTGTGCGCGTTTCATTTTTCAAACTCCCCGAACCTCACTTAACTCAAAATCCGGAAGATGCACCGGGCTTTAAGCGATTCTTTCTGCTCGGGATGGCGATGTATTTTTCAAATCCGTCGTTCATCGCGTACTGGGTCACCATAGCCGGTATCGTACACGGATACCATCTTATTACACCCACAATGTACGACAATGCAATGTTTGCCGTAGGCACTGGTGCAGGAGTAACGATTTGGTTTGCAACATTAGTTGGTTTGGTAGAAAAACACAAAGTCCGTTTCGATCCGAAGACATTGCATCGTGTAACCCGCTTCTTCGGATTGGTCATGCTTATTGTGAGCATTATTCTGGGGTGGAATCTGTTTACGGATTTGGTGTTAAAGCAATAACCGCCTTTCTTTTTAGGTCCTTCCTTCTTGCAATTCTCTTGCCTCGTTGCTATTTTCCTCGTGAGGAAAAAACCCATCCTATCAATCAACTAAAGAGAGTTTCATGTCAACATCCGATACACACACTACGGATATCGAATCCGTATTGAAGGAAAAACGTGTCTTTAAACCATCGACAAAATTTTCAGAAAAGGCGCACGTGAAATCGTTTGCGCAGTACAAAAAAATGTACGCCGAATCGGTGAAGAATCCGGAAAAATTTTTTTCTAAGATGGCTGAACAAGAATTGGTATGGTTCAAAAAATGGAACAAAGTGCTGAAATGGAAACTCCCGTTTGCGCAGTGGTTTGTCGGCGGAAAGATAAACATCTCCTACAATTGCCTCGACCGTCATTTGAATTCATGGAAAAGAAACAAAGCGGCAATCATCTGGGAAGGTGAACCGGGAGATAAACGGACCTTGACATACGGCGAACTGCACAGGCAGGTATGCAAGTTTGCAAATGTATTGAAGAAGTTGGGAATTCAAAAAGGAGATCGTGTTGCCATCTACATGCCGATGATTCCCGAACTGCCGATTGCAATGCTGGCATGTGCGCGCATCGGTGCGGTACACAGCATCATTTTTGGCGGATTCAGTTCTGAAGCGCTGAAAGACCGCATCAACGATTGTCAGGCAAAACTTGTTGTCACCGCCGATGGAGGCTATCGCCGCGGGCAGGTGATCCATCTGAAAGAGAATGTCGATAAGGCGCTGCAGCATACTCCCTCAATAGAAAGCGTTGTCGTCGTCAAACGGACAAACACGGAAGTCCATATGGTGCCGGGACGCGATTACTGGTGGCAGGGATTGACGGAAAGTGAATCTGCTTTGTGTGATGCGGAAAAATTAGATTCCGAACATCCGCTGTACATTTTGTACACAAGCGGTACGACCGGAAAACCAAAAGGAGTTCTTCACACAACCGCAGGATATTTACTCAGCACGCATCTGACCACAAAATATGTTTTCGATATCAAGGATGAAGATACATACTGGTGCACAGCAGATATCGGCTGGGTGACGGGACACAGTTATATCGTGTATGGTCCATTGTCCAATGGTGCAAGCGTGGTCATGTATGAAGGTGCCCCGAACTGGCCCGAGCCGGATCGGTTCTGGCGTATCATTGAAAAATATCGTGTATCAATTTTTTATACAGCGCCGACGGCAATTCGTGCATTCATCAAATGGGGCGAGCAATGGCCGTTAAAACACGATTTGAGTTCACTCCGCTTACTCGGCACTGTCGGCGAACCAATCAATCCCGAAGCGTGGATCTGGTATCACAAAATTATCGGAAAAGAAAAGTGCCCAATCGTTGATACGTGGTGGCAGACGGAAACCGGGTCGATCATGATCACGCCGATTCCCGGCGCGACGCCGACGAAACCGGGAACAGCAACGCTGCCATTCTTCGGGATCCAGCCGGATGTCGTGACAAAGGAAGGGAAGTCCGTGAAAGCAAATCAGGGAGGATATCTGGTTGTGCGTAAACCGTGGCCTTCCATGATGCGCGGCGTGTACGGCGACCCCGAACGATTCAAGAAAACATACTGGAGTGATATTAAAGGAATGTACTTCACCGGCGACGGTGCGCGCCGCGATAAAGACGGATACTTCTGGATTATGGGGCGTGTTGATGATGTGATCAACGTTTCAGGTCACCGCCTCGGAACAATGGAAGTTGAAAGTGCTCTCGTCTCGCATCCGTTCGTCGCCGAAGCGGCGGTTGTCGGCAAACCGGACGAGATCAAAGGATCGGCGATTTGCGCATTCGTAACACTGGAAGGGAAACGCCAGCCATCGAACGAATTAAAAGAGGAATTGCGTCAGCATGTTGCAAAAGAGATCGGCGCAATGGCGAAACCGGATGATATTCGATTTACCGACGCGCTCCCGAAGACCCGCAGCGGAAAAATTATGCGGCGGCTGCTTCGGGAAGTTGCCGCAGGGTCCGCCACGATCGGCGATACGACTACATTGGAAGATTTTTCAGTGCTAGAGAAATTGCGGCAGCATGATGAAGAGTAGAGTAGAATCTATGAATAAAAATTCCCGCAAGAGCGGGAATTTTTATTTCAACTGTTCCAACGCCTTCAATTTCTCCTCAGCGCGCTTGCGGTATTCAAGAATGCTGGTGTGACGTGGATTGATAAGGAGCGCTTCGTCCCAAATGACGATTGCTTTTGAATAATCTTCTTTTGCGTAGTACGACAAGCCGTTTTTGAATTGTCGTTCCACGATCGGCATCAACTGTTCCCGTGCAAGATCGATGAACGTATTCAGGTCTTTGTACTTGGTTTGCTGCTTTGAGAGTTCAAGGAGCATTTTGAGCGCCTCCAAATTTCTCCCTTCAGCCAGCGCTGTCTTCGCCTCTTCGAATTGCTCATCTTTTTTCCGTGAGGTAATCGAAGTCAATCCCGCTTTTGCCCGCGAGTTCTTCGGTTCCAATGTCAGCACACGCTCGTATTCCTTTTGCGCACTCTCAAATTGCTTTCTATTCAGGAGTGTTTGCGCCCGTTGCAATATCCCTTTTACATTCTCTTTGGAAAGATTCTCCAGGTCGTCAATCCGTGACGATGCGATGTCGTTTTCCGGATCATATTTCAGAACGAGTTCGTAATTTTTCCGTGCCAGTCCCCGTTCCTTATTTTCCATCAAGCTGTCGCCGGTGAAGATCAAATATCCGATGTAGGAATGGAAATCTCTGCGTGCCTTTGTCAGTTGTGCTTCTGCTTGTGTGTTGGATGGATTTGCACGCAGCACCGTGAGATATGCATCGATTGCAGCAGGATAGTTTTGCTCTCGTTCGTATGACTGCGCAAGAGATAAAAACGAACTCTCGGTGGAATCTCTCGCAGTCCTCGCATCATTTGCCATAGCGTACGAATCATCATCGTATTCGTCGTACTCTAACGCGATGGAAAATTTTCTTGCTGCTTCATTAAATCTTTTTTCCGAGAACAGATTGTATCCTTCATCGTACGCGATGTCTCGTTTCTCCTGCGCGGTTGTACCTAAAACGACATTGATCGAAAAGGAAATGCCCGAACGACCAGCCGTCAGGTCGGCGGCAAATGCTTCAGCCTGATAGCTGATTCCGCCGTGGAGCGATTTGAATGCACGACTTCCGATCAAAAGCCCGACACTCTTTGAAACAAGGAACTCGCCGCCGTAGATCATCGCTCGATGAATTCTGTTCTGTGCTGCAACCTGCAGACGAAACCAGTCCGGCACGACCCACCAGGCAATTCCTCCATTAAGGAACGCTTCTTTCGGCAGATTGAAAATACTGAATCCGGCATGGACTCCGGAGTTTTGAATTGAAGAAGGGAAATGTAATGTTCCGCCAAATGAATATCGAAATCCATCTTGAATCGGCGAGATGATTGATACGGCGGTACCGACTGTATGATATCGTCCGATCCGTCGTCCATATCCGATCGAATAGTGTGTCAGCGAATCTTTTGTTGAAATGCCGCCGGAGAACGTACCGAAAAACGGAATTGCAAATGATCCCGCCATTGCTGTCATGCTTCGGAAACGATTTGTATGCAGAAGGAATTCATCCTGATGGATGCGGCCGAGTTCGGCAGGATTCAAAAATAATGCGCTGCTGCGCGGCAGCCACATGACCGACGATGATGCCAGTCCGTACTCTTTCCCTTCAATGTCGAATGATTGGGCAATTCCCGCTACCGAACATGCAATAATCAGGAAACATGAGTGTACAATCAGTTTCATTAATTTAACGTATAGGAGATTTTGTGGACGGGGACTTCCTGCTTTTTCCCTTTGATCGGTAGTTTTCCTTGTGAGACTGATGGGAATGAATCTTTGATCGTCGCAGCGATCTCATCGGTCACGAAAATTTCCATCGGTCCTGCAATTCCGCACAAGCGAGATGAGAGGTTGATCGTGTCGCCGATCGCCGTAAAATCCATTCTATCGTGGGAACCGACACTCCCCAACACCGCAATGCCCGATGCAATGCCGACGCCGACATTCAACACATGCTCTTTTCTTTGTTTTCGTTCTTTATTCAATTCCGAAACTTGCTTTTGGATGTGGATCGAGGCTTCAATGGCATTCGTGATCATGTCGTCTCCACGGAATACCGCCATAATTCCGTCGCCGAGGAACTTGTCAACAACACCGTTGTGCTGATGGATTACCTGCGTTTGAAGATCGAGATAATGATTAAGCGTTTCCACAACTTCTTCCGGAGAATGCGATTCTGAGAATGACGTGAAGCCGCGGATATCGGTGAACATTGCGCAGATCTCGTTGCGTGAGCCGCCAAGGGTCATTTCCTTGCCGCCAGAGATCATTTCAACGGTTGATTTCGACACGAATTTCTGCATCTCAACTTTTTGCCGTATCTGTACCACCATAAAATTGAATTCGCGGGAGAGCATTCCCAATTCGTCTTTCATCCGTGTCATCACGTTGACCTGCAGGTTGCCGGCGCCGACTTTCTTCGCTGCATCCGAAAGCACGATAATGATCTTGACGATATGTTTCGAAACGTAGTACACCAATCCGATGGCAATAAGTGATACAGCAAAACTATACAAATATATTTTTGACTTCATCTCATTGATCGGGGCGAGGAGGATCGGTTTCGAAAAACTTACGGATGCGCCCCCGACGATGATCTGTCTGGTTGTTTTCCCTTCCCGTTTGTTGATGGTGATCGCCTGGACGAATCTGAATGATGACGGGGTTTCAACAAGTGTCGGTGAATTCTCTTTCGTGATGATATCCCATTCTTTGGGCGAAACGCGCTTATTGATTTCGTCGGAATTCAAATGCGCTACAATTGTTCCTTCTCGGTCGATAACATATAAATGTTCAAGTCCAGCCAATTTCAATTTTGCAAAATTATTGACGTACTCCTGAATGATAATATGCGAGTTCAACAAAAGGTTATCTTTTGCCGAAGAGTTGATTCCCATAACGATCGTACGCCCGAGTGCTTCTGTTTGAGCGCGGGATTCCCGCTCCTGCAATTGTGTGACGATCGTGCCGATGATGAGGGTTGTGCCGATAATGGAGACGGCGACGATGAGGCTCAGTTTTATTCTGATCTGTAAACGGAGGAAGAGTTCAAGGATATAATTCCAGCCGCGATTGGCGTATTGAAGTGTAACTTTTAATTCTTTTTTGAATGGTTCGAAGTAGAAAAAGAAAGATGTCCGCTTTGAAAATACATTCAAAACTGCTGAACGAATAGTCTCAAACTTTCGAAACAACTCCCCCCGAAGTGTTTTCAAATCAAATTTCATTTGTAGTAATTAAAATTCTTTTCAAAAAAACTATCTTTTGCAAGAATTTCAGTGTGGGTAACTACACTGAGGAAGAGTGTCACTGTAAGGGTAGTATTTTTCGGGAAGAAAATCAACCCACAAAAGCAAAACCCGCCGGGGCGGCGGGTTTTTTGCGTTAGTCAAAAAATCTTACGATTTCTTAACTCCTTTCTTCGGTTTTGACTCGACTCCGGATCCGTCATCACAACAGCCGTTGCCGCATTCTTCTTTGTTGCCGTTTTTCTTTTTCATTTCAGTCTTTGACGTCGATGTTCCTGCGCTTGCGGAAAATCCGGCATCCGTGACCGCTTTAATCAACAATGTTGTCGTTGTTTTTGAGCTTGCCAGAACAACGGTGGCAGTTTTCTCGGATAGATTTACTTTGGCTTCTTTTACACCGTCCACTTTCTTGAGTGCTTTTTCAACGGTATTCGCGCATGATTCACAGGTCATGCCCGACACAGTGAGAGTCACGGATTTATTTTTGTCCGCGGCGAATACGCCGACAGTGAAGATGAGTGTGAAGAGAAGAATCAATTGTTTCATTGCTGCTCCTAAAGAATGTTTATAGAATATAAGAAGAAGATTCAAAATTCCATTGGGAAATTTTTCAAGTTTCTGTACCTTGCTGCAGATGACATTCACCTCCCTCAACATACGGCGTGGAATGAAAATTCCATTGGTGCTGATTTATTTTTCGGCTCTTCTTCATTTTTCCTGTACTCGATCAGAAAAAGAATTATCGACGGTACATGCCGTTACATCTTCAGTACCGTTGCACTGGTACCGTCAGGCTATTGTTGAACTGGGGAACAGGATCAACATGTTCTCACCCACCGAAGGGATCGCCATTTCACGCGGAATGGGGAGAGAATTCCGCGGTCGGGCGTATCGTTTTGAATATGGTGAATGGAAATCATTTTTCGATTTTCCGTACTCCGATTATCCGATGATCGTTTCACATGATTCAGGAAGAACAATGTGGACGGTACATCATTTAACTCATGACGGATCGTATCGCCCCGTCCATTCGGAATTTGTGAACGGGAAAAGAAGGGAGATTGCTCTCCCGAAGATCATGTGGGACGAAATAGATCATGTCATGTACAAAGGGATTCATCAATTTGACGACGGAACGGCGTGGTTGGTCGGGCAGCAGGGACATATCCTTTTTTATGACGGCAAAAAATGGCGTGAGGTTGAAAACCCGTTGATCCATCATGACCGGGTGAATGTGTACGACGGTGATTTGAACGACGTATTCATGCTCTCAAAGAATTCAGGATGGGCAGTGGGGCGGGATGGGATCATCATTCGATACCACCATGGGAAATGGGTACGGTTTCCGTCTCCGACACAAAATAAATTGTTCCGTGTAGCGTTCGCCGATGAAAACAACGGCTGGGCTGTCGGCGAGAAGGGAACGATCATTCGATGGAATGGAACATCCTGGGATCTGGAAAAAGTCGATACGCGCGAGGTGTTGAATTCCTTGAAAGTACTCGATCAAAAAAATATCTGGGTGGTCGGAAATGCTTCAACATTGCTGCACTTTGACGGGACTTCCTGGATCAGAGATGAATCCATCCTGACGTACGACGACGTTCTTACGGATATCGATGTCGTGAAAGATCAGAATGGTGATCTGCATTTCTGGATCATCGGCAATCAGGGAATTTATACGACATCAAACTCGACAGGATTTTCGTTCACCGACATCACAGGTCAGGCGTCATTGAGAAGATCGGGGCGAGGAGGAATATTCTTCAAGCGGAGTAACGAAGAGACTCCTGACCTTCTGGTGTTGAATGAGGGTGGAATCAATCTTCTGTACGAGAACAACGGCAAGAATGTTTTTTCCGATGTAACGGAAAGTGCAGGATTGCTTTCCGCATACCGCGATGCCGGCGTTGTCGCTCTTGGAGATGTCAACAACGACGGAGAGATTGACATGCTGCAAGCGCTCGACAACAAGAATTTTAAATTTTATTTCGGCACTTTGTACGGCGGTTTTCGTGATGCAACAGAGTTTTCTCAATTGTCATTGCGGGAAATAAATCCGAACGCCGCAAAGTTTGTAGATCTTGATAACGACGGGAATCTCGACCTCTATATCTCGAACTTCGATCTGCCTGATCAGGTTTTCAGGAATGACGGTACAGGACGATTCACTGATATGACGCTTCATTCTGCGGTCGGGAAGATCACTAATCACTCTTCATACGGCGCAGCATTCGGCGATTTCAATAATGACGGGTTGATCGACCTGTTCATTCCGTACTATGTCAGTTACAAAAATAAATTCTTCGACCTCTTCATCAATCGGGGTGATTTCCAATTCAGTCCGGCTGATGATTCGGCATTCTACTCGTCATCTGATATATCTCCCACCGTTGCCATTGCGGGAGATTTTAACAATGACGGGTATTGCGATATCTTTGTCCATAATCAAAAAGCTCCGCCGTACCTTTTGGTGAACGACGCATTGACCAGATTCACAAATGTTGCTCCGTACGCAGGGCTTACAAAAATCAACCTCCATCCTGAACCATCCAACGGCGTTGTTGCTGTTGCTGATGTAAATAACGACGGGTGGATTGATATCTTCGACGGATCTAAACTGTATCTCAACTCGCCGGAGTTTCAATTTACGGAAGTGTCGGAGCGCGTCGGCATTCAGTTCACGGGAAATCCGTCGTTCGCTGATATCGACAACGACGGCGATATGGATCTGTTCATCGGAAGTTCACGCACGGCGCTCGGCAAAGGAGATCGCGCAGTTCTTTTCAGAAACAATCTCAATCCTTCATCATTCGCAAAGATCAAAGTGTATGCGGATAAAAGTAACCGGAGGGCAATTGGAACGAAGATATTTCATGAGAAGAAACTGAGGACGATCGGCTTGAGTTCGTCGCCGATGCTTCCGCAATCAATCAATGAAGAAATTTTTTCTTCCGCAGACAGTATTCCATACAGAATGCAAGTCAAATTTCCATCCGGAACAACAATTGTTCCTGATGAAATGTACGATCTTACTGTGTATGAATCAGGTTTCCTCATCCGACCATTCATACTCTTCTCCAAATCAATTCAACGAACTCTTCTCTTGCTTGACTGGAGAATTGAAATCCCAAAATTGGCAGGATTGATCCTATTGTGGTTTGGCTTTGTATCTGCCGGCAGAAAATACGGCACGCAGAAATTTGCTGCGAGCAATCTGTTTGCCGGTGCACTGTTTGTTTTCTACGCTCTGTTGGTTCATCTGTTTGCAGAGATGCCGACGGGTATTTCAATTGTTTCAAATTTTATTCTGCTTCTAATCGGCGGCGCAGCATCAATTGCGATCGCGCGGGTTGTCATTCAAAAGAGAGAAGCGCAGCACATCTCTCACTACAAAATTATGGAATTGATCGGCGCCGGCGGAATGGGGAAGGTGTATAAGGCGATCGATACGAATACCAAACAGGTTGTCGCGCTGAAAGTCCTTAATCAGGAATTATTGAAAGACCCGGAAAACAGACGGCGGCTTTCTGCTGAAGGTCATCTGCTTTCGTCGTTCGATCATCCGAACATCGTCAAAGTATTCGAGATCGGTGAATCGAACGAACGGGGATTTATTGCGATGGAATTTCTCAGCGGCGGCACGTTGAGAGAAAAGTTGGAAAAGGAGCATCCTCTTTCTATAGAACAAATAAAACAGTATGTTCTTCAAGTCTGTGACGGGCTTTCGGAAGTTCATTCAAAAGGGATCATTCACCGCGACTTGAAAACGGGAAACCTGATGCTCGATGCAAATGGAACGATCCGGATCATGGACTTCGGACTTTCAAAGTCACCGTTAGTAACCACAATGACATCGCTCGGAACTGTGCTTGGAACACTCGGCTATGTCGCCCCGGAGCAGGTAACAAGCGTGAATGCCGATCATCGCACCGATATTTTTTCACTCGGCGTGATCATGTATGAATTGCTGACGAAGGAGCTGCCGTTCAAAGGGGAGAATGAGATCGCGTTGATCCATTCTATATTCAATACAGTTCCTGCGTTGCCGTCGCAAGTGCGAAGTGATATTCCAAAGCAGTGGGACAGCATTGTGATGAAATGCCTGGCCAAAGATCCGAATGAACGATTTTCAACTGCTGAAGAAGTAAAACAAAAACTGAAACACATAGGCACATAGCCCACATAGGACTACGCTTCTGTCGAAGAACTATAAAGCACCATAATCTCCCTTGCAGCGCCGATTGTGTGCAACGGCAAAGGGGCAGGGGGATGTTAAAATAAATGTCTGAACTCCGCCAAAAATATCAAAAGTTACTCGGCGACTCGATGAGCAAACTCTCATCCGAGTTCATGGAATTGACCGCGCTGCTGAAATCATCACAAGCATCCGCAGAGCTATCAAAGAAGGTCGATAAGTTGTTCAAGATGCTGATGGAGTCGAACCGCACATTGAGCGGCGAAGCAAATTCACTCTTCGACCAGATTGAGAAATTAGAAAAGACAATCGAGCAGGTCTCCGAAGCAAAACGGCAATTTGAAGTGCTCTATTCGTCGGGAATTTTATTTTCGTCTGAAACAGAAATGAAATCGCTGATGGAAAAAGCGATCACGACGGTTGTGAAGGAGCTGAAAGCGGACGAAGGCTTCATCGTGCTTGCCAACGACAAAGGAGAAACAGAATCGGTCGTTGCGTGCAACATGGATCCCGAAAAGAATCCCGATGCGAAAGAGATGAGCACCACGGTCATCCGCAACACGATCTCCAAATCAAAGCCGACGCAGTTCCCGGATTTTGACAGCACATTTGCGCAGCAGCAGAGCGTGATCCGTCTCGGCATTACCGCCGCAATGTGCGTCCCGCTTGTCGCAAAAGAAAAAGTGTTCGGTGCAGTGTATCTTGACCGCCGTAACAAAAAACATCCTTTCACGGAAAACGATCTCGTGTACTTATTATCGTTCGCCCGGCAGATCGTCCGCGGGTTCGAAATTTCACTCGAGATCACATCGCTGGAAAAGAAACTGATCAGCGAAACCGTGATGAAGTTCGAAGACCTGCGGCGCGAATTCAGATGCGACGAGATCATTGGCTCGAGCAAAAAATTGTTTGAGGTGTTGAAGGTTGCGTCAAAGATTGCGCCGACCGATGCCGGCGTCATCATCCTCGGCGAGAACGGAACAGGGAAGGATCTTCTGGCGCATGTCATTCACAACAATAGCAGGCGCTCATCGGGACCGTTCGTGACGATCAATTGCGGCGCGATCCCCAACGACCTGCTGGAATCGGAATTGTTCGGGTACGAAAGCGGCGCATTCACCGGCGCAACAAAATCGAAACCGGGAAAGATCGAACTGGCGCATGGCGGCACGCTCTTTCTCGATGAGATCGGCGAACTGAGCGTGAACCTGCAGGCGAAATTATTACGCGTCATCCAGACGAAAGAGATCGAGCGACTTGGCGGCGTACAATCGAAAAAGATCGACATCCGTATCATCGTGGCGACCAACCGCAATATTGTCGAGATGGTTTCCGCCGGAGAATTCCGGGAAGATCTGTACTACCGCCTGAAGGTGATCGAACTGACGATGCCGCCGCTGCGCGACAGAAGGGAAGACATAGCGGAACTGGCGAAATTCTTCGTAAAGAGATTCTCGCATGAAAAGGATATCGCCATTCACCCCGACGCGATGAACATACTGGAAAGTTATCACTACTCAGGCAATGTGCGCGAACTGGAGAATATCATCCAGCGCGCCGTGGTGCTGATGAAAGGTGAGACGATCGAAGTTGCCGATCTTCCACCGGAGATCATTGACGAAGAAAGATCCGCGCCGATTGTTGCGGGAGGGAAGTCGCTTGAAGAGGCTGAAACTGAATTCAGGAAGTTGTACATTCTCCGCGTGCTGCGGCAGGCAAAATCGAAATCCGAAGCGGCGCAAATGCTGGGGATCAACCGGACGCACTTCCACAAACTGCTGGCGCAGTTGGGGATTGAGTGAGGGAGATTGAACAATGATAAAATATTCTTGGGTCTTATTGATAAGTATGTGTTATAGTCAGTCGGGTCCTCCGAAGCACAATTATTTTTTAAATCCCGGTGTAAAATTTGGTTATGCATTTGGCGAGAGCGGAGGGTTTACCTATGGTTTTGAATTATCATTCGTAATCACAGGCCGAGATAGTAAACATTCGTCCCGCGGAATTACTTTAAACTATGATTTTATTTCGGAAGGAAGTCGAGTTCATTTGGGGTTTGAATATTTGTCTCCATTTGTAGGTATTGATGTCGGTCCAACGATGTATACCACTGAGTCGACAAATAATTTTGGTTTTAGTGTAATACCCTTCTTAGGTATTTTTATTATTCCTTATTACAATTTTACATATATCGAATCAGATGGTGCATTCAATGAAATTGGGTCGTACATAAAGATTCCGATACAGACAGACCATTACAGATACAATTGGCAAAATAGTGATTAACCGTAATTACGCTTCCAACGTTTCGTTGGGAATGCGCGTAAGCGAAATTCCGTTGCGCAATATCACGAAACAGAGTTTCGTAAAAACAAACGTTCCCAAACATTTATCCGCCTGTGGCGGAGAGTTTGGGAACGACAATAAAAAACGCTGTGGATAAAATGTAAATCAGGTAAGATCAATTAGGCGGTACAAGTCAGTATATTTCCATGAAACCTTACAATCAACGATTCGAATTTTTCCGACTTGCGAGTTCATATTATATCACAGCACGTTTTGCACTGTTTAATGATATATTGTTAGTGTCAGCAAATCTCTTTCATCATTCGATAGAAATGTTTCTAAAAGGATTGTTGTCGCCAAACTTATCTCTTGATGCATTAAAAAAAATGAATCATAACCTGTCAGGTCTTTGGACTAATCTTAAATCAAATCACCCAAGTGAAAACTTGAATACTTTTGATTCGATTATTATTGAACTTGATAAATTCGAGGGGCTTAGGTATCCAGATAAGGTGTTACAAGCAGAAATCATTATAATGGACAAACTTGCTGACGAGCGAGGGATTCTTTTATCTGGGACAAATGATGGAGATTTAAGATATAGACTATATCTCGACGAGATTGATAGGCTTATCAAAAGACTATTTGTACTCGGCAATCTATCTCCAAGTAATCTTTTCGATACTGAATTTGTGGACATTCAAAAATATTTGTTAAAGGAAAACAACGAATCGAAGTTTTTTGTGCGACCTAACGAGCCAACCTGATAAACATTTGCAATCAAACCCTTCTCCTTAATCCTAAAATCCTAATCCTCTCCACACTGTCTCCATTCTGCGACATCTGCAAGCAACGTGCTGTCGTACTTTTGCGACAGATAAAATTTTCCTTTCGTATTTCGTCCAAAAAGTCGTCTTTCAATAGATAAAATCTGGAACGATGTTTGCCGTTACGGTGGTAGGTATGAAAAAAATCATAAATGAATGTCATTGCGAGCCGTTCTTTGGCGAAGTTCCGCTTTTTGAATCCCGCGAGGAGCGGAATCCAGAGAGCGGGACAATCTCGTTTTTGTCTTAATCTAAAGAGATTGCTTCGGTCGCTTCGCTCCCTCGCAATGACAGTCCGTTTTTGAGATGAGTTGTAGACCAAAAATATATGTCCGAAAACATTTTGATCATTGATAAGAACACTGCCGAGTTGCGAAAGCTGCGGGAGGTATTGACGCGCGAAGGGTACAGTGTGATGACCGCGACCGACAGCGCAACGGCAAAACAGATCTGCAAACAAATACCGATCAGGTTCGTTCTGGGGGAAGCGGATGAACTTGGATGCGGGAAAGTTGAATAATCATTTCATGGGAGGAAGTTTGAAAAAAGAAATAAAAGATGTGATCTCAAAAATCCCACACCAATGTCATTGCGAGCCGTTTTGTGGCGAAGCAATCTCGTTTTCTGTTTTAATCTCAGAGATTGCTTCG
>JBFMFY010000034.1:0-35092 GCA_040751955.1 Bacteroidota bacterium
AAAGAGGAAAGGTCTGTGTTTGGTTTTGTGAAAGATAAAAAAAACGGCCACGGCAATGGTAGCGGCTAATTCCAATACATACATAGCCATTGTCCATTCCGATGTTACCTTTAAGTTGACCGTAGAAACAAAATAGAGGAACAGTACTGCGGTGACCACTGTAACGACTCTCATAAAAAGCAGATTCGACCGCCGCTCCAACCGCTCCGGTTCGAAAAAGACGAGAAAGACAAATGCGAGAGATGCCGCAATGATCGGCAGCGCGAATTTTTGCGCAAGCATGAACGAAGGAAGGTACTTTTCGTTGAATTGTTCAAACGATGTTACCAGCATCACCAGCACTGTTACAGAAGTTGTAACGAGATATGCGATTGAAAATATTTTGATCCGATTGTTCATAGATGTCGGGAGCAATATAGAAAATTTTTTCCCCGAAATGAAAAAGAGCAGACTGAATGCCTGCTCTTCTTTTGTCAACCGTGTCAAACAATCAATGCGCGTGTTTCAACCATTGATAATGATGCTTTTGCAGTTCATCGTGCGTCGGCATCGGATAGAAAAGGAGTTCGTTGCCCGCCGCAAACCAGAAGCCGTGGCGGATAAGCGAATACGGCGCGCTTGTCAATGTCGAATTCAGATTGATTGTTTTTGTCTTTTTGTCGGGATGCGTTTTGATCTCTGTCAGATACTCCATCAACCGTGTCGCATTTGTTTCGGGAATCGGTGAATATGGGATGTGCACCCCTCTATTCTTTTCGAAGAATTCATCGATGTTAAATTCATACTGCGTGAAGCAGACCTTTGGCGCCCCTTTCGATTTTGTTCCGCTCGTGATGTATTTTCCGAATGCTCGCTGGTCAAATGTCGATGCGACAAGATTCGACAGCGGGGTGATCTCCTGATAGATACGGACCATCCCCGGTTCATTCTTTGCCGTGTACGGAGCGGATTTGATCTCGAGCGATTTTCCGTTGGCAGTGACAAGATAGAGATGCTTCATTGCGTTTAAGTCGATATGTTCCAGCACTGCGTACGACGAGATGAACTTCGTCTTCTTCGGGCTTCCGTCCGGATGTGCAACGGTTAGAGAAAGATAGTGATCGATATCGAAGTGCATGTTCCTATAGTTGGAATCGATTTCGACAAAAATCACTTTCCCCTTGAAATGTTTTGCACTGCCCGTTGTATAGTGGTGAGCGAATTCTTCCGGAGTCAATTGCGAAGCAACGAGGGCGTTGACGGGGAAGACGATCATGTAGAGACGTTTTTCATAGTCAGCCATAAATGTACCTGTTGGTTTGGAATGGAATGGGAACAACGTGAACTGAAGTTCACACGAAGCAGATTGAATGCCAGAAAGTTTCCGTTGAAACGTTCGAAAAAAATACTTAATCAATGTCGTATCCCGTTTTCTTTTTCCGATGTTCAAGAGAGATATCTCATTTATTGGAAAAAGTACTCCGGCGTGCCGGGTAATCCGACAAGAGTATCGGATTTCGTTGTACGGTACATCACGCAACAGTAATACCGCTTGACATCGCTGCCAATATCAAATAACTTAGTACGGCTGATTCTGCAGAGAAGCATCCGCTCTCTCGAACATTCCTTCAGGAAAAAAGCATCCTGCGGGGCATGTTATCTCTCACATCGTTGCAGTCGGTGCGGTCTGATAATAAAATTTTTTTGAATTGCATCCGCAATCGAATCTCATTCATATTTACATGGGGGCTTTATGAAAAAATTATACAGTCTGATCCTTTCTTTTATTCCGTATATGCTTGTTGCTCAGTTTGCGGTTGTGTCAACCGATCCGCCGAACAATGCCAAGAATGTTCCGTTGACGGTGACAGTGAGTATAACGTTTAATGAAGCAATTGATACTCTGTATGCGAATAGGAATGAAGCGTGGTTTTCCAATATTGATTCGCTGGTGTCCAATGCTTACAGCGCCGACGGGAAAACAGCATCAAGTACCGTTGTATTGAAGCCAAACACGGGGTATTTTTTTGCGTTCATCCATATGAAAGCAAAATCCGGCGCAACGATTACAACACCGCACGTTTATTATTTTACCACAGGCAGTGATTTTCCGCCGTACACAGTAAGCGGAACAATCAATTCCGGCTCAACCAGCGTAAATGCGCAGGATGCGATCGTCGGACTCATGACGACACCGATTGATCAGAATGAGGGTGAAGGACCCCCGGAATTTGCGGGATGGGCAAACGTAAATAACGACGGAACATTCAGTATACCGTACGTTGCCAACGGAACATACTGGCTTATCTCAGCAAAAGATGTGGATCATGACGGTGAGATCAAGCCGGAAAACGGTAACGACGTTATTGCATTTTCGCAGGATTCAATAGTTGTTAACAATGCATCGGTAAGCAATATCTCTCTCTCGTTCGTTTCTTTCGTTCCCACAATACTGTCAGATGTCATTTCCATCGCCGACAGTCTCAGCAACAATTTACCCGCCGATAAGCAATTAAAAAGGATCAGTGGTTGGAGGGTTGATACGTTGGGGAGAAGCAGTTCGTGGGAGTTTATTTATTCCACAAACGGCAATACGATGGGATACGGCATCACGGTTGAATCATTCGGTTCGAAAACGTACGTCATCGATCAAGGGTATTTCGACTGGATAAAAAACTTGAGAACGTTGACCAATATCAATACCGCAGCATCAAGCGCAACAGTCATTGCAAATGTTGAATCTGCCGGAGGAAAAGCAATAAGAACACAAATGCATTCACCTTCGCTTCAATTCAAAACCGAGATGTCCCTTGCAGATCAGAATATGAGCCAATACGGTCATCTCGTTCCGGATCAAAATTTATTCTACTGGGGTGTAACGTACGCATGGGGATATGAGACAGATACTCAGTTTGTAGAGATTGATGGGAAACGATTTCTTTGCAATTTTTCTACGGGGGCTGTCATCGCGTCGTCACCATTATCTGTTCAACGCGACGGAACAACACCATTCTCCTTCGAGCTGTTCCAAAACTATCCCAATCCGTTCAATCCCACAACGACGATCGGTTTCACACTTCAAAGATCAGGGCTTACTACATTGAAGGTCTATGATGTGCTCGGACGAGAGGTTGCAACACTGGTAAATGAATACCGTGAAGCGGGAGTGTACCATCAATCTGTCTTCAACGCATCGGACGCCGCTTCGGGAATATACATTGTGCGATTGGAGTCCGCAGGTAATGTTCAATCAAAAAAGATCGTGCTTATGAAATAAACAGTTCCCCAAAAATCATTTTACACTGCAAACACCCGCTAATGCCGGGTGTTTTTTTTTGCTGAAATGGTTTATAGATGAGATGAACAATTTTTCATAAATTTCGCCACGTGTGAAAAAACTCCACACTCCTTCTGTGTACAATATCGAAGGCAAAACTTCTTTCGAGAACTTGTCTCCTTTCAAGCATGTTCATATTTTATAAGGGGAGGGGGTATCACTAATTGTTCAACAAATCCAGATGGAGAGGAGGATAGATGTATGTGCAGAAGTATTTGGATGCTTGCCGCTGCAAGTGTTTTGTACATCGGGTGCGGTAATCAGGAAGAACTTGAAAACCACAACAGAATGCTGGCGGCTCAGTTGGCTTCGAAAGATCTGATGATTGAAGAAGTCACAACCACCGTGAACGAGATTCACAATGCGCTTGAAACGGCATGGGCGATGGAAAAAAATGTCGTCAGTCAGACGGCGATGAATGAAGAGGGGGTTCCCATTTCTCCTGCTGAATTGAAAGAACGGATACTCGACCGGATTTCTGACATGCGTGCCACACTGTCGGAAAACAGGAAGAAAATGACCGATCTTGAGCGGAGGCTGAGAAAAAACAATACGCAGTATGCCGGGCTGCAAAAAATGGTCGATGATCTGAAACGAAACCTCGAAGCCCGCGAGAAGTCAATTGCGGAGCTCAGCATGCGCGTTGAGGATCTTGAGCATGATGTGATACAGAAAGCACAGTTGATCGAGGCGCATGAGATGACCATTGCATCAAATAAAAACGTAATGGCGACATACGAAAGCACGATCAACGAACAAACGAAACAACTCAATACGGCGTACTACATTTCCGGCAACCGCGATGAATTGGAAGAGAAAGGGATTATCTCAGACGAAGGAGGAATTCTCTGGGGATTAGCCGGAACGACGACTGTGCTGGGGTCGGATTTTGACGATCAACAATTCCAACCGTTCGATAAAACCGCAAGCAGGACGATTCAGGTTTCAGGTGAGATTGAAGAAATCGTTCCGAAAAGGGATGAGAGCAGTTATGTCCAGGAACGGACCGAAAACGGCAATTCAGTATTGATCATTGTCCGCCCGGAAAAATTCTGGCGTGAAAAACTGTTGGTAGTGGTGACAGAGTGATGAAAATATAAATTCAAAAGCCGCCTGTCAAAATTGGGCAGGCGGCCTTTTTGGGGAAGGTTTATTTTTTATGCACCATCACGATGTCATTTTTGGTTGAATTGACGATTGCGAAGAGTTCTTGTTGTTCTTTCTCCGGCACTTTAAAGTGATTGAGTGAATTTTTAAAGTCTTCCGCTAATGCCTGCCACTCACGTTCTGTAATGTTGAGATGTTTGTGCGATTCTTTCATCGAACGCCCCACATATTTTTCAGGACCGCCGGTGGCTTGACACACTAATGATGTCACTCTGTATTTCAGTCCTGCTTTTGGCACCCTCGCTCGTGCTTCGTTGATTGCAGGATTTGCATTCAGAACTTCATTCACAAGCACCCGTTCGATGAAATCATCGACAACGGTAGCAATAGCGTACGTACCGCCAAGTCGGTCATACAACGATTTTTCATTAGTCCCTTTTTTATTCTGTGCAGTAATTGAAGTTGACAAACCGGTAAGGATGCAAAAGAACAGCAGGAACGTGCCGGGAATTTTGCGTATGGCAGTATGGGTAGTCATATAGATATCCTTTCGACTGTTTAGTGTCAGTTATGGATGTTGAACGTGTGCCGTTATGTGCATGTCCCGGGTTGCACGCGCCTAACGGCGTGAGTTTGTAACGTTATCAAAAAAAAATTGTTATGGTTTCTGTGCTGAAAGCACTATCGAAATCGCACCGTATTGATGCGCGACATTTCTTGTTGAATCGTTTGCGCTGTTTTTGAAATAATCTATTCTCTCCAGCACTGTCACAGAATGAAATCCAGTTTCCTTAATAATGCTCAAATATTTTTCTTCCGGCATTGCTCCGACAATACACTCTGCCCATAACTGCGGATTGCTTCTGGACTTTTCCGAGAGATCGCTTCCAAGCACAATATCTGCAATTTGAATAAAGCCGCCTGGTTTAAGAACACGGTAGATTTCTTGAAATGCCAATTGCTTATCCGGCACCAAATTAATTACTCCATTGCTTGTTACCACATCAACCATACTGTTCGGCAGCGGTATTGATTCGGCATTTCCTTTTATGATGGAAATATTTTCTATGTTGAGTGCTGAAAAATTTGCTCTGGCTTTTTCAATCATCGCATCAGTCATATCGAGACCGTACACTTTTCCGTTGATGCCGGTCTTGAATGCAGCAATGTACATATCTGTTCCCGAGCCAGAACCGACATCAAGAATAGTGTCTCCTTGCTGAATGACTTTTGCTTTGAAGGGGCAGCCGACCCCGGCAAACGATTCAAGGACCGATGCCGGAACGTTGTTCAATTCTTCCGCAGAATAACCGACGTGTTCACATGCGGGGCGGCCTGTTGGAAAATGAAATGTTTTCGTCGGACATGACGCGACGTCTGTGTACATCTCCTTCACCGCAGTCAAAATTCTGTCGCGCAATTCTTCTTTTGTTGAGGCGGGAGTAACTATTGCCATATCAATATCCTCCTTTTTCTGTTTAGGATAAAACAGACAAAATTGTATTATTTATAGTCGTGCCAATGATTGTGAAATATTTTACTCCGTCAGTGTACAACGAAGTACATCCGTTTCAGTGAGTAATGCTGTGCAAGGAAATCATTGTTCTGAAATCAGAATCGATCAACCAATTCTTCTATCTTTTTCTCCAACAGGTCGGATTTTTTCTGCGCATGAAGATTTCGCAAACGGGCTTTCAGCAATTTTTCGAATTCAACACGGTCAAAGCAATGCCGGCAGGTTTCGAGATGATGCTCAAGTTCTGTGCGGGATTTTCCCTGCAGGTAGTTGTCAATGTACGGGAAGATGCGCTGGATTGCCTCTTCACAACTTATGTTCTGTATGGAGTTCTTCGGCTTTTTCATGAGTATGCCTCTTCGCGTGAGTGAGACCCAAGTCCTGGGCATAGTGATATAATTTTTTCTGCAGCAGCGATCTTCCGCGGGCAATCCGGCTTCGGACTGTGCCGATTGGAACATCTATCATTTTAGAAATTTCATCGTACGATAACCCGTCAACATCGCAAAGAACAACTGCAATCCGGAAATCGAGGGGAAGTTCACTGATGGCTTTTTGTATTTCCTCATCCATCAATTTATTCACAAGTTCACGCTCAGGATTTCCCCACCATAGTAAAAACGGCTGTGAAAGTTCTGCGAACAAAGAAAATGTGTCGTCATCGTCGTTTGATGTTTCAGTATATTCAATCATCCGCACATTCTTTTGAGCGCGGTACGTGCTGATGAATGTATTGCTCAGAATTCGCAGCAGCCAGTGTTTTATTTTTGTTTTTTCTCTGAGGGTATGAAAGTTTTCGCACGCCTTCACAATGGCTTCCATGACAAGGTCTTCAGCATTGTAACGTACATTGCAGAGATGATAGGCAACACGGTGTAATTCTTCCAAATGCGGGAGAACCAATGTCTTGAATTCCAGTTGTTCTTCTTTTGTCATCGTATTGAGTGGCTGTACTTACATGACGCGAAACAGCAAAAGAAGTTCCCGGTGCAACGGGATTTTCCAATTCTCTAAGATTTGGAAAATTTTCTTAGAACGTCACTACTTTATCTGCCCACTCCACCATTTCAAGACAATCATTCATGGTGGAAATCGGGCAGATATCGCTGCTTTCCTGGTTTCTTGATTTGATACAAGTGCCGCATGCGAGAACGATACCGTTATTTTCTACGAATTCAGTGATCTGTTTTTTAGCATTATACTTTTCGTGTGTAATGTTTTCAATCTCCACACCGGCACTCATAAGAAAAATTTTTACTTCGTGCTTTTGTTTTAACGCCGTGTTGCCAAAGCGGACGGCGTTCCATGCTTTTTCAGGTTCATTGGTCTCAATGATGATTCCAAGTTTCATGAATATTTTTCCTCGATGCATCGTTGAATGAATAATGGCAAAACATTTTGTTGTCTTTCATATACGCTCCTCAGCATTCCACCTGAATAACAGCGTGCGCAATTCCGAAATGATGCTCAAGATATTCTATGATGTTCAACCGGATAGTTTGTGTTTCACTCAACTTCATATCATCAAACACAATGTGTGCCGATAGGCATACGAACTGAGAAGTAATTTCCCAAACATGCAGATCGTGAATATCTTTGATAGGCGGAAATTCTTTTTTGAGTTCAGTATGTATCTCAGCGATGTTGACATTGTCTGGTTTCCTTTCAAGCAGAATAAGCACCGAATCCCGGAGCAAACTCCACGACCATCGGGCAACCAGCACGGCGACCAAGATGCTGAGAATTGGGTCAACGATAATCCAGTTGGTAAATGAGATGATGATTCCGCCGATTACGATAGCGACGGAGGAAAATGTATCTGCCAGCATATGCAGAAATGCGCTCTTCGTATTTAAATCTTCCAATCCTGACTTCTGCAAAATAAAAGCGGTCGTAAGATTCACCGCAAGTCCGATGAAAGCAACGGCAGTTAATTCCGGACCAAGAATATTTACGGGATTGAGAATACGAAGCACTCCTTCGTACACAATCCATATGCTAAAACCCGCCAATCCAATTCCATTGATGAATGCGGCGAGGATTTCAACCCTGTAAAGCCCGAAAGGAAGTTGTTCGCTCGTCTTTTTCTGAGCAAGAATCACCGCGAGAAGACTTATCCCAAGAGCGCTTGTGTGTGAAAGCATGTGAATGGCATCGCTGACCAGCATGAGACTTCCAGTAAGATAACCAGCGACAAATTCTACAACCATCATAATAGCCGTCAGGACAACACACAGAAAAAGCGCACGCCGCTGCTGCGGACGATGAACATTCATTTCATGCGAGTGATGATGATGTTCATGGTCTCCATGCTCATGCGTGTGGTGAATAATCGGTTTGTGGTCGTGTGAACAGGGTAAGACTGTTTGTTTCAGTGAGTGGGACATGGTGGTTATTCCTTTTCTAAATCTTCCATTTGCTTTGAAGGGCATTTTACTGTTCCGTACGAGCAGAAGACGCAACAATCGCCATGTTTTGGTCTCAACAGTTTCTTGCATGACTCGCATTCATAGAAATGAACGCACGCATCCGTAGGCATGGTTTCATCTTTTTGAAATCTGCAATGCGGACAGGTAATTATGGATTCAAGAATGATATTGCTCATACATTTTCCGGTATCCTTTTTTCAAAATATCATTTGTTGTCGGTAAAAGAAACATCCTACAATTTTATTCTTATTCCCCCATTTAGCACAAAACCCTCGATATGCGACGTGTACACGTCTTCAAACGACGGATTGTTATGCGGAGGAAACACGACTTGTGAAAACCTGCTCTGTCTTGTATCGGTTATGTTTTCAGCATTGACAAAAAGTGAAACTATACCAATTGTTTTTTCAATAAATACTCCCATATCCCAAAATGATCGTGCTTTCATACCTGAATTCAAATACTGTGCGTCAGTGAAGTATGCTTCGAATCCGGTTTTGTAATTCCGTTCTTCCTCAAAGATCATGATGATATTCAACCTGCTTGGGGGAAGCAGCGCGACAGTTTGATTTCCTGTCTTGTACAACTCTTTCGCGTCAGTGAATGTGTATCCCAACAGCAGTTTTCCGATTCCGTGGACGAGTTTCACATTTGTCTCAAACCCAAAGGACCGGACTGCCTGCGATGCATTCTCAAAGTAGTATTGTCCCGCCAAATTTTGCAAAAGTACCAGCGGTTTGCTGATCCTTGTATAAAAAAACATTTGATTGATTGAAACAGAAACTTCGTCCAGAAAAAGATCTTTGTAATTGATATCAATTGTTCCGCCGAGAGAGCGTTCTGCCTGTGCCGATGCCGCAAGCGGAAGAACATTCTTGAACGCAAGCACCTCTCCATCTTCAGTGAATATCGTCGGCAGTTTGTAGCCAAGTCCGCCGCCGATTCTGCTGGAAAATTTATCGGAGAACTTCATCAGAAATGAAAAACGGGGAAGAAGGAAAATTTCATCCGATGTGCTGTAGTCGAGACGTATTCCGCTTTCTGCGATCAACTGTTCGGAAATATCCCAGGTATCTTGTGCGTAGAATCCAAATACACGCTGGATATAATTTCGCGGGAGCACACTGCTGTCCTTAGCTTCTGTAAATTGCTCGAAAGAAAAATTGATCCCGGCAACAATAGTATGCGGACTATCCGTGTGCAGAAGTGATATATCTGTATAGCCTGATTGCTGCTTTCCTTCAAAGATGTAATCAATCACCTGGAGCCGGCGGTTAAAAAATCCGAAATGCTGTTTTGCAGTAAATTTTCCAAACGATTCAAATTCCGATTCATACTGAAGCAATGTGTTGTTGCGAACCGAAATATTTTTTTCGATGTACCGATGTGAACTATCCCTCTTTCCGTCAATCACAAAGATGTCTCCGCCAATTCTATCCTGATATGTAGTAGCATTGCTGATTTTTAATACAGGTCTATCTTTGGAATAGAGAAAGAACGACGGATGGAAATTGTATTCGTTGGTTTTCGGCAGTTCTGTAAAGTCATCTCCGTTCACATCGTAGTAGTGCTGAATGTGAACGGTGGCAAGGGTGGTTGCACCGTATTGTTGATTTCGCACTGAACCAAAAGTGCCGATATCGTTTCCTCCGGCGGAGGTTCTGTTGAGCATGATTGTCAGTTCCGGTTTTTCCTTTGGGGTCTTGGTGATAAAATTCACCACGCCTGCAATCGCGCCGCCGCCGTATAAAGTTGACGAAGGTCCTTTGATTACCTCCACCTGACTTAAATCCAACGGGGGAATATCCATCACGCTGAGTCCGCTGGAAAATCCGCCGAATGCCGGGAATCCGTCTTTCAGCAGTTGCGTGTATTTTCCGTCGAGTCCCTGGATGCGAATGCTTTGATTTCCCGACGTGTATGACGTTTGCTGCATTTGAATGCCGGTCGCCTCATGGAGAATCATTGAAACATTATGTGCACGCATTGTATTTTTTTCTTCGATCTCTTCCAGCGGCAGCGATTCGATCCGTGTCGGCGCTGTTTCAATGCTGCGGCTTGTGCGTGTGGTGGTAACAATCACTTCTTCGAGTTCTTCTGCTGCTTCTTCGAGTTCAACGATAATTTCGTCGTGACTTGAAAGAGGGAATGTGAATGAACGTTCCACCGTTTCAAAACCGATGTGGGAAAAAACGATTGTATGCGAACCGTCAGGAATTTTTTCTATCAGAATTCTTCCGTTGGTATCGGTGATTCCGCCAATGCTTGTGTTTTCAATAACTACTGCAACACCGGGAATCGGTTCGCCGCTTCCTTTGTCGATAACACGTGCGGTGAATTTGTTTTGGGACGATGCAACCGCAATAAACGAGAATAAAAGAATAAAGTGCTTCATAGATTTTCTTCTGGAATTAGAAATATTGATAGAATAGTGATGAAACGGATGTACACAGATACATCCGTGTGAATTTATACTGTCTGCGTTTTAAAAAATTCTCGGCGGCTGCCAGATTGAAGAACGTTCGATTGTTAATGGATGGAGCGTTGTGGAAGTGAAGCGATTGGAATATATAAACGGGACATTGTGTACAACAGATTCCAGCGGTGTTTCAAATACAATGCCGCAGCAGTTGCAGACACAGAGTGAAGAGCAATCATCGTCCGATGCACCGTTGGTTTGTTCCGTTGCGTGGCTCTCGTGGGCAGAAAAAATAACGTTGCTCACATCAGCACAGGGAAATACCGATGCTGTGAAAAAATACATCGATATGATGAGTGTGAACAACTTCATGGTTCAATATAATAAATTGAAAGAAAATCTCACATACTTAATGATTGTGTTCTATTCCGGTTGTATAACCCCTCAGCACATCATACAACATAACCTGATGCTTTGACAGTATTTTTTTTGTTGCAATATGCGCTTGTAAATGTGTGAAACGTAACGTTCCCTGCAATGTCCCGATTTCGTTTGTTAGTTTTTCCAATCTCTCTATTGAAATAGCGTTGGATGCGAAAGCGTCATTCAGCAATTTTTCTTTTTCAACAATCTCTTTTCCAACGTGAATTGTAGTTGATTTCATTTCTTTTACAATTTTTTCAATGGTACTCTTTTGCGCTTTTGTCAATTCGAGTGTATCGGCAAGTTCGAGCACATGTGTTGGTCCGGGATAATGATTCAACTCCGCCGCTTTTGCCAATCCCATTCCTGCGCCGGAGAGGTATTGCTCAATCTCTTTTTCGGAAAGAGACTTGATTGTGCGACGTTCTTCACCCGCGTATGAAGATTTCTGTGCAACAACAGAGGTTGAACACAGCAGTACCATGAAAATAATTGTTCTTGAACTTTTTCTCATTAGAAAATTCCTCCCCGTACTGTCATCATTACGACCATCATTCCTGCCATTGCAATTGCTCCGAGATACCAGTATTCGGATGAGATTCCCATCATTCCTCCCATGCCGGAAGATTTTTCTTCGGCAACCGTAAAAGGAATCTCAGTTGAAATTGAGTCGGTCTCGATTGAGAAAACGAATTTACCTGCAACAGTGGGTGTAAATGGAATTGATAGTTTACCATTTTTTATTGTAGCATCGGCATGAAGTGTGGCGAATTCTGCATTCGATGTTGAACCGGTTCCGTGATTATGTGCGGAGTGAGATGCAGTGTCGGAATTTTTCAAAATCATATAGTGTACATTCACACGTTCCGGCAGTGCCGATGTTGACGAAACGGAAACGATGATGGTTGATTCTGTTCCGACTGTCATCGGATCAATGGTAACGGAAAGGGTCATACCATTGTCTATTACTTCTTTTGTCACTTTCGTAGCAGCGTGTCCGTCATGATCTCCGTGTCCCCCCATCATCATCGTGTGCATGCATGATGTGAATCCGAACAAGAGAACCGTAAATAGAATAGATGCGTATTTCATACTACCCCCTTATCCAATCAGCAATACACTGGTTTGAAACCATCGCATTGTTCGATTCATTAGTGATTATGTTTGTGCCCCTTTTTAATGTCCTTCAATGTTTTTCCTGAAACAGTACCTTCGCCGTGTTTCCATCCTTCATAACATTCGTTGCAGACCGGCTTGCCATCTTTCACCGCTTTTTTGCAACTGCATGATCCGTGCGCTTTCAAGCATTCGTCACACGGCTCTTCGATGCAGCAGTTATATTTCCCCGCTGCTATCGCTTTCATTTTCTGTTTCAGTAGCGAAGGCTTCTTTTGTGAAGTATCCTGTTTTGTCGTTTCATGTTTATGCTGATCGTGCGATTGCATTTCAGCCATTGCAATTTCCTTACCGCAACATCCGCCTACACATGATTTCTCTTCTTTTTCTTGCGTGAATGAAAATGAAAAGAGCATGAATAGCGCAGCGCCGATAATTTTATGTTTCATTTGAAACCTCCTGTATATGTTTTTGAAATAAATATTGATGTAAACTCAAGAGTAAAAAACACACCCCTAACCCCTCTCACCATTGCGCTCAATTCCGCGCCGGAGAGGGGAATGCCCCGCACAAAAATCCCCTCTAAAGCGCAGGCAGTATGATGGAGAGAAGGGGTGTGTTAAGAACCTCGAAATCCGAAACACAAACCTCGAAACTCGCTTCACTTCATCCAACTTGCCATTTTCGATTTTTTCAATTCGCCTCTCTTCAATGCGCGTTCTTTCATGTAACTGAAGAGGACCGGCGTCATGATCAGCACGTGGATGGTCGAGGTGATCAATCCGCCGATCATTGGTGCGGCAAGCGGCTTCATTACGTCGGCGCCGACCCCCGTACTCCACATTATCGGGATCAATCCAATCAAACTCGTACTTACCGTCATTACTTTGGGACGCAGACGAAGAACAGATCCTTCTATCGTTGCTTCTGTTACATTGCCCATTGTCACCGGACCGCGCTCACCTTTTTCGTATGCATGCAGGCGTTTGTCCAACGCCTCGTGCAGATAAACAACCATGACTACGCCCGTTTCCACTGCAAGACCGTACAATGCAATGAAACCGACCCATACGGCAACAGATAAATTATATCCGAGAATATAAATCAAGTACACGCCGCCGATAAGTGCGAAGGGGACAGAGAGCATCACGACGAATGCTTCTGTGAATTCCTTCGTGACGAAATACAGCATCACGAAAATTAAAAGAAATACAATCGGCATCACAATCGTCAAACGCTCTTTTGCGCGGATCTGGTTTTCCCACTGTCCGCTCCATTGCAAAGTGTAACCGGTCGGTAGTTTCATTTTCTCTGCCAGCACTTCCTTCGCTTCTGTCACGAAACTTCCCATGTCGCGTCCGCGTACATTCAAAAAGACGATGGAGCGGAGTTGCGCATTCTCGCTGGAGATCATCGGCGGACCGGGAGCAATGTCGATCTTTGCTAATTGTCCGAGCGGAATATAACTGCGCGACGAAACAGCGCTCATCGGTTCAGATTGTGAATTTGAGATTGTGGATTGCCGCTGCGGTGTCGAACCGCCGCCCATGCCTCCCATTCCATTGCTTTTGTTTGACGCAGAAGTCTGGCTACTGACCTCTAACATCTGACCACCGGTTTTCGCCACATTCACCGGAACAAGAAGATCACGCAAATACTCAACGCTCTGCCGATAATCTTTTTCAAATCGTACGCGAATAGGGAATCGCTGTCGACCTTCAATCACAGTGCCGATGTTTTCTCCGCCGATTGCCCTCTCGATAATATCCTGCACATCGCCAACATTAATGCCGTACCGCGCAACCGCTTCTCTATTGATTGCAATATCAACAAATCGTCCGCTCTGTGTTCGCTCGGCGTATAAATCTGCCGCTCCGGGAACCGTGCGGAGAATTTGTTCCGCTTCGATGGCGAGACGTTCAAGCGTATCAAGATTCTTCCCGAAAATTTTTACGCCGAGATCCGTCCGCACGCCGGTGGAAAGCATGTTGATGCGATTGATGATCGGCTGTGTCCAACCGTTGCGCACGCCGGGGATTTGTAGTTTTGCATCCAGTTCTGCGATAATGTCATCTTTCGTAATTCCGGGACGCCACTCGCTTTTTGGTTTCAACAAAATGATCGTCTCGATCATGCTCAAGGGCGCAGGGTCGGTCGAGGTCTCCGCTTTTCCTGCTTTGCCGAGAACATGCTCAACTTCGGGCACCGACTTGATGATAGCATCTTGCACTTGTAAAATACGGTTTACTTCTGTTATCGATGCAGAAGGAAGAGTCACCGGCATGAAAAGCAAACTTCCCTCATCAAGCGGCGGCATAAATTCCGATCCCATGTTCATCAGCATCGGGATTGCGATGAGAAGGGCAACGACGTTGATGGCGATGGTCGTTTTTCTCCATTTCAACACCCAATGAATAACGGGAGAATAAATTTTGTTGAGAATGCGTGTGATCGGGTTTTCATTTTCTTTTCTGAATTTTCCGCGCGTCAGCATCGTCATTAGCATCGGTACAAGTGTTATTGCAATGATTGCCGAACCGGCAAGAACGAATGTTTTGGTGAATGCCAGCGGGCGGAACAGTTTTCCTTCCTGTCCTTCCAATAAAAATACCGGAAGGAAGGAGACGACCATGATTGCAACAGAATAAAAAATTGCCGGACCGACCTGCTTCGCCGAGAGGATCGAAATCTCGATGTAATCGTTCGTAGTAAGTTCCCCTTTTGTTTCCTGCGCGTGTGCGACGTTGCGGTACGCATTTTCGACCAGCACAATGGAGGCATCAACGATAACGCCGATAGCAATAGCAATGCCGCCGAGCGACATGATGTTGGATGTAATGCCGAATGCTTTCATACAGATGAATGCGATCAGTACGGCAACCGGAATTTCGATGATCACGCGGAGTACGCTCCGGGCATGGAGAAGGAAAATGAACACCACTATGCTGACGACAATCGCTTCTTCGATCAGGGCGCTCTTCAATGTATCAACCGCCGCCATAATCAAACTGCTTCTGTCGTACGATGTTTTAATTTCAACCCCTTCCGGCAGCCCGGGAGAAATTTCTGCGATCCGCTTCTTCACGCGGTCGATCACCTCTTTTGCATTCTCGCCGTACCGTGCAACTACAATCCCGCCGACTGCCTGTCCTTCGCCGTTCAGTTCCAGCGAGCCACGGCGAATATCGCCGCCAAGCTGCACTCTGCCGATGTTGCGCACATAGATCGGCGTACCGTTCGCACCGGTACCGACAACGATATTTTCCACGTCGCTTACGGTTTGAATGTATCCTTGCCCGCGGATAAAATATTCCTGATCGGAGATTTCAAGAATCTTTCCTCCCACATCGTTGTTGGAACGCATTACGGCGTTGCGGATATCGTTCACCGTAATGCCGTACGATTTCATTTTGTCCGGATCGACATCAACCTGATACTGCTTCACAAATCCGCCGACAGAGGCAACTTCGGCAACACCCTGTACACCCTGTAGATTTAATTTGATGTACCAATCTTGAATCGCTCGCAGCGTGCCGAGGTCATACTTTCCTTCGACAGTGTACCAAAACACATGACCGACGCCCGTTCCGTCGGGACCGAGTTGCATTTTTGCACCCTGTGGAAGCGCGGATTGGACTGTGGAAAGTTTTTCCAGCACGCGGCTTCGCGCCCAGTATAAATCTGTATGTTCGTTAAAGATGATGTAGATGAACGACATTCCGAACATTGATTGCGCGCGGATCGCTTCCACTTCCGGTACACCTTGCAAGGAGGTGACCAACGGAAAAGTAATTTGATCTTCCACTAACTGCGGCGAGCGCCCCATCCATTCTGTAAAGACGATCACCTGATTTTCGGACAAATCGGGGATTGCATCGAGCGGCGTTTTGCTCACTGCCCAAATGCCCCAGCCGATGATGATAAGATAGAGCAGAATAATGATGAACTTATTCCGCGCAGAGTAGTCAATTATTTTTTCAATCATAATTTTTTCTTTCTTTTACATCCCCCTTAATCCCCCTTGTGTGAACGCCGGCGTGCAGGCGAAGGGGGCAGGGGGATGTTATTTCACCTTTCCACAACCAACTTTCCGTGCACCATTCCCATGCCGCAGGCAAAAGAGATCTCGCCGAGTTTTTTTGGCGTGATGGTAACAGTGGTAGTTTTAAATGCAGGAAGTTTTTTGCGAATGTTCAATTCTTCAAATACCACTTCATTGGTGCATTCGGAATCTTCCACGCGATGGAATTGCAGTTTCACTTCCTGTCCTAATTTGACATGCACAACTTCGGGATCGTATCCGCCGTCAACGGTAATTTTGATAATTGTTGATTTTTGTGAATTAGGTTCCATCGTGTGTGCTGAATGATTTTCGCTCGCCGAAGCGGACTCCATCTTCTCTGTCCCGTGTCCTGCATGAAGATTTGCAGCGCCTGGCTGCCGCAACGCGCTTTCGGAATCGATTAAAAATCCGCCCGAGACTGCAATCATTTCACCTTCTTCGAGACCGCTGACGATTTCATATTCCGAGTTTGCAGATTGTCCGAGCACTACATCGCGCGGCTCGAATGTATTCTTCTGCGACTCAACCCACACAACAGTCCGCTTTCCCGTGAACATAATTGCAGAACCGGGAACCGTGAGCGTATTCTTTCCTTCCATGTGCAATTGCGCTTTCACGAACATCTTCGGCTTCAACATACCGTGACGATTGTCGAATTCCGAGCGGATACGAACCGTGCGAGTTTCGGGATTCATCACTGGATCAATGAACGTTACTCTGCCAGTGAATTCTTCATCAGGATATGCATCAGTTTTGATATGAACGATTTGTCCCTTTTTGACGAATTGAACATCTTTTTCATAGACGTCGAGATAAATCCACACCTTGGAAAGATTTGCAAGTTGATACAATACAGTTCCTTCGTCAACATACTGACCCACCTGCACTTGCTTCAGTACAACTGTTCCTGAAATAGGTGATTTAAACTGAACCGCCGTTTGCACACTGCGCGTTGATTCGAGATTTCGTATTTGCTCGTCCGTCATACCGTAGTTCAAACGGAGGCGTTCCCGCATTCCGTCAATTAGATTTTGTTGATTGCCTGCCAAGGCGAGAATAAATTCCTGCTGCGATGTAACAAGATCAGGACTATACAATTCAACAAGCGGCTGGCCTTGTTGAACAACATCTCCGGTGAAGTTGACATACAATTTTTCAATCCTGCCGCGGAATCGCGCCGAAACAGTTGCCTGCTGTGTTTCTGCAACATCCACAATGCCGACGACGTCAATCATTTTGGTCAGCGGCATTTTTTCGACCGGCATGGTTGCAACATTTGCGAGCACCCGTTGCGTGGGTGAGAGCGAAATATGTTCGAGATTTTTCATTTCCTCTTTGCTCACATCCCGTTGAGCAGATTTTTTTACCAGTGCCATGCCGCATACCGGGCAAGCGCCGGGACGATCGGAAATAACCGACGGATGCATCGGGCACGTGTATATCTCTTTTGCTTCCGCTGTTGCCGAGGAGTCAGTGTGGTCTTTGTGATTTTCTTCTTTACTTCCGCAGGAAGCGAAGTAGAGAGCCAGTACAATGGTGATGATATATTTCATAATGTTCTCCCAAGATGACCGTTACCTGTGGTGTAACGGTCATCTCTTCAATTAAAAATTTGTGTCAAAATCTGCACCGACTGCGCGTTCTAGATCATAACGATGCATTAAGTAGTCGGCAATTTCCATGTAGTATTCCATTTTATACATCTGCAGCATGCGGAAACTGTCGATCAACGAAAGGAAATCCGCTTTACCGGTTTGGTACGCACTCAGCAACGATTCAAGTGTCTGCTGCGTATTTGGAATTATCGACGTGCGGTATCGTTCCGCCTGTTCCCAATGTGCTTTCGCTTTCGTCCATGTGTCAATCACCTCAAAACGCACCATTGTTTCCATATCAGACACGAGCGCTTCACTTCGTTGAAGTTTGAATTCATTCTCTTCAATTCTGCCGCCGATCTTTCCGCTGACCCATGGTGCAATCGGAATGCTGACGCCAAGCATCAACTCCCACGTATCAGGCATGCCGGTTTTTTCTTTATACAATCCGCCGATCATGAGATCGGGATATCGATCGTTCTGCGCCATGGTAAGCTCCGCTTTGTTCATCTCGACTTCATTCTTCATTGCAGAAAGTTCTTTACGCTGCGCCACTGCGCGTGCAGCAAGTTCATCTTTGTTGAGTGAAAATGAGGTGAGAATGATTTCAGGCAGTTTCGCAATCGGAGCTGTTGTTGGCGCGGCGCGCAATGTGTTGAGCATTGCTTCGGGAACGCGCAGATCGTGTTCGAGCGTTGCGCGTTGGTTTTCCAATTTGGAAAGTTCAATTTCCAGACGGAGAATATCTGCCTGTGAAGCAAGTCCGACCGAATATTTCGACCGCACCGATGAGATCATTTGTTTCAGCAAATCCTGATTTGCGCCGTTCACTTCAATGCGGCGTTGTGCCGAATAGATCATCGCATACTGTTTCTTTACTTCGGTGATGATGGAGCGCTCCTCTGCTCCGTACACATCTTCTGCAAACAGAACATTTGCTTTTGCTGCACTTTGTACCGAAGCATTTTTTCCCGGAAACGGTATCATCTGCGTAATGGAATATTCGCGCTCCATGCCGTTCAGAGGATTAATGGAAGTGAGTGGATTCTCCATCAGGTTTACAGAAACCTGTGGTGCACTCCACATTGTCGCCTGAGGAAGGCGGGCATGTGCCGCCTGCACTGAGGAACGCGATGCTTTCAATCTGTAATTCGCATTCAACGCTTCGGTAATAAACGAAGAGAGCGAAACAGAATCGGATTGCTGAGAAAACAATCTCGTCGATATCGTTAGTGCCATAAAGGCTATAAAAGTGGTTTTCATTGTTGTTCTTTCTTGAAAATTCTAAGCACTAAATCTAAAACTCTACACAGTACCGTATTGAACGTAGTGAGAATGTAGATTTTAGGATTTAGTATTTTTAAGATTAATGTTCGGGTGTCTTTTCTCTGTACAAGCAGCATCCGGGAAGATTCTTGTACACATCGTCGGATGCTTTGAATTTTTCCGTGTCATGTCCGGCGGCGGCAACGCGCTGTTGAAGCGAATCAAGCGTGATTGCCGAATCGTTGTACTTTACTGTGAGCGTCTTCGATTTCTTGTCCCACGACGCAGAAGAAACTTCCTTAATCTTCAAGGATTTTTCGATCCGCTTCTGACACATGCCGCAGTTGCCAAATGCTTTGAATTTCGATTCTGTAGTACCGGCAAAGGCGAATATTGACAAGAGAGAGAATGTAACGATAGATGTAAAGAATTTGGTTTTCATGGTTTTCCTCGTTTAGTCATCCGACGAGTTACAGTTTTAGTTTTTTCCTATGTACAACTGTCAACAATAGAACTAAGAAACTCACCGCATGACTTCTTCATTAATAAATAAACTGTGAACTTGTCCGTCTATGGCGGATCTGTGGTTTAAAAACACTTCACCACAGAAAACGCAACGTTCGCAGAGTATTTAAATAAGGAAAACGGAGTTGGAGATTTGGAAGTCTCTGTTGGGAGGAGGAGAGAATGGAATTAACGCGTGAATTCTGGAACCAGAATCGTGAAACAGAAGAGCAGGTTCGGTTTCAATGAATAACAGATCGAGTGCAGCAAGTTTTTCAGCAGTCGGTTCGGCAGTAGTTTTTTGAGAATCATCGAGCTTGACTGTCTTTAATTCCGTCGTGCAGCACATATCATCCATCGGCACGCCATCATCGCACACGCACGGATCATCAGCACTTGTGGCAGCCAGCAGCACTACCGATTCGCCGCCGCACGTATGAATCATGATATTCAAACCAACGTTGAGGACGAAGTAAAGGATTAAAAACAGTATGGTGAATGCTTTTTTCATTGTATCGAATATACTCATCGCTTTGAACAGAAACCAGCGGTCAATTCGTTCCCGCTAATTATGGGGAACCTGCACATTCTCTTCTTTGTGAGGAAAGTTATGCATTGTCGTCGCTAAATAGAGGTACACTGCAATCCACGCTTTCTCAACCTCCGGAGTAAAATCTTTACCCAAGACTGTTTTGAGAGCAAATATCAGTGATTCCTGGAACGACATGAATTGATGCCCCTGCACACCATAGGAATGGTGGATGCGTCCGAGATTGAACAGCATCGGCTGCAGTTCGGCATGATCGTCGATCCCTTCAATAGCGATCTGGAGCATCCGCATAAGTTTTTCCTTCTGTTCTTTCATATCGCCGCGGAACAGAGCGACGGTTTTCGGTTCGAGTTCGAACAGTTTTTTGTAGAGCAGGTCGGCGACCTCGAAAGCACGGGGCTTCAACTGCTCAAATGTTTTGCGGACCAGCGCTTGTTGTTCTGGTGTCATAGGGATCTCCAATGAATACTTCCTGGCACTCTCTATATACAATTCTATGCCGAAAACTTTCTGGTGAAAATCGGACAAACTCGCATTGTTTCTTTTCAATCATGACAACGGCATGAGATTCTCTTGCAAAAATGAGAACAATTGACAACTGAGTAATTGCATTTAGGGCAATCTCTCTCTACTTTATTATATCAATTTTCAAAGGAGATATCATGCAACTATTTCGTATGTTGACATTTGCAGCGGCAGTCTGCTCGCTGCTTATTGCTCAACACAAAGATAAACCGAAACAACCAAAAATGACCGAACGACAATACACGATAGAAAAAATACAAATGGGAGATGTCGGTCCCGTCCGCATCGTACAACTCTACGCCGATGGATTTGAAAAACTCTCGCCGAAAGAGAAGATCCTGACATACTTCCTGGCTCAAGCGGCAATCGCCGCGCGCGATATTGCGATCGATCAACGTCATCGATATGCGCTTGAAGTGCGCGATCTTATCGAAGCAGTTTACACACATCCGAAAGGGATCGATAAGAAAGTGTACGAGAGTATTGCTCTCTATACAAAATTCTTTTGGGTGAACAATTCGATGTATGACAATATCACGGCGAGAAAATTTGTGATGCCGTGTACGTTCGAGCAATTCAAATCCGCGCTACAAACGGCAATGAAGAACGGCGCAAAGGTTTCTCTCTCTGCCGGTGAAACGCTGGATCAAAAATTAGAACGGCTTCGTCCCTCAATGTTCGATCCCGCATTTGAACCGACGCAGACCAACAAAACACCGGGCGAAGATATGATCGCCGGCAGTGCAAACAACCTGTACGTCGGCACCAACTTTGCGGAAGTTGATGCGTGGTCGAAAGCGGGAAACGAGAAGAATCCGTTGAATTCAAAAGTTGTAAAAGAGAATGGCCAACTTGTGGAGAAAGTGTATCGCACCGGCAACAAACATCTCGGCGGCACTATTGAACCCGGATTGTATGCAACCGATCTGCAGGTCGCAATCTCGTATTTGGAGAAAGCAAAGGAGTATGCGAGCAATCCGCTGCAGGCGGAGAATATTTCCAAACTCATCAAATATTATCAGACAGGCGATCTCAAAGATTGGCGCGAATACAATATCGGCTGGGTGAAAGAGACCGAATCACAGATCGATATGATCCACGGTTTCGTTGAAGTGTATCTTGATGCACGCGGTGCAAAGGGACAATTCGAATCGGTCATCAATTTTGCCAATCCGGAATTGACCGAGTTATTCCAAAAAGTCGGCACCAACGCACAGTACTTTGAAGACCGCATGCCGTGGGCAGATCAATACAAGAAGAAAGATGTGAAGCCGTTGAAATACACCGTTATCAATGTTGTTGTCGAGACAGGTGATGCCGGACCGGTGAGCGCAATCGGTATTAATCTTCCCAACGAACAGGATGTGCGTGAACAATACGGCAGCAAATCGGTAACGCTGTATAATATTGTGGATGCGTATGAGAAAACCGGCGGCAAGGATATTCTGAAAGAATTTGCGTTTGACAAGAACGAAGTTGCGGCGCAAGAAAAATACGGGTCCCTTGCCGATAACATGCACACGGCGCTTCACGAAGTGCTCGGTCATGCATCAGGCAAAGTCTCTCCGAATTTAAAAGTCGATCCGCAAGCGGCACTGCCAGGATATTATTCTACATTGGAAGAAGCACGAGCCGATCTCGTTGCACTCTATCATATATGGGATCCAAAACTGGTCGAGATCGGGATCATCCCGAACACGATGGAAGTCGTCAAAGCAATGTACGATAAAGAAGTGCGGAACGCGTGCCTTGTGCAGTTACAGCGCGTTCCGAAAGGTCATGATCAATTGGAAGAAGATCATATGAAGAACCGTCAGATGATCGCTCACTGGCTCTGGAAGAATGCTGATTGTATTGAACGAATCGAGAATAACGGCAAGACGTATTTCCGTGTGACGAGTTATGAGAAAATGCGGGATGGTGTCGGCAGACTGCTCGCAGAAATTCAGCGCATAAAATCAGAAGGAGATTTCACTGCAGCAAAAACATTGATCGACACGTACGGACTGAAGATCGACACAGCGCTGCGTGACCAAGTGCTTGCACGTATGGAAAAACTCGACCGCGCTGTCTATACCGGATTTGTGATGCCGAAACTTGAGCCGGTGAAGAACAAAAACGGTGAGATTTCGGATGTGAAGATTTCTTATCCATTAGATCTCGGTAAGCAGATGCTGGAATATTCAGCGTTTACAAAGACGGAGAAAGAACGTGCTGCTACAGAATTGAGCAAATAATTCAGGTTGCGTCTGAGTTTACATTTCGTATATTACAGATAATGAAATCCGATTTCAACAATATCTCCATGATGTGCTGTCTAATGCTTATTTCACCCCCGTGAAAGACATTGTGGATTCTCATTCTTCAAAAAAGTCTTTCACCGTGAAAGACTTTTTTGCTTTTAGAAAGACCTTCTATGAAAAACCATTTTGAAACAGATGCTGTTCGCACGCAGTCGAAAAAATCTGCAAACCGCGAGCACTCCGTCCCTCTCTATCTGACTTCCAGTTTTGTCTTCGATAATGCCGAGCAGGGGCGCGCATTGTTCGCCGATGAAATAGAAGGGAATATTTACTCCCGGTTTTCGAATCCGAATACGACGGAGTTTATCGAGAAAATGGCTGCGCTTGAGCATGCCGAGGACGGTTTTGCATTTGCAACAGGAATGGCGGCGATCTTTGTCGGATTCGGCGCATTGTTGCAATCGGGGGATCATGTGCTTGCATGCCGTTCGCTCTTCGGTTCCTCGCATCAGCTGTTAACGAAAGTATTACCAAAGTGGGGAATTACACACACCTACGTTGACGCTTCTGCACCGGAATTGTGGGAAAAAGAAATCAAGAAGAATACCAAGATGATTTTTATCGAAACCCCGTCGAATCCCGGACTCGAACTGATCGATCTCGAATGGCTCGGCAATTTAAAACGGAAGCATAACGTGCTGCTGAATGTCGATAATTGTTTTGCGACGCCGTATTTGCAAACGCCGATAGATTTCGGCGCCGATCTTGTGATCCATTCCGCGACAAAATTCATCGACGGGCAGGGGCGCGTGCTTGGCGGCGTGATCGTTGGGAAAAGAGATCTGATCAAAGAAATTCGATTCTTCTCGCGTCATACAGGACCGGCAATGTCGCCGTTCAATGCATGGCTTCTTTCAAAAAGTCTGGAAACACTTGCTGTGCGGATGGATCGCCACTGTTTCAACGCGCTTGCCCTTGCAGTGCAATTGGAAAAACATCCTGAAATCGAATTTGTAAAGTATCCTTTTCTGCAATCGCATCCTCAATACGCACTGGCAAAAAAACAGATGAAGCAAGGGGGCGGCGTCGTCACATTTGCCGTTAAGGGAGGATATGAGCGGGCGAAAAGATTCATTGATGCGATCCAAATGTTGTCGAGCACTGCAAATCTTGGAGATACGCGAACAACTGTAACACATCCGGCATCGACGACACACTCGAAATTGACAGATGAAGAACGAGCGAAAGTCGGCATTGTTCCGGGACTGATCCGCATTTCCGCGGGGTTGGAACATATCGATGACATCATTGCTGATGTTGAACAGGCATTGCAGAAATCAAAATAATGTCAGATTCACGTTGCAGGATTCAAGATTCACAAACAACAGTTTCACATTGCGGCATGAGACATGAATCCTGAAACTCTTACGAGCATTAACAATAGTGAAAGGAAAAAATTATGGAATGGTTTTACGAAACATGGAACTGGTACATCGCAGGTCCGCTGATCGGACTCTTTGTTCCCGCACTGTTGATCGTGACGAACAAGATGCTCGGCATCTCGTCATCATTCGAACATCTCTGCATGATGCTGCTGCCGAGAGAGAAGCATTCCATCTTTAATTTTAACTGGAAAGACAGCGGATGGAAAATCTATTTCGTCATCGGAATCATGATCGGCGCGTACATTGCTACAAAATTCCTTTCCGCTACCGATGTTCCATTCCTGCCGCAGCATTATTATTCATGGTCGGGTGTTTTAACATTGTTTGTCGGCGGCATTCTCGTCGGTTTCGGAACACGGTATGCGAACGGCTGCACGTCGGGACATTCCATTTTTGGATTATCGATCCTGTCGTCGGCAAGTTTGAAAGCTACGATCTCGTTCTTTATCGGCGGATTAATCTACACCGCCTTTTCTTACTTTTTGTAAAGGAAAAGGAAAATGAAAAATTTTATCTATATCGTGTTTGGAATCCTCTTCGGTATTGTTCTCACAAAATCGGAAGTGATCAGTTGGTTCCGCATCCAAAGCATGTTCCAATTCCAGGAAGCGCATATGTATCTTGTCATCGGTGCCGGTGTTGTGGTCGGCGCCATTTCGATACAGATTTTGAAAAGATCAAAAATAAAATCTGTCACGGGCGAACAGCTTGAGTTCAGTGGGAAGAAATATCACAAGGGATTCATCATCGGCGGAATTATCTTCGGTATTGGATGGGCAATTACCGGCGCATGCCCCGGACCGATCTTTGCGCAGGTTGGAGCGGGCGAATATCCGGCGCTAGCAACAATGGCGGGTGCGACGGTCGGTGCATTCTTGTATCACTCGACAAAAAACAAGTTGCCGCATTAAAACATTGTTCGAAACCGATTTTTGAACAATGCTAAAAAATATTCAATTCCAACAGCAGCAAAAGGAATCATTCCGATTCTCATCATGGTTTGATACCGCGGAAGACAAAAGAAAACGGACACTACTAGAGAAAAGTACAGAAAAAAGAGATACACATACAGATGATTTCTTGAAAGAGATCTTCTTATTCCGACGATGAACAACAGGAAAAATAAGATACAGTATGTGTTATAGTACCAATGAGTACGGTCGCTGTGCCTGTTGAACAGCCATAGATCGAATAACTTTTCGGGAATCCGTTCTATTGTCCGTATTGGATTTTCTTTGATATAGTTGACGGCGTGACGAAAGAATAACGAATCATACGAGAGTTCGAATCTTACATTGCGAGACAATGCTTTCACTTGATCATTAGTTGTTGTATTGCCCCAAGCCGCTATATCATCCGGATTGTTTCCTCTATAAAGATTAAGCCCAGTACTTGTAGTAAATGGTATAAATGCGTCAAAAACATAGTAGTTTCTGATTACCCAAGGTGTTTGCAGTACAATGACCATCGAAGCGATGTAGATCAATTTTTTCCATTCGTTGCGATAGGCATACACTCCAAGAATTAGGATCAGAAAGATGACGAATTCAGATCTCAAATATATCATCACAGAGATTAAGGTGCCGAGGATAACGACAGACCTAACGGAGGACGCAGACGCAGTGAGTGTCAATATGGACAATGTACCGCAAAAGAACAGAACCGTTGGTGTGTACGAGAAAACGGCGTACAAAAAATCAGGAATAATCGAAAATAGGTATCCGGAAACAATTGATGTCTTTTCAGAAAAATGGCATCTTGTAAATGTATAGAGTATAACGACAGTAATTACAGAAATGACAATGTGTGCCAGAATGATGAAAATATTTCGTGTGACGTTACTCTCGATTGTTAGGAATGGGAGCAGGAATGCCACGTATCCCGGCGGCATGTATGCTGAAGGAAATGGCTCTGTTGTATCTGTAACTCGATGACGAAGCACTTCATCTTTGAAATAGTAAAACGAATATCCTTTTCCTTGTAAAATATTTTTACCGATTTCTCCGTACTCCCAGTAGTAATCTGTTGTGAAATCAGCAAATACCAAAGCACTTACTATTCGGACTGCAGCAGTGAATATGCATATGTTCCTGATGTGAGGAGATGAGAAAACTTCTTGTATTGCCGAGAATCGAAACATGAAAAAGTGTATTAAACTTTTAACTGAACAGCAAGAGAATGATATGCTTGTTTCCGCACAAAATTCTAATTATCTTCATATAAAGAATATCGTAAAAGCGGCTCAAAACCGCTTTTTTTATCGTAGTGTAGAGAGAAAGTTGTTTTACCAATGGCTGACGATCAATTAATTAAACCTGAAACCGCGGTACAATCTGCGGATACAATTCCGTCCACACTTCCCGTTTTACCGCTTCGCGATGTTGTTATTTTTCCTCACATGATTTTTCCTGTATTGGTTGGTCGCGAGTCGTCACTGCGTGCGGCAAACCATGCGTTGGAGAATAACAAGTTCATATTTCTTGTCGCTCAAAAAGATTCTGGCGTTGAGGATCCGGGAAAAGATGATATTTACCTCGAGGGGACTGTTGCAAAAATCGTTCAGATCTTGAAACTGCCAAACAATCTGATGAAGATTCTGGTGGATGGTGTTGTGCAGGGAATCGCCACCCGCTTCCACGATCACGACAAGTTCATGTTTGCCGATGTTCAGGTAACGATGGAAGAACCGGAAAAGAGCACTGAGATGGAAGCGATCGTCCGGCATGCATCATCGCTCTTTTCCGAATACGTTCGCGCAAACCGGAACATTCCGCCGGAAGTTCTTGCTGCATTTGAGAACATCAAAGATGTACGCCGCAGAGTGTATTACATCGCAGCAAATATTCTCCAGACCGTTGATGTGAAACAGAAAATTCTCCGGCTTACTTCTCCCAAAGAACAATACCTCGAAGTGATCCGCGTGTTGAACGGCGAGATCAATGTGCTGAAGATCGAGCGGGAGATCGATACCAAAGTACATGAGAACATTCAGAAGTCGCAGCGGAAATATTTCATTCAGGAACAGATCAAGATACTTCAGGATGAACTCGGAGACGAAGAGACGACGCCGGAACTTGCGAAGTTGAAAGAAGATATCGAGAAATCAGGCATGCCGAAAGAAGCGTTCGACAAAGCGATGGAAGAATTCGGAAAACTGAAGAAGACTCCTTCGATGTCCCCCGAGTTTGGCGTGATCCGGAATTATCTTGATTGGCTGGTCGGGCTGCCGTGGAAAAAGAAAACGAAGGACGATCTCGATATCGAGCATGTTAAAAAAATTTTGGATGAAGATCACTACGGACTGGAGAAACCGAAAGAGAGGATCCTCGAACACATTGCCGTCCTGAATCTCGTTAAAGAAATGAAAGGGCAGATCCTCTGCCTTGTCGGTCCCCCCGGAACAGGAAAAACTTCTTTGGCAAAATCGATCGCTCGTGCATTGGGAAGAAAACTGGTACGCATGTCGCTTGGCGGTGTGAGAGACGAAGCGGAAATACGCGGTCATCGTAGAACGTACATCGGTTCGATGCCGGGAAAGATCATTCAATCGATGAAACGTGCAGGCGTCATCAATCCGGTTATTTTAATGGACGAGATCGACAAGATGAGTATGGATTTTCGCGGAGACCCGGCAAGTGCGCTGCTCGAAGTGCTCGATCCGCAGCAGAACAATGCATTCAACGACCATTATCTCGAAGTTGACTACGATCTTTCCAAAGTTATGTTTATCACCACAGCAAATGTGCGGTACGCAATCCCGCTGCCGCTGCTCGACCGGATGGAAGTGATCGAACTGTCGAGCTATCTCGATTTTGAAAAGAAAGAGATCGCGAAGCGACATATTTTTCCGCGACTGATTAAAGAGCACGGATTGACAGCCAAAGATATTGCAATTCCCGATGAATCAATACAAAAAGTAATCAACGAATATACGCGTGAGTCGGGCGTGCGTAACCTCGAACGCGAACTCGCATCGATCTGTCGCAAAGCGGCGAAAGAGATTGTCATCAGTAAGAGCAAGAACGGAAAGAAGAAACATCCTATACTGCTGGTTGATGCGAAAAAAGTTGAAGAATTTCTCGGTGTCCCCAAATTCCGGTCAAAAGAAGCGGACAAGATGCCGCAGGTCGGATCGGTCACAGGGCTTGCCTGGACGAGCGTCGGTGGAGATATCCTCCATGTTGATGTGACGCTGATGAAAGGGAACAGCAGATTGACATTGACAGGGCAACTCGGCGATGTGATGAAAGAATCGGCGCAGGCGGCGTTAAGTTACATCCGTTCGAATTCCAAAAAACTGAAACTGAACCCGGAATTCTTTGACAAAAAAGAAATACACATCCACTTGCCCGAAGGTGCAATACCCAAAGACGGACCATCCGCCGGCATTACGATGACAATGGCAATGATCTCGGCAATCAGCGGCAAACCGGCACGTGCCGATGTGGCAATGACCGGAGAAATTACGCTGCGAGGCGAAGTGCTGGCAATCGGCGGATTGAATGAGAAACTGCTCGCTGCAAAACGTGCCGGAATAAAAACAGTGCTGATTCCGAAAGAGAATGTGAAAGATTTAACGGAGATCCAGAACAGCGTGAAAGAGGGATTGAAGATCATCCCTGTAGAAAAAGTTGAAGAAGCCTTGCCACATGTGTTCAGGAAAGAATGATCGAACCTTCTATGACTGTAACAGAATCAGATAGAGAGAAGATTAGGGAGCATCGTTCGCTGTTTTGGGATGTTGATCCCGAAAAAATTGATTTGGAGCGGAATGCTAACTATGTTATCGAGCGGTTCCTTGAATACGGAACATTGGAAGGAGTGCGATGGTTGAGGAAATTGTACGGTGATGAAAGAATAAAACACTATATTCTTCAGCGCGGATATAAAACACTGTCAAACAAAACGTTGAATTTTTGGAAACTGCTCCTTAATCTAGAAAGAGAAGAATGCCTGCAGCCGTCCTCACTCAAAAGCAGCAGAAAGTACTGGAATTATTAGTTCCTATTGTGCATGACCATCAGTTTTATCTTGCCGGAGGAACCGCATTGGCGTTGCATATGGGTCACAGGAGGTCGGTTGATTTTGATTTTTTCACTGCACAACAATTTGATCCGTTGACGATTTTACAGCGATTACCTCAGTGTGAAATCCGTCAGCAAACGAGCGGTACGTTGACGGTGGAAATTGACTCTGTTCAAACTTCTTTTTTTGAATTTACATACCCGCTACTTGAGCCATTAGAGAGAGGGGCATTAGTACCAATGGCGCACATTGCAGATATTGCAGCGATGAAAGTCTCGGCAATTGCAGGACGGGGATCGCGAAAAGATTTTATCGATCTTTACATTATCACACAACGCAAATATTCATTACAGGAATGTTTGTCTATTTTTGCAAAGAAGTTCCGGACAACTAAGACCGATGTGTATCATATTATGCGCAGTGTAACATATTTTGAAGATGCTGAAAGGGAAATAATGCCTGAGATGTTGATCGAGTGTGACTGGGAATCCATAAAACAATTTTTCGTTACAGAAGTTAAAAAACTTCAGTAGAGTGTTACCGATGTCCTATCAAGTCACCGCCCGTAAATGGCGTCCATTGGTCTTTGATGATGTTGTCGGTCAATCGCACGTTTCGAACACGCTTCGTAATGCATTGGCGCAGAACCGCCTTGCGCATGCGTTCATCTTCAGCGGCACGCGCGGCTGCGGCAAAACGACCACGGCGAGAATACTCGCACGCGCAGTCAACTGTCTGAATCCGAAGAACTTCGAACCGTGCAACGAATGCGAAATTTGCAAAGAGATTATTGACGGGCGCTCGCTCGACGTGATCGAGATCGACGGTGCATCGAACCGCGGTGTGGACGAGATCAGAAATTTACGTGAGTCTGTGCGGTATGCGCCGACCCGGGGCAAGAAGAAAGTGTACATCATCGACGAAGTGCACATGCTGACAAAAGAAGCATTCAATGCTCTGTTGAAAACATTGGAAGAACCTCCGCCGCATGTCCTCTTCATTTTTGCCACGACTGAATTGCACAAAGTTCCCGCTACAATCCTCTCCCGCTGCCAGCGGCATGATTTCCGCCGTATCAGTGTGGACGAGATCGTCGGCAGATTAAAATTCATTGCAAAAGAAGAGAAAATTACGATCGATGATGATTCGCTTTTGATCATCGCAAAAAAAGGGGATGGCTCGATGCGCGATGCGCAGAGCATCTTCGATCAGGTCGTTTCGTTCTGCGGCACAACGATCGATGCGAAACAGGTAGCCGGCGCGCTGAATATTGTTGATCAGGAACTCTATTTCAGAGTTTCGGATGTCGTGAAGACGAAGAATACCAAGGGAGCGTTAACACTGATCGAAGAAGTAATCAACAGCGGATACGATGTGAAAGAGTTCGTGTCGGGCATTACCGAACATTTCCGCAACATGCTGATTGCGAAAACGACTCATTCTACGTCGCTGATCGAGGAATCAGAACTTCATCGTAAACGATATGCAGATGATGCTGAATCATTTTCGCTGCACGATTTATTGCGGATCATTAAAGTTGTGACAGATACCGAGAACTCAATTAAATTCAGCGTACAGCCCCGGTTCAAACTGGAAGTGATGATGGTGCAGTTAACGAAGATGGAACCGTCGGTGAAGATTGACGACCTTCTGTCGCAGATTGATGATCTTAAAAAAAAACTTCACGCTGAAGGTCAGTCGCTAAAAACTTCCGCGTCTCCTCCGAAATTTGCTTCCGAACACATTTCATCATTCAAAGTCCCTGCTTCCGTTGAAGAGGCAAAACCGAAATACACATTTTCTGCATCGCTGAAAACAGAACCCGTCCAAAAACAGCAGAATGGCAACGGAACGACGCCTGCATCTCCTCCCGTTGTCTTTTCCGACGTTTCATTATCGACTGTGCAGCACGAGTGGGGGAAGATTGTTGATGAGATGAGAAAGAAAAAAATTTCCGTCGGAACGGTGCTCGGCGAGTCATCTCCTCTGGAAATCGTAAACGGCACTCTTCGCATCGCTTGCGGAGATGAATTTCACCGCTCAACGCTGCTTCGTAACAAAGAAGTTCTCACGGAAATGATTAACGGCATCCTTTCTTCCAAACTTCGCATCGAGCCGGTCATCCATGCTGTTGATTCCACACTTCCTTTGCCCGTCAATACTTCAAACGGCGGCGATCAATCGACTGTAAAGCAGGACAGCACGAATGAGAACCACCCGCTTATCAAAATTCTCTATAAAGATTTTGGCGCCGAACGGATCAGTTGAGACTAATCTCTATTGCACACATCCTTTGAAACAAATTCTTTTTTATCACCGACAGATTTTGTACGTTGAGATGAAATGAAATGGTTACCGCTCATATTGTTGCTTCCCTGTCTTCTCTTTTCACAGCAAAAAATCCTCATCCCGATGGATCTGAAGCAGACCAATCATTTGAAAGCATACGGCATTGCATTCTGGACATTGGAGAAGAACATCGATGTCGATTGGCTGTTGAATTACCGCGGCGGCTCGTTCATGATCGACAATATTGCTATCGTGGCGAACGAATGCCGCATCCGCGGCGTCAGTTTTGAGACGATCAGCGGTGCCGATGCATCGCAGATACTGGGGGAGATCAGCAGGGAAGATAATAATATGGATGTGGTGCGTTTGGAAAAAGCGCCGAAGGTTGCCGTTTATGTTCCTCCGGGATTCAAACCGTGGGATGATGCGGTGACACTCGCGCTCGAATATGCCGAGATCCATTACGACAAAGTGTGGGATCCCGATGTGTTGAAAGGAAAACTTTCGGAGTACGATTGGCTCCACCTGCACCACGAAGATTTCACCGGACAGTACGGAAAATTCTATGCCTCGCACCGGAACTCTGCATGGTACATTGAACAGCAATTGAGTTACGAACGGACGGCAAAAGAACTCGGCTACAAAAAAGTATCGGAAGAGAAGAAAGCGGTGGCACGCGCGATTCGCGACTACGTTGCGAGCGGCGGATTCATGTTTGCGATGTGCGCCGCGACCGACAGCTATGACATATCGCTGGCGGCAGAGAATGTGGATATTGCGGAGACAATGTTCGACGGCGATCCGACAGACCGCAACGCACAGCAAAAATTGGATTTTTCCAAATCGTTTGCATTCCAGAATTTCACCATCGAGATGAATCCGTTCCGCTACGAATTCTCCGATATCGACAATCCTCCGAGTGATCCGGTACCGCTGCGCGATCCGAACAGCGATTACTTCACGCTGTTCGACTTCTCCGCAAAGTACGATCCCGTTCCCACGATGTTGACGCAAAATCATGTCAACATTCTGAAAGGATTCATGGGGCAGACGACTGCATTCAAAAAATCATTGATCAAACCGAACGTGATTATCCTTGGCGAACGTGAAGGAACAGATGAAGTCCGGTATATTCACGGCAATTACGGGCGAGGCACGTTTACATTTTACGGCGGACACGACCCGGAAGATTACCAGCATGCCGTCGGCGATCCGCCGACAGATTTGAATCTTCACAAGAACTCTCCCGGCTATAGAATAATTCTTAACAACATCCTTTTCCCCGCAGCGAAAAAGAAGCAGCAAAAAACCTGAACAACTTTGCTTGTAGCACCCCTTTCTTGTATTTTCATTCAGGCTTTTGTTCATTATTCTACAACCACGTCTGAATGAAATTTTTCTGTCTCATTTTTATTGCAGTCACTGTTGAAGGATTCTCACAGGATTCCCGTCGGCAGGTTTCGGGATTTCCGGTATGCAGGAGTGCGCAAGGATGTTCGGTTGGACTCTTTCAATAGAATCAGACGGCGGAACAAAGATCGGAATCACTATTCCCGTTGCAAAATGATGATGTGGAAAGATATCGAATATTGTATTTCAGACAAGTTTGTACGTATATTGAACAATGAAAATCCGACTCTCCCCGATTGATTTTCGTTTCGCCGTATTTCTTCCATTCTTCTTTTGTATTGTCACCGCTCTTCACGCACAATTCCCTTCAATAAAATTTGAACATCTCACCGTTGAGCATGGTCTGTCACAATCCACCTGCGGTTCCATTGCGCAGGACAGCCTCGGATTTATGTGGTTCGGCACGCAGGACGGATTGAACCGGTACGACGGATACTCGTTCAAAGTGTACCGTGCCGAGCAAAAATCGGGCAACGGACTGAGTAACGGACATGTGTATCGTTTACTGGTGGATCAGCGTGGTACCCTGTGGGCAGGGACCCGTTTTGGTTTGAATTTGTATGATCATCGGACCGATAAGTTCGTCTCATTTCTGAACGATCCTCTGGATTCTACTTCGCTGCTCAGCAACGAGATCATCTCTCTTCTTGAAGATAAATCTGGAACGATCTGGGTCGGGACAAGGGCGGGATTGAGCCGATTCCGGCGTGAAGATTCTTCATTTGTACGATATGTGTTCAACCCAAACAATCCCAACAGCTTGGGTGATGGTGCAGTGTATTGCATTGCAGATGATAAAGAAGGAAATCTCTGGATCGGCACAGCACGAGGAGGATTGAACAAGTTCAATCCGAAGAGTGGAATATTTGTGCATTATGTGAACGATCCTAAGAACGAAAATAGTATCAGTGGAAACGATATCGGTGAAATTGCAATTGATCGCGATGGAAAACTCTGGATGTGGGTCTTTGGAAAAGGGATAGACCAGTTCGATCCTGCAACAGAAGAATGGGTCCATTATCCTCTCAAGGATATTGCCGGTGCGAGCCAGCTGAACGACATCAGATATTTGCTCTTCTTCAATGATTCTACACTCGCCATTGGGTCGGATGGGGCAGGATTGATATTCATGAATTGCAGGAGAGGAACTTTCACTGCATACAAAAATAATCAAACCGATCTGTCGAGTCTGTCGTCGAATACAATTTATGCGCTGTTCAAAGACAACACCGGTGCGCTCTGGATCGGCACGGGTGCGGGAGGAGTGAACAAATACGATCCGCGCCAGAAAAAATTCCACTACTTTCAAAATAATCCCGATGACAAGAACAGCCTGAACAACAGCTATGTCATCAGCGTACTGAAGGATAGGCAGCACAAAGTGTGGATCGGCACGCGTGAAGGCGGATTGAATGTGTATGACCCGGAAACAAAAAAGTTCAAGGCATACATGAATGATTCAAAGAATACGCACTCCATCCCGGCGAATCTTGTGTCGGCACTCTTCGAAGATTCAGAAGGGATCATCTGGATCGGTACACGCGGCGGGTTGAGCAGGTACGAATCGCGCTCGGATGATTTTCGGAATTTCCAAAACGATCCAAAAGATCCGTCAACGATCGGCGGGAATTTCATTTCTTCGATCGCTGAAGATGCCGCCGGAAATTTATGGTTCGGAACGATCAACAGCGGTATCTTTCAATGGGAGCGCAGAACGGGTCGTTTCACTTCATGGAAACACAATAAGGAAGATTCGACATCACTCCCCGATAATTTTGCCTCAACAATTTACCCGGATAAAAACGGTGCTGTCTGGATCGGAACGTCGACGAAAGGTTTGTTACGGTTTAA
>JBFMFY010000035.1:0-34704 GCA_040751955.1 Bacteroidota bacterium
AGATTTCTCGCTTCGCTCGAAATGACATGAATAATGAATATCTCAGAACATGAATCCTGAAACTTGAAACTCACATGTAATACAAAACTATGACTCACTTCTACTACAAAGAGAACATACTCCATTGCGAAGATTCGTCCGTGCAGGTGATCGCTGAAGAATTCGGCACGCCGCTCTATTTATATAGCAAGCTGCAGTTGCTGGATAATTTCCGGTTGATCGACGGTGCGTTTGCGGGGATTGACCATGTTACTTGTTATGCATTGAAAGCAAACAGCAACCACTCGTTGTTAAAATTGCTTGCCGAAGAAGGGGCGGGAGCAGATGCTGTTTCTTCCGGAGAGATTCATCTCGCGCTCAAAGCGGGATTCGATCCGATGAAGATAACATTCGCCGGTGTCGGCAAACGTGATGATGAGATCGAATACGCATTGAAGAAGAATATCTTTTCGTTCAACGTGGAGTCGCAACAGGAACTCGATGTGCTCAATGCAATTGCCGGACGGATAGGCGCAAAAGCACGCATCGCCCTGCGCATCAATCCGGATATCGACGCCGCGACGCATCCGTACATTTCCACAGGACTGAAGACGAATAAATTCGGTATCGACATTTCGTTCGCGATGACTGCATTTAAATATGCTTCGTCGCTCCCCAATCTTCAAGTGGATGGTATCCATACTCACATCGGATCACAGATTCTGAAACTGGAGCCGTTCATCCAAACGGCGCAGACCGTCGTCGATCTGGTGAAAGAACTGAAGAGCTTCGGCATCAACATCCACCATATTGATTTCGGTGGCGGATTCGGCGTTACATATAAGAATGCGATCAAGCATCCATTGCTTCCCGTAGAAGAGACGAACGGCGCTGAAGAAGCGCCGTCAAACGATACATTCATTTCATCCGTCCTTCCGATCCTGAAAACATCGGGATGCAAACTCGTCATCGAACCGGGGCGTTCGATTATTGCCAACACAGGAATTCTGGTGACAAAAGTTTTATACATGAAAGACAACGGCGTCAAAAAATTTGTCATTGTTGATGCCGGGATGAACGATCTTCTTCGACCGAGTTTGTACAACGCGTACCATCAGATCGTACCGCTTGTCGTTCAACAGCGCGAATCCGACAAAATTGATGTCGTCGGTCCCGTCTGTGAATCGGGAGATTTCTTCGCGCGCGACAGGGAACTTCCGAACGTAGAACGGGGAGAATATCTTGCCGTGCTCACCGCCGGTGCGTACGGAATCGTGAATGCGTCACAGTACAACGCGCGCCTGCGCCCTGCAGAAGTGCTGGTGAACGGGGATAAGGTGAGAGTAATCAGAGAAAGAGAGACGTTCGACGATCTATAAGTATTTGTCAAATTATCACACTGTCAATTGAACATTTACCATAGTCATGCTGATCAAGTCTCGACGCTTTTAGTCGGGACGCGTCGAAGCATGTTCCAAGAAAAAGAGGAAATAAAAGAAAATGAAAGTCTATGATGTCATCGTAGCCGGTGCGACCGGCATGGTCGGAAGAAAAATGATCCAGGTGCTGGAGGAACGGAAATTCCCCGTCGGGAAGTTGATTCCGATGGCGTCCGCGCATTCGGTAGGGAAGAAAGTGATCTTCAACGGAAAAGAGTGGACGGTGCAGGAACTCAATGAAGAAAATATCAAACATAGCCACGCGGCGCTGGCGTTATTCTCCGCCGGCGGCTCTGTCAGTAAAGAATATGCACCGGTCTGCGCAAAGTACGGCATTACTGTAATTGACAACAGCAGCGCATGGCGGATGGATCCGAACATCCCGCTCGTTGTGCCGGAAGTAAACAGGAAGAAGATCTTCTCCGGCAGCAAGATCATCGCCAATCCGAACTGCTCAACGATCCAGATGGTGGTGGTGTTGAAACCGCTTCATGATAAATACAAGATCAAGCGCGTGGTCGTTTCGACGTATCAATCGGTCACCGGTGCGGGACAAAAAGGATACGATCAGTTGATGAAAGAATGGAACAAAGAGAAGACAGAGAATCCAAAATTCCCGTACCAGATTTCGTTCAACGCCATTCCGCATATCGATGAATTTCTTGAGAGCGGCTACACGAAAGAAGAAATGAAAATGGTGAACGAGACCAAGAAGATTATGGGAGACAATTCCATCGAAGTATCGGCGACCTGCGTCCGCATCCCGACCGTCGGCGGTCACAGCGAATCGGTGAATATCGAATTCGAAAAGCCGTTCGACCTGAACGATGTGCGCGAGATACTTTCCAAAGCGCCGGGCGTTATCGTGCAAGATAAACCGATGGAAAAATTATATCCCATGCCGGTCTGGGCGCATGACAAGGATGAAACATTTGTCGGGCGCATCCGCCGCGACGAATCGGTGAAGAGCGGATTGAATCTGTGGATAGTCTCGGACAACATCCGCAAAGGAGCTGCGACAAATGCAGTGCAAATAGCTGAAGAGTGGATCAAGGGAAAATGAGCGAGTATTACGTCAGTACGGACAAATCCAAACTGAACATTGATGTCATCCATTCGTTCCTGACAACATCATACTGGGCGCAAGGGATTCCACGGTCAATCGTGGAAAAATGTATTCAAAATTCTCTCTGCTTCGGTGCGTATTACGGTGATGAACAAGTAGGTTTTGCCCGCGTGATCTCCGATTACACAACGTTCGCTTATCTTGCAGACGTATTTGTCGTTGAATCGCATCGCGGTAATGGCGTGAGCAAAATGATCATGGACGAAGTGATTAAGCATCCTCAGTTGCAAGGATTGCGAAGGTTCGTTCTGGTAACCCGTGACGCACACGGTTTATATGAGAAATACGGATTCACTCCGCTGAAAGCTCCGGATCGATGGATGGAAATTCACAATCCTGATGTGTACATGAAAAAATAGGAGATTGCTACGGCAAAGAACGCCTCGCAATGACCGTCACGACTGGGCCCATTCTCTTCTCTTTCTTCTCAACTTCATTTTCTCTATCTTCATTCCGCCTAATTTGACATTTCATGTTGTATCGATAGCCATGAAATCCTGACACACACATCTTTTTTCTACGGGGAATATTTTTATGGAGCAAACACCCGCCTCACGCCCGAAACACAGCAAAGAATTCCGTCAACGCCGCGCACTCAACTGGCTCACACTCGGCTTCACTTACGCCGCCATGTACATGGGGCGATACAATCTTTCATTCGCCAACAAAGCATTGTCCGATACGTACGGCTGGGACAAAACGCAGATCGGCACGATCATCACCGCCGCTTTGACGATCTACGGCATTTCGGCGCTCTTCAACGGACCGATCGCCGACAAAATCGGCGGACGGAAAGCGATGATGATTGGCGTGTTCGGTGCCGTGGTGTTTAATCTCGCATTCGGCTTCGGCGCATACATCGGGTTTCTCGGTACGGGTCCGCTGCTGCTCGGGTATTTTGCAACGGTTTGGTCATTGAATATGTACTTTCAATCGTACAGCGCACTGGCTCTCATTAAAGTAAACTCCGGGTGGTTTCATGTGCGTGAGCGCGGAGTCTTTTCGGCGATTTTCGGTTCGATGATACAAAGCGGTCGTGCACTTATTTTTGTGATCGGCGGGATCGCCGTTACAGTGCTGCCATGGCAGTGGGTCTTTTTTATGCCCGCCGCAATTATGTTGACGATGGGAATTCTGACTGTGCTCTTTGTTCGCGATCATCCGCACGAAGCGGGTCATGAAAATTTCGATACCGCCGATGCCACCAGCGGCGATACAGAAAAAGTGAACATGAAGTACCTGATGAAAAAAGTTTTCACCAACCCGATTACATTGACGATCGCATTTGCAGAATTCTGCACAGGTTTCGTCCGCCACGGATTTGAGCAGTGGTTTCCGCGCTACATGCAGGAGGCGCAGAATCTGGCGCTTGATTCCGACGTCTTTCAAAAAGGGGCGCTGAGTGTTGTTATTGCGGGAATTCTAGGTGCGTTTGCAGCGGGCACTGTTTCCGATTGGGTTTTCAAATCCCGCCGTCCTCCCGTCGCATTCATCGGCTACATGTTACAAATCATCTGTCTTGCAATTATCTGGCAGGCGCCAAGTATTGAATGGATCATCGGCGCATTCGTGGTGAATTCGTTTGCCATCAGCATAGTGCATTCCATGTTGTCCGGCACAGCATCAATGGATTTTGGCGGACAGAAAGCGGCTGCATCCGCAACAGGATTATTCGACGGCATGCAATATATCGGCGGCGCTGCAGTTGGAACCGGAATGGGATGGATGCTGGAAACATTCGGATGGAGTTCGTGGGGACCGAGCATGATCGGGTTTGCGATGATCGGCGCGATCCTCATGGTCAAACTATGGAATACAGTGCCGAAGAATGTGCATGTGCATTGAAATGGAGACCTTGTCAAGGTTATGATAAAAATTTTACAACCTTGACAAGGTTTGTATTGCTACTTCTGTAAACTCCACAACTTCGCTGTCGCCTTTTCCAGTTCCTCAGCAATTAATTTTGTATCGAGTGTTTTTTCCGGCATGTTATCGAACACTGCGTACGGGATCTTGTGCCCACGGACGTCAATGAAGTGAGGATCTTTCTTCTCGATCTGTTCCCAGTCGTTGGTCTTGTAATAGAATTCCATCTTCTCGTCCGGCAGAGAATGATACAGAATGGAATCTTCCTGTCCCGGGCGCGCACGCCGGCGGTTCTTTCTGACTGATTCTTCGTACGGCACCTTGATATAGACAAGTGATGCTTTGCTCAGCATCTCGTCGGAAAGGAATGTGAGCGCATTGTAGATCGCGTTGTCGCCACCGCGGGCGAATTCCACCAGTGATGTCATCTTCTGATGGTATTCGGGATCCTTCAACACTTTTTTCTTGTAGTCAAGTGCGAGCCTTTTCATGTAGAGATCCCAGATATATTGGTCCTTAAACCAATACTTCTCGTCGCTCCACACGCGCGGTTTTCCCATTTGTGTCATTAAGTCGTCCAGTTCGAACGTTTCCCACACATAAATGAAATCATCCAGCTCTTCAAAGTTTGCAATGTGGAATTTTTCCAAACGGACAATCGGGTCGCATTTTTTCAGGAAGTCGATCACCTCGCTTTTTCCTGCCGCAGGTCGTCCGGTGATGATGAGAATGGGGAAATGTTGGCTCATAAGATTCTCCTGTGCTGTTTCATAACCTTGTCAAGGTTTCTTTGTAAATTTGGGTAGAAAGATACGAAGAAAAATTCTATTTTGAACAGGATTTAACTTTAAAAAATCTTACAGAGTGTTCATGACAGTGTTTGAGACGATTTGTGCGTTGTTGAAAGAACGCAACATCCCTTACCAGACCGTTCACCATAAGCCGACATTCACATCCGAAGAATCGGCAACAGCACGAGGTGAGGATGTAAATATCGGCGGCAAAGCAATTCTGATGAAGATTGATGACAGATTTAATCTGTTTGTGCTCAGCGCTGCGCTGAAGATCGATTCGAAAAAAATTAAAGAACACTTTAAAGCGAAGAGCATTCGTTTTGCAACGAAAGAAGAATTGCACTCGCTCACCGGACTTGTTCCAGGTTCGGTACCGCCGTTCGGCAAGCCGATTCTTGATTTTGAATTCTTCGTTGATCGTTCGGTGCTCCAGAACGAGAAGATCGCATTCAATGCCGGATCATTGACTGATTCGATCATCATGAAGACATCGGATTATCTTTCAGTGACGAATCCACAACTACTCAACTTCTCGCAACAGTGAGACTTTCTGCGTACAACATACGAACGATCAAAATTGCATTATGGATTATTGCCGGATATGTAGTCATTTCCGCATTGTATTCGCTCAACGTCCATGCCATACGATATACGTATTCCTTTGTGCAGTTCAATTTTGAACGAAACGAGTACGTCGAAGTTCCGTTCAGCCTTATCGAGTCATTGAAACGAAGCACGCCGATCGGATTTGCCATGGGAATCATTACGGCTGTGATTGAACTGGCGATATTACCCCGAATGATCGCGCGGCTCAGTTTTCTTGTTTCCTTGACTATTCGTATCGCTGGGTATGTCATTATAGCGGTGCCGGTAGTGTACTATGGTATTGTAGTCGAAGAGATGCTCCTTCGCCATAAAGCATTCAGCGAAGTACTCAACGATCCCGGTTTTAATTTGGTAGTGCCCAGGATCGTGCTGCTGGTGACGCTTATCAGCACACTTTCCGCGCTTGGGATCAGTTTCATCCGGCTCGTCAGCCGGAAATTCGGTCAAGGGGTGCTGCTGCAGTACGTGCTTGGAAAATATTATCAGCCGCGCGAAGAAGAACGGATCTTCATGTTCATGGATTTACGGTCGTCCACAAGCATCGCTGAACAGCTTGATCATAAAAAATATCACAAATTTTTGAACGACATTTTCCATGATATTTCGGAACCGATTCTTGAATATCGAGGCGAAATTTATCAGTATGTCGGTGATGAAGTGGTCGTAACATGGCCGGTGGAGACCGGTATCAAAGATGAGCGATGCATCAGGTGCTTTTTTGCGATCAGCCAGGTGTTGGAACGAAAGAATCCACGCTACATGAAAAAGTACGGCGTGCAAGCGAGAATGAAAGCAGGATTGCATTGCGGGCTCGTTACTACCGGCGAGATCGGCGATCTGAAAACAGACATCGTCTATCACGGCGATGCGGTCAATACAACATCGCGCATCCAGGAAATGTGCAACGACTTGCGTGCGTCACTGTTGGTTTCGGGGGATCTGCTTCAACGGTGCAAACTGAGCGACAAATTTGTCCTCGAAGGAGGCGGCACTTTAAAACTTCGTGGCAAAGAAAAAGTAATTGAAGTATATTCCGTTACCCGAAAATCCAGCGAGATGTAATGACAATTGTAAAGAACACTTTTTATCTCTTCCATATTTTTTCATCTCTCCTTTTCGCTCAACTGACACGTCCTGAACGGTCGAACTATGAAGAGACATCCCGCTATCAGGATGTGATTGATTTTATCTCCGCCGTAAAGATCGACGGGACGACATTGAAATTGTCGTGGCTCGGATATTCCACGAATGGAAAACACCTGCCGATGATTTTCTACGGAGATATTCCCGACACGAAGCCCGAGACGATTCGCAAGTCCGGAAAACTTGTCGTCTATATTCAGGGAAATATTCATGCAGGCGAGGTGGAAGGAAAAGAGGCGATGCTGGAATTGCTGCGTGAACTGAAAGAAGGAAAGCACTCCGAATGGCGCCGCCGATTGATCCTGATGATCGTACCAATCTTTAATGCCGACGGTAATGACAATATCAGTTTAACGAATCGTCCGTTTCAACATGGACCTATTGCAGGTATGGGCCAGCGCGCAAATGCACAGGGACTTGACCTGAATCGTGACCATATGAAACTGGAAACTCCCGAAGTTCGCGCATTCGTAAAAATGTTGAATGAGTACGATCCGCATGTGACGATCGATCTTCATACAACCAACGGCTCATTTCATGGATATCATATCACATACAGTTTCGGGCTGAATCCGGTTATTGATACGACACTTGATAATTTTGCCCGCACTATATTCTTCCCAAAAGTAGAACAAAAGATGCGATCACAACAATGGCGCGTGCATCGGTACGGCGATTATCTCGATAAAACACCGGCGGGAAAACCGGGATACTTTTTTTGGGCTCATGAACCGCGCTACAACAGCAACTACGTCGGGTTCAGGAACCGTCTTGCTATTCTGAGCGAAGCGTATTCGTACATTACGTTTAAGCAACGAATTGCCGCTACGAAAGCGCTTGTGACGAACATTCTTGATAGAGCAAACGGCAATTCGCTTGCAATCAAAGATGTGTTGCAGCGGGCTGATGAATCTGCGCGGTCGCTGACTGCGTTCGACTCGCTTGGAGTGCGTGCTGAAGTTGTCGAATCGAATCCTGCGCAAGAGATTATCCTTGCACCGGCGAAAGAAGAACGGAATCCATATACCGGTCAACTGATGTACTTGATGAATGAAGACAGCCTGCGCACGGTCATCACAAGCGAATTTTATGCGACACGGGCAACGAGAAAGGCAAAAGTTCCGGACTACTATTTTATTCCCGACTCCTTACAGAGGATTGTTACGCTGCTTGCCGACCACGGCATCGTGCTGGATACGGTAAAAGCAACACTGAAAAGAAAAGTGCAGCGCTTTGCCATCCGGGAGAATAAAGAAGCGAGCAGAGAATTTCAAAAACATCGAATGCGGTTACTTGAAGGAGTGTACGAAACAGTCGATATGACAATTCCTGCGGGAACAATTATTGTTCCGACGAACCAGCCGTTGTCCCGTCTGGCGTTTTACTTACTTGAACCGGAATCCGAAGACGGTGTCGTTGCATGGAATTTTGTTGATACATATTTTGGAGACGGTACGTACTATCCAATAACAAAATCTGTTGATTAAATAAGGAAAGATGTGCATGAGAAAGCCGTTTGTATTTATTGTTCTCTTTTTGTCAGGTGTGTACGCGCAATTGCCGTACCCGAACACCGCTAAAGTTGATCATGTGGATACTTATTTCGGGACAAAACTTCCCGATCCGTACCGTTGGCTTGAGCAGGATACTGCCGCAGCAGTAAAAGCATGGGTGAAGGAGCAAAACAATGTGACGTTCGGATACCTTGAGAAAATTCCGTTTCGGCAACAGGTACTCGATCGCTTAATGAAATTGTATAATTATCCAAAGCAAACGGCGCCGTTCCGGAAAGGAAAGAATTGGTTCTTCTACAAGAACGACGGATTGCAAAACCAGAACGTGTTGTATATTCGTAAAGGTTCGCTTGATGCAAAGCCGCAAATCTTTTTCGATCCGAACAAACTTTCAGCGGACGGAACAACATCGCTTGCGGACATTTCGTTTGACAAAGGGGGAAAGTATATGGCGTACTCGATCTCGAAAGCGGGATCCGATTGGCGCGAAATCTATGTAATGGATGTGAATACAAAGAAGGTATTGAACGACAAAATCGAATGGGCAAAATTCACCGGTATTTCATGGTATGGCAACGGTTTTTATTACAGCAGGTATCCCGCCCCTGCCGACACAGGGACAATATATTCTGCTTCAAACCTTCGGCATAAAGTGTACTATCATGTACTGGGAACGCCGCAATCGAAAGATCTGCTGGTGTACGAAGATGCGGATCACCCGCAGCGTCTCTTCGGTGTTGGATTGACGGAAGATGAACGATTCCTTCAACTTTCCGTCAGCCAGCGCGGATCGAATGGCAACGCATTATACTATCGTGATGTAAAGAAACGAGGAGAATTCAAGCCGATCATCGAAACGTTTGATGACGATATCTATATTATTGACAACATTGGAGAGAAACTTCTTTTGTACACTAACCGCGATGCGCCGAACGGACGCGTGGTGTTGTTCGATCCCTCCCATCCTGATGAAAAGAATTGGGCAGAAGTCCTTCCCGAAAAGCCGGAGAAACTGGATGAAATTTCGGTCGTCGGTGGCAAGATATTTGCAGTCTATACAAAGGATGTAAGCCATCGGGTGTACATGTACGATCTCACCGGAAAACAAGAATATGAAATCCGCCTTCCGGTGCTGGGAAAGGTGGAAGGGTTTGGCGGTGAGAGAAAAGATCAGTTCACATTTTTCACCCTGACCTCATTTACGCAGCCTTCCGTTGTCTATAAGTACGAGATTGCATCCAAGTCGTACTCCGTGTATCAAAAAACCGAGATCGATTTCAATCCGGATGATTACGAAACGAAACAGATCTTCTATCCGAGCAAAGACGGGACGAAAATACCGATGTTCATTGTGCACAAAAAAGGAATACAACTCGACGGCAATAATCCTACCTGGTTGTACGGGTATGGCGGATTCAACATTTCATTGATGCCGAACTTCAACGCGATCCGTCTTGCCTGGCTTGAACAAGGGGGCGTGTACGCGCTGGCGAATATACGCGGCGGCGGTGAATACGGTGAACAGTGGCATGAACAGGGGATGAAATTGAATAAGCAAAATGTGTTCGATGATTTCATTGCCGCTGCGGAATACCTTATTGAGAAAAAATATACCAACTCACAAAAACTGGCGATTGAAGGGCGCTCGAACGGCGGATTACTGATCGGCGCCGTGATCAACCAGCGTCCCGATCTCTTCCGTGTCGCGCATCCTGCCGTCGGTGTAATGGATATGCTGCGATACCATAAATTCACCATTGGATGGGCGTGGGTGAACGATTACGGTTCAAGCGATGATTCCGTTCAATTTGAAAATCTCAAAAAGTATTCCCCGGTCCATAACATCCGCGAAGGGGTGAATTATCCTGCGACGCTCGTTACGACGGCGGATCATGATGACCGCGTCGTGCCGGCGCATTCATTCAAGTACATCTCCACATTGCAGGAAAAGTACAAAGGGGCAAACCCAGTGCTCATACGCATTGAAACATCAGCCGGGCATGGCTCAGGAAAACCGACAGCAAAAATTCTTGAAGAGTGGGCAGATATGTATTCCTTCACCTGGTGGAACATGGGGCTGACGCCGAGGTATCTGTCCAAAGAGTAGGTGTTGATGCCTTGCGAAGGTTATGCACCTTCGCAAGGTTAGTTTATGTATAACCGAAATCTCGTCAACCTCATTCTCAACACGCAAAACCGATATTCAGCATTGGTCATCTGCTCTTTGATCAGTGTGTAATTCCCTTAATTTGAAGAGAAATACGGCATTCAGTAAGTATATCACATTACAAAAATTTTACACACCTACCTCTTGCGTCTTTCTATGCGATTTGTTACGTTCACTTAAAGTAATTCTTGAGCGGCAGATTGCTCTTGTATATAAAATCAACCCCTACATTTCTCCCGATTTTACCGAATTTCGCAATTCGATTGCACCCTCACATTCCTTTTCCACCGCTAATCAACTTTATTCAACCACGTTTGGAGTAGCACAACGCGATGGCAAAAAAGAAAAAACTCTTTGTTCTTGATACCAACGTTGTCTTACATGACAGTGCATGCATTTACCAATTCAAGGAGCACGACGTTATCATTCCGGTGACGCTGCTGGAAGAACTCGATGCGTTCAAAAAAGGGAATGAGTCGATCAATTTTCATGCGCGGGAGTTTGCACGAAATGTTGATGCAATGAGCGGCGATCACATCTTTAACGGCGGAGTTAAAATCGGCGCCGGACTCGGAAAGATCTCGGTCAGGCTCGAACAGAATTTTCACAAAGACCTTCAAACCATTTTCAATCCGTCGAATCCCGACCACCAAATCCTGAACTGTGCGTACTGTTTGTGGAAAGAAAATCCATCCCGCGATGTCATCCTCGTTTCCAAAGATGTTAATCTTCGGATGAAAGCAAAAGCAGTCGGCATTCCGGCGCAGGATTACAAAAATGATCAGGTGCAGAATATTACGGAACTGTACACCGGGCACCGTACCGTGGAGAATGTAGAAGAAGGAGTGATCCAACAATTACACTCCAACCCATACGAAATCCATCCCGAAGATCTTCCGACCAATCATTTTGTTCCGAACGAGTACATGATTTTGCGGAACGGCAAACAGTCTGCGCTGGCGACATTCGATGCAGAACGAAAAGCAGTGGTGAAGGTTGACAAGAACGTTTCCTACGGCATCGCTCCGAAGAATGCCGAACAGATCTTCGCATTGAATGCGTTGATGAATCCCGATATTCAACTTGTGACAATTTCAGGAAAAGCGGGAACCGGAAAAACACTGCTTGCACTTGCAGCGGCATTGGAGAAGAGAAAATTCTACCGCCAGATTTTCATGGCGCGACCGATCGTTCCTCTGTCAAATAAAGATATCGGGTACCTGCCCGGCGACATACAATCGAAACTCGACCCGTACATGCAGCCGCTGTTTGACAATCTTGGCGTGATCAAAAATCAGTATCCCGAAAGCGACCAGAACTTTACCCGCATCACGCAGATGATGCAGGAAGAGAAATTAGTTATTGAGCCATTGTCGTACATCCGCGGACGTTCATTGGTGAAGATATTTTTCATTGTTGATGAAGCACAGAACCTCACTCCGCACGAAGTGAAGACGATTATCACCCGTGCTGGAGAAGGAACAAAGATTGTGCTAACCGGCGATATTTATCAGATCGATCATCCGTATCTCGACAGCCAGTCCAATGGGCTCAGTTATTTGATCGCGAAAATGCAGGGACAAAAGATTTACGCGCATATCAATCTTGAAAAAGGTGAGCGGTCAAAGCTTGCGGAACTTGCAAGCAACTTATTGTAAGGTAATCTTCTTATTTCGGTGCGCATGTGTACTTAGATGCGTATAAGCCCAATTATATTGGGCTCATATTGACTTACGTCTTCAAAGTCGCTACCTTCATTCCATAAAACCAAACCTCATTTCGTCAATTTTGTTTAGGAGAGACGTATGAACCACCGCATCGTCATCCTTTTCGTGTTCCTCCCATTTCTTCTTTTAGCCGACACAACAGGTAAGATCAAAGGTCGCGTCATTGATAAAGCGAGCAGTGAACCGCTCATCAATGCGACGGTCTTTATCGTTGGGACTCATTTTGGAACTGTGACTGATCTCAACGGCGAGTATGTTATTTTGAATATTCCCGCCGGAACGTACCAGGTACGCTTTTCTTTTCTCGGCTACCAAACCACCAACGTGACCGGCGTGAAGGTTACCCCAGATCTGACCACAGAGATCAATGTATCTCTGCAAACCGAAGGAATTGAAATGGGAGAAGTAACAATTATTGCAGAGCGTAAAGCATTTCAGAAGGATGCCACGGCGACATTGACGACAATCGACGAACAGCAGATTCGCTCTTTGCCGATCAATAATTTTACGCAGGCATTGGTGCTCGTGACGGGATTTGTAAACAGCAACAATGGCAGCGGTGATGACGGTATTCATCTGCGCGGGGGAAGGTCCGGAGAAGTGACGTATCTTGTTGATGGAGTTCGCGTTGATGATCCTATCTACGGCGGGCTTGCAATCGATCTTCCACGAACAGGCGTTTCGTCGTTGACGGTAATGAGCGGAACATTTAATGCCGAATATGGTCAAGCGCAGTCCGGTGTCGTCAATATTACAACGCCCGAAGGTACCTCTCACTATCAAGGTTCCGTACGATTCGGTACCGACAATTTTGGAATCGAGTCAAATTCGTGGAAGACATATCGAAAAGAATTCACGGTTGGCGGACCGATCCCGTTTATCTCGGAAGATAACGATGCTTTAAATATTTTTGTGAGCGGAGATCATCTGTCAACACAAACGTATTTGAATAAAGAACAAGGACCTGCGTACACAACCGAAGGGGGAAGAAAGATCCAACATAATTTTGATTTCGGGTTGTTTGACCGAAAGCAGCGGTTCACCGGAAAAGCGACATCGCGGATTCTTTCAACCGTAAAGCTCAATGCAGGTTTTTCATATTCATTGCGGAACTGGAGAGAGTACGACCATTACTTTAAACAGTATCCGGAATATAATGACAAGCAACAGCTGGAAGGAGTTCTCTATTCCGCGGCAATTACCCATACGCCGAACTCATCGACATTCTACGAATTAAAGTTTTCATATTTCGCAAAGCGGGGAAACACATATACGTACGATGAAGATCTGAAGGGAACGGACATTACGAAACGGTTCAGGAGAATTTTTTATCCGGTAAGCGATGCCGTTGCGTTTGATTCAACATCGAATTATGAATTTGCAGGTTTCTACGCACAGCCTTTGCTATTCAGCGATGTCCGATCCTACGGCCACCGTACACTCGGTGCCGATCTTAAAGACAGTAGCGGTACTGTGGTAGCAAAGAAGGGCGAACTGCTGACAGACGCTCTTATCAGTCAACTTGAGGCGCAAAATATCGACCGTGCCATCGTTATGGTGCCGTCAGTCGATAATTTTTTTGAAGATAGTAAAACAAAAACACGCACGATAACCGGTAATTTTACCAGCCAGGTTGACAAAAATAATCTGGTGAAAGCAGGCTTCGAGGTAAAATTTCATACAATCAACAACTTTTGGATTAGTGGAATTAATACCTACTGGGATCATATCGATAATGCGTACGACTTCTGGAAACGACATGCACAGATTACCTCGTATGAATTCAGTCCGGTTCAATTGGCAGCGTACGTACAGGATAAAATTGAGTACGAAGATATCATCCTGAACCTTGGAGTCCGCCTGGACTATCTGGACAGCAAAGCTCCGGATGTGTACGCTGTCATTAATGACCCGACGAGTACGCAATTACCGCAGGCGAAAGTAAAACCGAAGATGCACATCAGTCCGCGCGTTGGATTTGCTCACCCGATTACCGAGAAGATCAAATTCAGATTTTCGTACGGACAATTCTACCAGTATCCTGATTTCAATTTTCTCTACCGCCGGTTCAATCAATTCGATCCGCAGTACCCCTATCCGAATTTAGGGCAGGGATACGAACCATCGATCGGCAATCCGAATTTAAAACCGGAAGTGACACACGCGTACGAATTCGGCGGAGAGTTTGAATTGATGGAGTACCTTACCGGAAGCCTGACGCTCTTTTACAAAGACACGTACGATTATATCTCAACGAGCCGCGTCGATATCCGTCCCTATGCATACACGCAGATCGTCAATCTGGACTACGCCAATACTCGCGGTGTTGAAGTTTCCGTGCGGAAAAGGCTGGCGGACAACTATTCATTCCAGGTCAATTATACATATTCCCGCGCCGAAGGGAATGCCGACTACTGGCAGAGTCATGCTGATGAAGCATACCTCGCATCGGTGTACGGCATTGTTGCACCGAAAAAGACGGTGACTCTTGGCTGGGATCAGCCGCACACACTAAACTTCACAAGCACCGTTTCATATACTTCGTGGGGAGTGAGCCTCATCGGACAATTCGGAAGCGGGTTGCCGTACACGCCTGCCGATGCACGCGGAAAACCGATAAGCGAGCGGAACAGTGGTCGTCAACCGTGGACAGGTTCCGTTGATGTGAGGGTGTATAAACAATTCCGTATTGAGCCGGTCACTCTGCTGTTCTATTCGGATATAGACAATCTGTTCAATCGCAGGAATGTGTACAATGTCTTCAGCAGCACAGGCCGTCCCGATTTTTCGGCAAATCCGAATACCAGCACTGAAAATTCGCACATTCCGAATTGGTTTGGTCCCCCGAGACATGTTGAACTTGGCGTTGAAATAAACTTTGAATAATCGTTAACGGAGAATTCATGCGAACGCTTCGATTACTGTTTTTATTCCTTATTCCGTTTGTATTGTCTTCGCAGGACATCAAAAAGATGGACAAGTGGGAATACTATAATACCGTACTTGCTCCCCAACGCGGGTATCAACCATTGCCACCGCGTCTGTCAAAAACCGCCGGTGTTGCAGACCGGAAATTGTCTGTTATGGATGTGGGAAATGTCTGGGCGCGGATTTCAAACGCAGCAACATTAGGGTATGACCGCTGGGGACTCTGTTACGAGTTTCCCGCCAAATCGGGTTTTACATATCGTTGGACAATGGCGCCGTTGATTGGCGCAAAAAAATCGAACGGGGTAAAATATGTAGCCAGCGGAACACGGGGCGCTGCGCGGTTTAGTGAAGAGGAATTTCAGCCGTTAAAAGGGTTTGATGCGGGTGTTGAAAATACATTGACAAATGTAGGCGTTGCGTTCAGCGACAAGACTGCCAGCTGGCCGGCGCAATGGCCGAATACGCAGCCGATTTCATCACTTCCACCCCCGGCAAGAAAGCTGACTGCATTGGGTTTAACGTACAACCAGCCGCTGGTAGGTCCGAGCGGATTTCCCGGTGTCGTGAATGGTGATGTTCGCGCTACCCGCGAGGCATACTTTGTCGTTACCGATAATGATACAACTGACGGTAATAAACCAACGCCGATGGACATTCGAGTTGATATGTGGGCATTGCAATGGGATGATATTCTGAATCAAAATTTCATTGTGTACAAAATGATTCTGACAAATGTCGGCACAGACACATTGTATGATGTGTACATCGGTATGCATGATGACCCCGATTGTCCTGAGCAAGGCGGCGCAGAATGGACGGACGACTACGCTGCGTTCATTCCTTCCGGCACAGATGTACAGGGGTACGATGCAAAACAAGATACGTTATTGTGGAACTTTACATATTTGTGGGACGGTGATGACAAGGTGGAAGGATTAATTGCGAAGAACGTTGGCTGGGTCGGATTAAAATTTTTGGAAACGCCGAACGATCCCAATACGGGTAAACCGAGAGGCATTTCTACATTTCAGGTATTTGAGTATTCCGCCGCTCCCCAATCTGAAGTCACAGAGTACGATCAGCTGGCAGCGGGGCTTATGGCGCCGACAAATGCGTCTCCGCACGCGCGTGATTGGACACAAACACCGAATTCATATGGACCTGATATCACCTATGTGGTCGCAAGCGGTCCTTTTACATTGCTTCCGGGACAGCAGCTGAATTTTGCATTTGCAACAATCCATGCTGCAAACAAAAGCGATCTCTTTAATAACGCAATCTTTTGCCAGCTATTGTACAATGCAAATTATCAGGCTGCAGAACCGCCGCCGGAACCAGTTGTGAGAACTTCCGTTGGAGACCGTGAAGTAACATTGTATTGGGATGATCGATCTGAAAAAGGGATTTATTATAAACAAGACGGCACAGTCGATCACGTTAATGATCGGCTTACAACAACGAATGCATTTCAAGGATATATGATTTTCAAAAGCACCGATAGGGGAATAACATGGGGTGAAAAAATCACGGACGTGAAAGGGGGTTTTAAATACTGGAAGCCGTTGGCTCAATATGATCTGAAAGATGGGGTCACGGGTGAAAGCAAACTTGAACTTGGAAGGTACTTTTGGCTTGGAGATGATGTTGGGATTAAACATGCATTTGTTGATAGAAACGTTTCCAACGGGTATGAATACTGGTATGCCGTTTGTGCGTATGACGGTGACGACGTAAATATCCCGCCGTTGATAAATTCGATTAAGGCAAGCCGCCAGCAACTCGGGGGAAATACAGTTGCAATCGTTCCGGCAGCACTTCCGAAAGGACTGACGATAGGCAATGTGAAAAATTCTCCCGTACTGAAATCAGGACGCACACAGGCAGCTCCGAAAGTCACCATTGTCGATTCCAAAAAAGTCACCGGAGATACCTACTCGGTCACCTACAATGTCGCGGATCCGAAAGACAAGCGGTATTCCATTCGCCACGCTGCCGATCAGTCACCGGTTCTCGCCAGCAGCGGACTCGCATTTGATTCGTTGATCAACAGGAAAATATATTCTGCCGATATTGATAACCTTGCAATCTTCGACGGACTCAGTGTTGAGGTTGGCGATATTTCCACAGGTATCTACGATATTCGTCAGGTATTCCCCTCGGCTGTTAAAAAAGTGACGATTGATCGGTGGCGGCACTTCTTTGACGATTCCAGCGGCAGCGGTTTAACGGACGATTATGAAATTATTTTTGGAGATCCGGCGATGCAGGATACATTATGGAGCTATTCCGCACGCGATAGTCAAAGAAATGTCATAACGAAGATCCCATTATATTTACGAAACATTACGACCAATATGAGGGTAATACCGCTTATCAATACGGGACCCGGTGACTTCTTTCTTGACATCTCAAAAGGAGATGGGTTAACCATCTGTAATGCGCTTTACGATACGATTACAAATATTCGAGTAACCGGACCGTTCCCTCCACCGGGCATAAAACCTCAAACAACAACGTTTAATTATACAATCTTTTTCGATACGACATCAGTGGTCGCACCTGGTGACAAAATCCATCTTATTACGAATCATCCTCTCACTGCTGCGGATACGTTTGAGATACAGACGGTAAAACAATCAAGTGCAACAATCACTAAAAATAATCTTGAGATTACAGCTGTCCCCAATCCCTACGTGGTCAGTTCGTATTATGAAACGAACAAGTACGGCATACAAAAAGAAATTCAATTCCATCACGTGCCCCCGAAATGCACCATCCGCATCTTCAATGTTGCGGGCGATCTTGTTAGAACGATTGTGCATGACGCTTCGCGCGCCGCACAGCCGACCATTGCTGTATGGGATCTGCAAAGTTACAACGGTCAGGAAGTATCATACGGCATCTATGTGTACCATGTTGAAGTTGAAGGGGTTGGTGAATACATCGGTAAACTAGCGTTGATCAAATAAAGAACGGAGCAAAGTATGAGAACAGTATTGAAAATCTCGTTGACGCTTGCTTTGGTCTGTGCCAATCCGTCATCACTTGTTGCTCAGTTCGACAACGTGGGCACATCAGCTATGAACTTTCTGAAGATCGGCGTCGGCGCACGCGCTGTTGCCATGGGTTCATCGCAGGTGGCGGTGGTGAATGATGCATCGTCTCTGTACTGGAATCCTTCCGGCATGGCAAATATCACCGCCAACCAGGTATTGATGTCAAATAACAACTGGATTGCGGATATTTCTCACAATTTTCTTGCGGTCGTCGTTCCCTCCGGAGAGTTTGGCGTTATCGGAATCAGTGTGTCGTATCTCTCGATGGGTGACATGAAAGTGACGACGTGGGACCAAACGGATGGTACGGGTGAAATATTTTCATCGCACAGTGCTGCGATTGGATTCGGCTGGGCAAGGCAAATGAGCGACCGGTTCAAGGTTGGTGTGCATCTCAAATACTTGAACGAATCGATTGCTAACTCCTCCGCAAATACGTTTGCCGTGGATCTGGGAAGCCAGTACGATATCGGTTGGCTTCGCGTCGGAATGTCAATTCAAAATTTCGGACCGCAGGCACGCATGGAAGGACGGGATCTGCTCGTGCGCTTCGATCCGCTGCCGGATGTAGGGTCGAATCCACCCGATGTGACGGCAAATTTAGAGACGCAAGAATGGGCGCTGCCGATCCTTTTCCAATTAGGATTCGCCGTTACACCGCTGCGCACGGAGATGATGCGTTTAACAACTTCAATTGATTTTCGCGATGAAAGGGATTATCGCCCCCAGCTGGGTCTCGGCGGCGAATTTGCATTTGAGGAAATGATATTCCTGCGGGGCGGAATCAAGAACAGAGTAATCAGCGAGATTGTCAACCTTCAACCGGAGTTGGAGGAAACATATCTTGTATCAGCTGGTGTCGGTGTCGCCTATACACTGCCGACGACGGAATTTACGATTCACTTTGATTATGCATATCAGCAATTGCAGTACTTCTCTAATTCTCAACTCATTACGCTGCGCGTCGATTTTTAATCAGCGTGCAATAAGTGAACCACCATGAAAAGAAGAACATTTCTTTACACCACCACTGCGAGTGTATCCGGGCTGATGATCGGTTGTGCATCAAGTAGTGCTGTTACTGTTCGCAGTCAATTCGATCTCATTATTAAAAACGGTGCCGTCATCGACGGTACTGGGAAAGCGGAAATGCTTGCCGATATCGGCATCCGCGACGGGATCATTAAAGTGATCGGGAAAATTGAATCCGCATCTGCGGATAGAATCATCGATGCTGCAGGACATAAGGTCGTCCCCGGATTTATCGACATACATACGCATACGGATTCTGCAATTCTTCGTCTTCCAACAGCAGACAGCAAACTTCGGCAGGGTGTAACGACCGAAGTCGGTGGAGCGGACGGAGATTCACGCGCACCAAGAAAAAAGAAAGAAGAGAATGATGATCAAATTTATACCGATTTTGACCGGCTTTTTACGCATCTCCAGCAAAAAGGTTCAGCCCAAAATTTTGCTTCAATGGTCGGACTTGGGACAATCCGTGAATTAATTGTTGGCGAAGATGATCGCCCGGCGACTACCGACGAAATGGAAGCAATGAAACGTGAAGTAACAAAGGCGATCGAACAGGGATGTTGTGGTGTATCCACCGGTTTGGAATATACTCCCGGAAGTTTTGCATCGACCGAAGAATTGTGGGAAGTGACAAAAGCAGCGCCGCAGCTGTACCGTTTGTATGCATCTCACATGCGCAACGAAGATAACACGCTGCTCGAAGCGATCGATGAAGCAATCCGCATCTGCCGTCAATCCGGTGCTCGTTTGCAAGTCTCACATTTGAAAGCATCGTACAAAGTGAATTGGTATAAGCAAGAAATTGCATTGAAAATGCTCGATGATGCGATTAAGGAAGGAATTGAAGTGCACGCCGACCGCTATCCCTACATTGCGTATCAAACCGGACTTGCAAATCTCTTCCCGCTCTGGTCCCGCGACGGTGGCACAGAGCAATTTATGAATCGTTTGAGAGACAAATCAATTGTTGAAAAAATAAAACCGGATACCTTGAGGAAGATCAACGGGCTCGGTTCGTGGGATTCTGTAATGATTACATCGACAAAATTGGAAGAACACAAAAGTTACATTGGAAAAACCATCCAACAGATTACGACTGCACTCGCTGTCGATCCATTCGAATTTTCCGTTGACCTGATGATCAAAGAAAATGGCTCTGTCGGCATGGTCGGGTTTGGAATGGATGAAGCGGGAACGGAAATGTGCCTTCGATGGAAAAATACGATCGTCGCATCCGACGGCGGTGCATATTCGCCCGCATCAAAATCCAATCCTCACCCGCGGACGTACGGAACATTTCCGCGTGCAATATCATACTATCAGAAAGAGCGAAATGTCTGCTCGCTCCCGGAGATGATCCGCAAAATGACATCGATGCCTGCAGAAAAAATCGGATTGAAAGATCGCGGCACACTTGCCGTTGGGAAAGCGGCGGATATTGTTCTCTTTAACTACGATACGATAAAAGACAACGCCACATTTCTGAATCCTCACCAGTTCCCAACAGGAATACCGCACGTGATCGTCAACGGAGCGCTTGCCGTGGATGACAATGCTATCACCGGAAAACTTCCGGGAAAAGTGCTGCGCAGCAGCCAATTTTCGGCATGATGAAGATATTTGTTGTTGCGGCATTGTCTTTGCTTCACTTCGGCGCTGCGCAGTCGTTCAAAGATGAGCAGGTGCAGTATCCGAAAGTGAAGAATGCGTTCAAAGAGAAGTCGGAAAACGTCGATACGTTGTTGCGACGCCACGCTCTACAGCGCTCGTCTCTGAATATTTTCCTTCGAGCATTCAAAAACGAGAAAGAGTTGGAATTGTGGGGAAAGAACAAGAACGAACAGAAATTTAAACTCATCACAACCTATCCTTTTTGCAATATTTCTGGCGTTCTCGGACCAAAACGAAAAGAGGGAGATCTTCAGATTCCGGAAGGAGTGTATCAAATCAACCACTTCAATCCTCAAAGCAGTTTCTACCTTTCGCTTGGCATCAACTATCCGAATGCTTCCGATGTGAAACTCGGCGTGAAAGGAAAACTCGGCGGGGAAATTTACATCCACGGTAACTGTGTCACCATCGGCTGCATTCCAATCACGGATGATTTAATCAAAGAGTTGTACATCTTTGCGGTTGAAGCAAGAAACAACGGACAGATGGAGATTCCCGTTCACATTTTTCCCGTCCGCCTCGATCAACGTGCTCTATCATCTTTGCGCGAATATTTTCCTGCCGATTCAGTCAAACAAGCGTTTTGGGACAATCTTGCTCCGATCTACAGGCAATTCGAGGAAACACGCACTCTAAATCCTGTTGCGGTCGATTCGGATGGAAAGTACATTATTCAGTAATCTCACCGCTTCCTTCCAAAAATCTCCTCATTTTTGTATGATTTGGTATGGCGATTGAAATTTTAAAATTTTTTCATTCGCTTTTTCAGTCAGATTTCGTATATTTGTAATCCCAATAGACACAATGTTTTAGAGCAAGGAGAGTTTGACATGGCAAAACAACAATCGTTTGAGGAAAAAGCCAAAAAAGCGGCAAAAGCAGCCGGCGCTGAGAAAACCGTCAAGTTTGTAGCTGCTGTGAAAACGGGAAAAGGAACGTACCGTTTCAACCAGAAATTGGTCAAGATAAAAGACGAGAAACAGGAAGATGCGACACTGGAAGCGGAATACAAACGGATGCTTCAGGAAGCGCATTAATTTTTTCAGGAAAGAGGAAAAAGAACAATGTCAAAACGATGTGAAGTAACAGGAACAGGTCCGCTGTCCGGGCACAATGTATCGCACGCGAATAACAGAACGAACCGCCGATTCATGCCGAACCTGCAGAGCAAACGGATCTGGGTGCCGGAGTTGAAACGGTTCGTGAACGTGAAGCTGACCTCAAAAGCGTTAAAGACTATTACAAAGAACGGAACCGCCGAGCTCGCCAACATGGTGCGCGCAGGCAAGATCTGATCGATGTCCAAACGGATCAACATACTCTCGCTGATGTTGTTGGTCATTTACGGCACGCTCACACTGGTGGCTGTGCCGCTTCACCAGCACGCGCTGAATTATGTTGATACACCGCAATATCATGTTGTTGTCGTTCACCAGGGTGTTGATTGCAGTGTTTGTACATTTGCTGCGCAGTCAATAGACGTTTCACTCTCGGTCATCGACGGTTCTGTTGTTTCAGTCCATTCTGAAAAACCGTTATCAACAGAACCAAGCAAAGAATACTCATCTCTTTTCTCAAAAGAATTTCTCCGCCGCGGACCGCCGGCAATCCTTTCGTAATTTTTTCTCCACGGAACATTTTTAAGAACTTTTTTTGCGTTATGAAAACGCAAAATCTGTTTCGTCTATACCGATAGTAAAAAATCAGTGGAGATCGTTCATCGTTAACGAAAGGGAAGTTATGCGATTCATTCAAGCGCTCATAATACTGACAACAAGCTCTTATTTTCTCACAGCACAATCTCAGACAGATTCTACAGCAATAGCCGATTCACTGCTTGCCGTTCAACTGCAGGAACAAATGCAGCAGCAAAATGCCCTGCAACCCGTATCTGTCGTTCGCACCGCGCCAACAACGAATCCTGATATCAGCGCTATCGGGGATTTTCGTTCACACTACACAACCGACAGGAATAGAAATATTGAATTATATTTCAACGCCCTCGAAATGCAGGTTACATCGGTTGTAGATCCGTACGCCTCTGCGAATTTTATATTTTCTTTCGGTAAAGATTCGTTGAACGGAGAATATTCCGCGGGATTGGAAATTGCGACGCTCACATCATTGTCGCTTCCGTATTCATCGCAAATTACGCTCGGTAAATTCAAGCCTCATTTCACCAAGGTAAACATTCTCCATCCGCACGCCTTCAGTTTTGTAGATTTTCCTGCAATGGTTAAGAATTTTTTTGGCGATGAAGGAATGTTCATGGAAGGAATCTCTGCCAGTGTACTTGTTCCCAATCCGTGGGATTATTTTCAGGAATTTAAATTGGAAGCAGGACGGGCAGAGTCGAACGCTTCGTTGGACAACGGGAGCAGCAACATGCTCTTGTATTCTGCTCATCTCGACAATTTTTTTGAACTCTCTGATAACTCCACGTTAAATGTCGGACTTTCAGCATTGACAGGTCCAAATGCATTGAATCAACGAACGTCAATGGCAGGATTTGATCTGACTTACAAATGGAAACCTGTTCAGTATAATACATACCATTCATTCACATGGCAAACAGAAGGATTGATTTGTCAAAGCGATACATCGTCCGGGAATGCGGTGCAATCGTACGGAGCCTATTCATTGGTGGAGTATCAGATTGAACGACGAACGTTTATTGGAACACGATTCGATTATTCCGGATTGCCGGGAATCGAAAAATCAGATGAGCGCGCGATATCACTCTTACTACGTTTTCAACCGACAGAATTTCAAATACTGGCGTTGGAATTTCAGAACATCAATAGGAACTACGCGCCAAGTTTTCAGCAGGTGGTGTTCAGGGCGATTTTCGGCATCGGGACACATGCCGCTCATGCATACTAATTTAGGAGAGATCATGATAAAGTTTTTTAGCATTCTTAGTCTGCTGCTAATATGTACGTTGGCGCAAGCTCAAATAAAAATTGTCACAACAATTCCCGACTTAAAAAGCATTGCAGAATCGGTTGGCGGGGAATATGTTGATGCCTTCTCAATCGCCACCGGCTATCAAAATCCGCATTTTGTTGACCCGAAACCGAGTTACATTCTTAAACTTTCAAAAACAGATTTATTTATTACCGTAGGACTTGATCTTGAAATCGGCTGGGTGCCGCCGCTGCTCAACAGCTCCCGCAATGCAAAAATTCAAAAAGGGGGAGAAGGATATGTGGATGCGTCAACAAATGTTCCGCTGCTGCAAATTCCTTCCGGCGTAAACAGAGCCGAGGGAGACATTCACATCTACGGCAATCCACACTATTGGCTCGATCCTTTGAATGGAAAAATTATTGCCCGCACCATTTGCACTGCGTTGATACAATCTGATCCCGCACATCGAATGCAGTTTGAATCCAACCTTAAGAAATTCAACGACGCCATTGATACAAAGATGAAAGAATGGAATGCAATGTTGAAAGCGATGCGCGGAACGAAAGTGATTGCGTATCACAACGAGTGGCCCTATTTCGAGCAGCGATTCGGGTTGAAGATTGTTGATTTTCTTGAACCGAAACCGGGTATTCCGCCAACACCGTCGCAATTAGCAAAGATTATCAATACCATGAAGCGCGAGAACATTAGGATCATCATCAACTCGCCGTATTTCACCTCTGAATCTGCCGATTTAGTGGCGCGCAACACGGGCGGAACAGTTGTTACGCTGGCAACTTCAGTCGGAGCCTATCCGACAATAAAAACGTACACCGATTTGTTCGATTACAATGTGCAGCAAATTCTTTCAGCCGTAAAGGAGTAACGTATGATTGACATGTTTGCGCAAGATTTTATTCTGAACGCTCTTCTTATCAGTATCGTTATGGGATTGATGCTGGCATACCTCGGCGTGCATGTAGTCGGCAGAGGCATTGTGTTTGTCGATCTTGCGCTCGGACAAATTTCCATGCTGGGTGTAGCAGTCGGAAATTTTATAGAAAAAGATCAGACGCTTATTTCTATTATCTTTACAATGGTTGGTGCGTTTTTACTTTCATTTATTAAGATAAAAGACAAGCGCCTGAAACAGGAAGCAATCATCGGCATTGTCTATGCGTTTGCTTCCGCAGCAACGGTTCTTTTCATTTCAAAATCACCGCACGGCGAATCTGATATTTCGGAAGTGCTCTTCGGCAGCGTTTTTACCGTAACGAACGAACAAATCGGTACAATGGCATCGGTCTTTGCTGTGATCGGAATATTCCACGTGATATTCCGCAAGAAATTTTTCGACCTGACACATAAGTTTGAAAACCATGAAATTGAAGAGGTGGGTGTTTTTAATCTGTGGAATTTTCTTTTCTATCTTTCAATAGGACTGGCAATTGTTCTTGCGGTTCGCAGCGCAGGGGTAATCCCGGTTTTTTCATATCTTATTATTCCGCCCGTCTCAGCAATTTTACTTTCCCGCAAAAAAGCCGCGATGATAGTTGTTGCGCTTGTTGTTGCTGTGTTGGGAAGTTTTTTTGGCATCTATTTTTCCACGCAATTTGATTTTCCTGCGGGCTCATCGGTTGTTGCGATATTAAGTCTGTTCTTTGGCGTAAGTGCCCTTGTAAGGTGGTTAAACAATTTTCAGCGCGGATGAAATATCCGACATGTTGCAGGTTGAAATAAAAAGCGCGGATCAATTCTGCGCTCTTTATTAGGATTTCATTCCCTGAACATGAGATAGAGGGTGAGTGCCCATATGGAAATGCTTATCGCCAAAATCACTATTGAAATAAGCATTTCCATTTTTTTCTTCATATGTGCTGTTCGGTATGCCATGAACATGATACTAGAAACCGATGCCGATTTTAAAGGAAAGTGTGTTCACTACTGCTGCATTGTATTCTACAGCAAGTTTGGCGAAAGAAATTTGTGCAACGGCACCTATCGTACCTTGCACGCCCGCTACATTCTCGTCGCTGAGAGTCACTTTGGATGTTATTTCATGTGCGCTTGCTAAATAAATTGAAGTACCCGCATACGGTGAAACGGTGATCCAATCAGAATACACTGCAAATTCTTTGCTTGCCAGCAGATCCAGACCATAGACTGTAAAGTTAAAATCTTCGGGACCGTATAACGAATTAAAGCCCAATCGTGAAGAAATAGCCCAATCATTTTCTACATTATTGACAATATTGTATTGAACTTGTCCGCCCCAGAATCCATAGTTAGCACCGGGACTTTTTGTCACAAAGGCTGCAACATCAATGTTATCTGTTATACCCGTTCTAAAGGTTAGCCCGGGAAATCCTAATCTGGCACTTTCTTTGAGCCAATGAACAGAATCGGGATGAACGAAAGTATCGTTCCAGGCATCTTTCCTGTCATCAAATGCTGTTTGCCATTGGAGTATCGAAAATTCATAATGTCCTACGCCCATTGGTTTTGCATCGGTAAGAGAACGAAAATAACTGACCATGCCTGCTTCTTTTGCAAATTGATGCCACGCCTGCTGTGTTAACGACGGATCGAGTTGAAAAGAACATTCGCTCCATCTGGGATTTATGTGGAGATTTACATCATTGCCGCTGCCGTGTGCAGATGCTTCCGACGGAAATAATGCAAAAACTACAGCGGCTGCTATTGTGTTAAAGATTGTGTCTTTCATAAGAGTTCTCCTTTTGTTTTGATTGATAATTGATGTTATTTTTTATTAGAATCTCAGTCCGAGTCCGAGTTGAAGATAGATCGGCAGTACGGCATCTTCATCATTAAATTGAGCTTTGGTTTGACCTAACCGTACAGAAAGATCGAACATTTCACCAAGTGTTTTACTCCCCTGGATTCCATAATAATGGTGTCCTCCCGTGGGAATGTACCATCCATCTTTTATTGCCGGGATATTTTCTTTCATTATTTCTGAATGCCTAAAGTGTGAGATGATTGACTTGTCAAATCCATATTCCAATGCTGCATACCATGTTGGTCTGTAATATCCCGCGACGACAGTAAAGTCCGAGCCAAAAGTAATAGTTCTTACCAATGCTGTTTTGTGTCGTTTGAAATTGGAATAGATTTTCGCCGTTACGGAAAACCCTTCCCATTCGGCAATTTCAATTTGAGCACCATAGCGGACCTTGAAATCATCCAATACAATGTTTCCCATTGGAAGAGAATAATCCAATCCTAATATAATATGCCGGAATCCATCGATATATCGGTTGTAACTGACCTGTGATGATGTTCCAAAATCATAACCGAAATTGAATTGCATGATATTAGTTTGCCCGTGATCGAGCGACCTCCAGTTGATGCTTTGGGGATAGCTGTATTCGGATAACACAGCTATGATGATAAGTGCCAATAATATTTTTTTCATAAGTATTCTCAAGATTAATGTGAAAAATTTAGTTGTTGTAATGAAGAATGATGCTTTGAACATTAAAAACCAGAGTTTTGCCATTCCGGTAAGAGCCGGAATCCATAGTATTGTGGTATTCCTATACTGGATACCAGCGTTCGCTGGCGTGACAATGTTTGTTCTTAAAGTCTTCATACCTGTTGTTACTTTATTGTATTGAGATACGCTATTGCCACAGGATAAAAATTATCCCATCCAAAGTACGCCACCTCGTGCCCCGTCTTTTTAATTTCTGCAAGCTGTACATTCGGATATGCGGCGGCAACTTCCTGAGCGTGAGTTGTTCCGTACACTTCATTCAATGCACCGTACACGAACAACACCTTTGTTGTGTATTGTGAAAGATTCGTTGTGAAATCGAACGAATGCTCCTTTACATATTCGAAAGCCGCCTTCGTGCAGACAGCGCCGAATCTCCAGAATGGATACGGACCGGGATTTCCTACATGATTTCCTTTTGAAAAATCTGCAGCATTTTGCAGAGCGGCTTTGTAATCGAGCGTATTATGATCGCTTCCGGTGATGATTTGATCGAGATAAACAAAATCGTTGCTCGACTCGCCAAAAGGATCAAGAGTTCTTTCTTTTTCGATGTATTTCTTTGTTGCTTCCCAGGTAAAAGCGCCCGGCTCAATCAGGATGATACCGTCAATACGATTCGGATATTCATTGATATACGCCGTAGCAAGCATGGCTCCCCATGAATGTCCAAGAAGTATGATTTTCTGACTTGGTGAACTGCTGTAATAGTTAATGACGGCATCCAGATCGTCAATAAATATTTGCGTCGTAATCGTGCTTGGATCGTGGCGTTTGGATAATCCCGAGCCGCGCTGATCATAAAAGACGACAAAGAAGCTGTCGGCGGAAAACCTGCTGCAGTTCAGAAGGCTTCGATAGTCTCCGCCCGGACCGCCGTGAAGGACGACGAGCATCGGGTTGTTCGGATTGCCGAATGTTTCAGCATGAAGCTGGGTTCCGTTCACGAAGATAGAAGGAAGAGAGGGGTCTTCATCTACCGTTAAAGGAACCAGCAAGCCGGGTTCATTTGGTTCATGCGTGTCGCACGAACTGAGCGCAAATGCCGCCGTTACCGCAGCGAAAAGTGTGAGAAATAGTGTTTTCATAGTTACTCCAGGTTTAATGGTGAATAGTGAGTTAAAAATCTGGAATAAATATACGCTGCTGGGAACGGGATTTCGGCTCAGCGTGAAGGGAAGGACGGCGTTTGTGGTGCTTGCTTGTAAGGTGGGACTATCCAATAGTGGTCATGTGAGCGTAGCGAAGCATCCAGTCTCTGGATTCTTTGATCATCCCGCAAAGAAAACCTGCAGGATTCCCACAGAATGATATTTTAGGTCTGGTTTACAAGTGTTTCAAAATACTCGGAAGGTGTCTGCCCGGTAGCTTTTTTGAAGAATCGGTTAAAAGAAGATTTTGAATTGAATCCACAATCAAAGGCAAGGGAGAGGAGTGTTAAATTACGGTTCTTGGGATCGTCAAGAAGGCGTTTGAATTCTTCAACCCTGTATGTGTTTACAAAATCGTAGAAATTTTTCCCCTCTCGTTCATTGATGATCTGCGAGAGATAGTTGGTATGGATGCCCAAACGAGCTGAGAGATCGGTGATTGCCAGATCGCTTTTTTTATACAGAGATTCTTCCATCATGAGACGCAGTAACTTTTCATGGATCTCTTTTGATGCTTCTTCCGTAAGACCGGATTTCTGGTATTTTTCCTTTCCTTCTTCTTTTTCTTCGTTTACATTTTCTACCACTTCACCAGATGATATTGGAACATGGGAGAAAATATTCCCCTGCCGGGTCCCGAAAAATCCTATAAGAAATATGAAAACGACCACCCCCGAAAAGATCAGCGAATCATTTCCGAAAAATATTACCAGGAACCAGATGCAGCCTAATCCGATCGTCAGGACACTCAGCCATTGAAGATTGACTTTCTCCAGATCCGAAAATTGTTCCCTGATATTCCGCCTGTGCTTCTTTAGAAGCACTCCGGACCAAACGACATAGAGGATGCCTGAACAGACAATGGCGTAAAACTTTATCGTATCGAACACTTCAAAACCTGCTCCACGATTCTTGTAAATGAAAATCTTTTGGTCGGCTGGGAGCATATAAAATGAAATCAGATACAGATACATTGCACTGACGGGAACGAAATGAAGAAGCAACCATGATCGTTTTTTTGGTAATTGATCAGTCAGCGTGGCAGTGTAGAGATACAAAAAGACTCCGTGAAGCATTGGAAGGGGAAGTTCCAAACCGAGCAGAGAAGGAAATGAAAAGAAATCTCCGGTGTAATATGCGTAGAACGAGAAAAAGTGTATGACAATCAGGAACATCCAGAGCGTCAAAATCTTGTCCGCGTCTGACTTGTTCTTCTTGGTGATCAGCAAAAATTCAATGAAGACAGCAACACCAATACCCGCAACAAAAAACATGTTCATGGACAAAGATTGTAAGTAAATGTGGGTAATCAAAAACAGTGATGGAGCTTTATAACCATCACTATTTCAAAAATTATCTCTTGGTTGGTAAAAATGTAGAGATTAGTTCAATAGAAAGCAATGCACCCAAATGTACGTAGCATGTTCAAAAAGGATGCTCAAAGGAGAGATATAAAAACATTCCGCTTTCCTGTCTGCCGGATGTATAGATGATCGGAAACGCCAGCCCGGGAACAATCTGCAGGTTTCCAATATCGATGGCAAAGCGGACGCCGGGATTAAAAATCAACTCATCGGAACCGTTTTGGACGGTGTAGAGAATTTCAGCCATAAGGTTGAAGTTTTTATTTGCAAGATATATGCCGCTTGCCCCGAGAAAATACTCTGTCTGTGTTTCTCTTCTTGTTCCATTGTAAACGTTGGGCAGCATTGTGAGCCCTGCATTGAAATGCGTTATGAATTCGTCATGCCAACGCTTACTGACAGGTAGATTCAGTTGTACACCGACAACGCCGTCTCCTAATCCTTTAGCATCATCTCCGGTTGGGATGATCAGCGAGAATCTTGGGGAGACGGCAAGTCCGTTTTCGTTTGTCAATTGGTATCTGTAATTGAGAAGGAAATCCCCAATACCATCAAGTGTGGAGGAATATAGATAGGGGATGGTGATACTTACCTGATGTGTTTGTCCGAATGCGGGCCATTCCTGTGTAAAATTAGCTTCGGTAAAGAGAGCGTCGGATACGCCACTGCCCGTAAAAATATGCTGCACAACTCCTTCTTCCTGATTGTATGCTTCTTCGATGAAAAAAGAATTGTCTTCAATCGCTTCAGTAAATTGTGCCTTAAGAGAGAATGTGGATAAAAGAAAGAGCGCCGGAATAATGTAACGTTTCGTCATTGTATCACCAGTCGGTAGATCTGTGCAACAAAGAAACAAATGACAATTCCCATTACCACGGGAAGGATTGATGCAATCGTCGTCCATTTTACACTCTTCGTTTCCTTGTAGATCGTATAGATCGTCGTTGAGCAGGGATTATGCAGAAGACTGAACAGCATCAGATTCAATCCTGTCAGAAATGTCCAACCTCCCGCCTGCAGCACATTGGCAACCGCATTTGCTTCATCCAACTCAAACATAACGCCGGCACCGTCGCCAACACCGGAAAGTTTTGCGCTTAATACAGTCAACATCAGTACGGTGGGAATAACAATTTCATTTGCAGGAATAGCAATGATGTACGCCAATAAGATCACTCCGTTTAATCCGAGCAATATTCCAAATGGATTCGACCAATTGATAAAATGCTCGGCAATGCTCGCATTCCCGATGTGAATGTTCGACACAAGCCAGATAACCGCTCCCGCCGGTGCCGCAAAGACAATTGCTCTCCATAATACGATGATTGTTCGGTCAATCAGCGATGTATAGAGTGTTTGCAAAATCCGGGGTGGACGGTACGGCGGAAGTTCAAGACTGAATGCTGATGCTTCTCCTTTGAGAATTGATTTCGACAATCCCCACGACACGATGAGTGTGAATGCAATGCCCAGCACCGCAACGCCGACGACCGCGCCTGCCGTGACAATCCCCGCAAGATGCGCCGGCACGAGTGCGCCGAAAAAAATCGACGCAATTAAAATCTGCGTGGGCCAGCGTCCGTTGCAGAGTGAAAAATTGTTCGTGATAATCGCAATCAATCGTTCACGCGGGCTGTCGATGATACGTGTTGCGACAACACCCGCGGCATTGCAGCCGAATCCCATGGTGAGAGAAAGCGCTTGTTTGCCGTGAGCGCCTGCTTTCTTGAACAGTGCATCCATATTGAATGCGACGCGCGGCAGATATCCGAAATCTTCCAGCAGCGTGAAGAGCGGAAAGAAAATCGCCATTGGCGGCAGCATCACGCTGATTACCCACGCCATTGCCAGCCAAACACCGTCAACCAGAACACCGGTCAGCCACCACGGAGAGTTTACTGATGCAAAAAGCTCTCTCAGCCAGGGATGGATCGTATCGACAAGCAGAAGTGCAATCATGCTTGAAGGAACATTGGCTCCTTCAACAGTTAACCAGAAAACGACCGCGAGCAGAAGAAACATCAATGGGAAACCGAGCCACCTGCTGGTGAGAATGCGGTCTAGTGTGACATCAAAACTGAAACGCGATTTCGTTGCCGGAGTTTTTACGACATTCGATGCGATTGATTGAGCATTCTTGTAGATCGACTCGACGAGTGAGTCATGGATGTTCTCCCCGATTTCCCATCGTAGTGCGTTGGCGGCGGAGAGGATTGATTCTTTAGCAGTCATAATTCACCTTCAGTTCAAGCAGTCACTAATTCTTGTTTCGGAACGCTCATGATTGTATTGTTGCGGGATAAATTCTTTAATTCACCATTCTTCACGGAGTCGATGATCTTCTGATCCCCTTCCAGTAATCTCAGCGCGATCCAACGTGCATTCGGCAGATCGGGAAATTCGATTTTGATCTTGTCCGTTAATTGCGAGATCGCCTTTTCCAATGTGGGAGAGGTTTTTTCAAGCCGGTACGGACGACAAACGTATGATCCGGTTGCGACCTCGTAGATATATTTTAACAGTTCCGGGATTCCTTCTTCCTGACGCGCAGATGTTGGTATAACAGGAATGCCAAGTTGTTTGGCAAGCTGCCGGTCGTCAACGGCAATGCCGTTGCGTCGTGCTTCGTCCATCAAATTGAGGCAGAGTACCGCACGATCCGTGATTTCCAGAACTTGCAGAACAAGATTGAGATTTCTTTCCAGCCGTGTTGCATCGACGACGATTACAGTAACGTCGGGTTGACCGAAGAGAATGAAATCGCGCGCAACTTCTTCATCGGTGCTGTTGGAAAGAAGAGAGTATGTTCCCGGCAGATCGACGATCTTGAACCGTTTATTGCCGAACTCGAATCCTCCTTCCGCCCGTGTGACCGTTTTCCCGGGCCAATTGCCTGTATGTTGACGCAGTCCGGTCAGCGCGTTAAAAACAGTACTCTTTCCGGTGTTCGGATTTCCGGCAAGTGCCACGACAAAATCGAACTGGTTCATGTTGATGCCGAGTTTGGTCAGATTTCCGAGGTTGTGAACAGGGCAATCTTCGCAATTTGTATTGATTGGATGCGACATATTCAATTCCTCCGTACAAAAATCATTTGTGCATGTTGTTTACGAAGCGCAACTAATGCACCTCGGACGTTGTACGCTGTGGGATCGCCCGATGCGCTTCGCATTTCTGCACGCACTTTCGTTCCGGGAACAATGCCCAGATCAAGCAGTCTGCGGCGCTGCTGTCCGCGGCATACTTTGGAGATGTTCAACACAGTGGCTTCTTCACCGACATTGATCGACGCAAGTGTCTCCATCGGCGAGACGATGATTTCTTCCTTATTCGCTTGCGGCTCAATTGTAACATTGTTTGCCAGCACAGGTGCAAGAATGATCTCTTCGCCGTCTGCGGCAAATCGCACGCGCTCATTTGAACGTTCGATCACCATGATGTGCATCCCCACATACAATCCTTGCGCGCTTAATTGTGCATAAACCGCTTCCGGTTCGTCTTCGATGTGTGTGATGACGCCGAAATCACCCGCATGCATGGAGAGCAGCGATTGTCCTTTCCTCGGCGGTATCTCTCCGCTCGAAGTAGGAATCGGGTCGCCGTGTGGATCGAAATGCGGGTTACCGATCTGCGCCGCGAGCGCTTCAGTCTCCGCCGGAGTCAGTTTATGTTCCTGTAATTCTGCCGAAGAGTGCCATTCGGTTTGCGGGACGCTTGTTTCATCTGCCAGGTATCGTTCCCACAGGCGGTGAACACGGATGATGCGCAGTGCATATGAATTTCCTTCCGGTGTCAATCGCACACCGTTGTCCATGGTAACAAGCAATCCCATTGTTGAGAGCCGTGCAACAAGCGCGGCAGCGTCATCTGAGGAGATTACCAAGGCGCCGGCGATGCTTTGAACGGTGCACGAGATATTATTGTATTCGCATTCGTGAATATGCTTCAGTGCATCTTCAATCAAGATCCGTTTGATCCCTTTTTTTGCACGGCTCCAACGGGCGATCAAACCCCGTTTCGGCAGGAAGATAACGACACATGTAAGGAGGATTACTCCTCCGATCAGTAATGCTTGTAATGGATCTGCCATATTATTACCTCACGCAACGTTTTCTACAAAGATGCTGGAGACGATCGTAGAGCTGACATTGACCTCTTTGTCGTTGATCTTCAGAAGCATGGAATTGTCGAATTTCATTTTTTGCTTTACGACAATTTGTTTATTCAGTGTGATGCCGATTGATGAAACGTACTGAAGCAATTCAGAATTGGAATCGCTTACCCGCAAAACGCGGACCGTTGAACCTTCCGCGGCATCGGTCAACGGAAAGCTCATCGAGCAAATGATCTCACCATCTTTCGTCGGGATCGGATCTCCATGCGGGTCGATTAGCGGGTGTCCGAGCACATGGTCGATCTTCTCTTCCATTTTGTCGGACATGATATGTTCGAACCGTTCCGCTTCATGATCGATCTCATCCCATCTAAAATGCAATACTTCCACGAGGAACATTTCCCACAGCCGATGTTTGCGGATGATACGGAGTGCAAGTTTTTCACCCTCTTCGGTCAATTCTACTCCTTTGTACGGAGTGTGTGTCAGCGTTCCTTCTTCCGCTAATTTTTTTATCATCTCGGAAACGGAAGCGGGGGAGATGTTCAGATTCTTCGAAAGGGAAGAGGTTGTTACCTTTCCTTCGGTTGATTG
>JBFMFY010000036.1:0-33517 GCA_040751955.1 Bacteroidota bacterium
GACGTGATGCTTGTGTACAGTGTGAGTTGTGATTTGATTTCAAAGGTAGGTTTTCGACAGTATCTGTTGTTTTTTTATCGTCGCGCTCATGGTTGTGATTTGATTTCAAAGGTAGGTTTTCGACAGTATGACATACACGCGCTGTGGAATAGCGGCAGTTGTGATTTGATTTCAAAGGTAGGTTTTCGACAGTAGTTGATCTATAATCTTCTATTTGTCAATACATTAACACCTGAGTCTGTCGAAAAAAATGCCGAAAAACTTGACCGAGTCCGAAGGATGAGGCAAATTTTCCGGCGTGGTAATATGAGCCATCCGATTGCGTAGAGCAGTCGGATGGCTTTTTCTTTTATAATCACTCTGAGCGAGCCCCGATGTTCTTTGTCGGGACGAGTCGAAGAGCGATTCATTGCGTCATCCTTCGACGCGCTCATCCGAAAAAAACAGATTCGCTTGCCTGCCCGACTATGTCGTTCAGGCGGGCTCAGGATGACTTTTGTATTTATGTTAAAATATTTCCAACTGTGCCGGCGTTGCAGGCAAGGCGGTTGTTTTCTTTCCCCAAAAGTTGATGATATCCCCATACTGCTTGTCGGTGATCTTCAGGACGCTGACATGTCCTTTGGCAGGGATCAGTCTTTCAACCCGCTTCACATGCACTTCGGAGCTTTCGAGGCTCGCACAGTGACGGATGTACACGGAATACTGCATCATCGTAAATCCGTCCTTCATCAGATCTTTACGGAACCGTGCGTGGATCTTTTTCTCCAGATCGCTCGTCGTCGGCAGGTCGAAAAAGACGAAGAGCCACATAATTCTGTAGGCATTGAGCCGCATAATGTAAGAAATCGTCATGCCCGAATGTCTCTATCGGGCATCCATTATAAATCGTAGTACAAATCTTTCCAATCAGGATTCATTTTTTCGATCAATCGGATTTTCCAAACTCGATTCCATTTCTTCATCTGCTTTTCTCTCGCAATAGCATCGCGAATATCTGCATACTCTTCAAAATAGACAAGCATGTGAACTTTGTATTTCTGTGTGAAGCCGGGGATGAGGGACTCCTTATGTTGAAAAACGCGGTGCTTGAGTTTACTTGTCATTCCGATATAAAGAGTCCCATTCTTTTTACTGGCAAGTATATAAACGAAAGAGGCCATTTCTTTTCTTCTGGATTCCCGCCAACAGCATGCGGGAACGACGTTCTCTTTGGATAGTTGTCATGCCCGAACGATTTTATTGGCATCCATGTTCTGGATTCCCGCCAACAGCATGCGGGAATGACGGACCTAAATCAACTCAGGATATTTAATCGTTTTCCTCTCTCCCGCAAAACATTCCGCAAGCGACGCCGTCGTTTGCGACAACCCGACCATCAACGGACTTGCAGTTCCGTTGATCCCGATATCGTCCGTTAAGACTGTAAGAAGTCTCGCTTTCAATTCCGTTGTCAGAACCGAAAAATCTTTTCCTTCCTGCACGATGGAATGCACGATCCTGTCCACAAACGGACGATACGGCTCCATAATGTCGTCGGCGAGGCAAAAAGCATTGTATTTGTTGTGGTGATGGATGCCGATCGTGGGAAGCAGTCCGGAGCCGGCAAGCGCACGTGCCACCGCGGCGCGGAGTATGGCGTAGCCGTAGTTGAACAGATTGTTCGGCGGGTCGCCAAACCGGTCCCGAACAAATTTTTTAGTCATACTGAGCGAGTCCCGATGTTCTTTGTCGGGACGAGTCGAAGTATGACCACTCTTCGACTCACTTCGTTCGCTCAGAGTGACTGGAATAGTCATGCTGAGCAGGTCCTGCTTTTTAGGACGCGTCGAAGCATCGGTAAAGAAGTTCGACCAGTAGTACCTGCTCGCTTTCGCCTCTTCGTTCGTTGTATCACCGCTTTTAACATTGGCAGTGCACCGCTTCAACGTTTCATGCGGTATGCCGAACGACTTTAAGAGCAACGCCTGATTGCTGATTTTTGCTTTTATCGTCTGCTGCCACAATTGCTTCTTCAACGGCTCGCTTGCCCTCAATTGGTGCGCGAACATCTGCGACTGAACGTCGTTCGCATCCAGCGTGAGAAGCATCGATGCCGGCAGGTGTTTGTCGTTACAGAAGATGGCGGCGACGTTGTTCTCGTTCAGTTTGGAGAGCGCCTGTAGCGAGAATGTGCACTCGCCGTTTTCAAAAACAACAAAGCCGATATCTTCTATCGGGACAGTCTTTTCTTCCTCATTCTTTTTGTTCTTCAACACCAACTGCTCCATTTTTGTGCTGACGTAGCAGGGGTTGCTGATGAAGAGTGTGCGTTTAAGCATGGATTATTGGTTTTATGTTTCCAAGACGATTAATTTTAATTTTAATGCATGTCTCTTTAATTTTTACGGGCGTTTCATCGAAACTCATTTCGGATTTATTGTGCCAGTCTATTTCACCTTTTATTTTCAACTTTGTATCACACTGTTGGATAATATCTGCAATAGTATACTTTCTAAATAAGCAAGAGTTGCCGGTAAAACTAACTGTTTGATAAATTCGATCTACTATATGAACAGTATCGTTCCAATTAATGGAGTTGTCAACCACTTTTCCTTTTTTTAACTCTTGAATTTCTTCAACGGTTGGAACATATACCAAATCATCTGGAGATAAAACAATTCTAATAAAACCTTCGCGTTCGGGAGCAATCTTATCAATGTTGTTTTCTTTTTCTAATGCTTTTAGAACAGAAATTGAAGGTGTCGGTTTCAAATATTCGCGCTCATTTGTAGTTTTATTTTCATACATAACAAAATATACGTTACTCCCTTTATCAGTTTCATAAACGGCACCTCGAAACATATCTTCTTTATCAATAATGCCATCTAAACGCGTTACAGATTTAATTGGCTTTCCGATTCTTTCTATGGCTTTTTTGTTTAATTTATCAATGCCTTCAGCGCTAAACGCCTCTTTTGGTTCATTGTTGTATTCTAAAATGTGCTCAAGAAATAAGCGGTTAACGGGATTGTTTTTCCTATTTTTGTCAATCTCGTATCCGCTTTCTTGTAATTTTTTAAGTCGGGAAGGATATTTTTCAAGCACTGCTTTTTCTAAAATGAAATTGGGAAAATCGTTGCACATTTTTTGAATGGTTAGATTCTCAACGTATTCTTTTTTATCCAAACTCATTCGCTTTGCCTTATATCGTATAAATTCTGCTATTTTTATTCGTTCATAGTAAGTCCCGTCAAGTTGATAAACAGTTTTTTTCTTTCCATTTTTATTAGTAGTGCTTTTGATTCGCTGTAAATATTTATCGATTTGTTGTTCGTTTTGCTGGGCGGTGGTACCTGTAATGGCCAGTTCATCAATAACTCGTTCTAAAGATTTTTGGGCATGATCATCATAGATGTATGCGGCGTTACGTTTTAATTCTGGATTGTTTTTTATTTCATTCCAATATGCTTGGATTTTTATTGCTTCTTTTATTCCGACCTCTTTAACCTTCTTAATCCAAACAGTTCCAATTGGCTCTTTGAACATTGATCTTCGTACTGCTTTCCATCGCTCATTTTGCTCTTGAACTCGACTGACTTTTTGCCATTTACCGTTTTTCTTTTCCCACTTTTCATATTTATTGTAAGGATTGGTTATGATGGGAGCAGATTCTTTAAATGAAACAACACATGATAACAATCTATTTTTTACATCGAGTGTAAAGTTATCCCATGGTTGTTTAAAGTCTCGGATTTTACCTTTGCACAGCGTAAAGAAATATTTTTTCTTTTCTGCATCTGTATCGGCGGCAGTTAGAGTGTTCAAAAATCGAATATGCTCTCGCGTAGTGGCTGCAATAATTACAGCATCAAGTGCATGATGCCGATGATCGAGCCGTTTGGTCCCTTCTTGTTCTAAGTGAGGATTAAGTGACAAGTCAAAATGATATTTGTTTTTATCTTCTTCATCAAAATAAATAAGTCTTTTATCGAGAATTTTTTCAAGTCGTTCGAAACGTGGTTTAACAATATCATTCCAAACTCTATTTAAGCCCCAGTTTTGTTTTAGCTCAGAAGTAATACTTCCGATGGTAAAAACGACGCCATTTGGGTCTTTTGTCACCGGCTTTAGTAATTCTGCTAATTTTCTGCCAATATAACGTGTATCATTAATTTGCCGTTGAATGAAATCGTCTGGTGGCTCTGTTGCTAATAGATTCTTTAGTTTTGCACGTTGGAATTTGAATGTGCTTTCACATTGTTGAACATACTCATCATAAGTCAAGAGTGTATATTCTGTGTCTCCATAAGTGCATTTGCCATTAGAGTCTGAAATGAAATTGGCAGCTAATTTATCCCCTTTTGCTTTGTTCACCACCCATTCACTAATTACCAAATTACTCATCGCGTCATTTTTCATTTTAGACCGGGGGATGATATGTTCAATCTCATAAAGATTTGCGTCGAAAAGCTTGCTGAGAGGAATAATTTTTCCAGTATATGGCGAACGGCAATTTTGACTTATCCAAAGTATGTATTTCTTGACTTGCTGTTCAGTAGGAATCTTTTCGTCTTTTAGTTTTTTACTAATGTATTCATCGGACAAACCAGATTGACTTTTCCAAAGTCGGAAACGTTCTATATCAAGCGGATTGTCTGGATTAGGTTTTACAGTAAATGAGGAAATAATTTTCTTTCCTATTTCATCATAGTGTTCAAAACTCTCATTCAGTAATTCTTTCAGCATTAAACGGGCTTTTTGTTTCTCTTCAAAATTCTCATTTTGATTTTGTGAAATTCGTTCTCTTTCTTTTGCATTGTTTCTTAGTTCTCTGCCTAATTCAATATGAATTTCATCAATGGTTCCGAATTTTTTCCACACGTCCCTTACCAAAAGCATTGCCTCGCGGATTACTTGTTCAACTATTGGATTTCGAAGACTATTGTTAGGTAGTTCTTTCTTAAGATATTCACCGAATGCTTCTGGCGTTTTTACCTCTGCAACATCTTTTTCAGAATGCTTTCCATAGATCAAATAACCGGCTTGATAAGTAGCAAGTCCTTTATAATATTCTCTTAATTCGCCTTTTCCTAAAAAGCTCTTTAATACCTGCTTCTCTACTTCATCATCGGCTATTTTGTAAAGGTTATGAGGGGTACGTCCAATGTGATCGAGTCGTTCTTTAATCGATTTTGCAGTGTGTTGCATGTTAGTAAGTGAATCCAACAATCCTTGAATTTCTCGACGTTTCCTTTCTTTAGTAATTTCTGATAAATCTTTATTGAATTGGTGTATCAAGTCTTGGAGAGGCATCCAATATTTACCACATCTCATTACGACCAACATTTTACGTGTTGCTAATGCGGAGTATGCACCGTATTCTTTTTTGAAAGGAGGAAGTTGCGCAATTGCCTGAGCGATTTCTAATGGTAAATGAAACATTTCGAAGTTATTTGTTTGCTTCCATTCACCGTTTGCACTTTTCCATCCCAATGCACTTACAATGCCTTTAACGGATTTGTTTTCGTCGGAAGAATCATTTGAATAATCAGAGTGCCAAAGATTAAAAAGTTTTATCGGATCATTTAAAATGTAATTACCGTCAAAGTTGAACTTAGAAAACACTTTGCGATAGCGATGTTTGGTTTCGTTTCCTTTAAGTTCTTTGCGATTAGCAAAAAGGTTTATTCGGTGAGTATTTTCTTCTTCCTTTTTGGTAATAACCATTTGACTGTTTTCAGTATTTTGATGCAGGAGTTCGAGTATTTCTTTTTCGCCTATACTTTCTTTACTGTCAAAAAGTTCGAAAAGTTTTTCTTTATTGATTTCGTTGATATACTTGGACGTTTCATCAATATTGATTTTCTTTTTGCCATTCTCTTCTCCTGCTTTTTTAATTACACGAATATTGTGAATATCCTGCCAGATTCTAAACTCTTGAAACAAAGGCGAAGTTCTAGGAATTCGGTTAAGTCCCCGTGTTTCTTTTTCATAAGAACCATCTTCATTTTTCCAAATAGCAGTTCTTTTTTCGTAAGGGCATTCGCCAATAAGTGATTTTTGAGATTTCAGTTCGCGCTGGTAGTAAATAATATCGTTGCTAATAATGTGGAGTAAATCATGGTTTTCAAATTCCTTTATTTTAGGTCCGTTGAATTGACTTTGCGAAGGATAAAGCAGCGCTGCTATTTTTCCAATGAGATTTTTATCGGTATTTAAAGCGTTAAGTTCAGGATTAAGCTCACACTGTTTTTTCCAAATAGTTTCTAATTCTTTTTGGTAACGCCATCGGTAAACGGGGTATTGGCGAATTTTATAATTTCGCTTTTCCTTATATGCTTTTTTTAGTTTATCAAAAAAATATTTTCCGGGTAATTCGTCGCCCATTTTGTTATCGAGCGCAGTTGTACACAAAGTCCAATCATCTTCTTTTGGAAGTTGCGGTTTATTTTGTTTGAGTTTCCCTTTCTCTAACTTTTGTGTTACCAAAAAAGTATATTCTTTACCTTCCCAATCTGGTTTTTCTTTTCTTTCCTCTTCATAAGGTTCGATCCTTTGGTCATCCAGCACAATCTTAAATTTCTTTTTTCCTTTTTTTCCTTCTTTATCGACTTCAATTACTTCTTTAACCTTTGTTATAGAAACAAACTGTGTTTCATAATTTTCATGCTTATATTGCTCTTTGTTTTTTAGTTTTTCAGCAAACTCTTCGTACCGCAAAACAGTTGTGTCTTTTAAGTCTTTTCTGCTGCTTTTAAAACCACGGCGTTGATTAAGAATATAAATTATGCGAACAAGTTCTTCTTTTGTGATTGGTTTAGTTAGTGCTTTTTTGCGGAGGTAATAAACTACCCAATCTTCGGGCAGCAATTTTATTTCAGAGTATTTCTTTTTCCCTTTTGAATTTCTTCTGAAATGGATTTCTTCAATAATCTTTTTCAATTCATTTTCGTTATAACCGAACTCACGATAAAACTCACGGTAGCTCTCATCTGAAATTGGGATGTCATCACTAATTCTGAATGAGAAATTTCCTTTATCAGCAATACGTTCTTTTACATGTTTTGGGTTATCCAAAAGAAAATCATTGGGTAGCCAACCTAATGTCTTAAAAACCCGAATCAACCTAGTTCTTCTAAGTTTATAGCGATGTTTAAGTCTGCGAGAACCACGCTTTTGCCTCCGATTAGCAGCGGGTGTTTTAACTTGCGGCGAACCGTTTTTTCCCTCAGAGAATGCTTTTGTATAATCGGTATCAAAAGGTACTATACGACTTGTGAGCCATTCTATTTTTCCTTCCTTACCATAATCTTCAAATTCTTCAGGAAGTTTCAATAATGCTGCACCGATTGAACTAGTACCAATATCCAATCCAAGAACATTTTTCATAACTTTTTTCCTTTTAAGTATTGCTTTTGTTATGAGGTTGCCATAAATTGCTACCGAATCAAATCACAATAAGGATGATTCCGTAGGAAGCTTTGCTTCATGAGTTTTGCCCCTTGTACTGAACAGGGGGCTTTTTATTTCTACCGATCAAAATAATTGTCATTGTAAACTTTTTAGAATTTTTAGTCAAGATTTTAGTCCGTCATTCCCAAATTTTTTTATTGGGAATACATCCATCCCCTCAAAAATAATCTGCGGGTATGCTTCATGTAAGGCAATATTTCCACCACCCCCTCCATCTATTACTATAACCGCGCTTCACAAACTATTCAATAATTTTTGGAAGTTGTTTGAAACTGTGTGTACTTATGGGTGTGTGTTTGTTCTTGTCAGCACTGCGCACTTCGGATGCCGCTCGCACAATCTGGAGGATATTGCGAAGCGGAGTTGAAAGACCTGCGCGAATTTGCCGTTGCAAAGTACGTTCAGTTCCATAACTTGTTGACGAAAAAACAGAAGTTGATACGGAAAGAGAAGTTGGAGAAGTACAGGAAGTGTCGGGGATAGATTTGACTCATTAAAAAAACAATTGTCATTCCCGTATGTTTTTAGCGGGAATCCAGAAGATGGATGCCCGCTTTCGCGGGCATGACATTGTACTGTTGATTACTCTTCCACCGGCTGGGGAGCGAGATTCGCAAAGCGTTTGATCTTTTGCGTGGTCGTCTTCTGAAATTCCTGGTCGCGGATGATGAACTTGCGAATCTGTTTGTAACTGCTCACTTGCTTGTTCGTCTTCGCCACTTCATCCGCAATGATTTGATGCAGAAATTCTTTCGTGATCTCTCTTCCCGTCCGTTCCGACAGTTCAATGACTGCCTCGGCATCCACAACGATCTGCGCTGCAATGATTTCGTCCAGTTTCGGATCGTCTTCGCCGTACACCAGCGATTCCAGAATGAACGGGCTGCGGTTCAACACATCTTCGATCTCTTCGGGAAAAACATTCTTTCCGGACTTTGAAATGATCACGTTCTTCTTCCGCCCGCTGATATGCAGGAATCCATCCTCATCGATATATCCGAGATCGCCCGTCTTGAACCATCCGTTTTCCATCACATCATTTGTTGCAGAAGGATTTTTGTAATATCCGAGCATCACGTTCGGTCCCTTTGCGAAGACCTCGCCAACTCCGTCGCTGTCCGGATTGTTGATCATCAATTCCACACCGGGAAGAGGAAGTCCTGCCGCATCGTCTTTAAAATTAAATGGTGAATTTAACGCAAGAATGGGGGATGTTTCGGTAAGTCCGTATCCTTGAATGAAGTTGAAACCGAGGTCGCGCAATCCTTTTGCCACCAGCGGATCGGGCGCAGCGCCGCCGGCAATGAAGTACCGTATCGCCCCGCCAAACTTGTGATGCAATTCTTTGAAGACCGATCTCTTTGCCCCTTTCCATCCGACCGTTTGCAGTACATCGGTCACTTTAATCAATGGATTTAAAATCTTTGCGACGGTTTTCTTTTCCTGGATTCCTTTATGGATCCGCTTGAACATCTTATCGTACAGCAGCGGCACGCCGAGCAGGATGGTCGCTTTCACCCGCTGCAAATCGTCAACTACTGTTTTCAGCGAGCGGGCAAAATGGATCGATGATCCGGCGAAGAGCGGGCAGAGCATTCCGCAGTTGCATTCGTACGTATGGTGCATCGGCAGGACGGAAAGAAAACGGTCCGCAGGATACATCGGAAAGACACTGAGCATCGCCATCAGGTTGGATGCGATATTCCATTGCGAGAGCATCACTCCTTTTGCTCTTCCCAATGTACCGGATGTAAAAATGATGACACTCATCTCTTTTGGGTCTATCTTCGGCAGTTCTTCAATCGAGCAGCCTCGAGCATTCATCGTTAATTCCGCCATCGAAAAGAATTTGCCGTTTCTGCCGATTGAATCCATTGATATATAGTGGTTTACCTTCCGGAGTGACGCATGCGATTCGGTGAAAATCTGTTCGTACTGCGATGAGAAGATGACCGCTTCCGCATCCGACTCGTGGATAACGTTCAGGATCTCGTTCTGGCTCAGATTCCTGTCAATCGGCACAACCACATAATTGAAACACGCCATCGTCAGATAACTGAGCGCCCATTGCACTCGGTTCTCGCCGATGACTGCGATGTGGCTCCGCTCTTTGATACCGAGATCGCGGAGCGCAGTACCGAACTTCAGTATCTGTTTCATCATTGCAGCGTACGTCATGCGCGGGATCGGCGTATCGTTGAGATCTTCAAGTGCAAGTTTGTTTCCATACCGCTGTGATGTCTGGATGATCATATCCTGCAGTGAGGTGATGGTCGGAACGCTGTGGATCTTGAGATGTTTTTTCATGATGTCGCCTTTGCAACATGGTTGTCGATTTGAAAGAGCGCTGAAAAGGTAACGGAAATTCTCTCCAGCCTCAATACAAAACGAAATGTTTTTCGGCGATATTCCTACTGTTTTATCTGAATTCCATTTGCAATCGGACTGAAAAGTTTTGTTTTGGAGAGGGGGAAAATAATTTTTATATTGATACAGAAATTATACGGGAAGTAGCTCAGCCCGGCTAGAGCGCTTGCTTTGGGAGCAAGAAGTCGCAGGTTCGAATCCTGTCTTCCCGACAATTAAATGGGATCTATGAAGTCGTCCGCTCGCTGAGTCGAGTCTTCGACCGAAGGCGGATCTTCCCGACAAAGTTAAAAACCCTCGCATGATGCGGGGGATTTTCTTTTATGGTCAACGCAATCATCTATATCGCCGCTACGCTTGCCGCCAATTACACCGCAACATGGTTCATCCATTTTCCTGTCTTCGGACAGGTATCGGTGGCGACATTCATCTTCGGGATTACGTTCACGCAGCGGGACCGCGTTCACAACAAACTCGGACGGAAAAATGTGTATCTGATGATCGGTGTTGCGGCGCTGCTGAACCTTATCGTCACGATTCTCGGTGCAGTCGAGTGGAGGATTATCTTGGCGTCGTTCATTGCAATCATACTTGCCGAAACCGCCGACACGGAGATCTACCAGTACTACATCAATAATACATGGGGACTGCGTGTGCTGAAGAGCAACGCTGTAAGCATTCCACTGGACAGTTTACTCTTTAATACAATTGCGTTTGCCGGTGTATTCACACAGTGGGAAGTTGCTTCGATCATTTTCGGCGAAATTGTTTTCAAGGGTATTGTCAGTGCAGTGGCGGCGCTGAAGCCGATAGAATATTTCAGGACGCGCACAGTCCGCTGAAGCAGAACGCAACCTGAAGGTTGCGGCTACAGGTTTCCATCCTTCCTTGCTTCTCGGTCATTATTTCAATATACTTTTTTTGATGAACAAAAAAGCGAAACGGACGACATCATCGCGCAAGCGGGATCATGTGCTGTTGACGGTCAATAAGGATGTCACGTTTCGTCAGAAGACCAACGGATTTGATCGGTGGGAATTTGTTCACAATGCGCTGCCGGAGATCAATCTCTCTGATGTTGACACCCAAACAACATTTCTCGGAAAAAATTTATCGCTTCCGTTAATGATCTCCTGCATGACGGGAGGGTACAAGGAAGCGGAAAAGATCAATCGTGAACTGGCGGAAGTGTGTGAAGAATTTCATCTTGCCATGGGAGTCGGCAGCCAGCGGCAGGCAATGGAAGACAAGACGTACCATTCTACATTTTCCATTGCCCGTAAATCGGCACCCTCTATTCCGTTGGTGGGAAACATTGGCGCACCGGAAGTTGCAGTATTGAATGATGTTTCTCCGATACTCCGCCTTGCAGAAATGATACAGGCGGATGCTTTTGCCGTTCATCTGAACCCGTTGCAGGAATTTTTGCAGCCGGAAGGGAATACGAATTTCAAAGGTGTCTTGAACGGGATCGAAAAACTGGTGAAGCAGCTCCCGATTCCTGTCATAGTAAAAGAAATCGGTGCAGGAATTTCCGGCGAAGTAGCGCTGCGGTTGATTAACGCCGGCGTTACGTATATCGATGTCGCCGGCGCAGGCGGTACAAGTTGGGCGGGAGTGGAAATTCTTCGCAGAAATGAAACGAAAGAACAGAAAGAACAGTGGAATCCGTTCTGGGATTGGGGAATTCCGACCGCCGACGCTCTACAAGAAGTTGCCGGATTAAAACAGCAGTTTCCGGCATTGACGGTGATCGGGTCGGGAGGAATTTCACGTGCCGTTGACGGCGCAAAAGCGATCGCACTAGGTGTTGATTTGGTTGCATCTGCCCGCCCGATGTTGAAAGCGTTGATGCACGGCGGGACAAACGAACTGAAATCAATGATCGCACACTGGCAGAAAGAATTCAGCGGCATCATGTTCCTGCTCGGTGCAAAGTCCGTGAATGAATTGAAATCGACAAAACGAATACGAAAAATTTGAAATGACCTCGTTCGATACAAAGTACAGACGGTACAGATCGTTGATCGATCAGAAACTGAAACAATCAATCCGCAAGAACGAACCGGTCACTTTGTATGACCCCATGCGGTATGTTTTGTCCGCAAGCGGAAAAAGAGTCCGTCCCCTGCTGATCTTACTGGCGTGCGAAGCGGTCGGCGGCACGATGAACCAGGCGCTGAACGCTGCTGTTGCCATCGAAGTGCTGCACAATTTCACTCTTGTTCACGACGATATTATGGACCATGCTCCATCACGCCGCGGAAGAGCAACAGTGCATGTACGGTGGGATGCAAACACGGCGATACTTGTCGGCGATGAACTTGTTGCGCTTGCGTACAGAGAATTGCTCCGGACCAAATCGCGTGCAATTGCACAGGTTGCCGATGTCTTTACCGAAGGTGTCGTTGAAGTGTGCGAAGGTCAGTCGTTCGACAAGGAATTTGAATCGCTGAACGATGTCTCGCTCAACGATTATCTTCTTATGATTTCAAAGAAGACAGGAAAATTATTCTCGGTCTCTTCCGAGATCGGCGCTCTGATCGGCGGCGGTACCGAGCGTGAAATTCAGGCGCTCCGTGCGTATGGGAAAAGCATCGGCAGAGCGTTCCAGATACAGGATGATCTTCTCGATATCGTTGCCGACGAAAAAGAGTTCGGCAAAAAGATCGGCGGCGATATTCTGGAAGGGAAGAAAACCTTTCTGTTGATTCAGGCGTACGAACGAGCAACGGGCAGAGACAAGAGGACACTCCGAACTATCTTTGATAAAAAGGGAATAACATCCAGACATATTCCCGTTATTAAAGAAATTTATGAACGGCTGGGGGTGATCGGGACGGCAAAAGAGTGGATCGATAAAGATATCAAACAAGCGAACCTTCAACTTTTAAAATTAAGAGACACACGGACGCGCAGTATGCTGTACTGGTTCTCCGATATGGTACTCAACAGACAGTTCTGACTGTATTCATGATCGAACAAGAAGTGACGATTAAAAATAGAGCCGGACTTCACACGCGCCCTGCCGCAGCGTTAGTGAAGACAGCGGCAAAATTCCAGTCTGAGTTTTACATAATTAAAGACGGATTTGAGATCAACGGAAAAAGCATCATCGGCGTGATGACGCTCGCTGCGGAACAAGGTTCGACATTGCAATTGCGATTTGAGGGTGTGGATGAAGAAGCGGCGGCAAAAGAAGTGATCGGGTTGTTTGAGCGGGGATTTGACGAAGTATAATACAACAACGTGGGCTCCACCTTAACAGTGCAGCCTGTTCTTGAAAATATTTATGGAAAAGAAATCGGAAATAGTACTTCATGGAATTGCGGCATCTCCCGGTATCGTTCTGGGTAAAGCGTACATTTTTACAAAACACGTTCCGCGCATCGAAGAGAAATCGATACCTGCGGACAATATAGAGATAGAATTATCCCGCCTTGACCACGCGCAGAAACGATCGCAGAAAGAACTTGAGAAAATTCTTCAATTAACGGAAGAAAAAGTCGGCAACCAGAAAGCGAAGATCTTCGAAGCGCAGATCATGATCCTGAGCGATGCAGTGCTCTTCGACTCGATCAAGAAACGGATCCAGAAGGAATTGAAGAACGCCGAGTGGATCGTGCACAAAGAGATTTCGAAGTACCAGCAGCTGATGCTGAAATCTCCCGACGAATATATGCGCGAGCGTGCGCATGATGTGGAGGATGTGAAGAACCGTTTGATCAGGAACATCCAGCAGGATCTGCTCATCTCCCGCTTCGAAAAAAAATCGGTCGTCATTTCCGAAATGCTGACGCCGGCGGATACAGTCCTCTTCAGCAGAAACGATGTGCTTGCGTATGCAACCGACATGGGAGGGACAACGTCGCACGCAGCGCTCCTTTCCCGCTCGTTGAAAATTCCTTCTGTTGTCGGTTTGAAGACAATCACCAAACAAGTGCAGCAAGGGGATTGGGTGCTGGTGGATGGATACGCAGGAACCATCATTGTCAATCCAACACGAGAAACAATATTGCGCTGCAACAAGCGGAAACGAGAGCACCGTCAGTTTGAAGCGCGGCTTGAATTGATCCGCGATCTTTCGGCACAAACTACCGACGGAAAAGAGGTACGGCTTTCGGGCAATATAGAATTTTCGCAGGAATTCAGGTTCATCAGTCAGCAGGGAGCGCACGGCATTGGGCTGTACCGCACGGAAGGAATTTTTCTCCGCTCCGAAACGTACCCGAGCGAGCAGATGCAATATAACGAATACAAGACAATTGTTGAAAGAGCAAAACCGTACAAGGTGGTGATGCGCACGCTCGACATCGGCGGCGACAAAGTGCTGGCGGAGAATTATTCCGAGGACAATCCGTTCCTGGGCTGGCGCGGAATCAGGATTCTGCTCGACAAGCCGGAACTCTTTTTGACCCAGCTGCGCGCCATGCTGCGGGCGAGCGCGCATGGCGAAGTGTGGATCATGCTGCCGATGATTTCCGGTATCAAAGAGATCCGGCGTTCAAAAGAGATGATAGAACAGGTGAAGCAGGAATTGCGCGGGAAGAATATTCCGTTCGACGAGAATGTGAAGATCGGCGTGATGATCGAAGTCCCGTCCGCCGCTGTGATTGCATCCGATATTGCGCAAGAGGTCGATTTCCTCAGCATCGGTACGAACGATCTTATTCAATATCTCATCGCGGTGGATCGCGGCAACGATACCGTCTCGTCGCTCTATCAGGAATTTCATCCCGCTGTCATCAAGACGATTCATCATATCATCAAAGCAGGACATTTGCACAATAAACCGGTGAGCATGTGCGGCGAAATGGCTGGCGATCCGACGGCAACACTCCTGCTGCTTGGACTCGGACTGGATGAATTCAGTGTGGCGCCGATCGTTCTGCCCGAAATCAAGAAGATCATCCGCTCTGTCTCGTTTAAAGAAACAGAAGAGATTGCACAACGCGTGCTGGAGATGAAGACGGAAGAGGATATCAGCGAGTTTCTCCGCGTAAACCTGCATGCGATGGTGCCGGAGTTGCTGCTCGAGTAAAAAACAACGGTTTAGGGTTCGGGGTTTGAGTTTTGAGACCTGAATTCTCGATGCATAACCCGAAACACGAACTTCAAAACGCAAACTACATTCAACCAAAAAACTATGCAAGAACTCATCAATCAATTCGACCCCAAAGGAATGCGCAATCTCATTCTCAACTTTCCCAAACAGGCAGAAGAAGCGGTTGCCATCGGCAATGCCGCAACGATCAAGATCAAAACGAAGAACATCGAGCAGATTGTTGTCAGCGGGCTCGGCGGCTCGGCGATAGGGGGCGACCTGATTCGCGCGTACTTTGCCGACAAATGCAGCGTACCGGTCATTGTGAATCGTCACTATTATTTTCCCGAATTTGTCGGAAAGAATTCTCTCGTGATTATCTCCAGTTACTCCGGCAACACGGAAGAGACAACCGCATCGTACAACGACGCGATCAAGCGGAAAGCAAAAATCTTCTGCATTACCTCCGGCGGAGAAGTGGAGAAGATGGCGAAGAAATACAAGCATCCATACATCAAAATTCCCGGCGGTTTTCCTCCGCGCGCTGCACTGGGATATTCTTTCTTTACGATGTTGGTTGCATTGAGCAAACTTGGCTTCATCAAAGAGCAAAAGAAAGAGATCAAAGAAACGCTTGCGCTCTTGAACGAACTTTCAGCACGATACGGAAGCCATGATTCATCCGAGAACACAGCGCTGAATCTTGCAAAGACATTGCATGGAAAACTTCCGCTCATCTATTCCGCTGCAGATAAATTCGATACCGTGAACACGCGCTGGCGTGGACAGATTAACGAAAATGCAAAGACGCTCGCGTTCGGACATGTCTTTCCCGAATTGAACCACAACGAGATCGTCGGGTGGGAAGTGCTGAAAGATACCATGAAGAATATTCATGTTGTTATTCTTCGAGATAAAGAAGATTATAAACGCATTCAACTCCGTATGGATGTTACGAAAGGAATCATCGGCGGGCTTGCCGACGGCATTACCGAAGTACGTTCCGAAGGAAAGTCTCTGCTCGCGCGAATGTTCTCGCTTCTCTACCTTGCCGATTGGCTCAGCTTTTATCTTGCAATGCTGAACGGAGTCGATCCGAGTCCGGTGAAGAAGATTGATTTCTTGAAAGAGGAATTGGGGAAGGTAAAATAAAACCACGAGACACGGAGATTTAAATCCCCCTTGCGCGAGGGATGCGTGTTGGGGAAGGGGGTGTCCCGATGCAATCGGGACGGGGGATGTTAAGGCGCGGACAAAAGTTCGCGCCTTTTGTTTTTCAGACAATTGCATCTTGCATTCATTTCCCCTACATTTCCGCCAGTGCTTTTTGTTAACCCACCTTTGTAAAAACTTAACACAAAAAATTTATGAGAGGCAGAACAGTTTTTTGTACGCTGCTGTTCCTATTTTTTGTTGTCGTACTTTCCGCACAAACTACTCAAGAAGGCTTTGCTCATGTGAGCGGCGCCGACTTGTACTACAAAAAAATAGGTTCCGGCGAACCTGTTGTCATTCTCCACGGCGGTCCCGGACTTGAACACACATACTTCCTTCCCCAATTTCAACAACTTGCCAAACATTACACACTGATTTTTTATGATCAGCGCGCCAGCGGAAAATCGTCTGGCGTTGTTGATACAACCACAATGCTTGCCGAGCAATTTGTTGAAGATCTAGAAGGATTGCGCAAAGTTTTGAAACTGGAAAAAATGAATCTTTTCGGACATTCGTGGGGAGGGTTGCTGGCAATGGAATATGCTTTTACATATCCCCGGCATGTAAAATCATTAATTCTATCAAACTCAGTAGGGGCAAATTCGGAATGGCTTCTGCCGTATATTCAAACCCGCACGGCACGAACAACGCACGAGGACTCGCTTGCATTTGCGCGAATCACCACTTCAAAAGAATTTGCGCAGAAAGAGCCGAAAGCAGTTGAAGAATTTGCGCGGACAATATTTCGCACATATTTTTACAACCGTGCGTTTGCAGATTCACTTAGGCTGACATTTACACAGCAGACCGCATCGAATGTGCTGGATATCTTTGGATTATTTTTAAAACAATATCAGCAGTACGATATTCGCACAGCGCTCTCCTCGCTTTCATTTCCAACATTGATCATTTCCTGCGATTACGATGTAATGTTGCCGAGGTTTGAAGAAGAAATTCACCGGGCGATTAAACAATCGAAGTATGTTTTGCTGAAAAACAGCGGGCACTTTCCGTTTATTGAATCTCCCGAGCAATTTTTTGGAGAATGCGATCATTTTCTCAAGAGCAATCAGTAACCTTCTCCAATTTCAATGGGAATACCCGTTACCCTATTTAGTAAGATATTTATTTATTCACTCCTCATTGTTTGGACTTCATCATCTTTATATGCGCAAAGGATTATTACGCTTACCGACAGCATCTCAGAATATTCCATCGGCGCATATACAGACATACTTCGTGACTCGAAGGGCAATCTTACCATAGACAGCGTAGCATTCGGGGATGCTTCGAGAAGATTTGCGCAATCCAATTCGCTTACAACAAATTTTGGGCACACCACGGATATTATTTGGTTACGTTTTACAGTAAGAAACAACGCATTAAATACGTCTGAATGGCTCATTAGTGAAGAATATTCTGCTATTGACAATGTAACATTCTATTTCCCAACTGCAGAAAACACATTTGTAGAAAGCAAAGCAGGATTAATGTATCCGATGAGTGTAAGAGAATTTCCTCACCGCTTGATTGTCTTTCCATTTCGTCTGAGTTCTCTTGAACAGAAAACATTCTTTATACGATTTGAGTCACAATTATCTTTGCCGCTCTATTTACGTATTTGGAAGCCTGAATCATTTTCTAAGAACGAAGCAAATCGGAATTTGTTCTATGGATTATTTTATGGTGCATTGCTCATTATGGCGTTTTATAATCTTTTTCTCTACTTCTCTATAAAAGATTTGACTTATTTGTATTACTTTCTCTACGCAATAAGCGTAGGCTATTATCAATGGTGCACAGATGGTTTTAATAACCAATTTATCATGATGAATAATCCGTGGTTAAATTTCCGTATTTATTTCTCCTCTGTTATTTTTGCAGCACTTTTTTGGATGTTTTTCGTACGGGAATTTTTACAGATCCAAAAATATTCAACGATAGTTAATTCCTTCTACAAAGTTATGTCTAGCATATTCATTCTTCTCGCTGTTATGGCATACATACCTTTCTTTACTAGCATTGTAGCAATTGTCAATGCGCCTTTATGGATAGGAATTTTCTTTTTAAATATTCTCAGCGGATTTTATTGTTTAATAAAAGGAAATAAAAATGCCAGAATTTATTTAATTGCAACAATCATTTTTGTTTTCGGTGCTATGTTTAGGGCTCTTAGAGTAATAGGGATTCAGGAAGAATCATTACTGACCGAATCATCAATGCAAATTGGAATTCTTGTTGAAATGACAATCCTTTCATTTGCGCTTGGTAATAGAATAAATACTTTGCGAGAAGAAAAAGAAAAAGAAAAGCACCGCATCCGCACGCAAATTGCGCAGGACTTGCACGATGACGTGAGCGCAACAATAAGCAGTATATATTTTGATAGTGAAGTAATAAAACGATCCGAAAAACATATTAGTGAGAAAGGGAAAGAAAAACTCGAAAAGATGATCACCAATCTTCAGAATGCGAAAGAACGACTCAACGATATTGTCTGGTCGTTACATTCACAGAAGGAAACATGGGAAAGTCTATTATCAAAGTGCCGTCGCTTTGCCGAAGATATGTTTGAGAATAAAAAAATTGAATACACCATTGAAATACCACAACACATCAATGCCGAACTTACAGCCGAACAAAAAGATCATCTCTGGCTGGTCTTTAAAGAAATTATCACCAATGTTTGCCGCCACTCGCAGGCAACAAAAGCAGGCGTGACTATTTGGGAAAAAGACAAATTCTTTCATTGTCTCATTTTTGATAATGGCGTAGGATTTACTCTTGAATCCGTGCAGCGAAAAAGCGGAGTGACGAATATTTTCAAACGCGCAGAAGCATTGCGCGGTAAAGCAACACTGCATTCAACTCCGAATGCTCTTACAACATGGATAGTAGAAATTCCGCTTGTGTAATTATTGTAATGTGTTTCAGCAAGGGTGCATGAAATCTTGGGCTTCATGTTTTATTACGAACTACTCATTCAGGTAGTGTGGTTTCTACGCTGTCAACGTATCATTAACGTGCTATGAATGCAAATACGTCTGAAAGTATAGGAATAGTTTTAATCGAAGATAATATTCATTTGCGTGATAGTTGGGCAACCATTCTGAAGTTTGAACATGACTTTAGCATTCTTGGAACATTTTCTTCCGTTGAAGAGGCATTACAAAACAGTGAACTTCAGTTGGCGGATATTATTTTGCTGGATATTCAACTTCCCGGTATGTCCGGCGTGGATGGGATTGCGGCTATTCATAAAATTAATCCCCATGTTCCCATCGTAATGGCAACAGTCAATGAGGATGACGACACTATTGTTACTGCGTTGCGGAATGGAGCGATTGGATATCTTTCAAAACGGGTTTCCACAACGGAACTTATTTCCTCCATTCGTTCAGCGGTAGATGGCGGTTCGCCAATGAGTCCGAGTGTGGCAAGGAAAGTAATTGCGTCATTTCATGATAAACAACAGGCAGAAACATCAATCCTGACGGAACGCGAGAGTGAAATTTTACAGCAGCTTGCAGAAGGGAAATCGTATCACGCCATAGCAAAAAGCATTTTCCTTTCCGTGGATGGAGTGAGCTACCACGTCCGTAACATTTACCAAAAACTGCAAGTAACAAGCCGCGGCGAAGCGGTGAGGGAAGGGCTGAAGAAGAGGCTGATAAAGATGTTCAGGTAGGTTGCGCCATAAAATAGACACATATGCACACCAATAGTTAGATTTATTCTTGGGAGAGATGTTCAATGAGTGCAGCCAAGTTTAAGCAAGTGTAAGTTATTTCACCTGCGATTTTCGTGTATGAGCGCTCGACATCGTGTGCAACAACAATCAATTTAGATTTGGGATACTGTCTGGAGAATGCCTGAAAGTTTGTTGAATCGAACTCTTTCAGCGACCATTTACATTCGATGGCAACAGGAATGCGTCCGCGGCGTACAATCACAAAATCTATTTCGTGTCCACGCTTATCACGCCAGTAATGAATGTCGCGTGATTGCATGCGTGCGTGAATCTCGTTGAGCACATAGTGTTCCCATAATATTCCCAAATCTTCTGAACGCAATTCAAGCCAGCCCTTGTGGTAAGAAACAAAACCGGTGTCAAACCCATAAACTTTTGGGGCAGAAATAATTTCTGTCGGGCGATGCGAAGTAAACGGACGAATGACATTGACGACAAACGTTGCTTCAAGCACTTTCAGGTAATTCACAATAGTGGTTCGGCTTACCTCACACGGTCGTGCAAATTTTGTTGCTTCGAATAGTCCGCCGCTCTGTGACATCAATAATTCAAAGAACTTCTGGAACGAATACCTGCGTCCCAAACGAAATAGTTCCTGTATATCTTTTGACCAATACGCATCCATCCATTCCTGAATGTCACGTTCAGGCAGTTCGGCTGAAATAAAAAAAGGAGGCAGCCCTCCGTGTAAAAACCGGTATCGCAAATCTGTTTTGTGGAAGTCTTCCAAATCTGACGACATAAGCGGAGTTAGCCACAGATCAAGTTTTCTGCCTGTGAGAGTATCTTTAAATTTCACCGAAGCGCCAAGTGTGGAAGAGCCTGTGGCGACGATTTTTGTTTTCGGAAAATAATCAGCAGCGATTTTTAACAGTTCAGATGGATTTCCAAGACGATGGATCTCATCCAACACCACACGGCTGCCTTCCACATTTTTAAGAAATGATTGCGGGTCATCCATCATTGCGCGCACACGCGGCAGTTCGCAGTCGAAGTATTCCACATTGGGAATGCTTTGGCACAAAAATGTTTTTCCCACCCTCCGAACTCCCGAAAGCCAGAGAATGCTCCGCTTTTTCCATGCAGATTCAATCTTTTTCAGCCAATATTGACGTTTTACCATACGCCGTAAAGATAGCGTTTAGCGCTACTAAACGCAAGTTAGTGTGCATATAGTATTCTCGCAAAAAAAACATTGAACAGAGAAAAAATATACGTCGTACTCCAAAAAGTATTTTCCTATCTGTTGACGGGGTGGGTTACCACGTCCGTAACATTTACCAAAAACTGCAAGTCGTAAGTCGCGGGGAAACGGTGAGGGAAGGGTTGAAGAAGAAGTTGATAAAGATGTTCAGATAGGTTTTATAGAGAGCACTTTATTAGGATTAATCACAATAGTTTATTTCGTTTTCCATCAATACTTCATCTCCCACGACATTCCTTTTTTGTGTTCACTTTTGTTTTGAACATTACCTCCCAAATTTCTTCCGATAAGAATATAGATAACAGATAAAAACGACAATGGGGAAAAACTACTGAAGTATGTAGTGACCTTCTATTCGACTTTGTATAGGTTTACATGCATTTCTTCACCCACTTTTTACTCATCAATAGGAGGATATATGAGAATCTTTTCTTCTTTTTTCCTTGTTATACTTGCAATAACTGCGAGTATAAATGCACAGTCAGTACCAATCCCGCGCGGTAGTGCGCATTCAATGGTACCGCACAGTGTTGCAAAGGAAATTGCTGCTCAAAACCAAACAACTCAACAAACACAATTGCATGAGAACAGGGGAACAAAGAATATTGATAAAGTTTCTTTGGTAAATGCCGGCTCGGCGTATTTTCCTTCTCATTTTAATTCGCGCATTCGCGTTGTTGATGGATTTCCAAATGATCCTTCATCGAATGAAAGTGCTTATAAGACTTTCACCAACCAAATAACCGTTGAAGCATGGGCTTTCCCTACGGATTTACCGCCGGACGATGGTTTTCCGAGGACGATCACACTGTTGAGTCGTCCGGGTTCCTATGTTCTGGAAATTTTTTATGATGGTGCCAATTATTTTTACTTATTTGAATTTAAAAATACATCAGGGAGTTGGAATTATGCATGGGGCTATCCTGTGCAGGTTGGACAGTGGGCACATATTGCCGGTACATATAATGGAGACTCTGTGTCATTCTTTTTAAATGGAAATTTTTATTCCAGTCAGATTGCCACCGGAAATATTGCCGTCGGAAGTACCGGATTTTATTTAGGGGCAGACATTAATCAAGAGCATTTTAAAGGATTAATTGATGAAGTGCGGCTGTGGGACGTAGCAAGAACTCAAGCAGCTATCAGTTCAAATAAATCTGTGCAACTTACAGGAACAGAGACGAATTTGAAAGGATATTGGCAATTAGATGAAACACCAGGCAATACACTTGCGATTGATAAAACAGCAAATAAAAATCATCTCAATGTGCAATTTGGTGCGACCTTTGTCGATGATGCCGCAGAATCTGTCGTTGCGATTGCGCCAACCTCTTTTCCGGTTACACCATTTCGATCGGTTGTTAATCAACACGGTGTTGTTCATGTATTTTCCGGTTGGCCCGTGCCTGTTGCAAATTTATTTAGTGCGCCTCAAGGAATTATTCAACATGGGCATGCATTGGAATGGACACCGGATTTTACTCAATTTGGAAGAACAACTGCACAAATTGATTTCTCCAATTCAGAAGGTACGTCAAGCACGCTGTTTGATGCATGGGTGGATAAATTTCCTGAAACAAATGTTGAACAAGGAACGGGTATTGTGTACATCTCCTCTTTAAACAATGGTAAAATAGGATACAATTCTTCGCAAACAATAGGGAAGGGCTTTACTTATAAAGGACTTTACGGTTTATTTAACGGAGGAGTACTTATAGGTTCATCATCTTCAAAAGTTTCCGATGCGGGTGTTTCCTCTGGTACGCCTACCGATTTTGCAACTCGCGGATGGTTTGATCCCATCCGGAGTACGTTACCCGGTTTTGACCGGGCAACGGAATTCTTTTTTGACGATGAAGCAAATCCATCTCGCGTTGGTGTATCGATTGTTCAACGTACCCATACACGAACTGGTGATAAATTTGCCATTCTCGAATATCAAGTTATGAATACTTCCGGACATGATCTTTCCAATGTCTACGTTGGGTTAGAATTAGATTGGGACATAGGAAATTATGCTTCCAATGTTGCCGGTTTCGATGTTGTTCGTAAACTTAGTTACGTACGCGATGTTTCCGGTTATAATCCATACTACTATGGTGCAACAGTTCTGAATGCTCCTCTTGGAGGGCATTATAATTGGAAAGTGACCGATCCGTATACAGATTCTGCTCGCTATGTACATCTCGGTACAATATCACCTGCAACGACAGATACAGGGGACATTCGTGCATCGGTTTCTGCAGGTCCTTATAATATTCCTAAAGGAAAATCTGTTCGCGTTTATTTCGCGCTCCTTGGCGGTGATAACTTAACGGATATTCAGCAGGCAGCAGATCAAGCATTAAATGTTCCATTAGAATCATTAAAACCAATGATTCTAAAGGTACGCGATGTACCGAACGATCAAGGCGGGAAGGTAATGGTGGAATGGAATGCATCTTCTCTTGATAATGCATTGAACCAAATGTGGAATTATGAAATTTGGCGCGAAGTGAAATTTGGCAACGGAGCAATAGAAAATCGGGGAATGCAATCACCCATCCGTCAAATGTCAGTCAATGGTGTCATGACTGGCTGGGAATTGGTGGAAACAGTTCCTCCCCATAATTTCAATACCTATGCAAAAACAATCGAAACATTGTTTGATTCAACTTCAAAGTCAATTGGTATGAATCATTTTCTTGTTTCTGCACGTGCTTCGGAGTGGGAGTATTATGATTCACCGGTCGATAGCGGTTTTTCGAAAGATAATATTCATCCGAACGCACCACAATCTGTTGGAGGGTTTGTTGAGGCAGCAAAAGTAAAATTGCAATGGGCTAAAAATGTAGAAGAAGACCTTTTGCAATATCGTATTTACAGAAGTGATTCTTCAAATATTAACATTAATGTTATAGCGCCGTACGCTGTTGTTACAGAAACTGAAACAACGTTTGTCGATCAAGCACCATTGCAACATGGATATTATACTATTGTTGCAGAAGATATCCATGAAAATCTCAGCAGTAAATCAACCGAAGTGAATTTTATTATTACAGGTGTTCAATTGAGTAGTACGACGGTACCAACAGTTTTTTCACTCTCACAAAACTATCCCAACCCGTTTAATCCCTCAACAACAATTTCATTCGGATTGCCGGAAGCGAGTAATGTGACAGTGAAAATCTACGATGCGCTCGGCAGGGAAGTGGCGTCCCTTGTCAACGATCAACTTACGACGGGATATTATACGTATGCATGGAATGCCGGACATCTGGCAAGCGGTGTGTACATTTACCGAATGACTGCGCTTTCCAATACTAATAAAGCACAACCATTTAATGAAGCGAAGAAATTATTGCTGATGAAATAATTGATCTTTACTATTAAGCCATCCGGCACCTGGTATCTGTCGGATGGCTTTTTTGTTATTGACAATCATCAACCTCTCATTGACTTCTCTCCGCACACCAAGTATATTTCGGTATGGTTCGCAAGGCAATCATATCACTCTTCATTTTTTCGTTTCAATTCCTCTTTGCGCAGTTCTATTACTTCGGACACAACAAGGTGCAGTACACTGAGTTTGACTGGCAGATTCTCCGCACGGAACATTTCGACATCTATTATTATCCCGAAATGAAAGAACTTGCACAGCAAGGGGCTTTCTTTGCCGAAGAAGCATTCAAAGACCTCGAAAGCAAATTCAACCATTCGCTCAACAACCGCGTCCCGCTCATTTTTTATTCGTCGCATCTCCATTTTCAGCAGACCAACACGACCGGCGGATTTATTCCCGAAGGAGTCGGCGGCTTCTTCGAATTCCTCAAAGGGCGCGTCGTGATCCCCGCTGATGGTTCGCTCTCCCGTTTCCGCCATGTGATCCGACACGAGATGGTGCATGTGTTTATGCACAGCAAGATCAACCGGGTGCTGGTGGATCATCGCCTTCCGCAGGACAGGATGCCGCCGCTGTGGTTCACGGAAGGGCTCGCGGAATCGTGGTCAACCGATCCGGACGATCAATCTGAAATGCTGATACGCGATGCGGTGCTGAACAACTATATCGTTCCGTTGCAAAATATGGAATCGATCTACGGCACATTTTTGATGTACAAACAAGGGCAGTACATTCTCGATTACATTGCCCGGCGGTACGGGGAAGATAAACTGCTGATGCTGATGGAGAATTACTGGCGGCACACCTCGTTCAGCGAAGTGATGAAAGCGACGATCGGGAAGAACTACAAAGAGTTCGATGAAGAATGGACGTACGCATTCAAGAAGAAATATTATCCGATCCTTTCCTCCAGCGATTTCACCAGTTATATCTCCCAGACCGTGGTGAAGAAAGGGTTCAACACCAAGCCGGTCTTCTATAAAAATGGCGCGGTGCGTGAAGTGTACTACATAGCGAACTACACGGGGTACACTTCCATTTATAAAATAAATCTTGATGCGGAGACCGAAGAAGAGAAAGAACCTGTGCTCGTCATCGAAGGGGAAAAAAGCGACGAGTTTGAAGCGTTCCATGTCTTCCAGAGTAAGCTCGATATCTCGTCCGACGGCACACTGGCATTTGTTACCAAGAAAGGGGAGTCAGATGCAATTCACTTGTACGACGTGAAGAACAACAATCTCATCCGCACTTTGCAATTTGAAAATCTTGTTGTCATCGCTTCGCCAAATTGGTCTGCCGACGGGAAGAAACTGATCTTTGCAGCAAATGATAAGTCGGGGAAGATGGATATTTACATCTATGATCTTGTGCGCGAGGAAGTACGCCGGGTGACAAATGATTCGTACGACGATCGCGACCCGGTCTGGATGCCTGATGGAAGCGGGATCATGTTCAGTTCAGATCGGACGCCGAACGGGATGAAGCAGATCTATAATCTTTTCCGGATCGATCTGCTAACGATGAACGTTCGGTATGTGACGCAAGGGAATGAAAATTATTATTCTCCCTCATTCTCTCCTGACGGCAGGTATTTAACATTCACTTCCAATTATGACGGTGCACAGAATATATGGTCGATAAAAACAGAAGACTTGAAGTCTGACGGTCAGTATGCTATGAGGAAAGTAACGCAGTTCACCAACGCCGTGTTCGATCCGCGCTGGACCGACAATAATGAATTGCTCTTTGCCGGATTTGAAAATTACAGTTTTAAAATTTATCTCCTTCCGGAAGCGTCGAACATCATTGATACAACTTCAATCACTCATCTATTTATGTTCCCCAATACAATTGCATCGTGGACACCGCAGTCGGTAGCAGGCGATACATCCGTGAAATTCGTCCGGTACGAGGGGGAATATTCACTCGATATTGCCCAGAGCCAGGTCTCCACAGATCCGGTCTTCGGTACATCAGGCGGAGCTGCGATGGCAATCAGCGACCTGCTGGGGAACGATCAGTACTATTTTCTTCTCTACAATAACGCTCAGTCATCCGACGAATTCCTTGAAAGCTTCAACATTGCCGTGACCCGTGTGTCGCTCGGGCAGCGGATGAACTATGCGACGGGTATTTTCCATTTTTCCGGGCGGCGGTACGATCTGACCGATCCCGATCTTTTTTTCTACGAACGGTCTTTCGGCGGATACTTTGTGCTGAGTTATCCGCTGTCAAAATTCCAGCGGGTGGAAGCGGGAACGAGTCTCAGCAACTCCGACAAGGAAGTATTTTTCGGATTACGTCCGCGCAAAGCATTGATCCTCTCCAATTCATTGTCGTTTGTGCACGACAATTCGCTCTGGCTGCTCACCGGTCCGATCGACGGTTCGAGATTTCTTTTCACAGCTGCGTACACGTCGGATGTGCAATACGGCAACGTTGGTTACTACACATTCATCGGCGACTACCGTATATACAATCGCATCGATTTGAGGTCATCTCTTGCGTCGCGGTTCACGTTGATGATGAATGAAGGGAAAGAGGCGCGGCGCTTCTTTATGGGGGGAAGCTGGGACCTGCGGGGTTGGCCCCGATGGTCTATCCGCGGGAAAAAATTATGGATCATGAGCCACGAATTCCGCTTCCCGTTTGTTGATCAGTTGGCAGTGAAATTTCCGTTCGGAAGTATCGGGTTCGGTTCGTTCCGCGGCGCTCTCTTTTTCGATTCCGGCGGAGCATGGGACAACACATACCGCGCTACGATCGGCAGCGTTGGTGCAGGGCTGCGGTGGAATCTGTTTGGCGCACTGGTTCTGCGGTACGATATCGGCAAACGCATCCTCAACGACTTCAATCAATTTCAAACCGGACTCTTCTATCAATTCTTTTTCGGATGGGATTTTTGAAAGTTAAATTTTTAACGCAGAGTCACAGAGATACGGAGAATATCCACAGCATGTCATTCCGGCGTACGCCTGAATCCATTCTCCTGATCATCGCAATTTGCACATTCATTTTTTTTGGTTGTTCCGCAATAAAATTTAAGACCGAGTTGAACAGGTCGCCGTATGATTGGGCGATGTACGGAAAATCTCCCGAGCGTCAATTCACCGACACATCATCATTTACATTCCCATTGAGCATTGCCTGGGAGTACGATGCGTCCGCCGGATTTGCACAATCGCCGATGACGATCGTCGGAAGTACGATGTTCGTCGGGACGCTGCAAGGAGAATTGCATGCCGTAAATCTTGAAACCGGAAAACGATTCGGTTATATGAAAACATTCTCGCCGGTTCAGGCGGCGCCGACGTTATTCCATGAGTATATCATCATTGCAACAGAATCGGGGAAAGAGAATCTTATCGCGTACAAAATGGAAGATGGGGAAGAGCGATGGATCCGGGATATGGGAGGTGTCGTCGCTTCGCCGCTGGTGTGGAACGATCGTCTGATCGTCGGCGGATTAAATGGGAGACTTGTTTCGCTCGAACAGTACGGTATCGAACAATGGAGTTTCAACGCCGGAGCGGAGATACGATCATCTCCCGCACTTGCACAAGGGATTGTCTATTGCGCAACGACGCAGGGAAAAGTGTTCGCGCTCGATGCCGCGACCGGCACATTGAAGTGGCAATCGTCCACGGGGAATGCAGTATATGCCGGATTAACAATCGCTGACAGTACGCTTATCGTAGCATCGCGCGATTCGTCGGTCTATCTGTTTGATGCTGCAAGCGGCGCGTTGAAGAAAAAAATCTCAACATCGAACAAGATCATGGCAACCCCCTCATCGGCACACAGTGTTCTGTATGTTCCGTCGTTGGATGGGACAGTGACGGCATATTCAATAATGGCAGGAACTATCTTGTGGAAATTTCAAGCCAATAGTGTTGTCAATACAACCCCGTTCATCACTCCAACCGCACTTTTTGTCGCATCCCTCGATCATCATCTCTATGCACTTGATCCCGCAACCGGAAACGTTTTGTGGAAACAGGAGATGGAAGCACGCATAAAGACAACGCCGCTTGTATGGAAGAACTCTCTTTTTGTTGCCGCAGAAAACAAGACGATCTATTGTTTCCGATCCGCACGTCAGTAAATTCTCCCGTCACACACATCTTGACTTTCATCACAACAGACTCTATATTGAGCCAGTCTTTCGACCGATTGCATTTCACCTTACCATTTCCTACGACCATGAATGAAGAAATCGAAGTACTGCGCAACGTTCCTATCTTCGGAGAATTGAGCGAAAAGGAGCTGGAGCGCATCGCACAATTAGGAGTGCGAAAGAAATACAAGAAGGGGAGTATTATTCTTCTTGAAGAAGAGACTGGAGCCGCATTATTCGTCATCATTTCCGGCAAAGTGAAGATCGTCCGCATGGATGACGACGGAAGAGAAGTGATCTTGTCGATCCTCGGCGAGAGTGACTTCTTCGGCGAGATGGCGATCCTCGACGGGTTGACTCGTTCCGCAAGTGTTGTTGCAACCTCCAAATCTGAATTATTCATGATACACCGCGGAGATTTCCTGAAAGCGCTGGCGGATTATCCCTCCGTAGCAGTTGCACTGCTGCGAGAATTGACCGCGCGATTGCGAAAAGCAGATGCGCAGATCAAAAGTTTATCGCTGAAGGATGCCGCAGGACGTGTTGCAACTGTCGTACTGCAGCTTGCAGACGATGTGGGTGTGTTCCGCAAAGGGAAAGTGGAGATCGACGAACTTCCGCTGCAACAGGATCTGGCGAACATGGCGGGCACATCGCGCGAAACCATCTCCCGTATGATCCACAAGTTTATCAAGAAAGGATATTTGCAATTGCAGGGAAGTAAATTGATCATCAACGACTACGAAGCATTCAAAACTTTGCATACATGATCACACCGACGTTGGCGGCGTATGAGCATTAAGGCGGATCTTCACATGCATACCACATTTTCGGATGGCGCGCTTTCGCCCTATGAACTTGTGAAGAAATGCAAGCAGCGGGGGTTATCGGTCATTGCAATTACCGACCATGACAGTGTCGATGCATTTCCCGATGCGATCGAGTACGGAAAAGAATTCGGTGTTGAAGTGATCCCCGGCGTAGAACTCAGCGCTATGGTCGATGACAAAGATGTGCACATTCTCGGCTACTTCGTCAACTATACCAACAAACGTCTCCTCGAATACCTCCATTTTTTCAGACTCGAACGGATCAAACGAGCTGAACGGATCGTTGCAAAGCTGAACAGCATTAACGTTCCCATCAGGTTCGAAGCGGTAATGGAACGTGCAGGGAAAGGGGCTGTCGGGCGTCCGCATATCGCGTCGGCAATGGTGGATGAAGGATATACCCGCAGTTACCAGGAAGCATTTGAAAAATTTATCGGCAACGGCTGTCCCGCCTACGAGAAAAAATTCCATGTGACCCCCGAAGAGGCGATCAAACTCATCTCTTCATCCGGCGGGTTGTCATTCCTTGCGCATCCCGGCAGGTTTACGAGCGACGATGCTGTGACACAATTGATACGGTGCGGCTTGGACGGCATTGAAGTGATCCATCCTTCTCATTCGCCGACGCATTCCGCTCATTATCGCGGTGTCGTGGGGGAATACTTCTTATTAGAGAGCGGCGGGTCCGATTATCATGGCGGGAAAAAAAATGATGATGATGTACTGGGAAATTATTATATTGATGAAACAAAAGTGAACATGATGAAACATCGGCTCTTTTCCCAGAATCTATCCCACTAACTTGAGAGGTTGTTGTCTCTGCTGAATGGCTACCGAAAGTTCTCCACGTGCATATGAAGGCGGTATAAGTGCGGAAGGAAAAAAATTCGCTCTCATCGTCAGTCGTTTCAATCAAACAGTCACCGATAAGCTGCTCGATGGTGCATTGCAGTGTCTTCGCAAGAATGGCGCAAATATCGAACGCGATGTCGAGATTTTTTATTGTCCCGGTGCATTCGAGTTGCCGCAGGTCGCTTCGTATGTTACATTGAAAAAACATTTTGACGCCGTTATCTGTCTGGGCGCTGTCATACGTGGTGAAACACCGCACTTCGATTACATTTGTCAGGAATGTGCGCGGGGAATCGGCGCTGTTTCGCAGGAACGGGGGATTCCGGTATTATTTGGTGTGCTGACGACGAACACGTTCGAGCAGGCGATGGAGCGGGCGGGAGGAAGTATGGGAAACAAAGGATACGACGCTGCGTTGGGTGCCATAACAATGGCAAATCTGTTCACACAAGTCATTCCTCACTAAGGAAAGGGAACTACGGTAAAGATTGTGTACGATGTTGTTCTATTATGAAAGGATCTTCCGTATGTCCGCTCAGCAATTTATTATGGTTGTTCGCGTGCTGTTAAGTGTCATCCTAACGTGTGTCATGACCGGGTCCGTGTTTGCCGGTATCGGGGAATGGAAAAGTTATACCGACATGAAAAGTGTCCGGTCAATCGCCACGGACGGTACCGTGTTGTGGGCTGGGACCTCCGGCGGCATCTTCCGATTTGATCCTGCCGATTCTTCTTATCAAAAATTCACCAATGCAGAAGGACTGACGACGAACGATGTGACCGCTATTGTTGTCGATTCGTACGGGAACGTTTGGGTAGGACAACAGAACGGGTTCATCGATATCTATTCGCCTCAGCGAGGGACATGGCGTTACGTATCGAATATTGCCGACGATAAAACAAAAACAAGCCGCGCGATCAGAAGTTTCTACCAGAACGGCGACAGGATGTACATTGCCACTTCATTTGGTCTCACCGTATTTTCGATATCCAAATTGGAATTTGAGGATACTCATCTCGGATTTTCATCGATCATCCAGCCGAATGTTGCCGCCGCTATAGTGTTTCAAAACAGGATCTTTGTTGCAACGAGCGGGGGCATTGCTGCAACAACAACGGGGGCAACAAACCTCACCGATCCGAAGTCGTGGGAAATTCTTTCGTCCGTAAAAACCGGGAACAGATTTGCACTTTTTAACGGCGAGCTGTATGTATCAACAGAATCCGGAATGCTGAAATTTCAGTCGAACAGTTTTAGTGTGACCAATGCTCTCACAAACGCTGTGAGAATTATTTCCGTGCTTGATACGGCGCTGATATTTTCCGATGGACAGTTTATTCGATCACTGAATACCACGACCGTATCGCCGATTTCCGGTCTTCTTCCATCCGGTATCGTCGGTGGAGCGATAACATCGGATCGCAGGGTGTATGTCGGTTTTCCAAATGAGGGAATAGGTTCGTACCAGTCCGGTACGGGTGTATGGGATTATTTATATCCCAATGGACCGAATTCAAATTTGTTCTATAGTATAGTAGTTGATGAGAATAATACCTTGTGGTCTGTTTCGGGCCGCTCGAACGGAAAGGGGTTTTATTGCTTCGACGGAATGCAGTGGAAAAACTATAATACATCAAACACACCGATGCTTCTTTCCAACGATTGTTTCGCCATAGGGCTTGGTCCTGACAATACCAAATGGATCGGGACCTGGGGGGAAGGGTTGGTGGTTGTAAACGGGAATGGGAATGTTGTCCGCCGTTTTGACTATGATGATCCCGGGTTCATTGGTGTTATTCGCAACGCCAATGAGGGAATACCATCGTACACTGTTCCCGGCAAGATTGCCGTCGATACCAAAGGGGCAGTATGGGTAACGGTGTTTGCTTCTGTCGATCGTACGAAAGTTTTGTGGAAAATGAATCCCGACGGTACATGGGAGTCATTCGCTGGTTCACCGTTCGGTCAGCCATCATTCATGTACAATATCATCATTGATCAAAATAATACAAAATGGTTTACCAATAGGGTACCTGGTGGTCCTGATAACACCACGCTTATTGTGTTTTACAATGAATCAAAAAATTTTATGGTAGGACGAACCGACGGGTGGGGGACAATCACAATCGATGATGGCGCAACTAACCTAGCAGTGCATTCAGCGGTAGTGGATAAGTCCGGGGATCTTTGGATTGGTACTGGGTCCGGTGTTACTATCATCACAGATTCTAATAATCCCATTAATAGAGTATCGAAGGTTTTTCTTGGTGCTGTGCGCGATCAAGTTGTACAGTGCATTGAAGTGGACGCTTTAAACAATAAATGGCTTGGGACGAGAGAAGGTGTTTTCATTCTCTCACCTGACGGCACGCAGCTGCTCAACCATTTCAGCGTGGAAAACACCGGCGGAAAGCTGGTTGATAATAACATACTTTCCATTGCATTCGATAAAAACCGCGGAATCGCCTATTTTGGCACCGAAAAAGGTCTTTCCAGTCTGGAAATAACCCCCGTCGCTGCAAAAACTTCCATGTCAACCATTGACCTTTCACCAAATCCCGTTTATCTTCCTACCCATGGGGCAGTTGAAATCAGGGGTCTGGTTGAAGAGAGTACCATCAAAGTATTATCCATCTACGGCAAGGTGTTGAAACAATTTCCCGCACAAGGAGGCGGCAGAGCATTTTGGGATTGCACAGACGGCGAAGGAAACAGTGTTGCCACAGGCATCTACATCATCGTAGCACATGACAGAAACGGAACGCAAGTTGCGTCGGCAAAAGTCGCCGTGATCAGGAAATGATTTTTTTTATTAACTCACGTGCCTGTACGTCCGTAGTGCCAAAGATTCGGCACGCAGGCGTGCAGTAATGCACATACAGTACTAACTACATTCATTTAATATAGGAGGGTTGTAGAATTGGAAACTTCTACTACACTTGCAGAGAAAAGAGAAGAAGTATTCAGCAGACGCGTTCGTGCGGGCAAGCGGACATATTTCTTCGATGTAAAAGCGACGAAATCGGAGAAGGACTTCTACATCACGATCACGGAAAGCAAAAAGATCGGCGAGGACGAGTTCAAGAAACATAAAATCTTCTTGTACAAAGAAGATTTTGAGAAGTTTGCCGATGCACTGGCGGAAGCGGTTGATTTTGTCCATGATGAATTGCAAAAACATGGCATTCCTCTTACCACTCCACATCCGGAAGTTGCTCATCAAGAACCCGCTGCAGTGGAACAAGCATAATTCGTTTCATGTATTGACCACAACGCCCCTCCGTAGATTACTACGGAGG
>JBFMFY010000037.1:0-31217 GCA_040751955.1 Bacteroidota bacterium
TTGGGTAAATCTTTCGGTGCGATCTGTTTTTGTTGACGATATAAATTAATCCACTCATTTAATCCCTGAATTTTCTTTTGCCCCTCTTCGGCAATTCCACCCAATACAGTATTGTATTTATCAATACCATGTTGCGTTAAACAGTTATTAAAATTTTTGAGCGTAAAGAATTTTTTTATCGTTTCGCCTTGTAAGACTGCTTCCAGATTTTTTTCTAAGGAGGCAAAATCAAAATCTTTTTGCTCTTTTACTTTTTCAAAAATGCGCAAGTTGTCCAAAAACTTAGGCAGGTTTTCGTGAACAATACGGTATGCAATGGAGGTGGCTATACTTTCAGATGAATACATATTTTTGCGGTTTTCATGAAAACCGGTGAAATAGGTCGTAAAATCCTTAAACTCATTTATCAAGTGTACTTCATTGGTCTCGTCGGTAAATCTGAGCAAATCTTCTTTTATCAATTCCTTCGCAAAAAGATTTTTCCATCCTTCTGCTTCACTAAAGCGGTCTGCAATTTGTTTGCGCAAAGTATCTTTTAACTTTTCAAACTCTTTTTTCTCAGCATCGCTTTTATCCCGATTGCTGTAAAGCTCTTGATATTTTTGCAAGTCCTTTAGTTGTAATCCTTCCAATGCTGTTTCAATAAATTGCTTATGGTAACGATCAATAATTTTTTTAACTTGCTGATAATCTTCTGCACGTTTCTCGTCTTGTGTGAGTAATCCCTTTTGCTCAATGTGTTCTTTGGTTTTCTCTTGCGGAATAAGTTCAAAACGTAAAGTTTTTGAAAGCGAATATTTGTTCGTAAAGCTGTCAAACAATTGCGTGTTGTTCATGGCGACCCTCCGAAAATTTAAATGAGATGTGAATATTATTTGCAATACAATAGTGACTTCTGAAATATTCATTTCCCTTTGTCATTTCGAGCGAAGCGAGAAATCTGATTGGGGATGTTGAAAAAATTTCTCAGATTCCTCGTCGCTGCGCTCCTCGGAATGACAATGATTTGGCATTTTTCAGATGTCTCACAATAAGTAATTTTCTTGTTAAAAGTTATTGTGTACTCTTTCTTTTTCTTGATGACTTCACTCTGAGTCATGACATCGGTCGTAGTACAACAAGATTTTCCCTTTGGAATTTTGAGCATTTTTCTGTTTCTTAAGATCATTCCCCAATAGTGTATAGGTTAAAAAATCTCTATGGCAGAAAAAAAATCTCTATCAGTTCATCAACTCGTGGAAGGGCTTCACTCGCTCTCGAAAAATTTATGGTGGACATGGCAACCCGAAGCGCAGTACATCTTCCGGGAACTTTCGCCGCGGCTTTGGGAAAAGGCTAACCACAATGCAGTCTGGTTAATGGCTGATATTTCAAATCAAGAATTGCATGCCCGGCTTGGTGACAAAGATTTTGCTCGACGCACGTCTGCGGTACTTACTCAGTTTGAATCGTACATGAAAGAAAAGAAAACGTGGGGATCGCAAAAGGGGAAAGATCTTAAAGGTCCTATCGCATATTTCAGCGCGGAATTCGGATTGCATGAAAGTGTTCGTATCTATTCCGGCGGACTCGGTGTGCTCGCCGGAGACCACACGAAATCTGCAAGCGATTTAGGAATACCGTTCTACGGCATCTCTCTCTTTTACCGGGAAGGTTATTTTGAACAGCGTATCAGTCCCGACGGATGGCAGCAGGAACAATATGTGCCGGTCGATATGAAGCGGCAGGCGACTGATATTGTAAAAGACAAAAACGGCAACCCTGTCGTCTGCGAAATACAGATCGGTTTCAGTAAAGTGAAGTTCATTGCCCGAAAACTTGCCGTTGGCAGAAGCACCATCCTCTTGCTTGATACGAACCTTCCTGAAAACGAAGAACGGTATCGAGATATTACCGCACACGTGTACGGCGGAGATTCAACAACCCGCATCGCACAGGAAATTCTGCTGGGTATCGGCGGCGTACGGATGCTGCGCGCCATGGGAATAAAGCCGCAGGTCTTCCACATGAACGAGGGACACTCTGCATTTCTCACGCTGGAATTACTGCGCGAAGAGATTGAAAAAGGAGTTCCGAAGGAAAAAGCGGTCAACCACGTCATCAACGAATGCATTTTTACAACTCACACTCCTGTTCCCGCCGGTCATGACCGGTTCAACCGCGATCTGATGACATTTGTTTTTGAAAGCAAGGTATCCGGTTTCGGCATGACGATGGATGAATTGATGGAGTTCGGACGAGAACACAAAGGAAATGCAAACGATCCGTTCTGCATGACGGTGCTCGCACTGAAGATGTCTCATGCGGCTAACGGCGTAAGCGAACTGCACGGACATGTCAGCCGCGAGATGTGGAAGATGCTGTACGACGTGAACGAAGAAAAGGATGTGCCGATCGGGTACGTAACCAACGGCATTCATGTGAGCAGCTGGATGCATGAGAAAACATATTATTTCTGGAAAGAAAAACTCGGCAGCGACTGGCGAGAACATTTTCTCGAACCGAAGTTCTGGCAGCAGGCGGTTGATGCAAAGACCATCTCCGACGAAGAACTCTGGGCGCTGCGGTACACACTCCGCAGGAAGTTGATTGAGTTTGCACGGTTCCGTCTGCGCGAACAGCATGCACGGTACGGCAACGGCATTGCGGTGTACGATACGGTGCTCAACCCGGACGCTTTAACGATCTGTTTTGCCCGGCGCTTTGCAACATATAAACGGGCGCCGCTGATCTTCACTCATTTTGAAAAAATACTTTCCCTCTTCAACAATCACGAACAGCCGGTGCAGGTGATCTTTGCCGGCAAAGCGCATCCCCGCGACGATGAGGGAAAAAAATTCATCCAAAAGATCATTGAAACAACCAAGCATCCCAACCTCTTCGGGAAAGTGGTGTTTCTGGAAAACTATGACATGAATGTCGCAAGATACCTGATTTCCGGCGCGGATGTGTGGCTGAATAATCCGAGACGGCCGTTGGAAGCGAGCGGCACGAGCGGACAGAAGATTGCGATTAACGGCGGAATGAATTGCTCTATAATGGACGGTTGGTGGCGCGAAGCGTACAACGGTTCCAACGGTTGGTCCATCGGCGGAGACGAATCCCCTGCTGACGCGCACACACAGGATGTGCAGGATGCGGAGAATCTCTACCGCGTGTTGAGCGAGCAGATCATTCCGGAATTTTACGACCGCGACTCGCGCAATATTCCGCATCGATGGATTAAACGTATGCGCAGAGCAATTGCAACGCTTGTGCCGCAATACAACACGCACCGCATGGTGGCGGAATATGTGCAGAAGTATTATTTGTAGAGACTTCTGAAAAATCCACCTTGTTTCCATTCCGAGGAGTGTAGCGACGAGGAATCTGAGAAATTCTTTCAAAATCCCTAATCAGATTTCTCGCTTCGCTCGAAATGACATGAATAATGAATATTTCAGAAGTCTCTTGTAACAAATTACACACTGGAAAAATAACGAAGGCGAGCCATTGCTCGCCTTCGTTGTCTTTAGACAAATTGTCCACCGGAACAGTACGATCTCATTTGAATAATATGTTCTTGATTGATGTTACGCAAAGCGCTAAAAACCAACCCTTATTCCCAGTAGTGTCTCAGTTTGATTACTCAGATATTCCTTCAAGAAAAACCCCGTCATGCTGAACTTGTTCAGCATCTTATGTAGACCCCGAAAAAGGTTCGGGGAGACGAAACTGAGACACTACCTTATTCCCGCCTGCCTTGCCGTCAGGCAGGCACGTTTTTAGCGGGAATCTATATAATGGATGCCCGACTAAAGTTCCGCTTTTAGAATCCCGCACGAGCGGAATCCAAAAGGCGGGACTTTCGGGCATGGCGAACTTACTTTATGAGACAGATTTTTTCCCTGCGTAACATGAGTATTAAATTTTTATCATATTCTTGACGGCACGCACAACTTTAAGATTTTTTTACTATTTTATTCCTAATAATAAACCACGGTACTATCAACATATTTCAGAACGGTTTGTGTCATGAGGAATCTGCTGAGCGTCATCAAATGGACGGCAATTGTTGCGGGTGTCATCGCGATCCCGATCCTGATTAAGAAACAACTGGATGAAGCGGCGCGCGATGAGGAGAATATCCGCTACGATACCAACGATTATATTTCGGAGAGCGGTCTGTAACACAAAAGGTCATCCGTCGGATGACCTTTTTTATTGAACAATGTGTTGTAACGGGATTTCTATCTCTATTGTATCTTCTCCACCTTGATCATATTCGTCGAGTTACGCGACATGAGCGGAATACCGGCGGTGATCACCACCCAATCCCCTTCTTTCAAATACCCTTGATCGACAAGCATCCTGTTGACACGCGCAATCGTTGAATCCGTTTCCCCCACTTCAAAACTTTTTATCAACACGGAACGGACGCCCCAGATCAGGTTCAACCTGCGCTGGATCCGTTCACGATTCGTAATACCGATCACCTGCGCAGTCGGTCTGTACCGTGCGATCGTCTTCAACGTGTTGCCGGAATAGGAAAATGAAATGATTGCAGCGGCATTTATCTGTTTTGCGAGAATACATGCAGAGCGGCCGAGCGCTTTAAAGACCGCCTCCTGCTGGCTGCTGATTTCGTCATGAAGGTCGAGCCGGTCGCGCCCTTCCGTTTCCGTTCTGCGGATGATCGTATCCATTGTCTGCACAACATTCACCGGATACTTCCCCACCGATGTTTCACCGCTCAGCATCACTGCATCGGCGCCGTCGAGCACGGCATTCGCAACGTCGTTCGCTTCGGCACGCGTCGGGCGCGGATTCTCGATCATTGAGTCGAGCATCTGTGTCGCAATGATGACAGGTTTGCCAGCAGCATTTGCCTTTCGAGCGATCATTTTCTGCGCGAGCGGAACTTCTTCCGTTCTGCATTCAACGCCAAGATCGCCTCGCGCTACCATGATGCCGTCCGCTTCGTGGACGATCTCATCGATATTCTTCAGTGCTTCATCTTTTTCGATCTTTGCAATGATCGGAAGCATTTTTCGTTTATCGATATGGGCAATAATAAAATTCCTGAGATTCACCACATCGGCTCCCGTGCGGACGAATGAAAGCGCAACATAGTCAACATCGTTGGCGATGCCGAAGAGAAGATCTTCTTTATCTTTTTCGGTCAGCGACGGCGCACTTACCGCAACGCCGGGAAGATTGATTCCTTTGTTGCTTTTCAAAACCCCGCCATGCACCACTTCCGCCGTTACTTCGCGATCAGTTGACGAAAGCACTTTGAACTGAAGCAGCCCGTCATCCATAAGAATGGTATCGCCCGGTTTCACATCACGCGGAAGATACTGATACGTCGTCGATACTTTGTGATTCTCACCCATCATTTCATCGATCGTGATGATCAATTTCTCGCCGTCATTCAACTCCATCGGTTCTTTCAGTTTTCCCGTGCGTATCTTGGGACCCTGCAAGTCGAGCAGGATGGCGACCGGCTCACCTGTAATGGAAGATGCCTGTCGGACGCGGTTCATCATTTCGAGATGATCCTGATGGGATCCGTGCGAGAAATTCAGACGGGCAACATCCATTCCCGCTTCGATCATGTTGACGAGTGTCTCAACGGTGGATGATGCAGGTCCAAGCGTGCAGACAATTTTAGTTCTTCCGTATTTTTTTACTGCCGATGGCATACTACTGGCGTGGCACCTTCGTGATATCTTTCTGTTTATTCTTCTGGCGTAAGATACAAAATATTTTTCGATTGTTGAGCTATGACCGACTCATCAAGCGGCATGGGATGGTATTCACCGTTCTTCCACAGCGCCACCTGATCTGAATAATAATGATGCAGCGGCTGCCCGGATTGCCCGGATGGGATGACTGACAGTGCACCATTTATATTTCCAAAATCGACGATCTGTCGTGTGGAAGGACCAAGGGTCATCTCATACGGCGCAGTGAGATGATATTCCCCGTTATTCACCGTTGTGCCGGAACCTCCCAGTTCTATCGGTCCGATGTTGAAGATCGATTCAAGGACGCTGATACTGCCGAACGGATGTCGCAAGGTCAGCGTGTGTAATCTTCCCCACCGCCATTCCTTTACATCGCTTCCGAATCTTCCTGTGAGATCATGCAGTGCATCTGCGAGACTTTTCCGGATAATATCATCGCGAGTTTCGATTGTCTGTGTCGTTATGTCATCAAACCATACTGATGAACTGTCGTTCAATAATTTCAATGTCACACGGTACGGTATATTGGCAAGAAATATGTACTGCTGAAAGAGATCCTCGCCCATCTCATCGCGATAGAGATTCTTTAAAAGATGAGTAAAAAATACTTCAAATATCGCCGTGGGAACGTCGTCTTTGGTTAGTGCAAAATTCCAATTGCGGAAATAGTTAAGAACAGTTTCGAGTCTATGATCTGTTTGCGGAACGCCGGTGCATGCAGATAGAATAAACGGCGTAAGGTCTCTTGCAAAATAAGAATAGTAATCGTTCTGCAGCTGTTTGAAATCCACAGGTTCAAGAAGTTTCTTTGTCTGAAGTACTTCACGAATGCGCTGAATGCGGGAGGGGGGCTCCCACAGATTTGCGATGTGATACGGGAAATTGTTCGTCGTTTTATTGTTTGCCGTTGCAATAAATCCTTCCGGCGGATTAAATGATGAAGGCAATTCATCGAACGGAATAAACCCCTGCCACTCATACGCTCCCGTCCATCCGGGAACCGGCAGTGTGGGATTATCTTGCACTCTCTTCGGTAATCGAACACCAGGCTTATATCCGATATTCCCTTTTGCATCGGCATAGACAAAATTTTGTCCCGGCACGGTGAACTCTCTCACACCGCGAAGAAAACTATTCCAATCGTGCGATACATTCAACAGATAAATGCCGAGCAATTCATCGCTCATCTCATAGCCGGTCCATTGCATTGTAATGAAATCGGAAGAGACAAATTCATCGAGCGGATAGATCTCATTGATCGCAGGTCCATGATGAGTCTTTTTTATTTCAATCGGTACGAATGAAGAGTCTTTCACCATGATCGTATCATGAATCGTTTCAATCTCTTTCCACTCTCCTTTAAACAGATACCGATCAGCACCGAGTGAATCTGTCCGCTCAAGATAAAAATCGGCGTCATCCGCCATAACGTTCGTAAATCCCCATGCCACGTTCTTGTTATGTCCGATGATGACAAGGGGCGTACCGGGAAGCGACACACCGGCGACATTCAACTTTCCGCCGTTCAAGTGTATCTCATACCACTTCGCCGGCAATCCGAGCCCGAGATGAGGATCGTTGGCGAGCATCGCATACCCGCTTGCCGATTTACCGGGGGAGACTGCCCACGCATTGCTGCCGATATGTGTCCCCGTTGTTCCGAAGAACTGCTTGAACTCGTTATGCACGGCTGTGAATTGTTTCAACGGAACGATATTTTTTTCTTCCGGCGTGTGAGAGACGATGACCGGGGCGTTTTCAGGGTATGATGGAAAAATTTCATTCGCTTTTTCTTCCCCAAGTCTCGCAACAAGTTCTCCCAGTACCACGTCCACATGCCATGAGATGTTCAATTCCCACGCCATTAACCGGGCGATCATGAGACTGTGAACGGGTTTCCATTCTTCCGGTTCATAATTTAGCATGTCGAACTCGATGGGATACTTTCCTTTTTGAGCCTTGATGCACGCATTCACTCCATCGGAGTATGCTTGCAGAATTTCTTTCGATGCAGGGCTGATGTGAGATTCCAATCGCTCGGCGATCTGCTTGAAACCGACGGTCCTCAACATTTTGTCGAACTTGATCGTCTGTGTCCCCAGTATCTCCGAAAGTCTTCCCTCACCGGCACGGCGCGCCAGATCCATCTGCCATAACCTATCCTGTGCATGCACGTACCCCTGAGCAAAGAACACATCGTGTTCATCCTGCGCGAAGATGTGCGGCACGCCATGATCGTTTCTATAAATCTTTACGGGATGATGCAAGCCGGACAATTGCAGTTCACCATTATAATTCGGGAATGATTTGGTGACAAGATACTTCAGCGCAAAATATCCGATGATGAGAATAGCGATCAATGAGAACAATATGCCGAAGAAAATTTTTGTTTTTTTCATAGTGATATCATATCAAGGGCGGAAGTTTCCACGCGGTACGCATGGAATGATAAACGGCATGAGGTAATTGGACGACGAGTGTCTTCTTTGTTGGATCGAGCCATCGAAGCAACGTCAGCATATCCTCTTCGTTCATTGCAGTGCACCCCGTGGTGGGTGTATTAACAATGTGGAGAAAGATGCAGCTCCCTTTTCCTTTTTCATTCGCCGGATTATGCTTCACAACCAGTACATATTTGTAATCAGGATCCACCCTTTCCATCTCTTCATCACTTGACCAATCCTTTGTTGAGAAATCCTCTTCAACAATTTGATTATAGAGACGCGAAACCGAATCGTCAACGCAGCGCGTGCGGGCAGTGATCTGCTGATACGGATAGCGGACCCCTTCGGGCACGGACGAATCCAATCCATAAAGAGGACCCAATTCAAAAATGCCGGCGGGAGAACGACGATCACCTTCTGTCTTTTGATATTCACCGCCGGGAATCGTATGCAGCCCGATTCCCCAGCCCAATCCGGCTCTGCCGAATGAAACATTCCACGTTGAGCGATGTTTCTTCCATCCTGCAGGCGATCTGTCGAACAAGTACAAAGTTCCGGTGCTGTCATTCCATCCGGGTGCAATTGCAACAATCAGTTTTTGAGCTGTTTCAACTTGAGCAAAAAGAGTCTGAAAAATAGCAAGCGCAGTAACGACAAGAAATTTTTTCATTGAAATTTTTTCGAGAGATTGGATGGAGTGAAATGAAAAAGACTCGAGAAATCGAGTCTTTTCGGGAGTCGGAACGGCGGGATTCGAACCCGCGACCCCTACCACCCCAAGGTAGTGCGCTAGCCGGGCTGCGCCACGTTCCGTTTCATGGCTTAATTTATTAAAAAGAGAAGAAGAATCCAAGACGATCCTCGGTTCAAAAAATATCAGAAACAAAAAAAGTCTCTGGGGAATGCAGAGACTTTTTTATTTTTCAACATCGTAGGTGTCAGTTTAACTTTACCAGCAGATCTTCCAGCAATGTTTTTACCTCTTTGAGGTCCTCTTTCAATTTCGGATCGGTGATCTTTGTAACGGGCTGCTGCAACACAGGTTTTGAGCTTTCCGTTGAAGTTTCGCCGAACGGCAGCACCGTTTGTTCGCCGCTTTCGTCAACAATGAATGTATGCAGCACCTGCTTCGCCCCTTCGATCGTGTACCGCTCTTCGCGAAGCAATTTTTTAATGTGAAGTATCAATTTGATATCTTTATTCGTGTACACTCTGTTACCGGCGCGGTTTTTTTGCGGTTTCAATTGTTCAAATTCAGACTCCCAGTAACGCAGCACATATTGTTCCAGATCGGTTATTTTAGCAACCTCGCTGATGGAATAATAGAGTTTTTTAATGCCGATGGACTTCATAGATCGCCTCACACTGTTATGCAATGTTAAAAAAAATACCGTTCAATCGCAACAAATCGGACTAAAAAAACTGTTGCCTTTCAAAAATAAAGCCGTATATTTGTACTGCCTTCGTTTGCAATGCCGTCAAAAACAAAGATAGATACCGTACCTCCCCCAATCGGTGTGAAAAACAACTTCATCAAATTTTCTAATTCACATTCAATCATAATTAAAGGGGTCACTATGAAGAAAAACCTACTTACTCTTCTTGTCGGAGTTATGGTGCTGGGTACAACCTTATCGGCGCAGGAGGACAACGAGCTTCAAAAAACGCTGAACCAACTCGCAGGTAAAGCTGCTCTGGGATATATCGATCCAATCAGCCAGGGGTTACTGACAAATTTCAACGGTGGATTATTTAATAAGGCACCGCAGACAAAATTATTCGGTATCGATATCGAACTCGGCGCCGCCGTGATGTATACACCGCTCGGCGATCTGCCGAAGACGTTCGATGAGCAAGGTTCATTCCGTTTCAATAAGGCACAGGCAGATGAAATTGCATTAAATTCTGTCAACACGGGAAATTCTTCCGCCGATACTGAATTTCGTTCAGCATTGAGCAAAGCGCTTCAGCAATCTGATTTTACAATCCGAATCAGCGGACCAACTGTCATCGGAGAGAAAGCTGTTGCGGGCGATCCGAATTCGCCACAAGTCAAAGTTGACATGAACAGTTCCGTGACTGCCAGAATATATGAAGGAACACCATTTGCAAAAGATACGACCTTCAATATCAATTACACGTTGAAGACGGGTCTCGGTGGCGTCGGCAATCTCTCCGGTAATGCCGGAATTCCGTTCATAGCACCACAATTGACGTTGGGTACATTCGTCGGTACAAAGTTTACAATCCGCTATCTTCCAAAGATTAACATTCCGGATGTGGGCGATCTGAGCTGGACAGGCTTCGGTATTCAACATAATATCGGATACTGGTTCCCGATTCCGGTCGTTGATGTTGCTGCTTCATTCTATACGCAAAAAATCAAGATTGATCCGCTGTTTGAATTAAGCGGAACATCTTTTGGCGTTACCGCAAGCAAACAACTCGGCTTTGCTTTTTTGAATGTAACACCGTATGCGGGATTCATGCTTGAAAGCGCAACAATGAAAATTAATTACACACCACCGTCAGCTGATTATGGTCCGGGCATCACTCCGCCGACAATCGCCTTTGAGGTGGAAGGCAAAAACTCGTCACGATTGGTTGTTGGGCTCGGTATTCGTTTACTGATCATCAACATCAATGCTGATTACAATATTGGCGAATATAATTCACTTACTGCTGGGCTCGCAATAGCATTCTAACACATTACTATTATTGCTCAAGCCATCTCGATACAGCGGGATGGCTTTTTTGTTTTAAAGACTCTTTGCTATATTGAATGAGCAACGATCCATGATGAATCGTCTCCCCATATATCTTCTTGCCATTCTCTTTCTCGGTGTGAACAGTTGTACCGATCGGTCAGGGAATATTCCGATTGAAAAAGCGGAACAATTATCCCGCCAGGCAAACGACGAACTCAGAAATCTGAACTATAAAAATGCGGAGCGGCTGCTGGCGGAGAGCATCGAACTCTATTCAGCCGCCGATAATACTGCGAAACTCGCTGAACAATACGCCTCGCTGGCATCGCTGCAGTCGCTGTCGGGTAAACTTCCGGAAGCGGTACAAAGCCTTTCGACACTCCGTACGTTATACCGTCAGGTGGCAGACCGTACTGCCGAACTCAATACGATGCTCGATATGGCACGGCATCATATCCGTCTCAACAACACTGAAGAAGCAGAGCGAATACTGAAAGAGGCGTATCTGAGCGGTCAGCTCTATCAATTGGAAAAACCGTACGCCGCTGCCGCACTGCAATTGGGGAATCTGTATGCATCTTTCGGTAAGCATACACAAGCAGTGCAGTATCTTTCCGTTGCCGCTGCGCAATTCCTTCAACTGGCGGATACCGTCAACGCGATCGAATCGATCGCCGCAGTGATGTCCTCTCTCCTGCAGCGGGGAAAACGATCTGCCGCGCTGCAATATTTCGCACAGTGTGAAAATACCCTGCGAACAAACAACGGTTCGGTGGATAAAGGATATTCCTATGCACTCTGTGGATTCGCATTCCTGCGGGCACATGAATGGGTATTGGCAAAACGTTCCTTTGAAAAATCTCTTACGCTTCACCAAGCACCGGCGTACCTGCCGCTGCTGGGTATGGGGGAAGTGATGTATTATAATTTTGCTTTTGACGATGCACAACGGTTTTTTGTTACCGCGTACAAATCTGCAAAGGATCATCTCAACCCTCTGGAACAGGCCTATCTGCTTATCCGCATCGGAGATTGTGAAGTGAAGAAAAATACTTTCTCATATAATCATGAGAAGTTCATTCGTGCAACACAATTGTACGAGCATGCTCAAACATTGTGTTCCAAGGCGGGATATGCGTTCGGCGAAGCGGTGATTCTTCATCGTTTCGGTTTGCTGAAGGAAATTTCGGGAGACCATTACACGGCGGTTACATACTACCGGCGTTCATTCGACAAATTCATGACTGCCGACATTCTTACCGTTCCCGTTAACTCGTTCACTGACTTTGAAAACCTGATGATAACCTTTCAACATCGCACAATGGAAGAATCGTTTTCGGCTCCGCTGATATCGCTGTTACTTCACGGAAAGAACTACGGCGACGCGCTCGAATATGCCGAGCGTGCACGGGCTCGCACACTTCAGCGATTGGTGAGCGATGATAACCTCGAATTCAAGGATCAAAAAAAACAACAACAGTTTGTCAATGTAGGTGATGAGCAAAAGAGAGTGACTGGTTTAGAAAGGGCATTGTTCTATTTCAGGAGGAACAGTGACAACGACCACGCAATCCGTTTGCAGCAGCAATTGCAACAATCAAAGAAAAACCTGGTGAACGCAGTTTCAACGTTGGCTCAGGCATACCCTGAATTCAATTTCATCAATGCGGCAAAAAAAATTCCGGATATCACGCGGGAATTTCTTCCCCAATCCGTGACCGCATTGCGCTATTATTTTTCAGCAAACGAAGCATGGCTTTTTGTGATCAGGCAGGATGAACCGGTGACTGCAACGAAGATTTCTTCCTTCGGTTTCGAATTGAAAGAAAAAATGAGCCGATTCATTGATCTCGTCCGGAGTGACGAAGCAGCGGGATTTGAACTGAAGCAGCTGGCAAACGAGTTGTACGATTTCCTTGTCCGACCTGCGGAACCATATCAGTCGCAGCGATTTCTCATCCTTCCGCCGGAAGGGTGGGAAAAATTCCCGTTCCATGCATTGACAAAAAGCGGCCGTACATTGATTGAAGCAACAGAAGTATCCTACCTTCCATCCCTCTATTTTTTGCGGGAGAGGAAACATTCTCCCCGTTTTATCACGAATGTTGTCGCTGCGGGATTTACTTCCGACGCCCGGTGGGGATTAGAGTTTGAACTCCGCGATATCAGGAGTTTTTTTAAGAATGCGCAGGTCATCGTGAAACAATCTGCCACACCGGAAAAATTGGGATCTGTCAGCGGAGAATTTCTCCACCTCGCTTCATTATTCAATACTACTGTTGACGGCGAGTATTCAATGACGCTTTCGGATGGAAGTCCGTCGGTGATGGGAGTGAGCGTTCCGCTCGCAACAATCAGTTCATTTACGCAATTCCCGTTTGTGTATGTTGCCGATATCGATGCAAAGTCAAATTTTATCACTGTTGAACATACTTTGATATGGCTGATGAACGGCACGCAGTCGCTTGTTGTGAACGAACTTCCCATCACTCCAAAAATGAGCCGTTCATTTAACGAAGAACTCTACGCAATCTACGCTTCTACATTCAGTCCGTACACGGCGTATCGGCAAGCAATGATGCAATTGAACAAACAGAAGGAGTTTTCAGAGGAGATGAAGTTTGCGGCGTTTTTCTTTTACGGTCTGTGATGAAGACGGGACCCACTTCCAATGGAGAGCCGACAACTCCCTCAAAGATGGTTCATGATGATCGGGATCAAAAACCACGCCCAGCATAATCCGCCGAACACCAATCCTGCAATGGCTCCGATACCCCAAAAGACCATCTTCAATTCGTTCTCTATTTTGTGAGAATTCCGGTACGCAAAGTAGCCGGCAAGGATTCCAAATGCGAGGGAAATGATGGAGAGCGCAAGAAAAACGGCAAAAACTATTTGATCGGGCATGGTTCATGAGCCGTGCCACACATGATTTATGGCATGACTGAAATGAGGTGGTTCTTATTTTGATCGTTTGATCTTGACGCTGCCGAGCCCTGATTCGATGAAGATGTTCATCCGTCCGTCGGCATCTTCATAATTTTCCGATTCGTACGTCCCCTTTTTCTTTCGGATGAATTCATCGTCAATGGTAAAATTAGAAAGCCAGCTGTCTTCGTACTTCACCCGCACGCCGATCTTCTTCGGAACAACGACGGTGATCGCACCGAGTCCGACATTCACTGTCACATCAACCGTCCTGTTTAATTCTCCGCCGAAGTCGAGATAGTACGATCCGACACCCCCTTCGAATGACATCTTTCGGAAATTTGCGTTGTTCAAATTCTCCGCGGAAAATTTACTCACGCCTGTCTCAATCGAAAGGTGATCAATTTCTTCTTTGTTTTTTTCATCAAACCTCATCTTTGATGAACTTGCTCCTGTAGAAATCGTCAGGTCTTTAATTTCCAAACCGGAAAAGTCGAAATCGGATTTTCCTGCACCCAGCTCCGCTTTAATAGAAAGAGGGATCTCGTCGGTCAATTTGATATACCATTCATCCGGTTTCAAGTTGACGTGGTTGAGATTAACATTCACATCGCCATTCCGTGAGTGAACAACTGTTGCGCCGTCGGGATTCATCTCGATGTGCAACTCACCTACATTTCTTCGAATGGAGTAGTCAAAATCGAGTTCCGGCTCGTTATCTTTATCCTTCCGACGATACAAGACCTCCACAATTTTTCCCGGTTCTCCTTTTTTAAGGTTCACGGAGCCGAATGTTGAATTTAGATACACCTTTACTTCTTTTTCGTTTGTTCTTGCTACTTCACGCTGAATTGTTTGAGCGGATGCAATACCGGCACTGATGAAAAGGATGAGAGCGATATGGGAAAATGTCTGTTTGTTGTTCATAATAAGCACCTGTCTATGGCGGGGCTTATGCTCGTTTACGAGTTGAAATCAAAAAGAGTTGCGGGCTAATATTGATGGATTTTTTTCTTCAATCGCTTGTACAATATCTCGCGCGCGCGGAAAATATGGGCTTTTACCGTTCCTAACGGCAGATTCAATTCATCGGCGATTTCCTGATAATCCTTGTCTTCTGTGTGACGCATGAGAATTACCACGCGGTATTTTTCCGGAAGCGAGTTGACCGCATCTTCAAGCACTTTTGACCGCTGTCGCGCGATCATCGTCTTGTCCGGCTCGTACGTTGAGTCAGGAATTTCGAACGTGTATTCGCTATCCTTCGACTCAATCGGCTTATCGATGGAAAATGTCGCAAGTTTCTTCTTTCGTATGTAATCGATGCAATTGTTTGTCGCGATCTTGTACAGCCACGTAGAGAAAGCGAATTCCTCGTTGAAATTGTGAAGCGATTGAAACGCTTTGATGAATGCTTCCTGCGTCAGATCTTCTACTTCGTCTTTTTCATGGATCATCCTGTACAAAAGATTATAGACCTGATCATGATACTTCTTCATGATGCTGCGGTAGGCAGTTTGCTCACCTTTGAGAGCTGCTTTGATGAGACGGGAATCTTCAGCGCGGGAATCGAGCTTTCGTTGTGCAAGAATTTCCTCTCGTGTCCTGACAGGGGGTGTCTTTGCAGTATGTGAAGAGGGCTTCTTTGTATGTGGCATGTTTCAGGTTGTTACCGTTCGATTCTTGAAAGAAATTAGTCAAAATTGGATGGAGTTGCAAGAAATGTGTCGCTGCGGCAGTGTCTCCGTTTCGTCCCCCCGAACTTGTTTCGGGGTCTCCATAAGATAGCTTGTCTTGAATATTGCTGTTCAGTGTTCAGCATAACGGGTTTTTTCTTGAGGGAATATCTAAGCAATCAAACCGAGGTACTACGGTTGTCGCACGCAGCTTTCTCCGGTTGAGATTAGAGACAAATCTTGCTATACTCTATCTGCAATTTTATTTCAGATTAGTCAACGTTTGAATCGGATTTGTTATGTCGGTATCAATCATAGTCGGCGCCCAATGGGGCGATGAAGGAAAAGGGAAAATTGTCGATATGCTCAGCGAGGATATCGATATAGTCGCACGGTATCAGGGGGGTGCAAACGCAGGACACACGGTCTGCATCGGCGACAAGAATTATGTTCTCCATTTGATCCCGTCGGGAATCTTTCACGACCATGTCAAATGCGTGATCGGCAACGGAGTTGTGATCGATCCTGTTGCATTGATGGAAGAAATCAACATGGTGCAATCGTTCGGCGTGAAGATTGACGGACGTCTCTTTATCTCGCACAACGCTCACTTGATCATGCCGTACCACAAACTGCTCGACAATATCCGTGAACAAGGTTCACAAAAGATCGGCACAACAGGACGTGGGATCGGTCCTGCATACATTGACAAGTATATGCGCACCGGCATCCGCGTTGTTGATCTGCTCGACCGGAAAGTGCTGCGTGAAAAATTGACCCGCAACATTGAAGAGAAGAACCAGATCTTGAGCAAAGTGTACGGCAAAACGGAGATCGACATCGAACAATTGATCAATGAGTATCAGGAATTCGATAAACAGATCGATCCGTTCGTCACCGATACTTCTGCCTATCTCAACAATGCATTGCGCAAGAAGAAAAAAGTGCTTGCAGAGGGTGCGCAAGGTGCGCTGCTGGATGTGGATCATGGAACATATCCGTACGTTACCTCATCCAATCCGACGAGCGGAGGCGCCTGCACAGGGTTGGGCATACCGCCGACAGCCGTTAAATCGATCATCGGCATTGTTAAAGCATATTCGACTCGCGTTGGTAACGGTCCATTCCCCACCGAACAGATCAACGGGACCGGCGAAACACTTCGCAAGATCGGGCATGAATTCGGCGCCACAACCGGCAGACCGCGGCGCACAGGCTGGCTGGACATGGTCAGTTTGAAATATTCATTGATGGTAAACGGTATCACCGAAATCGCTCTCACGAAACTGGATGTGCTCGACGAGTTCGATGAAATAAAAATTTGCGTCGGCTATAAAAAAGATGGAAAGGTCCTTACTTCGTTTCCCACCGATGTGCAGACGCTGGAAACCGTTGAACCGGTGTACAAATCATTCAGCGGATGGAATAAAAAGATTTCCGACGCAAAGAAATGGAAACACTTACCGAAAAATACCACAAAATATGTGGAAACAATCGAGAAATTATCCGGTGTGAAAGTATCGGTAGTCTCTGTCGGTGCACGACGTGATCAGACAATAGTGAGATAATCTACTTTTTTCCGAAGATCACACCGATCATCGCAGAATCTTTCTGCGCGCATCTGTGAAATCTGCGGCAGACATTTTTTATCCGTTACATATGAAACTCAATACACGCAGCCCACAATCCGGCAGGATCAAGATCGCGCTGTTCGTCGCGGCTGTCTGTATCGTCATCCCCATCCTTCTCTACACACACAATCTGGTTACGCAACTGCAGAGCAAGCAACGCGAAACGGCGGCTCTCTACGCCCGTTCACTGGAATATGTTGCAAACAGTCCCACACAGGGAACCGATTACACATTTATTTTCGATGAGATCATCAGCTCGATCGATTTCCCCGTGGTGCTCACCGACGGTGAGGACAAAAAAATTCTCACGACAAAAAACATCGTGATCGATTCCACCATCTCAGTTGAACAGCAAAAGGAGATCCTGTTTTCGATGATCCGTGATATGGATGAAGATAATCAGCCGATCCGTGTGACATTCCAGGATTCGATCGTGCTTAATTACGTTCATTACGGTGAATCCCCCCTCGTTGTACAACTGCGATGGCTGCCGGTTGTTGAAATTGCGATCGCAAGCCTATTCATCCTCGTCGGGTACATCGGGTTCAGTTACATCAAGCGAAGTGAACAGAGCAATATCTGGGTCGGTATGGCGCGCGAAACCGCGCATCAACTCGGCACACCATTGACGAGCATGATGGGATGGATAGAACTATTGAAGAACCAGGCGGGCGATAATAAAAAAATACTGGAGACAGTCTCAGAATTTGAACACGACGCACGCAGACTTACAAAAGTGGCAGAACGGTTTTCAAAGATCGGTTCAAAAGCAGATTTGAAAGAGGAGAATATCAACGACGTACTGCAGCGAGTGGTCCGCTATTTTGCCAAACGTCTTCCGCAAATGGGAAAAAAAGTTGACATCACCGTAACAGGCGATCATTCCATCACTGCACCCATCAATGCGGAATTGTTCGAATGGGTCGTCGAAAATCTGATCAAGAATGCACTTGATGCGATGGAAGAAGGCAAAGGTTCAATTACATTTTCCATTGCAAAAGAGGGACACCATGCAATCATTGACGTGAAAGATACAGGCAAGGGAATCGATCCGTCATACCATAAAGATATTTTCCGTCCCGGTTTCAGCACAAAAAAACGTGGGTGGGGATTGGGATTGTCCCTTTCCAAGCGGATCATCGAGATCTACCACAAGGGAAAACTCACCGTAAAAGAGAGCAGGGTTGGGGGTGGAACGACGTTCAGAATTGTGTTGAAGTAAAAATCTTCCCGCGGCAAATAATCTATCCTTTCGGTTTAAACACGTTCCATCCTATCAAAGCTCCGAGCACGGAAAACAACGTGTTCGGCACAATATAAAAAAACACAGCAAGTATGGATCCGAAGAGATTGGGCTCTTCCTCTTTCGCTTGTTCGATCAACGCATAAAATTCTGCCGGCATTTCCACATTCATCCTTTCGACAAGACGCATCATCATCTCCACCGCAACATCGCCGAAGACGAGCGTGACGATCACCTGTATGATGACCGCCGCGACCGAAGCGATCAGACCGGAGTAAATTCCAAGTTGAATACAATCGTTTTTGGTCATCGGCTCCGTTTCTTGTGTGAAGTCTTTTTGGTAGAGCAATACTGAAAGGAATCCTCCCAGCAATACACCAGCGCAGCAGAGGCAGTTAATGAGGTTTAATCCGGGTACTGCCCACAACGTTGCAATAAGCAGTCCGCCGTACAATGACGGCATCAGTTTATCAGGTTTTGGGTTCATAGCGTGCGATAAATGTATGAATGGTTGAATGAATGATTTCGGTTAATGTCTTTTGCAATAAGAGTGCCATACCGATACCGAAGATGCTACCGGACAGTACCCGCGACACAACAGAGGGTTCGTAGAAATGAGTAAATGACATCAATCCATCGAGTGCAATTGGAATCCCGCTAACGATCAACACGGCAAGAGCGGGAAATTCTTTTTTCTGCAATTCGGGTAACAGGCGAAACAGCATGAGAGCAAGAAGAAATCCTCCGTAGATCGCTGTGCACCGGATACAGACTGCAAAAGGAGCGCCATGGAGATGGAACGATCGCGATGCAAACTGATGGCATACTGAACCATACAACCGATACAGAAAATCGGACATAATAGACTGTGACAGTAATGGCGCAAGGAGAATACCACCGCACCATATTGCTGTACACCCGATCAATATTGACAGTTCCTTTTTCACTCCCGTCAAGTGTAGGTGAAAGTTGGAAAAGAAGCAAATGAACCGGACAAAAAAGGAATTGCAACAGTTCTTTTCCCTTCGTACACTTCACGCAACCAGATAAAAGGAAATCCTATGAAACACCTCTTTCTACTTTCAATCATTATTGCAACGGCGCTTTCTGCGCAAACCGTCTCCGATCTTGTGGCACAATCAGACAATCTCTCGACGGTTATTTTCGACCGTGAAAAGTCTTTTGAAAAATTGCAGCAGGCGGAAAAACTCGATCCGAATAATTTCGACGTGTTGTGGCGCATCAGCCGCAGCTATGTTGATATTGGCGAGCATCTCCCAAACAGTACCAATGCAGAGAAAGAAAAGCAGCTCGAATACTATCAAAAAGCGCTGGACTATGCGGAGCGCGCTGTAAAAGCAAAACCGGATGCGTTTGAGGGGTATATCCGGCGCGCAATTGCTAACGGACGTGTTGCATTATTCAAAGGAGTGTGGAGTGCGATTGATTTTGTGAAGCAAGTGAAAGCAGACTGTGAAAAAGCAATCTCACTGAGTCCAAACGATCCACTCCCCTACTATATTCTCGGGCGCACACATGCGAAGCTATGTGAAAAACCGAAAGTGATCCGCTGGCCGCTCGGTTTGGGCTGGGCAAACATGGAAGATGCGATAAAGAATTACGAGAAAGCGCTCTCATTGCGGGGAAATTTTATCATGTACCGTCTTGACGCTGCACGTGCGTACATTGAAGAAGATGATGAAGAAAAGGCAAAGGAATATCTCATTGCAATCGCGGCATACCCAAAACAAGATGAAGACGACGATCAATACAGAAAAGAAGCGAAGGAGTTGTTGGAGAAATTGAAGTAAAGAAAAGATGACTTCCGAAGTCATAAAGACTTCGGAAGTCTTGAGCAGTCAAAAAGAATATGTTGCAGTTAACACGCTTCGCCTGCCGAGCACCGAACCGCCGAAGATTTGATAATGCTTTCGATCTAGCAGATTTGAGATATTGAGATTCATAGACAGACTCTCGTTTACCTGATACCCTCCCGACAGATTCACCAACGCGTATGTGTGAATCACACCGGAATACACTCCGGCAGACCAAAAGTACGACGGAACGTATTTGACCTTTAAGGATACATCATAGTTATCTTTGCTTTGGTAGGTCACACCGACATTTGTTTTCCAGCGAGCAGAATTTGGTTGTATTTGATTTAGCTCTGCAGCAGTAACACTGTTTTTATCAATCTCGAATTGGAAATAGGTATAGTTTGCATCGAAGATGATCTCTTCCGTCAGGTAATAATTCACACCGATATCGTAACCGTACTCGTCCACCTTACCAACATTTTTGTACGACCATACAGCATGTGAAAAACTCGTGTCGGCTCCTGTGCGGTAACTCTTCCTCGTTATAATTGACGGGGAAGGCTGTTTTGGATTAAATCCTGCACCGAGATCGGAAATAAAATCCCTTAGGCGATTGTAATAAAGATCGACGGTAAGGAACAACGTATTATCTATCACACCATTGTATCCCAGTTCCACACCTTCAATTTTTTCAACTTTCAACTCAGAGTTGCCCCTGTACACCAACCCTGTTGTTGCAGCACCAAAAAATGTCGTGAATCCTCTGTAGGGATGATTGACATGAAGGTACAACTCAGAATAATTCGGCGATTGAAATGCCTTGTTGTACGTTGCGCGAAAGTTATGATTTGCAACGGGTGAAAAAACAACGGCTGCTTTAGGTGAGAAGAAACTTTCATGCAACGACGACCTGTCATACCGAGCTGCAACGACTGCTTTCAACTCCGAAGCAAACCTGTACTCCAACTGACCAAACATACCGGTCGTATTGTCATCCCTTTTCCCAAGCATCAACGTATTTTTTGTATCAATGGAGATGAGCCGATGTGAAACACCGGCAACGACAAACAACCGGTTCTCGAGGAACAGATGGTTATATTGTAATTCACCCTGAGAGATATTCGCATCCTGAACGAGATCTAGCCCCGTTGACAGCGAAACTTCGGGCGCCATATTGATGCGGGATTGTGTCCACAGATTCACATTAAAACCGTAATCGCTGTAGCTCAGCCGAGCAAAAGGACGTCGCGCGCGCTGCACCTGCACGCGCCCGATACCGGTAACGATCACTTCATTCTCTACCTGGGTAACCCCTGCTTCAACAACTGCTGTCCCTCCCCATTCATAATCATGATCCACTCTTCCTGAGAGATAGAATTGATTCACCGGATCCCCGCGCATTTCAGCAACTTCATTATTTAACGCACTGAAGCCATCATATTCGAAATGTTGGTTGTTATTGATCTGATTCTGAAATGCGCCGTTTGTTGCTGCGTTGTAAATGTCTTGCTGACGGCTGCCGGTTATTGATGTTGTTCTCGCTTTGCTGAACGTCTTTCCGGTAACGCCTCCCGCGTTGATCCTGTATGAAAAATGTTCAAATTGTCCAGCGTGCCGTACATCGCCCCGAAACATGCTGAGTTCCCCAATCCCGGCAGTGACTTTTGTACCAAGCATTCCTTTCGGAGGAATTGAGGTTATATTGAGTACGCCGTTGTAGGCGTTTGCTCCGTACAGCGCAGAACCTGGTCCACGTACCATTTCAACTCTGCCGAGATCTTCCAGCGGTGTCGCCATCCCGTTCCATTCAGTGGAGCTCAGGAAAGCAGTTCCTAAATCACGCCCATCCAGCAAAATGAGAACGCGGCGATTCAATGAAGAGTTGAAACCGCGGGTGTTCAAATTGAAATCATATAGACCGCTTTGCACAAGATCCACACCGGGCTGCCCTTCAAGAAGTTTCGGCAGCTGTCCGGTTGATGCACCCCGTTGCAATCCTTTTCCTTCCACCACCGAAATTGCAGCAGGAGCTTCTGTGATTCGTTCCTTCTTTAAGGAAGCGCCGTACACCAAAATTTCGTTGAGCTGGACATTCTCATTTTCCATGCTGATGATAATGTTCGATGTTTTGTCCGCTTCAACTACAACGGAAACTTCAATTGTCTTATGACCGATTGCAGAAACGATCAGGATATGTTTACCGACAGATACCTTCGTCAATATGAATTCCCCGTTGACATCGGATGACGTACCGAGCGAAGTTCCTTTGACCAGCACATTCACAAACGGAAGCCTCTCCTTTGAATCAATATGCTGCGTAATGCCTGAAATCGTACCTGTTCTCTTCGCAGCATGCTGCCTGAGAGAGTCGAGTACGGATTGCTGGGCAACCGACATTCCGACACAAATCAATGAAATGAAAACATGAAGAATTTTATTCACAGACGCCTCCGTAGATGAAAAGAAAAAAAACAAAGTCCCAATTCTGTAGGATCGAATTGGGACTTACGCAACACCATGGTTGTTCTCAGGTGCAAACTAGAAGTTTTTTGATTTCAGTTCTCTATAATTTCCGTACACTTCGGCATCACCCGCAAGGAACATTTTCACAGGACCGATTTTTGGAGCAAGCCATAACTTTGCTGTAACACCGGTGCTGACTGGCTGTCCACCGACTGATGCAACACGCGATATTACCAGGTAGTACGTCGAAAACGTCATGCCGTTCACGGTAATGTCCTGTTTAGACTCCCATTTCCCCGTAATTTTCAACTTGATTGTTGTCGGCGCGGAAGGATTCGCGTAGCTGACATAATCTTGTTCAAAGCATGTAAACTCTCCGCCGATATCGGTTCCTGGAGATGCAAGTTTAATGAATCGTAGAGAATCGATGCGCACTCCGGTTGCGTTAGCCGAATCTTTAATCACCGAACTACGGAAGAAAAGTCCAAGATTCGACATGTAATAATAATCCTTTGATGTGCTGTCATAATAAGCAAATATGGGTGTCACTTTCCGCGGTCCACCCGGTGCTGTTAAAGTTGAATCCGTAATCAGCGATGCTGACGTTCTTCCACCATTTTTTGCAGAAACAATTGCTCCATATTGAGTTCCAAACACTGCTGACAGCGGTGTTGCTGACGATCCTACAGTCCATGATGTATTGTAAAATGCGCTCGTATTGGCAACCGGTGTTTCTGTATCTTGATTTGTAAAGTATCCCGAATATTCAAACATATGACCAGCAGTTAATGGAAAAATATCATCAGGTACATCTTTGTCAACAGGTGTGACAGGATTATCTTCATCCTTTTTACAACCGTTGAACAACGCAATTGATGTCAACGAAACAAGACAAAAAAGTGTGAATAGTGATTTCTTCATACTACCTCCTTTAAGAAAAATTGTGAATTGGGGTCACAGACAAAAATGTGTGTAATAATAGGTAATGCGCAATTGAGAGTCAAGCAGCGACAAGCAATTGTAAACAAAATTAACGCTTTGCTTTTCTACGTATCATTCGCCATATTTTGTCGCATTGAAACACAAAAACGGAGAAAAAACTATGCTAAAAATATTTATGTCGTGTCTCTTGCTGGTTTCGTCTGCGCAACTCTTTGCAGGAGGATTTCAGTTGAACGAACATGGCGCGCGGGCAATGGCACAAGGAGGCGCGTTTGCTGCCCGAGCGTATGATGCTTCGGCGATCTATTTCAATCCGGCTGGATTGGGTTTTCAAAAAAATAATTCTGTCTATGTCGGAACGACATTGATAACGCCGACATCGATATTTTACGGACCGACAAATTTAAATGTCGGAACAAAAAATGAAATGGTTGACCAGCTCTTTACACCGATCAATGTGTATGCAACATACCGCATCAGCGATGATATCAACGTCGGTATCGGCGTCAACAATCCGTTTGGATTAGGAACTGAATGGGAGGATGGCTGGTCGGGAAAGTTCATTACACAAAAAGTTGACTTGATGTCGTTCTTTTTCTCTCCCACAGTCGCATATAAAGTGACGGAACAATTGTCGGTTGGCGCGGGTTTCAATTTCGTAACCGGTGACGTTACTATTCAACGGTATGTCAGCGACCCATTCGATCCACACGGCAAAGTAAATCTTGATCTCAGTGGTACGGGTTCAGGTTTTTCTATCGGCGCGCTCTACAAAATAACGGATGATCTTTCTGCTGGTGCATCGTACAGATCTTCAATTAAAATTGACGCCGAGGGTACCGCAGAATTCACACCGAATCGTTCTATCTATCCCGGCGGTGATGCTGCGGCATCGCTCGAATTACCGGCAACGGCATTTGTCGGCATTGCATACAAAGTGATGGAAAACCTCGAAATCGAATCGGACTACCAATTCATCGGTTGGTCTTCGTACAAAGAGTTAAAGATCGATTTCAAAAAAGACGGTTCATCCACGATCTCACCGAAGAACTATGAAGATACGTATATTCTCCGCATCGGCGGCGAGTACACGATGGATGCATTGCAAATCCGGTTTGGGTATTTATTCGACAATAATCCTGTGCAGGACAAATACACCGAGCCGCTGCTGCCTGATGCAGACAGACACGGATACAATATCGGGTTCGGGTATGCACTGAACGAGAACATGGTAATCGATATTGCATATTTGTTCCTGCAATTCAGAGATCGTACGGTGACCGGTACTGAAATCGATTTCGATGGCGTGTATCAGTCACGTGCAAACCTGCTTGGGATAAACTTCGGTTATTCCTTCTAATATAGAGGACGAACAATAAATTTTTAGGAGTACACAATTATGAAACCATTTAAAATTCTTGCCGCAGTAGTGACGGTGTGCGTGGCGGTATTTGTTGGAGGATGTTCCGATGAGGCGCCGTCGGGCTTGCCTCAAAGTGGATTAGGGGGCAATTCGGTCATAAAATATGTTGCCATCGGCAACAGTCTTACAGCCGGGTATCAATCCGGCGCGCTGTATGAAGATGCTCAATTGTACAGTTTCCCGAATATTATTGCACAGCAATTGACGAAAGCGGGAGCGTCATTGGGAAAATTCGAACAGCCGATCTGGGGAAATCCCGGATCACCGGACGCAGCGGGAAAAGCAGCTCGATACGAACTTATCAGCCTTGATGGTCCTGTGATCGGACCGCGCGGTGTCGCCGCGGGCACGCCGACAAACACCGCTCTCGCCCGTCCGTACGACAATCTTGGAATTCCCGGAGCCGTTGTGTATGATTTTCTCGACACGACGGAATTCATCGCCAAAGCGGCAGCGAGGCAGAACCCTTTCTTCCCGCATGTACTTCGCAGCGCACCGTTCGGTAAAAGTATCTTTGAACAATTGAAGAACATGTCGCCGAAGCCGGACATTGTTACGTTCTGGCTTGGTAACAATGATGTACTTGGATTTGCAACAAGCGGCGGTGTAAATCCGAACGCACCGACTAGTACTGCTGTTTTTGGAGCATTATATGCCCAGGCATTGGATTCACTCCGTGCCGCTCTGCCGAATGCAAAAATAGTTGTTGCCAATATACCAGACGTGAGAGCGATTCCGTATTTCACAACTGTCGGTCCTGCAGTGGCTGCAGATCTAAAAGGAACTTTCGCTGTCAGTTATCAAAAACATGGTACGACCGGACCCGGAGATGGTTCGTCGTATTTGACAGAGCAAAATCCACCTCTGTTGATACTTCCTTCGAGCAGTTATGTGACACAAATCGGCACAGCAACCGGAAAGTATTACAGCAGCAATAACAAATCGGTGCCTGCAGGAATTGACACAACAGCAATGTTTGGATTGAATTACTTGAATCCAATCCCCGATGCTTTGATTTTGGATTCCGCCGAACAGGCAACCGCAGCAAATGCAATTGCGGCGTACAACCAAACCATCGCGCAAGTTGCTGCAGCAAAGAATGCTGCCGTTGTTGATATTAATGCAATTTTTAATTCCATCAAGAAAAATGGCTACAACATCTCAGGCGAAATGTACACAGCGGATTATGTGTCGGGCGGACTGTTCAGTCTGGACGGAGTCCATCCTTCATCACGCGGCGCCGGCATTGTGGCAAATGAATTCATCAAAGTGATGAATGCAAAATTCGGCATGAGTATTCCGTATGTTGATGTGACGACGCTCCCCGGAATTCCTGCTCCGCTTGCAAAATATGCTGAGAGCAAGTTCAGACCCCGGTTGAATTCTGCCGCAGCAAAACATATACAGGATATCTGGAAATAACAAAAGTATTTAAGAACAAAAAAACTCCCGATCATCGGTCGGGAGTTTTCGTTTTAAACTGTGTACAATTCTTAATGCTTCAATTCCCCCGAATGTATCTCATCATGTTCCTCAAGCGGCTCAAGATGTGTGGTTATATGCACTGCTGATCCCAGATGTTTATATACTTGTTTTTCGATCTCTGTGGAAGTGCGGTGAGCATCCTCCAACAGCGCTGAGACGGGAAACAGAAGATGGAACTCAATCCAAACAGCATTGCCGCTGTTGCGGCAGCGTAATTCATGATACTTCAGACCGTGCTTGCGCGTCTCTTCATCCAGCAGTTGTTTCACTTTCTGTTCAGTTTCATAATCGGCTTCGTCCATCAATCCCCCTACCGATTGACGCACTAACTTTCCTCCCTCCCACAGAATATTCAACGCAACAAGGATCGCAACGATCGGATCAAACAACAACCATCCCGTAATGATGACCAACACCAATCCCGCCACAACGCCGAAACTTGTCCACGAATCGGTCAGCACATGTTTTCCATTCGCAATGAGAATCAGTGAATTGGTTTTCTTCCCGCGCCATACGAGAAATCCTCCGAGTCCCAGATTGATGACTGACGCGCCGAAAATGAAGTATGTGCCCGTATCAAGATTCTCAAGAGTGATTCCGTACACGAGTTTGTTCACCGCTTCATAGATGATGAAAAGAGCGGCAATGATGATCAGCAGTCCTTCCGTGCCGGCAGAAAAGAAGCTGATCTTGTCATGTCCGTACGGATGGCTTTCGTCGGCAGGTTGGTATGTAAGCCACATACTGTACGCCGCGAAGGCAACGGCAATAATGTGAACGACAGATTCAGCAGCGTCGGAAAGGATTGCCGCTGAACCGGTGATGAGGAATGCGTACCACTTTCCCACCAGCATGATAATACCGACCGCAAGGGATAATCTGATAGCAAATTGCTGTTGTTGTCTATGCAAATGATTCATTCGTAAATAGAATTAAAAATAGTGTTTCAATTGTCAATTTATAGTACTAAGATTTTACTCGTGATGAAATCCTAATTTTTGTATATTACGGAGTGATTGAGCCGAGATGATGAAATGGCAGACATGCTGGTCTTAGAAGCCAGTGCCGCAAGGCGTGGGGGTTCAAGTCCCCCTCTCGGCACATGTATGAGCGTTGACACTGAATGACCTTTCTTAATCCCTTCGTTTTATTCGGACTCGCCGCGGCAGCAATTCCCATTCTTATTCACCTGCTGAATAAGCGGAAACTGCGCACGATCGAGTTCAGCACGCTGACGTTTCTGAAAGAACTTCAGAAGAACAAGATGCGGAAGATCACCATACGACAGTGGCTGCTCTTGCTGCTGCGGACGTTGATTGTTATACTTCTTGTCCTTGCATTTTCACGTCCGGCTCTTAAAGGCAATTTCGGTACCATCGGTTCTCATGCAAAAACATCCTTGCTCATCATCCTTGACAATACGGCAAGCATGGTCCTGCATAACGAAAAGGGAACTTATATTGACCAGGCAAAAGAACAAGCATTGCAGATCGTTTCGATGATGGAAGAAAACGACGACGCGATCATCCTTCGACTCTCCGATTTGCCCACGTTAACAATGGAATCGCCATCGCACGACAGACAAAAACTGCAATCGATTATTCGGGAGACCTCGGTGAGCATAATCCATCGAACGATTGACGACGCACTCCGGTCCGGTTCAACGGTACTGCAGCGGTCGAAGAACATCAACAAGGAAGTATATATACTTACGGATGGACAACGTAGTACACTGCGTACTCTGAAAAATTCAAACACCAAGACAGAAACCGCATTTGAGCAGAATGTGAAATTTTTCTTTTCCGGCGTCAGCAGTACACAACATCATAACGTCGGCATCGAACGGGTATCCATCCTTTCCGCATTGTTTCAAGCAGGCAGGTCTGTGACTATCTCCGCTGTCATCAAAAATTACGGAACATCACGCACCGAAAATCATCTCGCAAGCATGTCCGTGAGCGCCACCCGCGTGATGCAGAAAAGCATTTCTCTCGATGGCGGCGAGACAGGTACACTGGAGTTTGCCTTTACGCCCGATCGCACGGGTTTCATTACCGGTACGATCGACCTTGAAGATGATGAATTTGAAACAGACAACAGAAGATATTTTTCTTTGTACATACCGGACCGGATTTCAATTACGCTTGTTTCCGCCGATGATGCACACGCACGATATATTTCGACTGCATTGAGCATCACGAACACAGCTTCATCCACCTCCTTTATGAATGTTCACCGGATATCACCGCAACAACTCTCGACATCCATGGTCCAAGAAAGTGATGGAATCATCTTGTCCGGCATCAAAAGCATCGCAGTGCAACAGCAGCAATTGTTGAAACGATATGTTTCCGACGGCGGGAGTATTCTCTTTTTCCCCTCTTCCGATTCTCTCGCGGCGGAATACACCTATCTGCAGCAATTCGGAGTACCAAAATTCCAATCGTCCGCACTGCGGAAACCGGGTATTCAATTCGGCAATGCGGATTTGCAGTTTCCGATCTTTTCCGGAATGTTCGATCCCCATCAATCAAAAGGTCAGAGTATTGAGTCCCCGGAAGTTTTCCGATTGTTGTCGGTCCCTCCTTCAGGTTCCATACGACCAATCATTGCACTATCCAACGGCACTCCGTTTTTATGGATGACTGAGTACGGAAGCGGCAGAATCTTATGCTTTTCCGTACCGGCAACGACCGATTGGTCGGACTTTCCGCTGAAAGGAATTTTTGTCCCTCTGGTTAATCAATCGATGATCTATCTCGCATCGCAGGTACAATTGGAATCTGAAAAGAATTCTTACAACGCTGGGGATGCTGTTGAATTTACTTCGTCACAGATCAAGAAATTGAAAAGCGGCATTCCGTCAAACTTGCAATTGATCGATCCTGAACAGAGATTCACACCACTACGGTCGCATTCCAAAGTATCGAATGATGGCATATCCCGTACAATATACACCGGTGAGATTCTGCAAAACCCCGGACACTATTATACAATTGCTGATCGTGAAACGGTATTAACATTTTCTGTGAATATAAAAAGCGATGAATCTGAAAGTGCCCGTGCGGGGCAGGATGACGTTGTGTTGATGCTCGAACAGCTCGGCGTTCAACCGGATGCGCTGTCAATGGTGACAGCGGAATCGTTGAAAGAGAGGGTGCTGCAAAGCAGATTTGGAATTGAATTGTGGAGATACTTTGCGTTGCTGGCTGTTGTGTGTGCAATTGCAGAGATGATAATCGCACGCGAAAAGAGAGAAGTATGATAGAACTGCAAAAAAATAAACGCGAACGTGCCATTGCTGTCGGTGTTGCCGCAGGATATACACGCAAAACACAAGCAACAGAATATCTTGAGGAATTGAAGTTGCTTGCCGATACCGCCGGTGCGGATATCGTACATACCATACTTCAATCAAAAGAGAGGGTCGATCCGACGTTTTACATAGGCAAAGGAAAAGTGGAAGAGATCGCTCAACTTGCGGAATCTGATGACATTTCGATTATTCTGTTCGACGACGATCTATCTCCTGCGCAGGCACGCAATCTGGAAAACGAAATTAAACGGAAAGTTGTTGATCGCAGCGGATTGATTCTTGATATTTTTGCCAACCGTGCAAAATCGATGGAAGCAAAAACGCAGGTAGAACTTGCACAACTCCAATATCTTCTTCCGCGTCTTACGCGCATGTGGACTCACCTTTCAAAACAATACGGCGGAATTCGCACAAAAGGTCCTGGCGAAACACAGATTGAAACAGACCGGAGAATGATCCGTGAACGCATCGCTCATTTGAAGGAGCGGCTGGAAAAGATCGCGACGCAGCGCGCAACACAGCGAAAGGGACGGAAAGAATATCACAACATCTCTCTGGTCGGATATACAAACGTCGGTAAATCGACGCTGCTCAATACACTCTCCGATTCCGAAGTCTTCGTTGAGAACAGACTGTTTGCCACGCTGGATGCAACAACGCGGCTTGTCACTTTGGATGCCTCAACAAAAATTTTATTGACCGATACTGTCGGTTTCATCAGGAAACTTCCCCACCATCTCGTCGCTTCATTTAAAAGCACGTTGGAAGAAATAGCAGAGGCAGACATTCTTCTGCATGTCATTGATATCTCTCATCCGCAGATGGATGAACATATTGAGGTGGTGAAGAATACAATCGCCGATCTGGGGGCAGCGCACACGCCGGTACTTTTTGTTTTTAACAAGATTGATATGCTTAACGACAGAACAATAATTAAAGATCTGCAATCCAGATATTCTCCATCGGTGTTCATTGCTGCAAACAGGGGAATTAACATTCTTGGTTTCAAGCAACTTCTTTCGGAAATGATTCATTCCTCATTCAAAGAAATCTCCGTCACTATCCCGCACGACAGATATAAACTCCTTTCCCAGATACACGATGTTGCAGAAGTAGCAGAGCAAACTCACGAAGAAGATGGAATACATATCTCGATTAAAATAAGCGAGAAGAACAAAGACTTTGTTGAACGAATATTGAGAGGATTGAAACAAGAGTAGATTTTCAACTATTCTTATCGTATTTTAATGGAACGATTGCCCTATCGTCTAATGGCAGGACAGCAGACTCTGGATCTGCGCGTGGTGGTTCGACTCCATCTAGGGCAGCAAACAAAAGAAACCTGGATTAGAATAATCTAATCCTCAGATCCCAATTCAAAAATTGGGATTTTTTATTGGTTTTGTGTAACC
>JBFMFY010000038.1:0-28353 GCA_040751955.1 Bacteroidota bacterium
AGATTTTGGTGCTGTAGCTCGGTCCCGCTTAAAAGGGGGTGGGATTTTGCGGCGTAAAACCACGCCGCTCAATTTGGGAAACAGTTTTTTTGAGATTTGTTGTTTTGTTATTTGGGATTTTTTCTTTATTGGGGCTGTAGCTCAGTTGGGAGAGCGATTCGTTCGCAACGAATAGGTCGTCGGTTCGATCCCGATCAGCTCCACATAAAAATGCCAAGCCCTGTGCAACTTCGTGTTGGACAACCCTGCCAGGTCCGGAAGGAAGCAACAGCCTCCAAACACAAGTGTGATACAGTAAGCCTGCCCGCCGCACGCACAACGTGCTTCGGCAGGCGGGCTTGGCGTTTTTATTTATTTTCTGCATAAAATCATACCTTGCAAGCCACCCAATCTTTTCGTAAATTTCAACCAAATTATGAGGAAAATGGAGCATTGCATTGAAATTTCAGTGCAATCGTGCAGAGGCAAAATAAAGTGTGATCCACAAACGGTGGATTTATGCGGAGGTCCTGTACTGGATTGAATTTATTTCAGACTCAAACTGGAATATGTTCACTCAGGTCGTATTTTCAGGATACAATTATACTATTTCAGAAAGGTGTTAATGAAGAAAGAAATACTCATCAATTCAGTCGGTAATGAGATCCGGATTGCAATAACCGAGGAAGGAAAGCTGGCGGAATTGTTCGTGGAATCCCCCGAAAAGGAGCGCATGGTGGGGGATATCTATCTTGGCAGAGTTGCCAAAGTAATGGCAGGGATCCAGGCGGCGTTTATCGATATTGGAATGCAACAGGACGGTTTCCTCCACTTCTCCGATATCAGCAGCTACCAGGATGAATTCAATACAATGCTCGATGAGGATGATGAAGATGAGGAGGATGAACATGGCGAGAACGGTGGCGGTGGAACAGCCGTCGCCAAACCAAAAGTAGAAAAGCGCCCACGGGAAGAGAGACGAAGAGAGGTCAATCTAACCAAAGGGCAGGAGATCATAGTTCAGGTAACAAAAGAACCTGTCGGGAAAAAAGGAGTTCGGGTTACCTCTCAAGTATCACTTCCGGGCAGGTTCCTCGTCCTGCTTCCATTCGACGGCAAGATCGGCATCTCCAAAAAGATCGTCAGCTTTCGCGAGCGCCGTCGTCTACGCCGGTTAGTACGTACGATCCTTCCTCAAGGATTCGGCGTCATCGTTCGGACAAATGCCGAAAATCAGGATGAAAAACTCTTCCTGCAGGACCTTGAATCGTTGCTGAAATCATGGCGGGATATTGAAGCGACTGCAAAGGAAGAAAAACCCCCTGCGTTGATCTATAAGGATATGGCAACGACCTCCAGCGTCATCCGCGACCTGTTCAGCGAGCAGGTAGAGCACGTCGTTGTGGACGACAAGAAACTCTTCCGCGAAATCAAATCGTACGTGAAGCTCTACTCGCCTGAGATGGCTGACCGAATCGAGTACTACAGCAAGCGTGAACCGATCTTCGACTCCTTCGGAATAGAAAAAGAGATCGCGACACTCCTGTCGAGAAAGGTCTGGCTGAAACACGGCGGTTACATCATCGTTGAGCCGACCGAAGCAATGACGGTGATCGACGTAAACAGCGGACGGTATGCGGCAAGCAGGGAACAAGAAGAAAATTCTCTCCGCACTAATCTTGAAGCTGCGCGAGAAATTTGCAGACAAATTCGCCTGCGAGACCTTGGAGGCATCATCGTGATCGATTTTATCGACATGCTCGATGACCGGAACAAGAAAAAAGTGTACGACGAGGTAAAGAAGGAGTTCAAACGCGACCGTGCGAAACATACGATTCTTCCATTGACTGATTTTTGTCTGATGCAGATTACTCGTCAGCGTCAGCGCCAAAGTGTAATCCACAGTTTCACCGAACCGTGCCCCACCTGCGGCGGCAGCGGCATGATCCAGTCGAAGACCACCATCTTGAGCAACATCGAGCGCTGGTTGCGGAGGTTCCGGACAGAGTCGAATGAGTGGCGCCTTCGCTTGCGCATCTCGCCGAGCATGAAAGAATATTTGATGAACGGGAAGCTCTTCAACAGGAAAAACCGTCTGATCTTCAGATTCAGAACGTGGTTGAATGTTGAAGAGGACAAGTCGTTGCCGATCGATGAATTCCAGTTCATTTCTGTGAAACAAGACAAAGACATCACGACTGAATTTGTAAATTAACTTATTGAGATTTTCCAAATCTTTAAGATTTGAAAAATCTTTACCGGAGAAGATATATGAAATTTTTCATAGACACTGCAAACCTTGCAGAGATCAAAGAAGCAAACGCACTCGGCGTGCTTGACGGCGTTACGACCAACCCTTCATTGATGGCAAAAGAAGGGATTGCAGGCGATGCAAATGTGAAAGCACACTACAAAACAATTTGCGAAATTGTGAACGGTCCTATCAGCGCCGAAGTCGTCTCGACCGATTTCGACGGAATGATGAAAGAAGCGCACGATCTTGCAAAGATCCACAAGAACATTGTTGTAAAGATTCCGCTTATCAAAGAAGGATTGAAAGCGGTAAAAATGCTTCATAGCGAGGGTATTCATACGAATGTCACTCTTTGCTTTTCACCCAATCAGGCGCTGCTGGCAGCGAAAGCGGGCGCAACGTATATCAGTCCGTTCGTCGGGCGCCTCGACGACATCAGCACCGACGGTATGCAGTTGATTGAACAGATTGTGACTATCTACAATAATTACGGATACCAAACGGAAGTGCTGGTTGCAAGCGTCCGCCATCCTATTCACGTTGTTCAGGCTGCACTGATGGGTGCTCACGTTTGCACAATGCCGTTTAAAGTTATCGACCAATTGATCAAGCATCCATTAACCGACATAGGGCTTGAAAAATTTCTTGCTGATTGGAAAAAAGGACAACCGAAATGAAACGCACACCCTTCTTCTCGATTCATCAAAAACTGGGAGCGAAGATCGTACCGTTTGGAGGATATGAAATGCCGGTGCAATATGCCGGAATCATCGAAGAACACAAATCTGTCCGCAATCATGTCGGCGTGTTCGATGTCTCGCACATGGGAGAATTTTTTGCGAAGGGAGTGAACGCGCTTTCGTTCTTACAGAAAATCACTGTCAATGACGTATCGAAACTTGTACCGGGAAAGGCACAGTACTCCGCCATGTGTTACGAGAACGGCGGCATCGTCGATGATCTGTTGATCTATATGCTTGCGGAACATTCGTACATGATCGTCGTAAATGCGGCAAACATCGACAAGGATTGGGAATGGATGAAGAGTCATTGTCCCGCTGATGTCAGTTTTGAAAACAAGAGTGATGAGACGGCACTTCTCGCTATTCAGGGTCCCAAATCGTTGGCAACGCTGCAGAAATTGACGACGATCGATCTTTCCACAATCCCGTATTACCATTTTGTTCAGGGAACGCTCGCCAACGTTGAGATGATCATCTCGCGCACAGGATACACCGGCGAACTCGGATTTGAAATTTATTTCGACGTGAAACACGGAGAGAAGATTTGGAATACAATCTTCGACGCCGGAAAGGAATTCGGCATCGCTCCGATCGGTCTCGGTGCGCGCGACACATTGCGGCTTGAGATGGGGTACTGCCTCTACGGAAACGATATCGATCAGACCACACATCCGTTGGAAGCAGGATTGGGATGGATTACAAAACTGAACAAGGGTGAATTTATCGGCAAACCTGTTTTGGAAAAAGCAAAAGCGGACGGAGTACAAAGAAAATTGGTCGGCATCATGCTGTTGGAAAAAGCGGTGCCGCGGCATGGTTATCAAATCGTTGCAGGAGGGTCGAACAGCGGTACAATTACAAGCGGAACATTTTCACCGTCGCTTGAAAAAGGAATTGCGATGGGATATGTGCAAACCGCACACAGCGATGTCGGATCGAAACTGCAGATCGATGTACGGGGGAAGTTGATCGATGCTGCAGTGGTTCCGCTGCCGTTCTTGAAGAAAAATTAGTTTGATTCTGACAGGGGGAATTCGGTATGAAAATAGAAGTGTTCTTCTCGCTTTCGCAGATCGACGATTTATTCTTGAGGGATAAGAATGTCGTCGTGATCGATGTGCTTCGTGCAAGCACGACGGTAATCACCGCACTGAATAACGGTGCACGGGAGATCATTCCTGTTAATACGATCGAATCGGCAGTAAAGGTTTCAGGAAACCTGTTCGGTGATGTCGTCCTCCGGGGGGGCGAGCGCAATGGAAAAATGATTGAAGGATTCAATCTGGGCAATTCGCCATTCGAGTACACCAGCGAAGCGGTCAAAGGGAAATCGATTATTTTTTACACCACCAACGGCGCTCCCGCCATGTGGAAAGCGCGGTACGCGAAGAACCTCCTTATCGCCGGATTTGTGAACATCACGGCGGTCGTCAACAAGATCAAAGAGATCAAGGAGGATATTTACATACTCTGCGCTGGCAAGCAAACGCAATTTTGCATCGAAGATGCAGTCTGCGCCGGCATGCTGACAAAATTATTGATTGATGACGAGGAGACCGAGATCGATTTCAATGATTCCGCTGTTGCCGCCGTGGCATTGTACAAGAATTTCAGCAAGAATCTCTTGAAGATGGCGCGCACGTGCGATCACGGTAAATATCTCATCGAGATCGGTTTCGACAAGGATATAGAATTTTGCACAAATATTGACACGTTCGATGTCGTGCCCGAACTGTCGGCGAATGTGTTGAAGGTGAAGAAGAAGGTTGATGCACCGTCGGCGCCTCATGTGCCGATCAGCATTGATACCGCGGGGGCTAAAGGAGAGTAATGGAAGAGTTTACCATCCCACAGGAACCGCAGCAGCCCCCGGCAGCCCGCCGAAAAAAAAACGGCAGTGAGGGAAAAAAACCGTCGTCCCAGCGTAAACAAGTCTTTTCGTTTCTGATCATCGTCTTTGGAATCATGGCGCTGTTGAGCATGATGTCGTACTCCCCCGCCGACGAGGCGAACGGCGACATTCGTCTTTCCGACCTGTACAAAGTTTTTACAAACGATCCTCTCATCCAGCAAAAAGCGGAATCAACTTCGAATTGGCTTGGGCTTTTCGGCGCCATTCTTTCGAACTTCTTGATTAATTCAACTGTCGGATTGTTTGCTTTTGCCGTTCCGGTACTCATGCTGATGTGGGGATGGACAATGCTTCGCAGCGGCGATCTCCGGCGTCTTGTCTATTTTACGAATTATGTCATCGTCCTGATGCTGCTCGGTTCGGCGTTCTTCGGCTTGGTGCGGAAAACCGGTCTGGGAAGCGTCATCTCATCCGAATGGCACGGAAGCTACGGCGCATTTTTTGCAACGGTACTTCAACAGGCGATCGGGCTGACCGGCGGAATACTGCTCACGGTCTCATTGACGATCGTTGCCGTGACTCTCCTGATCGACCTCGATCTGCACAAAACATCCGAGCGGTTGAAAGGAATGTTTATTGCTCTTGGTGATTTGTTCGGTGCAAAAATGGAAGAGTGGAAAATAAAACAGGAACTGAAATCGCGCCAGCGTGAAGAAGAGAAGAAAAAGAAAACGGAAGAAGAAATTGAAGTAAAACGTCCCGATCTTGAAATTGTTGAGCAGCCGGAACCAAAACCGAAACTGAAACAAAAAATATTCGAACCTCCCCCCATAGATATTCCGAAAGAAGAAGGGGATATCATCCTTCCTGACGATGTGCTGAATGCCGCACCTCCGTTGGAAATAAAAGAAGGCGTCGTCGAGAAAGAAGCCGAACTTGAAGCACCGGAGGTTGAAGATGAAGAGATTGATTATGTCTTCCCCTCTGTCGAATTGCTCGACGCAAAAAAGTACGAAGAACGGATCAGTGACGAGGAACTGAAGAACAATGCGGCGTTCCTTCAGGCAAAACTTGCGGACTTCGGCGTTGAAATTGCGAATGTCAGCGTCACTCCCGGTCCTGTTGTTACATTGTATGAACTTGTTCCCGCCACCGGCGTAAAAGTTTCCAAGATCACCGCGCTCTCAAACGATCTTGCACTGGCGATGCAGGCGCGGGGCATCCGCATTGAAGCCCCGATCCCCGGTAAAGGAACCGTCGGCGTTGAGATTCCGAATCACAAACCGCAGATCGTGACGATCAGGAGCATTTTGAATTCAGAGAAGTTCCGTGACAGCAAAGCCGCTCTTCCTCTTGCGATGGGAAAAACGATCACCGGAGAGATTTACATAGACGACCTTGCGAAGATGCCGCACGTTCTTATTGCCGGTGCAACGGGAATGGGGAAATCTGTCGGCATCAATTCAATCATTGCAAGTTTGCTGTACCGTCTCCATCCGTCCGAAGTAAAATTCATTCTTGTTGATCCGAAAAAGATCGAGTTGAGTTTGTACCTGCAACTGCAGCATCATTTTCTTGCGGTATCGCCCGACATCGACGAAAAGATTATTACCCAGCCGAACAATGCTGTGCTGGCGTTGAAATCATGCGTGATCGAAATGGAACGGCGCTACGATCTTCTTGCCTCAGCTGGGGTCCGCCACGTGACCGATTATAATCAACGATTCAAAGAAGGCAGATTAAAAGGAAAAGATACCGAGACGGTGAAACACCGCTTCCTTCCGTATATCATTGTCATCATCGATGAACTCGCCGACCTCATGCTGACGACGGCAAAAGAGGTGGAAGAATCAATCGCACGCATTGCACAACTGGCGCGTGCCGTCGGCATTCATCTTGTGCTGGCAACACAGCGTCCGTCGGTGGATGTCATCACCGGTGTGATCAAAGCGAATTTTCCTTCGCGGATTGCGTACGCGGTGTCGTCCAAGATCGATTCGCGCACGATTCTCGACGGCGGCGGAGCTGAGCAATTAATAGGACGCGGCGACATGCTCTATCTTTCGGCAAGCACGCCGAAACCTGTGCGTATTCAAAATGCGTACATCTCTACCGAAGAATGTGAAGAACTTGTGCGTCATATCGGTAAGCAAAAGGGATACAGTAAGATGTACGAATTGCCATCTGCGCTTGAAAGAAAGAAAAATGGGGGCGGCGCCGGCGGCGGTGATCGCGATGAACTGTTTGATGAAGCAGCGCGCATCATTGTACGTCATCAGCAAGGTTCTGTCTCCTTATTGCAGCGGCGGCTGAGCATCGGGTATTCACGCGCTGCACGTCTTGTCGATCAGCTTGAAGAAGCAGGAATTGTCGGTGCGTTTGACGGCAGCAAAGCGCGTGAAGTGTTAATTGAAACAGATGAACAATTGGAAATCCTCCTTAAAAATTTAGATTGATGATGAGATCGTACTCCCGCCTGCATGTTGTTATTTTCCTTTTTTTCTCGCTTCCGGCAGTGGCGCAGGATGAGTCTGCCGCACAGGTGCTGGAGAATGTACGGAACAAATATGCATCGGTGACTGATGCAAGCGCATCGTTCGTTCAGAAGACGAAGCTTCGCTTCGGAAAGAACGAACAGGTGCAATCCGGGACCGTGAAAATAAAAAAGGGAAATAAATACCGTCTTGAAACGGCAGGAGAACAGTTTATCTCCGACGGGGAAACTGTTTGGATTGTTTCGCGATCGAACAATCAGGTGCTCATTGATGCCTTCAAAGAGAACAACCGGATGTTTTCGCCGGATAAATTTCTTCTCGGACTGCCGGATGACTTCATCGCGAAAGATCTCGTGAAAAAGGATGGTGTCATGAAAATGGCGCTTGAACCGAAAAAGGCAAATGCCCAAACTCGCCAGATTCGTTCACTGACTGCGTGGGTGCGGCAGACATCGTGGATTGTCGAGAGGATTGAGTACACCGACCGCAATAACAATACGATCGATATTGCAATTTCAAACATACGCTTCAATGTTCAATTGGATGATACGGAGTTTCAATTCGAACCGCCCAAAGAGATGAAAATTGTCGATCTTCGCACTTTAAAATGAAATCCGCAGTAAAAAATACGATCCAGACATTGTTCAGCATCGCACTCGCTGCAGCATTTCTCTATCTTGCGTTCCGCGGAAAAAATCTTGATGAGCTGTGGCATTCCCTGATCGATGTGCATTGGAGTTGGTTCGTCGTCTTATTTATCGGAAGCGTTCTCAGCCATATCGTGCGGGCATGGCGATGGCAGTACCTGATGTATCCGATCAAAGAGAATGTCTCATTGCGCAACGCATTCTCTGTGACGATGATCGGATATCTTATTAACAATGTCGTTCCGAGGCTCGGCGAATTTGTCCGACCATACGCGATGAACAAGCTGGAGGGAGTTTCGAAGAGCGCAACGATGGGAACGATCGTCCTCGAGCGTATTTTAGATACTGTTACCTTCGTACTGATCGTGTTGACCGTTTTGTCGATTTATGCCGAGCCGTTTGCTGTGTGGTTTCCATCAATGGCTCAGTTTGAATGGCTTTTTTTTGTGATGACTGCGATTGCATTGGTCGTCTTTGTGTTGATATTCCTGAAAGCCGAAATGCTCTTCCAATTCGTTCGTAAACTTTCGTTTCTTCTTCCGAAGAAATGGCGCTCGCAGGCAGACCACATTTTCGATTCATTCCTCTCAGGATTCAAGGCGGCAAATCATCCGGGCAATTTTGTGATGATTGCCGTGACGAGTCTGATGATCTGGATATCGTACATTGTATTGCTCTATGTTCCGTTCTTCATCTATGATTTTCCGCAGGAGAACGGATTGAATTTCGGTTCGGCGACAGTGCTGCAAGTGGCATCCGGATTTGCGTTTGCCATGCCAACGCCGAGCGGAATCGGCAGTTATCATTCATTCACATCGTTCACGCTGACACAATTGTTCTCTGTTGACCCTGTGAAGGCGTTGAGTTATTCCATCTATACGCATGCAGTCGGATTTTTGACGACGACAATTCTCGGCTTATTTTATTTTTTTAAGGATAAGATCCACGTTGCCGACGCGATGGTGAAGAATACCGATCAGGAAGCGACATGAAAGGGACATTGGCTGCCGCAATTGCCTTGCTGTCGGTTGTGTATGCACAAAAGCAGGGATTGGTTCAACGGGAGAATACTCTCGCGGTCGTTGCCGGTATGGGTGTTAATCTTGTAAACGCGCCGGAGATTGTGGAATATGTCAATTCAACTGCAGCGTACGGCAAAACAGTCGATGATTTTGCAACTGCAGTGGATTTTTTCGGCGGAGTGGAATTTCCCGTCAGCAAAGAGTGGGGAATAAAGTTTGAGCATACGTATTTGTTCAAGTCGTACAATTTCATTGCAACCACAGGTGCAACGCATGATTTTTTTTATTCCGTTCAGGCACCGTCACTGCTTGTTCAAAAGGTGATTGCCGGAGAGGGTTATTTTGTGAAGATGGGTGCCGGGGGAGGATACCATGTTGGTATGGCAACGGAAACAATTTCAACTTTCGGCATTACAAATAACTATTCCGCTTCCGGCATTGGTCTGAAGACTGAAATTGTCGGTCAGACGGCATTCGATGAATCGTTCTATGGTTATATCGGCGGGCAGTTGGGATGGGAATGGCTGGGAAAATTTTCCGGTACGGAGGCTGCAATCTCAACAGTGAAGACAAAACAGTTGCGATATTTTTTTGCCGGACTCCGGTTCGGTATCACGTATTACCTGTAACAATTACAGAGGGAAACAATGAAGTACGTCGCTGCATTTCTGTGCATGTTGTTGATGGTCACCGTGGCTGTCCATGCGCAAAAAAAATCAAAACAATCAAAAAAAGGAACTCCGCACGTGACCGAACAAAAAGCATCATACGCGAAAGGAACAGTGATCGTTGAAACATCGCTGGGCAACATCGTCATTGCATTGAACGATTCCGCTGCGCCGAAGCACTCAGCCAATTTTCGCAAACTGGCGAAGGAAGGATTTTACGACAGCACGACATTTCACCGCGTTATCCCCGGATTCATGATCCAGGGAGGCGATCCGAATTCAAAAAACGGTGAACGCCACACACACGGCATGGGTGGACCCGAATATCGGATCGATGCCGAGATCGGACTGACACACGACCGCGGCGTTATTGCCGCTGCACGTCAGGGAGATCAGATCAATCCGTTGCGCCAATCGAACGGCAGTCAGTTTTATATTACCGTAGCCGATGCGAAATTTCTCGATGGGCAGTATTCAGTTTTCGGCAGGGTGATCGAAGGAATGGATGTTGCCGACAAGATTGTGGCGGTCCCGCGCGACCAGCGCGATAATCCGATTGAAAAGATCATGATTAAGAAAGTGACCGTTGTAGAATAACAAAGGGGTAGAGCGGCGTTAACGCCGCTTCGCGCTTTCATCATGGCAAAATCCAGGGAAAAATTCGACTTCGAATCTTTTTATTCTTCATTGAAGCAGAAGAATTTTGCACCGGTCTATTTTTTTTATGGTGACGAAGATTTTTTAATTGAAGAATGTGTGGATGCTGTTATTGACGCAGCGGTCGAACCGGGAATGAAGGAATTTAACTTTGACCTTCTGCAAGGGAGCGACGTTGATGCAAAAAAAGTTCTCAGCATCGCATCATCCTACCCCATGATGGCTGAGCGTCGTGTTGTGATCGTAAAAGAGTTCGAACGGACAGTAAAGAAAGAAAGTGAAGAACTGTACACTGCGTACTTTGAAAAGCCCTCTTCCACCACGGTATTGGTCCTGATCGCGTCTAATCCCGATTTTCGCAGGAAACCGTATACAACACTGAAGAAATTTTCATTCTCCGGAGAATTTCGCCCGTTGTACGACAATGAAACCATAGCGTGGATCGAATCGCGGATGAAAAAGATGAAGCGCGGCATCGATCCGCAGGCAGTTGGGCTGCTTCATTCACTGGTCGGAAATTCACTTCGGGAACTTGCCAATGAGATAGAAAAAACACTCATCGCTGTCGGTGACAAGGCGATCATCTCTTCAGCGGATATTGAACATGTGGTTGGGGTTTCACGAGAGTTCACCCCCTTTGAGTTGGCGAACAAGATCGGGGAAAAGAATATCGTGAAAGCGCTGGAAATTGCCGACCACCTTATAAATTCAGGAGAGAACGCAGTCCCAATTATAGCCGCTCTCGCAGCACACTTTGCGAAATTGTTCAAACTACACGACGCAGTGAGGCAAAAAAAACCGGAAAGTGAACTTGCCCAGATCGCCGGTGTTCATCCTTTTTTTATGCGATCATATCTTCAGCAGCTCCGTAATTTTACGCTGGAAGAGATCGAGAACGCATTTCTCATCTTGTCCGAAGCTGATCTTGCTGCTAAATCGTCCGGAGATCCGAAACTGATTCTCACAACATTGATCACCGAGATCATTTCCGGAATCCAGCCACAATATATTCCCGCATGAATCTATTTGCTTCTCCGACACAGCATGAATGGATTGTATTTGTTTCGATCTTTGCCTCCGTTGGTCTTTTTATCGGGATTGCGGAGCTACTGCGTCATATATTCAACGGCTCACCGGAAATAACGCGAAAACTAGTCCACATTCTGACCGGCGTTCTGATTTTTTTCGCCCCTGAGTTGTTCATCTCCGGCATTCCCGCGCTGCTTTTATCTGTCTCTTTCATCGTTATTAATTTTGCAGCGATACAATTCGGATTGCTGAAAGGAATGCATGGAACGAATCGTCGTTCATATGGTACGGTGTACTATCCGCTTTCCTTTTTGATTTTGGTGTTACTCTTCTGGGATTCAGCGCCGTTCATTATTTCTGTCTCAATTCTCATTCTGGCGCTCGGCGATGCTGCTGCGGCAATTGTCGGGGAAAATCTGCGACACCCGCACGAATATCGTTTGACGAGTGACAAGAAGTCATACGAAGGTTCTGCTGTAATGTTTGTGACAACGTTTGGTATCATCATTGCGGCAATTCTTTACTACGCTCCTGTGGAGGTATATGGAAGCTTGTTCATGATCGGAATAACGGTTGCCTTGTTTGTAACGATAGGGGAAGCGATCTCGTCAAAAGGATTTGATAATCTCACCGTTCCTTTGAGCGCGGCATTCATGCTTCATTATTTCTGTGTTCCATTGGCGCATCATAATCCCGATCAAATGACGGCGGCAGTTATCTTGGCTCTCATTATTGCAATCGTTTCATTTCAATTTGAGTTTCTTTCCCCCGGCGGATCGGCGGCAACATTCCTTCTGGCAACAATAATTTTCGGTATCGGCGGTTGGGCGTGGACAATTCCTATCCTGACTTTTTTTGTTACTTCCAGCCTCCTATCAAAATTTGGAAAAGCACGGAAGAAAAAACTCGATGTGATCATTGAGAAGACAAATAAACGGGATGAAGTGCAGGTTGCCGCAAACGGCGGAGTAGCAGGAATAATAATCTTACTCTGGTACATTTTTCCTCAACAAACGGATCTGTATCTCATCTATATAGCATCACTTGCCGCCGTTACAGCAGATACGTGGGCTACAGAGATCGGCACACTGTCAAAAAAGAAACCGATCTCAATTGTGACATTCAAATTTGTTGAACCTGGGACCAGCGGTGGCGTCTCCCTCGTCGGATTTTTCGGCAGTTTTCTCGGAGCATCGGTGATTGTTCTTTCCGGATGGGTGATGAATGATCTGGTGATTTCCGGTTCAACAATCGCCAAAATAATTTTTTCCGGCATGCTCGGATCTATTGTGGACAGTATTTGCGGAGCAACTCTTCAGGCGCAATATCAAACAGATTCCGGTACGATAACGGAAAAAACAATGTATCATGGTAAGCCGACTACCCGCATTCGGGGTGTAGGATGGATTGATAACGATTTGGTCAATTGGATTTGCGCTGCTGCAGGTTCTCTTGCGATGTATCTTCTTTTAAAATTCCCTTTTTTGCATTAACAGATAAAGAATGGTACCTTAATCCAGTATGATAAAAGAAGTAACAGTTGGTTCCGTAAAAATTGGAGCGAACAATCCGCTGGTATTGATCGCAGGTCCGTGTGTTGTGGAGAATCTCGACATGGTTTTTCAGACGGCGGAACACGTTCAAACTGTCTGCAAAAAATATCATGTTCCGCTGATTTTTAAATCGTCGTACAAAAAAGCGAACCGAACCAGCAGGGATGGATTTGTTGGGATCGGAATGGATGAGGCGTTGAAGATTCTGTCCGATGTGAAAAAGCAATTCGGCTTCCCGATTCTTACCGATGTCCATTCGGCGGAAGAAGTGAACAGCGCCGCGCACGTTGCTGATGTCCTTCAGATCCCCGCATTTCTCTGCCGTCAAACCGATCTGTTGATTGCAGCAGGAAAAACAAAGAAAGCGGTCAACATTAAAAAGGGGCAATTTCTCGCACCGGACGATATCGGGCATCCGATCGAAAAAGTAGCCTCTACAGGCAATACCAATATTCTTGTGACGGAACGGGGAACGTCGTTCGGATATCATAACCTTGTGGTGGATATGCGCAGTTTGCCGATCATGAGGGAATTCGGATATCCGGTGGTGCTGGATGCAACGCACTCTGTGCAATTGCCGAGCGGCTCCGGCGGACAGAGCGGCGGACAGCCCGAATTCATTTTTCCACTTGCGCGTGCCGGCGCTGCCGTAGGGATAGATGCTTTATTCATCGAGACGCACCCGAATCCCTCAAAAGCACTCAGCGATGCTGCAAGCCAACTGCCGCTGGAACAATTGGAGAAATTATTATCACAGGTCGTTGCGATCGACAAAGCAATGAGAGAAACCGTAGAATAATATGTCAACCGATTCCAAAGATATCCAAAAAGCTAAAGAGGTCATCCGCATGGAAGCGGAGGCGGTCTCTGCACTCGAAAGCAAAATCAATTCTTCATTTCAGAATGCGGTCGATGTCATATTCAAATGCAAAGGAAGAGTGATTATTACGGGAATGGGAAAATCTGGCATTATTGCCCGCAAGATCGTTGCCACGATGAATTCCACCGGCACGCCGGCTCTCTTCCTTCATCCGTCTGATGCCGTGCACGGCGACCTCGGGATGGTGCGCAGCGACGACGTTGTCATCTGCATTTCAAAAAGCGGCGATACCCAGGAGTTACGGCTATTGTTGCCGATGTTCAAACGTATGGGAGTCCCGATTATTTCCATGGTGGGAAAGCTTTCATCGAATCTCGGTGTGCAGTCGGATATCGTGCTTGATGTTTCAGTGAAGGAAGAGGCGTGCCCGCATAATCTGGCACCGACGACATCGACTACTGCAACGCTGGCAATGGGAGACGCGCTTGCGGTGACGCTCCTCGAAAAGAAAAATTTCAGTGCGGACGATTTTGCCATGTTCCATCCCGGCGGCAATTTAGGAAAAAGACTGTTGTTGAAAATAGAAGAACTCGCGATCACAGGCACTCAGATTCCGAAGATCGGGTTGCATGCAAGCCTGAAAGATGCAATCCTCGAGATTACGGAGAAACGGCTCGGTGCCACCTGCGTGATGAACGGCGATGGAACGCTGGCTGGCATCATTACCGACGGAGATCTGCGCCGCCTGCTGCAGAAGACATCCGATGTTTCTGGTTTAACGGCAGAACAAGTGATGACGAAGAATCCAAAAACGATCCGCAAGGGAACGCTGGCATCGGCGGCATTGCAGGAGATGGAAAATTTCAGCATCACGCAGCTGGTGATTGTTGATGAACAGAAAAAACCGTACGGACTTGTCCATCTTCATGACCTTGTTCGTGCCGGATTAGGCGGAGAAACATCGGCGTGAAGCAGTTCGGTGGTGCACTTCTTTTCATTTGTCTTGTGACCGGGTGTGAAGAAAAAGTAAAACCTTCCGTACTCAGCGGTGTTTCCGGCACACAGCTTCCTTCGCAGGAAAGTTGGAATTCCACGATTACCTTTTCCGATTCCGGCATCGTCAAAGCGATCGTGAAAGCGGGGCATATCTACGCGTACGATAATTCACGCGTGACGCATCTCGATTCCGGAGTCGTCGTCGATTTTTTCGATGAATTCGGAAAACATACCACGCAGTTAAGGTCACTCCGCGGCGCGGTCGATGAGGGAACGAACAATCTTGAAGCAACGGGGAATGTAGTGGTGAAGTCTGACAGCGGCACGACGGTGTACACCGAGAAAATGTTCTGGACAAACGAGAAACAACTGATCCATTCACCGGAATTTGTCCGGATCGTTTCGCCGAAAGAACAACTGCAGGGGACTGGATTCGAATCCGACCACAATTTGAGAAATTACAAAATATTCAAAGTGACGGGAACAGCGGAATCGAAATGAGGTTTGCCGGAGTTGCATATTGGGTTATTCTTCTGCTGCTCCTTTCCCGAGCTGACGCGCAGCAGAATGAAACAGTCGTCTTGCAAAATGCAGATGTTTTTTCCGGAAGGCGTCTCCCCAACGGAGAAGATGTGAGGGAGTTGGAAGGAAACGTTCGATTTAAACAGGGGAATGTGCGTGTGTGGTGCGACAAGGCGGTTCAATTTTTAAATCGCAACGAAATTGAACTGATAGGGAATGTGAAGATCGTTCGCGATACGATCACACTCACGTCGCGAAAAGGACGTTACTACGGCAACCAACGCAAATCGGACGGCGAGGGAAATGTAAAACTGAAAACTCCCCACGTAACACTGTATGCCGATTTTGGAACGTATTATCTTGATGAGAAGCGGGCATTCTTTCAGCGCAATGTGCGTGTTGTCGATTCTGCAACGACGATCTACAGCGAGCAGCTGACGTACTATGAGAAAGAACGGAAATCAATCGCATTGCTGAATGTGAGGATTGTGAATGCAAGCGACAATGTAACAATGTTCGGAAATTATCTCGAACATTTCGACTCCACAAAGTACAGCAGGATGACCGAACATCCCCGCTTGATGCAGATCGACACGACGGAGAAGGGGGAGATCGATACGCTGGCGGTGAAAAGCATTGTGATGGAATCGTTCGACGATTCAACGAAAAAACTCATTGCAACTGACAGCGTGGTGATCGTCCGCGGTGCGATGGCGGCACGGTGCGGATTGGTACAGTATTTTACAAGGGATGAGAAGATTGAGTTGTATCAAAAGCCAATCGTGTGGTACGACGAAAACCAAGTAACGGGAGACACGATCTTTTTGAGTTTGCGTGATAACAAACTGGAGACGGCATCCGTTCGAACGCGGGCTTTTGTTGCATCATTAAGCGACAGTCTGTATCCGCAACGATATAATCAACTGACGGGCCGCACGATCACGATGAAATTTAATAACAACAAATTACAGGAAACATTTGTTGAAAGAAACGCCATCAGTCTGTATTTTCTTTATGGAGACAGTGCGGCAAACGGCGTGAACAAGACGAGCGGCGATTATATTCTGATGAAATTCAAAGACGGAAAACCACATACGATCAATGTTTCCAAAGGAATCGAAGGATCGTATTATCCTGAGAATCTTGTGGAAAGGAACGGAGTCGGTCAGTACAATCTTGACGGATTCCTGATTCGTGAAGACCGTCCCGTGCTGGCGACTGTTTTCCCGACAAAGCCAAAATTATGAATAACGGCACTCATACCGATCATCTTTCCAAAAAGATTCTGCGCGCAGAACATCTTGTGAAAAGATACAAGAAACGGGCTGTTGTAAATGATGTGTCCCTCTCCGTTCAGCAGGGGGAGATCGTCGGCTTGCTCGGTCCCAACGGCGCGGGAAAATCGACTTCGTTCTACATGATCGTCGGCATGATCCGTCCGAACGGAGGAAAGGTCTTTCTCGATGACAAGGAAATGACTGCGCTGCCGATGTATAAACGGGCGAGAGCCGGCGTAGGGTATTTGACGCAGGAAGCATCGGTGTTCCGCACGATGAGCGTTCGTGATAATATTTTGTCAGTGCTGCAAATGACGAAACTACCGGTCAAACAACAGTATGAGCGGTGCGAAAAATTGATGGAAGAATTCGGATTGTCACACATTGCCAGGAGCAAAGGGTATATGCTTTCGGGCGGCGAACGGCGGCGGACAGAAATTGCTCGGGCACTCGCCACCGATCCTAAATTTATTCTTCTTGATGAACCGTTTGCTGGGATCGATCCGATTGCTGTGGAAGATATTATGGAGATCGTCACACAGCTGAAGTATCGCAACATCGGTGTTCTCATTACCGACCACAATGTGCATGAGACTTTGTCAATCACCGACCGATCATATCTGCTGTTTGAAGGGAAAATTCTGAAAGCCGGAAGCGCAGAAGAACTGGCGAACGATCCCGAAGCGAGGAAGTTATATCTTGGAGAAAGTTTTAAATTAGACCGTTACGAATAACCATCAACACTTAAAGAACTGCAAAGGAAAACCATGGTCGTCGTTGTAGAACATAATGCAACAGAAAAAGATATTGAAGGAATCATCAAAGTCCTCCATGATTTCGGATTTGATGTTCATCGCTCAACCGGCGTGAACCAAACCGTTCTCGGCGCAATCGGCGTGAAACCGGATTTCGATACGCGTCAGGTTGAATTGCTTCCCGGTGTGGCACACGTGTACCGTATCACCGAGCCGTACAAACTTGCCAGCCGTTCGTTCAAATCTGAAAAGACAGTGATCGATGTGGGCGGAGTGAAGATCGGCGGAGACTCTATTGTCGTAATGGCGGGACCATGTTCGGTTGAGAACGAGAAACAAATTTTTACCATTGCGGAACATGTCGCGAAAGCAGGAGCAAAATTTCTGCGCGGCGGAGCGTACAAACCCCGCACTTCGCCGTATGCTTTTCAGGGACTCGGCGAAGAGGGATTGAAATTGATGCGCAAGGCGGCAGATGCCTTCGGATTGAAAGTAATCACGGAGGCAATGGACGGAACGCAACTGGATCTGATAGGGCACTATACCGATGTCATTCAGATCGGCGCGAGGAATATGCAGAACTACAACTTTCTCCGTGAACTTGGCAAAGCGAATCTGCCGATCATGCTCAAGCGCGGTCTTTCAGCGACGTTTGAAGAGTGGCTGATGTCGGCGGAATATATTTTGTCAGGCGGAAATAAAAATGTAATGCTGTGTGAACGGGGAATCCGTACGTTCGAAACGGCAACGCGCAATACGATGGATATCAGCGCCATTCCCGTCATCCACGCAAAGAGCCATTTGCCTGTGATTGCCGATCCATCGCACGGTATCGGGATCCGAGATAAAGTGATTCCGATGGCACGCGCTGCCGTTGCTGCAGGAGCGGATGGCATCATAGTGGAAGTGCATAACGATCCCGATCATGCAAAATCGGACGGCGCGCAGTCTCTCTTCCCGAACCAGTTCGAAGAGTTGATGAAACAGATCGGGCTCATTGCTGAAGCAATCGGACGAAAAGTCGTCTAAAAGCCAAACCGCAAAGATCGCAAAGAAAAACTGCGCAAAGAACACGATGACTAATAATGACCGAAAATGAAATTGCAAATAAGGTTATCGGTGTTGCGATAAATGTCCATCGGGAATTAGGTCCGGGATTGTTAGAAAGTGCATATAAAGAATGCCTCTTCTACAGTATCAATAAAATAGGTTTGCATGTCGCTAAAGAAAAACCGATGCCGTTAGTGTATGAAACGGTTATGTTGGATTGTGGCTACCGGATTGATTTATTAGTCGAAAATAAATTGATAATTGAAGTAAAAAGTGTCGAAGCATTACATGATATACACCTTGCACAAACATTAACCTATCTCAAATTAGGGAATTACAAACTCGGTTTACTGATTAATTTCAATGTTGTTCTTCTCAAAGAGGGAATAAAACGAGTTGTCAATGGACTGTGATATCTTTGCGCACTTTGCATAAACTTTGCGTCCCTTGCGGTTACGCTTTAAATCGTTTATGAACATTACTATTATCGGTCTCGGCGTTATCGGCGGCTCGCTCGGTCTTGCGATCAAGCAGAACAATTCCCGCGCGGTCATCACCGGAGTCGGGAAACAGCAGCGCATCAATGCTGCACTCCGGCGCGGTGCGATCGATTACGGCGCACTCTCGATCCCTGCCGCAGTCCACGATGCCGACATTGTTTTTATATGCACACCTGTTTATACAATTCTCTCGATGCTTCCTGAAATTGCAAAGAACATCAAACCTTCGGCAATTGTCACTGATGTTGGCAGCACAAAAGTTGAAATCACGACGGCGGCAAAAAAGATTTTCCGTACAAAAGGAATTTTTGTCGGCGGACATCCGATGGCGGGATCGGAAGGGAAGGGAATCGATTTTGCCGATCCTCTGATGTTTCAGAATGCGACCTACGTCTTGTGTGCCGAACCCAAACATAACCGCGCAGCCAAAACATTAGCCGGTCTTCTTCACGCAATCGGTGCACGCGTATTGTTCCTTTCCGCCAAAGAACACGACACCGTCGCTGCTGCAATCAGCCACCTGCCGCAACTTGTTGCCGTTGCGATGATGAATCTTGCAGGGAAGAAGAACAAAAAGAATCCTGCGTTCCTTCAGTTGGCAGCGGGGGGATTTCGTGATATTACCCGCATCGCATCAAGCCCGTACGAGATGTGGAAGGATATTCTCTCCAGCAATTCGAAAGAGATTAGATCCGTGATACGAGAGTTCACAAAATTACTCGGTGCATTCGAAAAAGATCTCCGCTCAAAAAAGACTCAGCACCGTTTTGCGCAACAATTTGCATCCGCTAAAACGTTACGTGACGCTATTCCAAAGAACTCAAAAGGATTCCTTCACCCGCTGTACGAAGTGTATGTTTCCGTAGAAGACAAACCCGGTGTGCTTGCGCGGCTGACCACAACACTCTTCAAAGCGAACATCAACATCAAAGATATTGAACTGTTGAAGATTCGGGACGGAAAAGGCGGCACGTTCAGAGTATCATTTGATTCGCGGATTGATGCTGAGAATGCAAAAAGGGTTCTTAAAAAAGCAGGAATAAAAGAGATTTAGCCGTTTGTCTGGGTGGGTCACGTTATGAAAATAACAACGTATTGTTTTTTACTTATTCACGTGCTTTTATTTGGTAAACTCAATGGTCAGGAGATTGATACATCTGCGGCTCAAAACTCATTCTCAAATTTCACTCCCTATCAACTTTTCATCGATGGGGGAATTGACTATTTTGTTGAAACTGAAAGCGGTGATTTTGAGCCGACCTACAATCTTCGGCTGGGAGTTGGGAAACAATTTCATTATTTCCCACTTTACTGTTTTATGGAATTTACACAGTACGATTACAAAGTACATACCCCTCTTTCCCCACCTTCGGAATCATCGGATCAACGCTACGATATTGCCCTGTACGGCATGACCACAATTGTTCGAATAATTTCTTTGGGTATTGGTATTCACTATACACATGAAGACAACGTCGTACTGTATGATTGGTCAACCTCGAGGGTCATTTCTCAATCCGGGAATCGTTCGTACTTTGGATTGTATTACTTGGTAGGAGTTGGGTATCCTATTAGAATTTCTGACACAATTTCTTTGCCGATTGGGTTGGATTATCACCGTGCAGAGAATACTCGAAACGGAAGGTATGTATTGGATACCGAAAAAACATATGTAGCATTGCACGCCGGTATTACCCTCAGTTTTGAATAATGAAATTGTTGTACCTTAAAACTGACAAGTAATATAAACAAAAACGCCGCTCAAAGGTCAGAAATTTATTTGTCAGGCTTAGATTCTGTTGACTGCTTGGATGAAGTATCAGCCGGTTTGGCTTCGGTTTTCTTTTCAGCAGGTGTATCTTTGTTCGTGTTGCTTCCACCTTTGTCCGAGGAATTTTTCGCGTAGTCGGTCAAATAAAATCCCGAGCCTTTGAATATCATTCCACCTCCCGCACCAATAACGCGGTACAGTCTATCCTGTTTGCAATTGGGGCACGTTGTCAGTGGAGAGTCTGTTATCGATTGGAACTCTTCGAATTCGTGCGAACAATGGCTGCATTTGTATTGGTATGTGGGCATATTCCTTTTACATCCCCCTGATTCCGCTAAAGCGGAATCTTCCCCCTTCGCCTGCGCTCAGTACAGCCGCACAAGGGGGAAAATGAATTATTTTAGTTTTGAAAATGCGTCTCTCATTCGTGTAACTGCTTTTTCCAATTCCTGCATTGAACAGGCGTACGAAAGACGGATATTGTTTTTTGCGCCGAATCCGGAGCCGGGAACGGTAACCACTTTCGCTTCCTGGATCAGGTAGTGGGCAACGTCATCACATGTCTTGATCTTCTTGCCGTTGAAACTTGTGCCGAAGAACTCGCTGACATTAGGAAAGAGATAGAATGCCCCGGTTGGTTTTGTTGATGAAATACCGGGAATCGTGATCATTTCCGAATAGATATAATCGCGTCGGCGTTTGAATTCTGCCGTCATCTTGTGTACTTCGTCATCGTTACCGGAAAATGCGGCAAGTGCTGCTTTCTGCGCAATGGAGTTTGGTCCGCTCGTTACTTGGCTTTGCACCTTATCCGCTGCTTCAACAATCTCTTTCGTTGCTGCAAGAAAACCAATTCTCCATCCGGTCATTGAATATGCTTTGGACACGCCATTGACGGTGATGATCTGATCTTTGATCTCAGGTATCGAACCGAGGCTGAAATGTTTCATCCCGTCATAGATCACCTTTTCATAGATTTCATCTGCAATAACATAGATGCCGGTTTTCTTCACAACCTCTGCGAGTGCTTGCAACTCTTCCGGCGAATAAACTGAACCGGTTGGATTGGAAGGGGAGCAAAGAATGATTGCCTTCGCTTTTTTGGTGACCGCTTTCTTCAATTGAGCGGGAGAAATCTTGAAGTCTGTCTTTTCGCTCGTCTTGATGAACACGGGAACCGCATCTACCAATTTCACCATCTCCGGATAGCTGACCCAGTACGGAGCAGGGATGATCACCTCATCCCCTTTATTGCAGATCGCTTGCAGAGCATTATAGACGGAGTGTTTTGCTCCGTTGGAGACCAGTATCTGAGCCGGTTCAACGGAGATGTTGTTGTCCCGTAGTAATTTATTTGCGATCACCGTGCGGAGTTCGGGGATTCCGGCGTTGATGGTGTATTTGGTAAAATTTTCTTCTATCGCCTTGATCGCTGCATCTTTAATGTGCCGCGGCGTCGGAAAGTCCGGTTCGCCGGCGGTGAGACTGATAACATCGACCCCTTCCGCTTTTAATTTTTTTGCCAATGCGGTAAGTGCAAGGGTTTGCGACGTTTCGGCTTGAGCCACTTTTTTCGACAATGATTTCACAGTGAACATTTTCCTTTCATGCAAAGAATACCACGACGACGTCCGAACACACGAAACATGCGCAATGTGGAGAACGGCGTGGTTACTGTTTTTTCAATTTTTTCTGTAATGCCTGCTGTACTGCTTTTGGAACCATCTCCTGCACATCACCGCCGAGCCGTGCGATTTCGCGGATGATGCTGGAGTTGAGATAGGTGTACTTCTCGTGCGGCATCAGGAACACTGTGGTGATCTTCGGTGCCAGTTTGCGGTTCATCAACGCCATCTGGAATTCGTATTCGAAGTCCGATACGGCGCGCAGACCGCGGATCAACGCCGTCGCTTTGTTCTTGCGGGCGAAATTGACCAGTAAACCGCTGAATTGTTCTGCGGATACATTCTTGAACTTTTTTTCCTGAACTGCCGCACGCACCATTCCAACGCGCTCTTCCGGCGTGAACATCGGTGTTTTTGATGAGTTCACCGCTACCGTAACGATCACTCGGTCGAATATTTGCGATGCGCGGGCAATAATGTCGAGATGCCCGTTCGTGATCGGATCGAATGTGCCCGGATAAATAGCTATTTTCATTATGCGGTCTTTTGATGTTGGAAGAACGAAACGGTGGTGCGGCCGTAACTCTTTTGTATTGCAATTTCCCAGTGTGGACCTGGCTGAAACTCGAAACGGGTCGGATGTTCGATGATCAGAAATCCGTCATCCGAAACAATATTGCTGTCAAAAATTCTGTTCGGTAATTCCGGCAACGATTCCAACGCATACGGCGGATCGGCAAACACCACATCATACTTCCTGTATGCCGATTTCAAGAATTGGAATACATCCCCTTGTACCACTTGCGAATGCGAAGCATCCTTCGGATTGCCGTTTGCGCCGATCGATTCCAGATTCGATTTCAAGAACTGCATTGCCGCGCGGCTGTTTTCTACAAAGACCACCTTCTTTGCACCGCGGCTCAATGCTTCAATACCGACGCTGCCGCTGCCTGCAAACAGATCGAGCACGGTTGCCTCACTCCAATCAACGCGCGATTGCATAACGTTGAAGATCGCCCCTTTCACTTTATCCGTTGCGGGGCGCACGGAATTATCAGGAACGGTTTTCAAAATCCGTCCTTTATATTTGCCTGCAATAACTCTCATTCTTCGCGTACTGCCAACCCGACGGCGGCAGTATATTCCTGACGCTTTGCCTTAATCTCCTCCACATTTGTCAACGTTGCGGGGAGAGCAACTTTTCTGAACGGATCGGTCAACTCGACCGGATAGGGAGTGAATTGCTTCAATTGTTCCACCATCAATGGTGTTACTATTCTGCCGTGCAGATAGATCACTTCGGCATTCTGTTCCCGCGCGTACTTATCGATGATCGAATAGTCGCTGCCGTTCCATTTTATAGTTTTAAAGTGTGCGGTTTTTCCCATAATCAGAAGACTCGCATCCAGCGTTTCTTCGTCGACACCGATAGTTACAGTACGCTTTGTCGCGATGTGCGGAAAACTGAACGTCAAACAGCTCTCCGCACAGAAGTGATCGATATCGATAATATGTGAAAACTTATGCAGTTTTTTACAAACGTTATCTAAAAAATTAGTCAGCGACTTTTGGACGGATATGATTAGAGCTTGATCCCCAGGCTTTCCATCATCGTTTACTAATGCATAAGGGAGTATGGTATACATTTCAGGATTCGCTTCAGGGTAAAAATTCTGCAGTTCCCACTGCAGATGAACATTGAATTCATCGTCGGTCAGCGATTGGTCGATTGGAATTGTTTGCACCATTGCCATTTTGCTGTTTAAACCGAATGAGTAATGGTTCGCACCAGAAGCGATCTTTTTTACAAATACTTCTATTTCTCTTGCGAACGTCCTTTCGCGAGCAGCCATCCCTGTTTCACTGTAGATTTCTGGATCGTCAAAGTTGATGCTTGAATCGAACGACCCAGCAGCGGTTAGCGTTTTTCCTTTTGGGCTATGTGCAATTTCAACAGCGGTGATGTGTGTCCGTTCGATGATAAAAGCGAGGTACCGTTCGGTGCCTTTCATTTGGCCTCGATGTATGGTTTCAATTTTTCGAACTTCTTCTCTCCGATCCCCTTCACTTTTCTCATGTCATTGATCGTCTTAAACGACCCTTGTTCTTCACGGAACAGGATGATCCGTTCTGCCGTTGCTTCACCGATGCCGGGGAGGGTCATCAATTCCGTCTTTGTAGCCTTGTTGAGATTGACTTTGCGTGCGAGCACCGTCTTTGATGCGGATGATGCCGTATCGTTAATCAGCGCTCGCGACCGTTCGTTGAATAGTGAGTCTGAAACAGAATAATCAAATTGCCGAACATTCGGCGGTACAACGTAAGTTTTATATATCTTAATTGCAACGCCGGAGAGCATCACCACGGCTAAAAAAAAGAATACCTTCTGCTCATTCTTGGTAAAAGCGATCCGTTCGTTCAGCCGTTTCAGGAAATTCATTCGTCACTCGTACAATTACGAGAACACGTTCTTCATTTTATCAAAAAAGGTCTTCCGCTTTTCCTCTTCCGTCGGATTGATATGTTCGCTGTTCCCAAGTTCTTTCAGCAGTTCCTTCTCACGTGAATTCACCTTCGGCGGCACCCAGATTTGGATGCGGATCAATTGATCGCCGCGGCCGTAACTGTTTAACCTCGGTATTCCTTTGTCCTTTAACCGCAGCATTTTTCCCGGCAACGTGCCGGCATCGATCTTGATTTTCGCTTTGCCTGTCAGTGTAGGTACTTCAAGGTCTGTTCCCAGTACGGCGTCCGGAAAGCTGATCATTGCATTATAGATAATATCGTCGCCGTTGCGGACAAAATGTTCATGTTTCTCTTCCACGAATTCTACCATCACATCGCCGGGGTATCCGCCGCGGCGTCCGGCATTCCCTTGTCCCTGCAGTGTCATGTACTGTCCTTCGGAAACACCGGCGGGAACATTGATCTTTACGGTTGTCTCCCCCTGTTCGCGTCCTTCGCCCTCGCACGTCGGACATTTTTCGCGGATGATTTGTCCTGTCCCGCCGCAGTACGCGCAGGTGGAGATGTTCACAAATTGACCGAACATCGAACGTGAAACCTGCCGAAGTTCTCCTGTACCGTTGCATTGCGGACATGTTGCCTTTGACGAACCTGGTTTTGCGCCGCTGCCGCTGCATGTGCTGCAGGTTTTCCACTTTTTGATCTTAATCTTCTTTTCAACACCGGTGGCAATTTCTTCCAGAGTTAGTTTTAATCGTATGCGAAGATCGGAACCTTGTTCGCCCGTTGAACGGGGACCTCTGCGGGACTGCCCGCCGCCGAACATTTCTTCGAAGATGCCGCCGCCAAAAATGTCTCCGAACTGTGAGAAGATGTCGTTAAAATTCGTGTATGTGTGATAATCGGCGCCGCCGCGCATTGCCTGATGACCGAATTGGTCGTAGCGCTGACGCTTCTGCTGATCGGAGAGTACTTCGTACGCTTCGGTCGCTTCTTTGAACTTCTCTTCCGCTTCTTTGTTATTGGGATTCCTGTCCGGGTGATATTGGAGTGCGAGTTTCCGATACGCTTTTTTTATCTCATCGGTGGATGAAGAGCGCTGCACGCCAAGCACTTCATAGTAATCGCGTTTGCTTGCCATCAGTTCTTTACTTCCTCCTCAACCGGCGACGAGACGATCACTTTTGCGTGTCGGATTACCTTGTCGAACAGCATGTATCCTTTTTCGATCTCTTCAAGAATGGTGTGCGGCGGAATATCGGATTTCGGAACCTGCATCAATGCATCGTGGTAATCAACATTGAATTCTTTTCCAACCGTTTCCATTGCCTTCAATCCCTGTGCTTCAAGGATCTTCATGAACTTCGTGTAGATCAATTCCACTCCTTTATAGAATGGATCGGACTCAAGCTTCTCTTTTCCGCTTTTCAACGAACGGGAGAGATCGTCGAGAATGGGAAGCAGCTGTGTGATGACATTCTCGCTTGCAAATTTTGCAAAGGTGATTGTATCTGTTTCCGTGCGACGTTTGAAATTTTCAAACTCCGCTGCCTTGCGGAGCAATTGGTCTTTATATGCGGCGGACTGTTTCTCCAGTTCAGCAACTTTCTCTATAAGCACTTCAAGTTCCGATTTCTGTTCGGGGGCAGATTGTTCGGTTTGTGGAGGAAGTTGTTGCTCGTTTGGTTGTTGTGTTTCGTTATTTTCGTGATTCGTATCTTCCATAGTTCCTTATTTACTGTTTTGAGTGTTGGAATAAATTCGAGATCGTTTTTGCGACATAATCAACCAGCGGGATCATCTTCGAATATTCCATTCGTTTTGGACCCAGCACGCCGATCGTTCCGGTCAGATCGCCTACTGTGTAGGTAGATGTTACGATGCTGAAGTCTTTGAGATCGGTAATTCTGCTCTCTTCTCCGATAGTGACATTGGTAAAACCCGTTTTGGGATCGCTGTTTTCCAGCACATGAATGATGATGTCTTCATTGTCCATCAGTTCGATCACGCTTTTGAAATTCTTTGCGCTTTCAAATTCCGGCTGTGAGAGCATACTTTTTGTGCCGCTGATGTGCACCTTTTCTTTTCTGTTCTCATCGAACAATTTATCGACAGATTCGATAAATAACCGCACGAGACCCGTCTCTTCGTTTCTGTAATCTCTGACACGGTCGGAAAATGAATCCCTTATCTCTTTAAGGGTCAATCCGCTCAATCGCTCATTCAGCAACTGCGATACCTTATCGAGTTTTTCCCGTTGAATTTCTGATTGAATTTCCATCATCAGCGTCTTTACAAGTCCGGTGCGGATTGAAATAATAACCAGCAGACGGGTGCTGGAAAGGGGGATCAGCTCCAATTTCTCGAAAATACCCGAGGTCATTTGCGGAGCGGTGACAATACTCAACTGATGAGATATTGTTCCAAGTATCTTTGAGGCAACCCTGAGTACTTCATCCGCTTCGATGGTTCCTTGCAGTTGTGATTGAATTGCTGATTGTTCTTTTTCAGAAAGCCGGTCGATCTCCATCAATTCATCCACATAGAAACGATATCCTTTATCGGTGGGAACCCGTCCGGCAGATGTATGCGGATGACCAAGGTACCCCCAGTATTCCAAATCGGACATGACATTGCGGATCGTCGCCGGGCTTAACCCGATCTCTTTCCGTTTTGAAATGTACCGGGAGCCGATCGGAATCGCCGTCTGGATGTAACTATAAACAATATTATGGAGAATCGTTCTTTCTCTTTCGTTCAGTTCGCTCATACACATTTCTGAGAAGTGACGAAAAAATCAGTAATTTTTTAAAAAATACGAATAGTTCCGACGTATGTCAAGGAAGGGGGGACAAACCGGGAGAGGGGCGTTTTTTACAAGAATTGAAAGATATTATACTTCGATTTTCTGCGGCTCCTGCATTTTTTGCAAATTAATTTCCAGCTCTTTACGAATATCGATGATGTTTTGGTCCGTTACATAGTTGGTATAAACAACATTGGAAAGATCGACAAGAGATCGGACAACTGCTTCGATGACGCTTGCCTGTCCCTTCAAGTCAGAGATAAGGGCAACAATATCGTTTGCCATGGTTGGTTCCATATTGCGGCGTGCTTGGCGTTCGTATGCCGACGAACGAAGCATGATAACGGCGAGTGCGTTGTTGACATGATGAGCAATTGTGCGTACGGTTGTTTGAAACATCTGCACTGCCGCCTTATGCTTTTCCTCTTCCATTTTTTCAATTTCACGCTGCTTCATCTCTTTTCTGAACAGGTATCGTTCATACACGCCGTTAATCAGCACGGGCAGATGATGTAACTCCAATCGTTCTTTGCGGGCATAATCGTACGCGCCAAGTTTCATGGCATTGACCGCTACTTCTTCAGTACCTGCCGCCGTAAGCATGATGACAGGCGTTTCCATTTTTTGTTCGTTCATCCATTGTAGCACCTGTAAACCGGTCATTGTGCCAATGTGGTAGTCGAGCAGTATTAAATCTATCGGTTGTGACTTCAGAATTTCAATCCCCTCTTCGCCGCTGCTTGCAGTCTTAACATTGTAGTCGTCTGATGAACCGAGATCGATACTTAAGAGGCTGGAAAATGAAACCTCATCATCAATGATGAGAATGGTAAGTGGTTTTTTCATCTGTTGAGTATCCCCTGATT
>JBFMFY010000039.1:0-28239 GCA_040751955.1 Bacteroidota bacterium
CGAAGCCAAAAATTATACGAGCTGGTTGAATACAAGAACAAGAAAAAACCGATTTTCTTTTTAACGGCAACGCCGGTGAACAATTCATTGTTTGATCTGCTTCACCTTATAGAATATTTTTCACGGAAAAAACCGGATTACTTCCAAAAGCTCGGTATTCCCAATATTCGCACAGATTTTGTAAAAAAAGAAAAAGCTGTTGAAGCAAAAATGGGATTGGTGGCTGATATTAATGAAGATCAGGAAACACTGTTTGCTGAGTTTGATGTTCAAGAAGCGGAAAAAATTTTACGTGAAGATAAAATCTTTCAAGCGCTTGTCATTCAACGCAGCAGAGATTATGCAAGAAAATATTTTGAAAAGACTGGCGGCGGCAAGTTCTATTTCCCGCAACGAAATGATCCGCGTGTGGCGGAATATACATTGGCAAAAATATACGGCGACCTGTTCACGCGGGTAAAAAAGTCGTTCAGCAAAGAAACACCCTTTCTTGAACTTTCTATTTACAACACCGAAAGCAAAAAGATAGATGAATCAACAATTGATTCCGGCATTAAAAACCGGGAAAAGCAAGTGTTGATGCTCATTCGCGCTACAATGTTGAAACGTATGGAATCGTCGTACAAAGCGTTTGAATCTTCCTGCGAAGATTTGCTCCGGTCCAATGCAAAATTCCTGCGGTATTACGCCCCTGCCCAATGGGAAGAATGGAAGTCGAAGAACGAAAGTTTTTGGGAAATTATTGAGAAACATTGGAAGGACCGTTTTCAGGATGTTGAAGATACCGATGAGATTGAAGAGGATGATATTCTTCCGCCGCCGAAAGAAACGCTTGACCCTCAATTGTTCAAGTTAGACGAAATTACCGACAGCGTTCGGAAAGATTTAAATGAATTGGCTTCGTTCCTTTCGTTCATCCACGAAAATCTGGACGAAACGAAAGACGATAAACTTGCCGCTCTTACAAACCTTCTGCACAGCGCCGAACTGAGAGGGAAAAAGGTCATTATCTTTACTCAATACAGAGATACTGCCCGGTATTTATTCCGTCAGTTAAAAATACGAATGCCCGACCGCGCAGTTGAAGAAATAGACAGCACTTCCCAAAAAGACCGCGAAGAAATTATTAAGCGCTTTGCACCGTACTACAATTGTCATCCTGATGAGCTAAATGGATATCTTGCAAAGCCGATTGAAATTCTCATCTCCACCGACGTGCTTTCTGAAGGATTGAATTTGCAAGATGCAAACTTGCTAATCAACTATGATCTGCATTGGAATCCCGTCCGCCTGATGCAACGCATAGGACGTGTTGACCGCCGTTTGGATGTTGAAATTGAAAAAGCGCTTGGGAGAAATGAAGCCGTTGTAACATTCTGGAACTTTCTTCCTCCCGATGAATTGGAGGCATTGATTGAACTGTACAAAAGAGTTTCGGGAAAAGTGTTGCGGATTTCCAAAACACTCGGCATTGAGGGGGGAAAATTACTCCGCCCCGACGAAGAATTGGAACCGCTGCGTGTGTTCAATGCGCAGTATGACGGCATCCGCACAGTAGAAGAAAATATGCATCTTGCGTTCAGTGAATTGCTTAAAACAAATCCTGAGTTTGAAAAAATTCTGCCCAAACTTCCTAAGCGTCTTTTTTCGGGAAAGAACAATGACAAGAGCTCTGCGCGGGGTGTCTTTGCTGCGTATCGCTATCCCTCGCGCACGATACACGATGAACAAGGAAACGAAAAGACAATTCCCGGAATGTGCCGCTGGTATTTTCATGAATTTGGAAGCGATGTAATTACAGAAGATTTAGAAGCAATTAATGCCGCTATTCACTGCAAAAAAGAGACGCCGCGCGTTGTTCACAACAGCAAAGAAGAGTTGCGAAAAAGTCTTTCATTAATTGAACAGCAGTGTGTTCGCAAGGAATTGAAAAATATGAATGCTCTTATGGGCGAAAAGGCAACACTGGTCTGTTGGATGGAGGTGAACTGATGAAGCGCACTGTGCGAAAAAGATCAATTTCTCTTTCAACAAATTTGTTGGGCGATATCCGCTCACTTATTCAACAGGCGCGGGAACATGTTGCTGTTGCCGTGAACTCCGCAACAGTACTGTTGTATTGGCAGATTGGAAAGAGAATCAGGGAAGATGTACTGAAGAATGAGAAAGCAGAGTACGGAAAACAGATTTTCTACGCACTGAGTAGAAAATTAACCGAAGAATTCGGAAATGGTTTTTCCCAAGCCAATCTTTTTCATATGGCAAAATTTGCAGAAGTATTTCCAGACAAAAAAATTGTGCAAGCGCTGAGTGCACAATTAAGTTGGACTCATCTTCGGACTATTATCTATCTGGAAGATCCACTGAAACGAGAATTTTACACAGAGATGTGTAAGATTGAACGTTGGAGCACAAGAACCCTCGAAGAGCGTATCTCTTCCATGCTCTACGAACGCACCGCCATCTCAAAAAAACCGGAACAACTTATCAAAAAAGAATTACAGGAACTGAAAGACGACGGCAGAATGACTCCCGACCTCGTCTTCCGCGATCCGTACTTCTTGAATTTTCTCGGATTGAAAGATACATACAGCGAAAAAGACCTCGAATCGGCAATTCTCCGTGAAATTGAATCGTTCATTCTCGAGCTGGGAACCGGCTTTTCATTCATTGCCCGTCAGAAGAAGATTACCGTTGACAGCGACGACTATTACATTGACCTGCTCTTTTACCACCGCACACTCCGCCGTTTGGTGGCGATTGATTTGAAGTTGGATAAATTTAAACCGGCATACAAAGGACAAATGGAATTGTACCTGCGCTGGTTAGAACAACATGAAATGCAAAACGGCGAAGAACTTCCCATCGGACTTATTTTGTGCGCCGGTAAATCGTCGGAACAAATTGAACTTTTACAACTTCACAAATCCGGTATTCGCGTTTCGGAATATTTTACTGAACTTCCATCGCGCAAAATGTTGGAGCGAAAACTGCATCAAGCAATTATTACAGCGCGTGAACAATTAGCGCAGCGGAAAACACAATAACTATGGCAATTTCTCCTTCGGCAATTCAAAACATCCATTCACGCGAAGATTTTCTTCGTTTTCTTTCGTCCGAACTTTCATGGCCCATTCCCGATGATCTTTCGTTTGACAACGTTACCTTTGATCTGTTTCCCGATGAGTTAGGCATTAAACAAGAAGACCTGCGCGGTTCAACAATCGCGCAATTGCGTCCGTTCGTGCAAGACCAGCCGTGGGGAATTTTTATTCTGCAATTGAAGCAGCCGAGATTATATCTTACCGAACTGCGCAACATTCTCCGCGCCTTAGAGCCGATGAAACGGAAATTGAAAGATTTTAAAACATGGAATCCGCAGCACGTGCTCTTTATTTGCACCAGCGATTGGAGCAATTACACTTTCGCTCATTTTGAAGGAGAGCATGCGCAAAAGGCAAAGATCTCAATATTCGGGTGGGAATATCGGTCCAACTTTATCCGCACATTGTGCGAATATAATTTGAACGCGCTGAAATTTCCGGAAGGAGACTTGATGGGCATTTCTCCATCAGTGTGGATTGAGCAATGGTCTCGCGCATTCGATGTAAAACCGGTTACCGATACGTTCTTTGCAGAAATGAAACGTGTGTATGGCGAAATTCAAAACTATATTTCCGGCATTCCGCAAAAAAGCAAATCCTCATTCGCCCAACTGCTGATTAATCGTCTGCTCTTCCTAAAATTTTTGGAACGGAAGGGCTGGTTGTTTCTTAACGAAAAAGATTCAATTGCTGAGCGTCATTCTTACTTAAGCAGAAAACGGAAACTTCTCGGCAAACAAAACCAATGGGAATATTTCTTCCGCCATCTCTTTTTCAAAGGATTAAACAGACCCAGTGTTGAAGGAAAGCGCGAACTGACCGACGGTGTTATTTCGCTTATCGGGTACGTTCCGTTTCTCAACGGCGGATTGTTTGAAGAATCGAAGGAATGGAATGACAATCAGGTGAAGATTGAGAATACCGCATTCGATTTGATTTTTGAAACGCTGCTCGACCGCTACAACTTTACCATTCACGAAAATACTCCGCTGAATGTTGAAGTTGCACTCAATCCCGATTTGCTTGGCTACGCGTACGAAGAATTTATTGCCGAACAGCACGGGCAAGGTGCTTTCTATACGCACCCGACGGAGGTCGGGTTAATGTGCCGTGAATCGCTGAAAACATATTTGCAGGAACACACTTCTGTTTCGCATTCTGCGCTTGCATCTCTTGTGGACGAATGGAACGCCTCATTTCTTACCGAAGCAGAAGCGTTTGATATTTACAAACTGCTGCTGAATATCAAGATTCTCGACCCCGCTATCGGTTCCGGTGCATATCCGGTGAGAATGATGCAGGAACTTGTGAATATTCACAAAGCGCTTGCAGAGCGGATGACGAAAGGGCAATTGGGATTTATTGCGAAGAACAAACTCGTGAACCCGCAGAGCATCTATGAACTGAAACTCTCTGTTATTCAAAACAATATCTACGGCGTTGATATTGATTTCTTTGCCGTAGAAATTGCAAAACTCCGTTTCTGGCTTTCGCTCGTGGTGGATTATGAAAAAGAAATCTCTGCTGCACACGATATTGAGAACATTCCCGCACTGCCGAATCTTGATTTTAAGATGCGTGTGGGAGACAGTTTGGTTGCAACGCCGGGAAGAGTGAAGCGGAACGATAAAAAGGGAAAGAGTGAAGCAGTGCTTCTCAACCTCGATACCTATTTCAGTCAGCACAGCGAAGTAGATGCATTCTTCAGCGAACAGACAAAAGCACTGCGCGAAAAGAAAGAGATCTTTTTTAATTTTGAAGAACTGCGCAAACGCCAGCCGAAGTTATACGCCACTTCCAAAGAACACCTAAGGAAAGAAATTGCAGCGCTCGAAGCCAACCTTGCACGGCAGATCGGCTTTCAATTGGATATTGATGTAGAAGAATGCAAACACATTCTCTGGCAGATTCATTTTGCAGAAATCTTTTCCGATGAGCGTTTCGGGTTCGATATCTGCATTGCCAATCCGCCGTACTTGCGGCAGGAAAAAATCAACGAGATCTTTGCCGCTTTCGGTATGGATATTACCAAAGATGATCTTGTGGAAACCTACGAAACACTCTACAAGCATCAGGACCTGAGCATCAATAAACAGAGCGATTTGTATGTGTACTTTTTTATGCGCGGGGTGCAATTGCTGAAAGAACAAGGGGTGCTCTGCTACATCTGTTCCAATTCGTGGTTAGATGTTGGCTACGGTGCGCGCCTGCAGGAATTTTTACTCCGCACCACCCGTATAAAAGCCATTTACGACAACAGCGCCAAACGCTCGTTTGAAAAAGCGGATGTGAATACCACCATTAATCTGTTTGTAAAAGATTCTTCCGTAGAAAAAAAGAGCGGCGGCACAGGAACAAAAAAAGCGCAAACAGTCATAGAAACGGACAACATTACCCGCTTTGTAACGTTTAAAACCGATTTTGAAACCGCCGCTCGCGGCGCACACCTGCAGGCAATTGAAAACGCCGTTACCATTTCCTCTAACGAAACGTACCGCGTCTATCCCATACAACAAAAAGAATTGTGGCGCAGCGGACTGGAAAACGACGAAGAAAACGAAACGCAAAAATTTATTGGCGATAAATGGGGAGGAAAATATTTACGCGCTCCCGATATTTTCTTTACCATTTTAGAAAAAGGAAAAGATAAACTTGTGCGGCTGGGAGATATAGCCGAAGTGCGCTTTGGAATTAAAACCGGCGCTAACGAATTTTTTTACCTTGACGACGAAAAAATTGCTCAATGGGGAATTGAGAAAGAGTTTTTGAAACCGGTGATATTTTCGTTAAAAGAATTAGAAACTATTCGAGATGATCTAAAGAATTTGGATCGTAAATTATTTTATTGTCATAAAGAGAAATCAGAATTAAAAGGAACTAATGCGTTAAAATATATTAAATGGGGGGAGACAGAAACATTTAGCGAAAGACCTACTGTAAAGGGAAGAAAATTATGGTATTCAATTGGTGAAAGTTGGAAAGCAGCGCCACTTATTTTCCCTGCAAAAGTTGGCGAAAGATTTTTAGTGTTATTAAATGCGAAAAAGATTTTTGAAGATAAAAAACTTTATGGAGTTACTCCGTTTGAAAAAGAAGACAACTTAATTGTTTGTGCTATATTAAATTCAACCCTTACTCGTTTTTATTTAGATTTAACTTGTAGACAGTTGACGGGTGCACAGGCTATTGCGGATATAGATGTTGTTGTTGTAGAAAATATTAAAATAGTATCACCCAAAATTATTGATTCAAACAAATTAATCAATGCTTTTGATAATTTAGCAGAGAAAAAAATCAACAGCATTATTTCCGAATGTGGCTTTGACAAAACCAAACCCATCCGCGCACAAACGCCCAATCCGCTACCCGACCGCAAAGCGTTAGACGATGTAATTTTTGACGTACTCGGTTTAACCCAAGCCGAGCGCAACGAGGTCTATTGGTCCGTGTGCGAACTTGTGCAAAACCGTTTAAACAAAGCAAAGAGTGTGTAGGATGAAAATATAAAAGGAACGACCGGCCTCTTACGAGAAGTTTGCTTACGGAACAAACTATTGCCGGTCGCTTATAATTATTTCTACAAGATCACCGTCATGTCCAACGGCGAACGATTGTTTGCCGAGACAAAGAAGATGGTGCTGATGAAGTAGGAACGGATGACAATCCGTTCCAGTAGTAGAAATTGTAGGAAAACTTTTTTAGTTATCCTACGGCGAGAGGCAATCTCGCCGTACATTTTTTCAATCCCGTCCGCAGTGACGGGATTTTTTATTTTGTCAGTCTTCTTATCGTCTCCACTACCTGCCCATAGTATCCTTCACCAAACAGATTCAAATGATTGAACAGGTGATACAGTTTGTACACTTCCATCCTGTGTTCCCAACCCGGCAACAGCGGGTATGCTTCGTTATACGAAGAGTAAAATGAGTCACCGAATCCTCCGAACAGCATTGTCATCCCAAGATCCGCTTCGCGGTGCCCGTAATACACTGCCGGATCTATAATAACGGGGGTATCGTTCTCGGCACAAAGATAATTTCCTCCCCACAGATCGCCATGCAGAAGCGCTGGAGGTTCACCGTCATCCGGAATAATCGAAAATATATTTTTTTCGAGATCGGAAAATAATTTGCGCAGTGTGGAGTCTGCATACCCGTTTTTCTCTGCAAGCCGGAATTGAAACAGCAGCCGGTTCGTCCAGTAAAATTCACGCCACGAAGTCAGTTGAGGAGTATTCTTCTGCGGCGTCGAACCGATGTAATTATCTTCATGAAAGCCGAACGCAGGATTTGTGAATCTGTGCATCTGCGCAAATTGCCGCCCAAACGCTTCGAAGAATTTTTTTCTGCTAGTCGGGGATGAGGAGGGAATGAATTCAAGAATCAATATCTGCTCGTCAGTATGGAGAACATGTGGTATCCGGATTGCTTTTGCTTTCTCCAATTCAAGCAATCCGTTTGCCTCTTTCATGAACATATCGGGAAATTGCGGCGATACTTTTACGAAAAGAGAGGAATGATCCGACAGCATCGTTTTGTATGCGGTGGAAATTGATCCCCCGCCGAGAGGAGAGAGGGAAGATATTTCTTTTCCCGTCTTCTGCCGTACGATATTATTGATTTCGTTTCGATTCATTCTTCGTGGCTTCTGAAATATTCATTTCCCTTTGTCATTTCGAGCGAAGCGAGAAATCTGCTTGGGGATTTTGAAAGAATTTCTCAGATTCCTCGTCGCTGCGCTCCTCGGAATGACAATGATTTGACATTTTTCAGATGTCTCTCTTCAATTCCCGCAGCAACCCATCGCACGCATCCTCAAGGATGTCCAATACGTGTTCAAATCCCTCGGGACCATCATAGTACGGATCGGGCACTTCGTTGGCGTTCATCGCGGTGGAGTAGTCGGTCATCATTTTCAATTTGTGGCTGTATTGCTTCTTCTTGTCCATTCGCTGTAAATTGCTCATGTTGCTCTCATCCATCGCCAGAATGAGATCGAATTTTTTGAAATCAGTGTCAGGATCGAATTGCCGTGCATGGTGATTCAACGTATATCCCCGCTTTGCGGCATGCGAGCGCATGCGCGGGTCTGGAAGTTCGCCGATGTGATAACCGGCAGTCCCCGCAGAGTCGATCTCGATCGGAAGTCCCGACGCTTTTTTTTTCAATACGCCTTCGGCGGCAGGGGAGCGGCAAATGTTGCCGAGGCAGACAAAGAGGATTTTTTTTGGTTTCATCGATTTATCATTCAAAGTATTGGGCTATCTATTCATCCTTCGACGCGTGCCGCCATACGATAGTCATCGTGAGCAAACGAGTGTTGTTTGCGAGTGCGTCGAAGGATGAACCAAAATTGGAGGCGGCATTTGCTCAGGGTGACTTTGCTCATAAGGTCATATTATTGAATTAATGATAACATGCAAAAAACGTACAAAGAATTCGCTCAAAAAAGAAATTTCAGGTTGCTAATCGGGACATTTCGACCTACCTTTTTTCAATTGTATGATCACACGCCGCACCGCGCTCAAATATTCCTCTCTCTCTGTTGCCGCTCTCGCAGCAGGAATTCCTTTTTCTCAGCGATTGATTTCATCGGAAAAATTTGTTTCTGTTCGCCCCTTGTTAAAAGACCGGAAATTTACCAGCGACGCAGTTGAAGCGGCGATCGAGAGGGTGAGCAAATCAATAGCGGATGAAGAACTTCGCTGGCTCTTCGGCAATTGTTATCCCAACACGCTCGATACAACCGTTGGATACGGTGAGCGGGATGGAAAACCCGATACGTTCGTTATCACCGGTGATATCCATGCGATGTGGCTGCGTGATTCGTCGGCGCAGGTTGGACCGTACGTTCCTTTGGCGAAGGATGATAAAAAATTACAGCGATTGATTGCGGGGGTTATTCATCGCCAATCATATTGCATTACCATTGATCCGTACGCCAATGCCTTCAATAAAGGAAGCGAAGGAAGTTATTGGGAAAAAGATCTGACCGAAATGAAAAAAGAATTGCATGAACGGAAGTGGGAAATAGATTCGCTTTGTTATCCGATCCGTCTTGCATATGGATACTGGAAAACAACCGGCGATACATCTGTCTTCGATGCCGAGTGGAAGCAGGCAATGCACTTGGTAGTAAAAACATTCCGCGAACAGCAGAGAAAAGAGAATCTCGGTCCATATAAATTCCAGCGTGAAACACCGGTTGCTTATGATACTGTGCCGTACGGCGGCTACGGCAACCCGACGAAGAAGATCGGTTTGATCCATTCCATGTTCCGACCGTCGGATGATGCATGCATATTTCCGTTTTTGGTTCCTTCGAACTATTTTGCGGTCGTTTCACTGCGGCAATTATCTGAAATCGCATCCCGCGCTGTGAATGAAACCGCACTTGCTTCTGCTTGCAAAGACCTCGCTGATGAAGTGGCATCGCTGCTTCAGCAGTATGCGGTTCATACCCATCTTCATTATGGAAAAATATTTGCGTACGAAATTGACGGTTACGGCAATGCATTCTTTATGGATGATGCAAACGTGCCGAGTCTTCTTTCAATGCCGTACCTGCAAGCGTGTGATGTGAACGATCCTGTGTATCAAAACACAAGGCGATTTCTGCTGAGCGAACAGAATCCCTGCTTCTACAAAGGTTCAGCGGCTGAAGGAATCGGCGGTCCGCATGTCGGCACAGATATGATCTGGCCGATGAGTATTACCATGCGTGCGCTGACCAGCACGGATGAAAATGAAATCCGTTTATGCCTGCGGATGTTGAAAACCACTCACGCCGGAACCGGATTCATGCACGAGTCATTCCACAAAAACGATCCGACCAATTTCACACGCAAATGGTTTGCGTGGACAAACACACTTTTTGGCGAACTGGTCGTTACACTTCATTCCGTACGGCCTCATCTTTTGAAAGGAACATTGTGAAAAACAGTACTGCCCAGTTCAACAACGCCGAATGGCATTGCGAGGAACGAAGTCCCGAAAGGACGAGCGGCGAAGCAATCTCTCTATCCGATCAACCCGCAACGGCGAGATTGCTTCGCCGGACAACGGCTCGCAATGACAATCGTCTCCTGATGCTTGCCGGATGTTTCGTCACCATTATTGCTGTCTCTTTTTCCCAGCCGCAACGTATCGCCGGCGCAGATTCGATCGCCAACGAAGTAAAGAAAGAATTTCTTCACTCGTGGAATGCATATAAAAAACATGCGTGGGGAGCGGACGGCATCCGTCCGCTGTCGAAGCAACCGTACAATTGGTACGACGAGTCGTTGCTAATGACCCCAATCGACGCGTTCGACACGATGATCTTGATGGGATTAACGAAAGAAACGGACGAAACAAAGCAATTGATTCTCTCTTCGCTTTCATTCGATAAAAATCTCTCTGTGAAAAATTTCGAAATCACAATCCGCATTCTCGGCGGATTGCTCTCCGCATATCAACTGACGGGTGAACAAAAATTTCTCTCACTGGCAGAAGATCTCGGAAACAGACTACTCCCCGTCTTCGAATCACCGACGGGATTACCGTATGTGAATATCAATCTGAAAACAGGCCGAGTGGACGGAGATACAACCAATCCTGCGGAAACAGGTACACTGCTCATAGAATTCGGCACGCTCTCAAAACTTACCGGCAAGCCGGTCTATTATGAAAAAGCAAAGCGGGCATTGGTCGAAACATATGAACGCCGTTCACCAATCGGGCTTGTCGGTCAATCGATAAGTGTCAACACGGGGCAATGGGTCAGAACAAATTCACATCTCGGCGGAATGATTGATTCGTATTACGAGTATCTCTTCAAGTGCTGGAAATTATTCGGCGACACACAATGTAAGATGATGTGGGATGAATCCATCATCGCGATTCAAAAATATCTTCCAGACACAGTACGGGGTGAACTGTGGTACGGTCGAGTTGATATGAACACGGGAAAGAAAACCATTCGTGCATGGGGCGGGCTGGAATCGTTCTTCCCCGGACTGCTTGCCTATTCCGGGGATATTGACCGCGCAAAAAAACTTCAGCAGTCATGTTATGCAATGTGGAACAAACACGGCATCGAACCGGAATCGTACGACTACGTCGATCAAAAAGTCCGCCGCAACGGTTACCCGCTTCGTCCGGAGATCATCGAGTCGGCATATTACCTGTATAAAATCACCGGCGATACGTTATACCAGCACATGGGCGTAACATTTTTTGAATCATTAAAAAAATACTGCCGTACCGATGCGGGCTATGCAGAATTGAAAGATGTCATTACAAAAGAAAAAGAAGATATGATGGAAAGTTTTTTCTTTGCTGAGACACTGAAGTATCTGTATCTCCTGTTTGCTCCGCCGTCAACGCTTGACCTCAATACGGTCGTCTTCAATACGGAGGCACATCCGATCAAAAAAACATGGAAATGAAAAACATTCTTGAACCTATCTCAAAAATACAAGTACGTGTCATTCTGAACGAAGTCCCGCCTTTCGGATTCCGCAAAGAGCGGGATTCAAAAAGTGGAAAATCTGGTTTGTGCGCCGGCAGATTCTTCGCAGAGTTTACACTGAACGAAGCGAATATGCTCAGCATGACCACAGTTCAATTTTTGAGATGTGTTCTAGTTTTTCTTTTCGTCGGCACTCTAAATACGTATGCACAGGAATCATTGACGCAGTTTGTCAATCCCTTCATTGGCACGGACGGACATGGTCACACATATCCGGGTGCAACAGTACCGTTCGGCATGGTGCAGGTAAGTCCGGATAACGGAAGAGACGGGTGGGACTGGTCATCGGGATATCATTATTCCGATTCGCTCATCAAAGGATTCAGCCACACACACTTCAGCGGCACAGGCGTGGGAGATTTGTGCGATGTGCTGCTGATGCCGGCAATTCTTACCAATCCGAATTTACCATATTCTTCGCACTTCAGTCATCAACAGGAAAACGCCGAACCGGGATATTATCAGGTAACATTATCAAACGGAATCAACGTTGAATTGACGGCAACAGCACGCGCAGGTTTTCATTGTTATACATTTCCACAAAGTAACGATTCAAAAATTGTCATTGACCTTGCCCATCACATCAATTGGGATTCACCTGTTACAACGCAGATTAATATCGTGAATTCAACCACGGTTACCGGCTATCGGTTTTCACGCGGATGGGCTCCGAACCAGAAAATATTTTTTGTGGTGAAATTCTCCAAACCGTTCAAATCATTTCTTCAGGGGAATGATTCACTGTTGGAACGAAACAAGAAATCTGTCACCGGCAAAGGAGTGAAATCCGTGTTTGACTTTACCACAAAAGAAAATGAACAAATTCTGGTAAAGATCGGAATTTCTGCCGTGGATATTGAAGGAGCAATAAAAAATCTGGAGACAGAAATTCCTCATTGGAACTTAAAAAAAATCCGTTCGGCAGCAAAACAGTTATGGGAGAAGGAACTCAACAAAATCCGCGTTACAACGAATGACCGTGCCGCAAAAGAAACCTTCTATACGGCGCTCTATCATACAATGCTTGCGCCGGTAATTTATCAGGATGTGGATGGACGATACCGCGGCGGCGATGATCGAATACACGTTGCAAAAGGATTTACCAACTATACGATTTTTTCATTATGGGATACATTTCGCGCGGCGCATCCACTTTTCACGATCCTTCATCCGGAGCGCGTGAATGATTTTATCAATTCAATGCTTGCATTCAACAGAGAGTTCGGATATTTGCCGATCTGGAATTTCCATGCCAATGAAACATATTGCATGATCGGGTACCATTCCATTCCTGTCATTGTCGATGCCTATGCAAAAGGATTTCGGGGATTCGATGCGGAGGAGGCATTCACCGCGATGTTGAAAACAGCGGCGAAGGATACACTCGGTTTGAATTGGTACCGGCGCTACAACTATGTTCCGACCGATCTGGAAGTCGAATCAGTATCAAAAACGCTCGAGTACGCATTCGACGATTGGTGCATCGCGCAGATGGCAAAGATGTTGAACAGAGATAAAGAATTCAAACACTTCAGCGAGCGTGCAGGTTACTATCAAAACCTGTTCGATACATCGTCTCTTTTTTTCAGAGGGAAAACGGCAAGCGGAATGTGGAGAGAACCGTTCGATCCGTACAGCATTCACCACCGCATGAACGATTACACCGAAGGGAATGCGTGGCAGTATTCCTGGTTCGTACCGCATGATGTGGAAGGATTGATACGATTAAACGGAGGAAAGAAGCGCTTCATCGAACGGCTCGACTCGCTGTTTGAACAGACAGCATCACTCACCGGCGCCCATATCTCACCCGATGTTTCCGGTCTGATCGGACAGTACGCGCATGGCAACGAACCGAGCCATCATATCGCATATCTCTATTCGTATGCCGGTGCATCATGGAAAACGCAGGAGCGTGTACGGGAGATTATGACGACGATGTACAATAACACCCCTGCCGGATTATGCGGCAACGAAGATTGCGGACAAATGTCTGCGTGGTATATTCTGAGCGCGCTTGGAATGTATCCGGTGAATCCTGCTGCGGGAGAATATGTAATCGGTTCGCCGCTGTACGAATCGACAGAAGTTCGATTTGGAGAGAACATATTGAAGATTACAGCGCGGAATACCTCACCGGCAAATAAGTATGTCCATTCCGTGATGTTGAACGGCAGAGCGTTATCCGGTGTTTCTATTCGGCATGAAGATCTTGCGAAGGGAGGAGAACTGATATTCAAGATGTCTGATGTTCCGGAAAAAAAAGAGGGTGCGCCCGTACCGGACGCACCCCGTTGATCAACCACTACGATATTCAGACGGTCTGAGTATAGACACGCAATACTTTCCACCGCCCGCCGTAGTAATGAAATACAGCAGTCATGACAACCTGGTTACCGTTGAAAGTACCGGTCGCCCTAACTTCTGATTGGGTAGCAGAAAATGATGCAGGTCGACTCGATGCATACTCCACCGTTCCACCCATCGTCGTCAACGATCGTGTTGAGAACGAATACAGCGCAGGGTCATCCGCCATATATGCCAACGCAAGCGACATACCCGTCCGCGCCAGTTGTTCCGCCTGTGCAGCAGAAACACTCTTCAGCGCGGTGCTGAGGTTCGTTTCATCAGCCCGGTTGAAGCTGATGGTGTAGAAGCCGAGGATGATGTATACACCCGACAGCATCACGATCTTGGATGTACCCATAATCGACCCCCCTTTCTTGTTATTCCGTTACCCGTGAACTTGTAACTACTGCATTCATTTCACAAGCAATGTATTTCCGTCCGAACCGAAAAGCAACGAAACAATAGCTAAATGATTTTAACCGTTCTTAAGTTCCTCTAATTACAGTCTTCTAATAGTGTACGTTATGCCGATGCCTTTCACATTTTTTACATGCATGGATATCGAAGATGAGAGTGGGGATAGTGAAATGTGGATGCTCTAAAACAAAAAAAGTGCATCATGTTGATGCACCTTGGAAGATCAAGATGAAAATATTCTGAGTTAGACTGTTTCGGTGTAAACCCGGAGGACTTTCCACCGTCCGCCGTAATAGTGGAACACAGCGGTCATAACGACTTGTTTCCCGTTGAACGTGCCTGTCGCGGTTACTTCCGATTGAGTAACAGGAAATGACACAGGATGACTTGCAGCATACTCCACCGTTCCGCCCATCGTTGAAAGCGTCCGTGTTGAGAACGAAGTGAGCGATGAGTTATCCGCCATGTAGGCAAGAGCGAGCGAAACACCCGTGCGAGCCAGCTGTTCTGCCTGCGATGCAGATGCAGTGTTCATGGCAGTTGTGAAATTGATCTCATCAGCTCGATTGAAACTGATGGTATAGAAGCCGAGAATGACGTAAACACCTGAGAGCATTACTATCTTCGATGTACCCATTGTCGACCTCCTTTCTTTTGTACTCTGTGTGGACGCTAAACTACTGCATTCATTTCACTAACAATGTATTCTGTGTCACTCTGGAAAGCAACGAAACAATAGTTAGACATTCTTAACTAATTCATTAGGGATTTCTAATGGTTTTGAATCATTAGAATTTAAGTTTGAAACCCTTTAAAGCAGAAAATCCGCTTTTTTTAAGCGGATTTTCCAGTCTTGTACTCCCGACGGGAATCGAACCCGTGTTACAAGCTTGAAAAGCTCGTGTCCTAACCCCTAGACGACGGGAGCAATTTCTATTGTGGGTGACCAGTGGGACTTGAACCCACGGCCTCCAGGGCCACAACCTGGCGTTCTAACCAACTGAACTATGGCCACCATGTGAAAAACGCAGCCGTAATTCCTTAGATCCCGACTTTGTCGGGATTCTCAAAACTCCAGCCGCTTACAAAACACGTTCGCAGGAAGTTTTGGAACTATAGCCACCATAGAATAAAAAACCATCCTTATAATCATGGATGGCTTCATTAAGCGGTTTCAATATACCCAAAATTAAATTTTATCGCAAGGAGTTTCCATTAAAGGTTCTTAATCAGTTTGTTCCACCAGCGATCCAAGTGCTTTCCACTCCAAATAGTGAAGAAGAAGAAGGCAACTCCGGCGAGCACGTCGATCAAATAATGGTAGCGCAAATAGATTGTGGCAATGATCAGCAATGAACCGACAACCAACAGCCACCAGCGATGCATGGATCGTTTTGTAAACGCAAGATACATCGCAGTCAACGTCAGTTGCGTGTGTCCGCTCGGGAATGCATCGCGATGAACGTATTCGATCGGGTTTGGCACCCCCGCAATAATTCCTCCCCCTGCATTGATGACATCACGAAGGAACGGGGTCAAAAACAATCCGGGCAATTCGGCATCATACGAAAAGAAATTGTGCAGCATGAATCGCGGACCGACTGCTGGGAGGAGCAGATATCCGATGTAGGAGAGATAGAAACCGTACACGATCATCATTGCACCGGAATAAAACTCCGTTCGATCATTTCGGCGGTAGAACTCAAGGAAGAGTGCAATGAAAAAAAGATAATAGGATGAGTACGCCAATTGTAAAATTTCTGTAATAACCGGATGAGCGAATTGAAAGATCCAGACCGTTGGATCGATGCCGAAGAGCAAGCGATCTATGCCGATCAGGATATCGTCATAATCCCTTCCATGCAGTGAATGCGCAATGGAGGATGCTTGTGTGTAGATGAAAAGGATCGCAGGGACAAGATACCAATCCCGCGCCGAACGAATAACGGGAGAGACGTTCTCTTTACGCCGTTCAACATATTGTGCAATGTTCAGGATAAATAATAACGATGCGGCATTCCGAATGATCAAAACGTACCACAAATTGAGCCGGTTGTGAAAAACGATCTCGACAACGGACAAGCAAATCAGAAACGTAATAGTAACAAAATCAGCGGATGTGAGGAACGCAAAATATTTTTTCTTCATGGATTTCTACAGCAGCAGTGAAATGAACAAGGTTGAAAATCCGAGGAATGAAATGAATCCGAATGCATCTGTGCAGGTGGTGACGAGCACCGCCGATGCAAGTGCGGGATCGATCTTTGCCCACTTCAGCAGCAACGGAATGAGCGTTCCCATGAATCCCGCAACGACAAGATTGGTGATCATCGCAAGGAACATTACCACGCCGAGCATGGGATTACCGTACACGATGGCAATAACCGTTCCCGCAAGAAATCCGACCAGCGTGCCGTTCAATAAACCGACCATAACCTCTTTCAATAATGCCTTCCTCGCATTTTTGAAATCGATCTCACCGAGTGCAATCCCGCGTACCATTAATGTGATCGCCTGCGTTCCGGCATTTCCTCCCATACCCGCTACGATCGGCATAAGTGCCGCAAGCACCACTAATGATTGGATGGTTGATTGGAACAGATTTACAATACTCGACGTGATCAATCCCGTCAACAGATAGACGCTGAGCCACGGAAGCCGCCGTCTGATCGCCTGCAGCGGCGGGGTTGTTACCCGCTCGTCTTCCGCAACGCCGCCGAGTCGCAAAATATCTTCCGATGCTTCCTCGGTGATGACGTCAACAATGTCGTCAATGGTAATGCGTCCGACCAGCCGTCCGGAAAAATCGACCACCGGCAGCACGATTGCATTGTACTTTTTGAAGATATTTGCCACCTCCTCCTGGTCAACATTTGTTTTTATACTGATGATGTCGGTGTCCATCACCTTGTACACTTTTTTTGACGGGGAGAGCAGAATCAGGTTTGAAACACTCAGACTGCCGACCAGTATGCCGTTCTCATCAACAACATACACCGTGTAGAATTGTTCGCCCGGATTCTCTTTCGCCGCACGCCGGACCGCTTGTACCGCTTTCTTCACCGTCTCTTTCTTTTGCACGGTGATCACTTCCTTTTGCATCAATCCGCCGGCGGTATTCTTGTCGTACTGCAGAAGTTCCTGCAACTCCGATAGGTCCTTTTCGCTCAGTTCTTCCAACACCTCTTCCGCTTTATCTTTCGACAACTCAGAGACGATGTCGGTCGCTTCATCTGTCGGCAATTCTTCGACGATGTCCGTGATCGTCTGACTTTGCAGAGTTTCGAGGAAGTGTTCGCGATGGTCGTCGTCGAGTTCGACAATCACTTTTCCTTGATCTTCGGTAGAGAGCAAAGAAAAGAGATATTTTCCGTCGTCAAACTCGAGCCGGTTGATGATGTGAGCGATATCTGCAGGATACAGGTCGTTGATGATGTTCTTCAGGAGGAAGTCCGATCGTGACCGGATGAGGTCGATAATATCCGCCATCAGTTCGTCGTCAACCTCAATGAGGTCTTGCGGTATAAATTTTTCGTCACTCATTGGTCTCCTCCACGGTGGTATTGAGTATCGTCGCTGCACAAGGTTCCAATTCATCCGCGAGCGTAATGAAATCGGGAACGGATAACTCTTCCGGACGCTGATCAAGATTGACGGTGAGGCGGTCAATCTCGGACGGCGGAACGCCGAGATGTCTCAAACCGTTCCGCAGTGTCTTTCGCCGCAATCCGAATGTGGCGCGGACGATCTTTCTGAATAACTGATCATTCTTTGCCTGCCGGGATGCCTGCGTAGTAAAATCCAAATGCAGCACAGTGGATGAGACGGACGGAACGGGGAAGAATGAATTTTTTGAAACTGCAAACAGATTTCTCGGTGTGCAATAGTACTGCAAAAAGATCGAAAGGATGCCGTACTCTTTCGTACGCGGTTTTGCCGTGATCCGTTGTGCGACCTCAGTCTGCATCATGACGACAAAATCGGAGATATAATCGCGCGCGTCGACAACATGAAAGAGTATCGGCGTAGTAATATTGTACGGGATATTTCCGATGACTCGGATCTTGTTTCCCCCCTGTGCAATTGCACTCCATGAAACGTTCAGCACATCTTCGTGGATCACGGTAATTTTTTCGCCGAACTGCTCCTTCAATAGCGGTGCGAGTTCGTTGTCAAGTTCAATGACGGTGAGATGGGGAACGTGGCTTAAAAGTAATGCGGTGAGCGCCCCTTTGCCGGGACCTATCTCGACAATCGTGTCACCCTGCCGGGGATTGAACAGGCGAACGATCTTGTTCGCGACGTTCGAATCCTGAAGAAAATTTTGTCCGAGTGATTTTTTGGGGCGATGCACGATACGATTTCCAATGAACGGGAGAAATTTTTGAAAATATACGGAATCAATGACGGTTATTCAACGGATATTCTGTTCCTTGCCTCTCTCTCATTTTATTTTCATATTGAACCATCATGAAACAGAAGATTGTGTACTTCATCCGCCGGCTTGGATCTCCGGACAATCTCATTGCAAAATGGCTCATCTTTGTGGCGCTCGTTCTCTTGATCGCATTGATGTTCCCTCAGGGATTGTCGGTGGAATCCGACTATTCTGTCGGTGTCATCTGGACAGAAGCGGATTTGTACGCCCCATTTGCATTCCCGATCTATAAAAATGAACGGGAGTATGAGCGCGAACGTGAACTTGCCGCTGCAAAAGTGTATAAGGTCTTTGAAGAGAATGCCTACATTGCGCAGAGCAATATTGATTCGCTCCGCATGTTCTTCGATCTCCTTGAAAAGATCATAGACAGAAAAAAGGAGAACGAACGGGAGATCCAATCCGCATTGTCGAATTTCCCCATTCCCCTGCGCGAAACAGAATGGCAGACGTTGTGGCTTCTCCGCAACGCCGAACGCAAAAACGGAAATACATCCAAGTACACGTTCGAAAAGCTCCGGCGCGATGTGCTCTTGGTTGTAAACGGCATCTATCTTCAGGGAATTGTTGATGTCAGAAAGTCTCAGTTCCGAGAAAACGAACTCATCGCGCGCCGGAAGAAGACGCTCGAACAGATCATCCCGATCGGCAAACTGTACGACGTAACGGATCTCGGCAAAACCGTGCAGCAGACATTCATCACCGGGTACAAAACCGAAAATGATACGGTGTCGGTGGCAACGAAGATTGCGTTGTCGTTCCTGTCGCCGAATGTGATCTATCAGAAAGAACAAACGGATCGCGAAATTCAATTTGCGATTGATCTTGTTCCGCGAACGGTCGGGGCAGTGAGCGAAGGAGAACGGATCATCGCAAAAAAAGAACGGATCACTCCCGAGATCAAGTTGAAACTCGATTCGTTGAAGAAAGCGAAAGAAGAACGGGGGGCGGGAATCAATGCGTATGTGACATTTCTCGGTAAAAGCCTGCACGTCTTTGCGGTCGTCTGGATTTTGGCGATGTACCTCTTCCTCTTCCGCAAGCGTATTTACCACGACAATAGGAAACTGATTCTGATCGGCACTATGCTTCTTGCGGTTTCGTTCATCGCGTATTTGACCGTCTTTATCACCGTGCCGCTGCCGCTTCGCTTTCTGATTATTGTTCCTGCTATGTCGATGCTCATCGGGATCATTTTCGATTCGCGTGTTGCTTTCTATAGCACGGTTGTCATCTCGCTCTTGATCGCCGGTATTCGCAGCAACGATTACGGGATTGGTCTTGCATCGCTGGTTGCAGGTTCGTTCGCGATCTACACAGTTCGGGACATCAAAAAACGGACACAGATCTTCCGTTCGATCATTTATATTTTTCTTGGCTACAGTACCGCCATACTTGCGTTGGGATTGGAACGGTACGAATCGATCGACACGATGGGAAATCAGCTGCTGGTCGCTTCGTTCAACGCAATTCTGTCGCCGATTATTGCCTACGGTGTGCTGATCTTCCTTGAAAAAGCATTCAACATCTCGACGGAATTGACGCTCGTCGATTTGTCCGATCTGAATCATCCGCTCCTGAAAGATCTGGCGCACAAAGCGCCGGGTACATTCCATCACAGTGTCAGCGTTGCAACGCTGGCAGCATCCGCAGCGGAAGCAATTGGAGCAAATGCAACGCTCGCGCGGGTTGGCGCGCTGTACCATGACATCGGGAAAATGGCAAATGCTGAATTATTTGTTGAGAACCAGATCGGCTCTGAAAACAAACACCGTAGTATGAGTCCGCGCAAGAGCGCGCGTGTTATTGCCGCCCATGTGGATGACGGGATAAAACTTGCCCGCGAGCATCGTCTGCCGGATGCTGTCATCGATTTTATCCCGATGCATCACGGGACAATGCACATCGGCTTCTTTTATGAGAAAGCGTTGAGGCAAAAGAAGAATACGGCAGAGATCGACGAGAATGATTACCGCTATCCCGGACCTAAACCGACGACGAAAGAGACAGGAATTGTACTGCTTGCGGACGGCATCGAAGCTTCAACGCGTGCTATCGTTGAGCCGACCGTAGAAAAAATCGAAGCGAATATAGAATCGCTGATCAAATTCCGTCTTCTGGAAGGTGAACTTGACGAAAGTACATTGAATTTACGCGATCTGACCCGCATCAAGGAAAGTTTTCTGAAGGTCCTTGTCGGCATTCACCATTCGCGGCTTCGGTATCCGGAAAAAGAGAATGCGGAACAGCCTTCCGAACCGGCAGCGGAGATCGTACCGCCGAAACTGAAACGGGGAAAGACCGGCAAGGACGGTTCCGACAAACGTCTTCAGCGTACCATCGATTCGATTGATCTGAAATGAAATCAGAGATACAATCCTATCTGAGGTTTCTTCAATTGGAAAAATCACTCGCGGTCAATTCCGTGCAATCGTACGAACGGGATATCGTGCGGTATGCCGCATTTGTGAAGGAGCTTCACAGAGAACGATTCGATGCGGTTATTGAGGATGATGTATCGAAGTTTATACACATGCTGCGCGATGTCGGGCTCTCGCCGAAAAGCATTGCCAGAAATATCTCTGCAATTAAAGGATTGCATAAATTTCTTGTCGGCGAACGGAAGGCAGCAACGGACCCGACGCAAAATATCGAACTGCCGAAATTGGGAACGCACCTTCCGGATGTTCTGAGCATCGACGAGATCAACCAGATCCTTGATGCTGCCGATCCCTCGTCGCCGGCTGCAAAGTTGATGACCTGGCGCGACAGAGCAATCCTTGAAACATTGTACGCAACAGGCATGCGTGTGTCGGAATTGACCGGATTGAAGCAGCAAAATGTGATGGATGATCAACAGTTGGTCAGGGTCTTTGGAAAAGGATCCAAAGAACGGCTTGTGCCGATCGGCGAACCGGCGCTGAAATGGATCGATGAATACAAACGGAGAGTGCGTGTGACATTGGCGCAAAGCAGAAAGACGAACGATGCTGTGTTCCTTAATGCACGCGGCACACCGATTTCCCGTGTCTCCGTCTGGAAAATTGTTGTTGAGTACACCAAACGGGCGGGAATAAAAAAAGAGATCCATCCACACACATTCCGGCATTCGTTCGCCACACATTTGCTCGAAGGAGGCGCCGATCTTCGCGCTGTTCAGGAAATGCTCGGTCACGCCGACATTTCTACAACACAAATTTATACGCACATCGATCGGGAATTATTAAAACAACAGCACAAACAATTTCATCCGCGAGCATAACACAACAAAGGTAGCCGCGACCTTCAGATCGCGGAGGTGAAGTGAAAATCGCACCTCGAAACAGAACAATTCAATTATCAAACGATGAACGCGCCGTGTTGAAAAAAAAACTGCTGACGCTGTCGAAAGAGAGCGATATTGAAGAGGTGTTGAACCGGACCATTCTTCAGGATGTGTGCGATGCTCTGCCGCTTCTTCCCTCGCGATTTGTCGATCTCCTGTTTCTCGATCCCCCGTACAATCTTACGAAGCAGTTCCGGTCAACAACGTTTACCATGAAGTCTGCCGGCGACTATGCACGGTGGATGGATTCTTGGCTCGCGCCGATGATCCGATTGTTGAAACCGACTGCGTCCATCTACATCTGCGGCGACTGGCGGTCTTCATCGGCAATTCAATCGGTGGCAGAAAAATATTTCATCGTGCGCAACCGTATCACATGGGAACGTGAAAAAGGACGCGGCGCGAAAGCGAATTGGAAAAACGCGTCGGAAGATATCTGGTTCTGCACGATGTCGGAAAAGTTCACATTCAATCTCAATGCCGTGAAACTGAAGCGGAAGGTGATCGCGCCGTACAAGGTGAACGGAAAACCGAAAGATTGGAGCGAATCATCCGGCGGAAATTTTCGCATCACCCATCCCTCCAACCTATGGACCGATCTCACGGTGCCGTTCTGGTCCATGCCGGAAAACACCGAGCACCCAACGCAAAAGCCGGAGAAATTACTTGCAAAGATCATCCTGGCAAGTTCAAAGAAAGGTGACGTGGTGTTCGATCCGTTCCTCGGCTCGGGGACAACATCGGTTGTTGCAAAAAAATTGGGAAGAAAGTATGTCGGGATTGAATTTGATGAAATATTTGCGTCTCTTGCAGAGAAGCGCCTTGCATTGGCAGAGAAAGAAAAATCAATTCAAGGTTTCCGGAACGGCATTTTTTGGGAGCGGAACAGTGTGTAGATGAATTCGTAATATCAAAACCAAACTCTTGAATCCTGAAACATTAAACATGAAACCATAAATAATCTTTATCCATTGTTTTTCTATGCGTAAAATTCTCGCCCTTGCTGAGGGACGATTCAGTCCGCTCAAATCAAAAACCGCCAACGGCGCCATTGTCTATCTCCCGAATCAGGTCGTTGCTGTTATCGACTCAACGAAAGTAGGAAAGACAGCACAGGATGTGCTCGGTTATGGCGGAAATATTCCGGTTGTCGCTTCGGTCGAAGATGGATTGAAATATCAACCGACCGATCTGTTGATTGGCATCGCACCGACGGGAGGACGATTGCCCGATACATGGCGCGAATGGATCAAGACCGCGATGCGGAACAAGATGAATGTGCTGAGCGGACTGCACACGATCCTTTCAGACGATGAGGAATTTGTCCGCATTGCCAAAGAGAACAACGTAACGATCACCGATTGGAGAAAAATTCCACCGGAGTACGAAGTTGTTTCAAAAGGGAATTACCGTACACGGAAAGCAAAAACAATTTTAACCGTCGGTGCCGATTGCAACATCGGCAAGATGACAACAATGCTGCAGGTGCATAATGAATTCTTGAAGCGCGGATTGAAGAGCGACTTCATAGGCACAGGGCAGACCGGCATCATGATCTCGGGAAAAGGGATTGCCGTTGATGCGATCATCAGCGATTACATTGCAGGAAGCATCGAAAAATGTATCGATGCTTCGGCTGCCGACGGATTCGATTATATCTTCGTCGAAGGGCAGGGGGCGCTCACACATCAGGGATACAGCGGCGTTACACTCGGCTTGATGCATGGAACGATGCCCGACGCGATGATCATGTGTGTGCAGCCAACCCGCACGTACGACGATTACGGGCTTCCGATCCCCGATCTCAACCGGCTGATCAATCTGCACGAAGAGGCGATCAACATTTTCCGTCCGACCAAAGTGGTTGGTATCGGCATCAATTCAATAGGACTAACGGACGAGCAAAGCAAAGACGAAGCGAAGAAACTGGAAGACAAAACCGGGCTGCCGGCGATTGATACCTTCCGGTTTGGCGGTAAAAAACTTGCGGATGCGTTGATACAATATTTGGGGCAATGAAATAATGAAAACGAAAATCGCATTTTTGTGTTTGATGACTCTTGTTTCGTGCAATAAAGATGTTGAAAAGGAACAGGAAGTGAAAAAAGCTTTAAATGATTACTATGGTAGAATGAAGGGAGTTGATTTGGTACCGGATATAAAAGTTTACGATGATACAATATATATACCTGTTGTAAAACAATTTGGTGGAGGTGACAGTGTTGCATTTGAAGGGTATTTTGAGAAAGCACTGCTATATTCTTCTATCCAGTACGTCAATATAAAATCGTTGCATGCAGAATCACTCAAAATTAAGATAGACTATTGTAAAATATTGGATAATAAGATCGCCTGGTCAACAACAGCGTATAATGCAACTGTATTCAAAGACAAAAGCAAAATTATATCGCTGGGACGCACTGTTCCAAAATTTACGTTTGGTGCTGATGGATTTGGCTTCGAGGATGATTACAAGGTAGGTACACTAACATACAAGGATAAAAGTATAATACAGCTAATTTCCAGATCTGCTCCTTGCTATCCGGATTGTGATAGTTATTCGTACTATATAGTGGAAGGGGATTCGGCTTTTCTCATTGAAAATAGATTTAATCAAATCTTTAATTTAGGAGATAGCAGTTTTGTTGAATTAAGTGAAAATTGTATTGAAACTATTATACCAGTCGAAATTGATCTGGAAAAACGATGCGTAGTTCCTATTATTCAAGATAGCGGCATATTTGTTACAGATAATTCACTGTTTGATAACTTCTCAAATCGATTTCTTGAAGAGGGAGACGAGATTGAAGGAGGGTTACCTATAAAAATATATAGTAAACCAAGTTTGAATTCACAATATCAAGTCGTTGATCTGTCGAAAGTTACTAAGGTTGAAGTTTTAAATAGTTTTTTCCCACAATTTGTCAAAGGCGACTACGATACATTTTGGCTCTACGTAAAACTGGATGATGTACAAGGTTGGATTGCTGATGAAGACAAGGAGATGTTTTACAATCTTGCTCCGTGCGGTTGACGGCTCTATTTTCACAAGTACGGTTGATTATATTATTTTGAGTTGTTAATGCAAAAAATAGCTTTTCTATTTTCTATTCTAGCGTTTCTCCTTTCTTTCTGCACCAAGAAGAAACCGGACGACTCTGTCATCGAACAGAAGACGACTGCTTATCAACCCGCAACAGAAATTTCGCCCGACACTTCTGGCGCGTACATTTCACAGACCGATTTGTTCCGCGACAATTCGCAATTCGAGCGTTCATTCTTTTTTTCAAAGCAGATAAAATATCACGGCAATCGGACAGTCAGTTACTCAATAGCGTCGCGCTCATTAAAGAATCAGCGGGATACGATCACACTCGTGGTGGAGTACCTTGGCGGTAAGATTGAATATTCCGGTGCCGGCGGCGGAAAGATTGTTGAAGATGCCCGCACGATGACGCGGCTCCTTTTTTACCTCAACAATACGCTCTCGTTCCGCAAAGCATTTCCTGTTGAAGTGTACGACGGTGCGTACTTCTCCGTTATCCGTTCATTCGACAAGACATTTTTCGATGCCAGTCCAACCAAAACGATTGTCTATTTTTGGACGGATGAAACGGGCTATGGAGTGAACTACGAAAAGATCAACCGGCGGGAATATCAAGCGGTCGGCGTTGATAAAGACGGTATTATCTACGATCTCACCGGATATTTTCATCACGTCAGTGACAATCTCGACGCAGTGCGCTTTTTGAGCGAAGACCGCGTCAGCGCGAGCGTCGTTCCCGACCAGCGTTATCGCAATATAGCGGTGGACGTGATCATTACAGTGGACTGGAAAACAAGCACCACGTCGCTTGAAGTGCCGCGCGATACTATTTTTGTAGTAACAAACACTCCGGACAGATTCTTTGGCAGCAAAACAACCCTTTTCAAGCAGCCGACAGGAACATCTGTTTTCAAAGAACTGAATCTTCGTCGTTCGACACGGGCGCAATTAGTGCGTATGTTTACGCCGTCACTGTTTGACAGCGAGAATCTTTCGCGCGACCGCATCTTTGTTCAATTCAACAGCATCAACAAAGGCTGGATCGACTATTCAACGATGGTCGGCGAAGAGATTATCGCCGAGCAGTAACTGCATTGCTTTTTGTTTGTGTCTTGATTAAAAGTACAACGTCATGCCGAACGTGGTTCGGTATCTGTTTTTCTAAAGATGCTGACATACGTCAGTACAAAGACTTATTAAATTTTTAAATTAAGATCACACACACCTTTACACTCTGCAGGATTTTTTTTATCATTAAGTAGGTTACATATCGGAACAATTCTATGAACCCCGAGCGATGACTCGGGTTCTTTATTATTGACTGAAGTTAACAGGAAAATAAATAGTCATGGTGAGCAAGGCGCAGGTTAAGTTTGTGAGGTCATCCTTCGACGCATCCCGACGAAAAACATCGGGATTTACACAGGATGACCATCCGTTCTGCGCCGCGTTGAACCATGTCGTTAAAAAATCTTACTTCAGTTACTGGGAACAGAATAAGTTATGATCGTAATGAAATTCGGCGGCACTTCCGTTGAAGATGCCAATGCCATTAAGAATCTGAAAGAAATTGTAAAAAAGGAAATTCCTCAGAAACCTGTTATTGTCGTTTCGGCATGTGCGGGAATTACCAATCAATTGCTGCAAACCGCGACGCTTGCCTCGCACGGCAAAAAAGAAGAAGCACTCAATAACGTCGTCGCCATAGAATCACGTCACAAAAAAATTGTAAAAGATCTCTTTGACGGCGATACGCAGAAATTCTTGAACCGGCATTTTGCTCAGATTGCGGAAGAACTGACGGCACTTGTGAATGGCGTTGCCGTACTTGGAGAGCTGACTCCCCGTTCGCTCGATACGTTTGCAGCGTACGGTGAACTGATGTCCTCCTTTATCATCCATCATTACCTTGAATCTGAAAAAATAAAATCGTTCTGGGTTGACGCCCGCTCGTTCATGAAGACAGACGAACATTTCACGAAAGCGGCGGTACAGTTCGACGCGACCGAGCAAAAACTGAAAGAGATCGTTCAGCCGAAAGTTGACAACGGTTATGTGGTAATGACGCAGGGATTCATCGGCTCTTCATCGCACGGAATTACGACGACAATCGGACGCGGCGGATCGGATTACTCTGCGGCGATCATCGGTGCATTGCTCAATGCGGACGATATCCAGATCTGGACCGATGTGGACGGGATTCTTACATCGGATCCCTCCGTGGTGAAAGACGCAAAAAAGATCAAAGTGATGTCATTCAACGAAGCGGCAGAACTGGCGTACTTCGGCGCGCGTGTACTGCATCCCGAAACAATTCTGCCGGCAGTGAAGAAAAATATTCCTGTCCGCGTGCTGAACTCGAAGAACCCGTTATCCTCCGGCACGTTGATCGTCGCAAAGCCGAAGATCGACAAGCGGTGCGTCGTGAAATCGATTGCTTACAAGGAAGGGATTACGCTCATCAGCATCGTATCAACGCGAATGTTTCTTGCGCACGGATTTCTTGAGAATGTGTTTGATGTTTTCCACAAGTATGAAACTGTCGTCCATACCGTGGCAACCTCGGAAGTGAGCGTCACTGTAACAATTGACAACGTAAAGAATCTGCCGAACATTGTTCGGGAGTTGAAGCATTTTTCGACAGTGACCGTGACGGATAAAAAAGCGATCGTCTGCATCGTCGGCGACAACCTTCGCAACAGCCCCGGATTGGCGGTGAAGATGCTCAGTCCCATTACGGATGTGAACATCAACATGATTTCGCAGGGTGCGTCGGAGATCAATCTCAGTTTCGTCATTGACGAAGAGTTTGTTGACGATGTAGTGTTGAGACTGCACAAAGCATTGTTTGCAAACGCGGGACAATTTGCGGAGATATTTGAATAGAGCGGTTTCAAGATTCATGTTTCAGGATTCAAAAAAAATGATATTTTATTTAGAACGAGACTTCTGAAAAAATCCACCTTGTTTCCATTCCGAGGAGCGTAGCGACGAGGAATCTGAGATATTCGCCCAAAATCGCCAATCAGATTTCTCGCTTCGCTCGAAA
>JBFMFY010000004.1:0-112466 GCA_040751955.1 Bacteroidota bacterium
CGGCAGCATGCAGACGACCCCGTACAGTGAATCCAATATTTCCTGTTTGTCTTTTACAATAAGATGTAATGCAATTTCAAAAATATAACCAACTATTACATCATAAGTCTGAGAAGGATATACCCACGTGATACCTTGAGCCGGTTCTTTCCGGAAATCGACAAACCTTGAATCAACTCGTTTGATAGTTGGTGGTGTGATAGTTTGAGCATAATTATCTTGAAAAGATAGTGCGATTAAAATAACGGTATATATTGTTTTCATAAAAGAATTGTCGTTAAATGTACCAATGCGCCTCCAATGGGCGCACACGTTCTACATATGTTGTTTCTTTTTACACAATCCTTTGGTAGATTTTCCATATATTGTACAGCAACATTCAAATGCAGTCAACAACTATTTTGTAACCAGGCAGGTTACACACCATCCGGCGAGAGAGAGGTAGAGATGAGAGTCGCATTATTCCTTACAACGTATCTCTCCGCCCGCCGCCTCACACAAAAAGAGATGGCGGAACGGCTCGCTGTCAGCCGTGAGTACTATGCACGGCTGGAAAGCGGTAAAGGGAAACCGTCGGTCAAAGTGCTGAACAAGATCAGTTCATTGCTCGGCGTGAACGTTGAAGCTATTTTCAGCAGCCGCAACGGAGAGGCGATCGATCCCGTGCTGCAGGAGATTTCCGAAAACATTCTTCTTATGAAGAACTATGAAAAGATACAGGTGCTAAATGCCGTGAGAACGATCAGGCGGGGGGGGTAGGTTTGCATCGATGATGCAATAAAAAAGGTCGTCCCACGGACGACCTTTTAGTTTTTACCGCTTATAAAAAATTATTCTTTCTCTTCTCCGTTCTTGTCTTCCATAAACGCCTGCAGTTTTTCACCCAGCCATCCGCCTGCAAGCGAAAGGATGAAGCCGCCCGCGAGTCCTTCAAGCACATACATATATTCTTCCGCCATCAACAGCGAAAACGAATACAAGAACACTGCATTCAATATTACACTCAACACGCCGGCAAGCGCCGCCTCTTTAATGGTCACACCGGGCGAGAAGTAACCGACGAGCAATCCGGCAAAAAGGAAACTTGCGCCGAACGCCATCAGAATTCCCCCCACGGAAAATTTCAGCAGCGCAAAACCGCCGACGACAAAGAACGCATTCATGATGAACGCCAGCACCGTTCCGGCAAGGACCCATCCCCACTGAATGCCCCCCTTCTTTTCCTCTTCCAATTCTTTTGCCGCTTCTTCCGGAGTTACTTGAATTTGCTCGCCCACCCATCCGCCGATCACACCAAGAATAAGCCCGACGATTGGGGCGAGGATCTTCTCGAGAGTCGTGAAATTGTAATCGAACCCGAACGCGAGCACGTTGCCGACCAGCAGCAGGGTCAACACGCCGCCGATGGCAGGTTCTTTGATCGTGTATCCTTCCGATTTATAGCCGATAACGATACCCATCACCACAAAACCGAGCAGCGACATGAATGTCGGTATTAACGGGATGTGGAATGTTTGCGCGATCATGAGATGCAGCGACACGCACAAAGCCGTGCCGGCAATAATTCCGAAGATAAGCCACTTCCACTCCAGACCTTTTGAGGCAGTAGGTTCTGCTGACATGTAAAACTCCTGTTTGATTTTTGATTGGTGAGAAAAGAACTGCGAAAATTTGGCTATTTCTTCTCTGAAAGTCAAGGAAAGTTATCGTGCCTTGTAAGAAAACCGGACGCCGTTTCTTGTGTGCGAAGATGGTTGTGGATCATATCAACTGCGGCGGGCATTGCGGGAGTAATGCTCTTTATTTTGAGCGGGAAAAAACAGCGGGATTACGAATTTGCGGAGTCGATCAATGCCATCAGGTCTTCTTTCTCTCCCCAGCTCCAATTTACTTTGTTGCAGAGAATAATGACTGTGGTGTGATCGTCCAAACGGCGCAGGAAGAGACTGTTGTAACCGCGCCACCAGCCGCCGTGGTACACCACCTTGCTGCCGTCCGCGAGCGTATCAATGCGCCAGCCGAATCCGTAGTTGTTGTCTCGTTTGAAATCATAACTGGACGGGGTGAAGGCTTCTTCGAGTGTCGATTGCTTCACCAATTTTTCGGTGTATAATGCCTGGTCCCACGCGAACAGATCTTCCACTGTAGAGAAAATTCCTTTATCCCCCGTTACGCCGTCAAGGAAGTCGGGCGATGTCTTCCGTTTCCGCTTCGTGTACCCATTCGTTTCGTAGTCGATCGTCTTTCTGTTCTTCGGGTTATAGACGAATGTGCTGGTCATGCCGAGCGGGAAAAAAATGTTCTGTTCAAGGAATTCGTCGTACGATACCCCGGAGATGCGTTCGATGATAAGTGCGAGAATAGCATATCCGGTGTTGCTGTATTTGTACCGCCGGTCCGGTAGAAATTCGGGATTCGGCTTGTACCGTTTCATGATCTCGAGCAGTTTTTCGTTCGTCAGGTACTCCCGCTTGTTCTTCCAGTATTTGCCGGAGAAGTACATATAGTTCGGAAGCCCGGAGCGATGAGAGAGGAGCTGGCGGATGGTGATATTCTTGTATGGAAAATCGGGGAGGTACTTTTGCACGGTATCGGAGTACTCGATCTTCCCTTGCTCCTTCAGCATCATCACCGCTACCGCGGTGAACTGTTTCGTGACCGATGCGATCTGGAAGACCGACTTCACATTCAGCGGTTCTTTCGTTTTCAGATCGGAATATCCGAATGCATTCTTATAGACGATGTTTCCATAGATCCCGACCAGCACATTGCCGTTAAATCCTTTCTTCTCCGCCAGAACCGAGAAGAGCGAATCGAACTTTGTCGCAATGACGACGGCACGCGGTTCGGCGGTCTCACCGCCGTCCGATTCTTTCACCGGATCATTGGCGTACGTCAGCGTTATTATAATAAGCGATATGAAGAGATAGTGTTTCATCCTAACATACAAAAGCACCCAAACAGGGTGCTTTGAACATTACAAAAATACAATACCACGATGGATTTTCCAATAGGAGCGAGACCGATATTATTGTAGGTACAATCTGTCACGGAATAGCGCGTTTTTTCAGCTCTTCTTCCATCATTGCAGCGGTTGTACGGACAAGTGTATCGTCGCTGTGCGACAATTCGGCGATCATCCGCTTCACTTCTTCGACGGAGTAGTTCTGGCTCAGTTTCTTCTTTCCTTGCAGCTCCGTCACTTCGATCTCGCACGCAACGATGCGCGCGATCAGTTTCTCTTTATACTGGTCCGAGAGATCGTTCTTCCATTGTTCATGGAATGACGGATCGTAGAAGTCGAACGTCTTCAGGAACAGTTTTTCGATCTCCTCGCGCGATGAAATGATCGTTGCTGTGCCGTACGCGTGGACGGCAACGTAGTTCCAGGTCGGGACATCTTCTTTGTTGTCATAGAATTTTGCGGAAACGTACGCGTGCGGTTCGTGAAAGATCACCAGCACAGGCTTGTTCTCAAAATCCTTCCACTGATCGTTTGCCCGCGCGATGTGCGTGAGCAAAAAAGTTTTCCCGTTACGCTCTTCAACGATAAAAGGAACATGCGTTGCGATCGGCTTGCCGTCGCCGGCGGTGACCATTGTAGCGAAACTGTACTTCTTCATGAAATCCAGAATCGCTTTACGGTCGGATTCTTTATGTCGGGGAGGAGTGTACACTTAATCTGTCACCGCCCCCAACGAACTCGTTGAAACCAGTTTCGCGTACTTTGCCATCACGCCGCGCGTGTATTTGATGGGGCGAGGTTTCCACGCCGCTTTTCTTTTCGTTATTTCTTTTTCATCGAGATTCAGATGCAGCAGATTTTTTTTTGCGTCGATCGTTATGGAATCTCCTTCGTTCACCAGCGCGATCATTCCGCCGACTGCTGCTTCGGGAGCGACATGCCCGACCACCATGCCGTACGTGCCGCCGGAAAATCTTCCGTCGGTGATCAATCCGACTTTGTCGCCGAGTCCCGCGCCGATGATTGCCGATGTCGGCGCGAGCATCTCCCGCATTCCCGGTCCCCCTTTGGGACCTTCGTACCTGATTACCAGAATGTCCCCCGGTTTGATCTTGTTACTGGTGATCGCGGCAAGAGCATCCTCTTCAGAATCGAACACACGCGCCGGACCGGTGATGACGGGATTCTTCACCCCGGTCACTTTTGCTACAGCGCCCTCGGTCGCGAGATTTCCTTTCAAGATGATCAGGTGTCCTTCTTTGTACAACGGCTTGTTGAACGGATGAATAACATGCTGATCTGCGCGCGGTTCGCCGGGAACATTTTTCAATACTTCCGCGATCGTTTGTCCGGTCACCGTCATGCAGTCGCCGTGAAGGAGTCCGTTCACCAGCAGCATCTTCATCACCTGCGGAACGCCCCCCGCCTTGTGAAAATCAACAGTAAGATACTTCCCGCTCGGCTTCAGATCGCACAGCACCGGAACGCGCTTGCGGATCGTTTCAAAATCGTCGATGGTCAACGGGATATTTGCCGAATGTGCAATGGCAAGAAAATGGAGCACAGCATTCGTCGAACCGCCGATTGCGTTGACGACGGTAATCGCATTCTCGATCGACTTGCGGGTGATGATGTCGAGCGGGCGGATCTTATTCCGCAATGCATTCATCAGTACTTTGCCCGATTCGTACGCACTCGCCGCTTTCTCATCATCTTCCGCCGCCATAGTGGAAGAATACATCAGGCTCATTCCCATCGCTTCAAATGCGGAAGACATCGTATTTGCCGTGTACATGCCGCCGCACGAACCGGCGCCCGGGCAGGAGAAGCATTCAACATCTCGTAATTCTTTTTCATCGATCTTACCCGCACTGTATTGTCCCACCGCTTCGAATGCGCTGACAATGTTAAGGTCGCGTCCATCTTTCGGATGATGTCCCGGTTTGATCGTGCCGCCGTAGATATAGACGGCAGGAATATTCATTCGCGCGATGGCAATCATTCCTCCCGGCATGTTCTTGTCGCATCCGCCGACTGCAATGACGCCGTCCATACACTGCGCGTTGCATGCAGTCTCAATCGAGTCGGCAATCACTTCGCGCGAGACGAGAGAAAATTTCATTCCTTCGGTTCCCATTGCAATGCCGTCGCTGGCAGTGATCGTACCGAAGACTTGAGGCATGCCGCCGGATTCTTTCACGCCTCTTTCCGCTTCAGCGGTCAGATCATTCAGCCCGAGATTGCATGGCGTGATGGTAGAATATCCGTTGGCAATCCCGATAATCGGTTTTGTAAAATCTTCATCCTTGAAACCGACGGCGCGGAGCATGGCGCGGTTCGGAGCGCGGTTTGACCCCTGAGTAATTATTTTACTTCGTTCATTTTCCATAGTAAAGGATACGATTGTCGTGGATACGTTGTGAATGGTGTTGATGAAAATTTAGTTTTTTTTAATGAGATAACAAAACACCGAGCGTTGACTTTTCTGCACATTTTCGGTACTCTACCCATCCGCACGATACTAACATAGGGGGACATTCGTTTGCAATCTATCAGCGATTATATCACTGATATCCGCAATGCTTTGAAAGAAGAGCAGCAAGCCCTTTCATTGCTCCCCAAAACCTCGCTGCTGACGAACGGATTACGCGTAGCACAGCGTGAACACCGGTCGTATTACAGGTTCGAGATTCCCGACAATTTTTATTTAACCCCCGGCATGTCGGTACAATGCTCAATCGGAACAAAACTCCGGTTTGAATTTCCGACACTCGTTGCAGATGTGCACGGTCAGTTCGTCTATTTTTTGCTGCCGTGCGATATGGGAGAGGCGATTCCCGAGATGCAATGTTCGTGGAATCCGGCGGAGATCGTCACAAGGCTTTCCGAACGATGGGCAACACTTTCCAATACTCCGATCGTCCAGCAATTATTGAACAGAACATTCCCCGACAATACGGTGCCGGCAACGAAAGAGCCGCTCTTCCCATCGTCATTTTCTGAATCTCAAAAAACGGCATTAAAGCAGTCTGCAGGAAGAAAGATTTCGTTCATCATCGGTGAACGGGCGAGAGGAAAGACAGGTGTTGCGGCGGCGTTATTGTTTAACGCCATCAGAGAGAAGAAACGGGTACTGTATCTTGCATCCACCTCCAACAGTCTCTATGATTGCATGAACGAAGTTGCAATGCTCAATCAGGAAGTGGCGGAAGAATCTGTGGCGATCGTCGATGCCGGACTCGACCTGCACCCCGAACTTTCCATTCCCCGTGTGTCGATGGAAGGGAGCGTCGATCCATCCGTACGGGACGGATTGAAGAAACTCTTCAGTATTATTTTTGCAGAACACGATTATGCACGCGTGTTCGATCTTCAGATAAAGATCAGGGAGAAGCAGAAGCAGATCGAAGAGGCGACAGCGGAACTGAATGCTGCAAAAGAAGAACTGAACCGGCTGCAGAATTCATCGATGATTGAACGGATGAAACAGCGGATCAACAAGACGATGATCGATGAAATACAAATGGCGGTGCAGCATAAATCGGCGCTTGTTGACCGGTTGAAGCAGCAGATTGCACTGCTGACGAAAGAAGAATTCAAAAAGGAATCATCACTGCCGGTGCTGTTGAAAGAAAAACAGGAGATCGAAAAGTACGCCGCACAAAACATTTCGTTTGTCAGCACACAATCGCTTGCCCTCCGTGTTTCGTCAAAACTCTGCCTGGCTACAACATTACACCAAGCGCTGTTGTTCGACGCAGCGCTTCTTTCCGGTTTCGATATCGTCTGCATCGACGACGCGCACGCACTTTCGCTGCCGGTCTTTTTTTATTGCGCCTCGCTCGCAAAAGAGCGCTGCTACATTCTTGCCGACATTACAGAACAGCCGCCGCAATCGGTGTCGCAGATAGAAATTTCCCGCCGCTGGCTGCAAAAAAATTATTTCACATTTTTCCAGCAGGAAGAGAGTGATAATCACCGATTCACCGTCGGCATGCTCCCCGCCGATATTGTCAGCGAGTTGACGCAGCCGGATACTGCACCAACGATCTTCGAGTCGATCTTGTACCACGTGGTGGAACAAAAACCGCTTCCCCCTTCTGCGCGGGGAAAAATTTACTTCATCAACACGGAAGATCAACGGGCGATCTCGACACAATTCATCGGTAAAAAGAAAATTTTACCGTACAATGAAGCCAACGCAAAACGGACAATCGAGTGTGTAAAACACGCGTTGATGAACGGTGCGACAACACAGAACGATATTCTCATTGTTACCCCGCCGAGCGGACAATCATTGTACTTGCGCGAGCAATTGCAGGCGCAACAATGTTCCGATGTTGAGATTGCAACGCTGGGAGCGATGCGGCTCTGTTCCAAGCGCGCCATCATTCTCGATCTGACGGTTGCGGGGCTCGATTTTACACTCCGGATCCTCGATGATAAAAAAAGCGGTATCGTGAAAGTTGCCGATACGTTCAATACGCTGCTTTCGACGGTGCTGGACGACCTGTATGTGGTCGGCGATCTCTCCCATTTTCGCACGCGGTACAAAGGGCGGTTTATTACTCAACTGCTGGAAGTAATGTTCACCCGCTCAGAGAACATCGCTTCAATCGGCGGCGCTGCACGCCGTTTTGACGATTTAGCATCCGAAATCCGGGCAAAGGTGCTTTTCGCAAAGAAGGATGAGAAGCTGACAAACGAGTACAAATCGAAACTGGAGCAGACAAAACCATCGGCGCTCGATGCGGCGAAATCGGCTTCCCAACAAACCGTTGCTACGGCGGACAGAAAACAAAAACTGGAGGTGCGTGCGGCAAACCTGCGCGTGCTTGCCAAACGGGAATTCATCAATACAATTGCTCAGTACCTCGAAACGGTGCCGCTCTACAAGACTACGACGGAAACACAGAAATATTCCTCCGCACTTCCGGTGTACGATTGTGAAAACGAGAACGATTTCAAATCGGTAATGGATATGTGGAATCTGCTGATCTATGAGACATCGAATGCGCAGAAGACGAAACATCCTCTTGCCGATAAAGCAAAAGTCGATTCGAAAATCTCCGCCGATATCCAACAGATCTACACATACTATCATTCCGATCTTGAGATGGTGGTGGAAGAGGGAAAGCACAAACTTGCCCAGAGCATTCAAAAGATCTTCAACGACTGCATCGGCAAAAAACCGGTTACACCATCCGACTGGATGAACGCCTATCTGGTTTTTCTCGGTCGAATGGAGAAATATCTGGATACGGTGATCAATCAGATCCGTATTTAGGCACCACCAGCCCCTTCGTTGCATTTCACCCCTATTTGTGCTACTTTGCACCATCAAATTGTGAGATGGTAGATATTTAATCATTCCTATGGCAGAAGAACAACAAGAACAGCAGAGCAGCCAACAGCCACGGCGAGACAATCCGTTCCGCAGGCGTAATTTCAAGAAACACTTTCCCCGTCCTCAACAAAAAAATGAAGAGACAGAATTTCCCTCGTTAGAGAAAGCAGAGGAACTTCCGGCATCGATATTTCCCGAAGCAGCGGAAGAGAAAAAACCGCAGGAAAAACGTCAGCCGCAGCACCAACAACGTCATCAACCGCAGCAGCACCACGGCGGCAAGCCGTACATTTCGGTTGTTATTCCGCTGTTGAATGAAGAAGAATCGTTGCGCGAGTTGCACGAACAATTGAAAAATGCACTGTCGCGCATCGGCGGCAATTACGAATTAATCTTTGTGGATGACGGTTCCACCGACAACTCGTTCAGAGTGCTGAAAGAACTCCGCCAACGGAACAACCGTGTGAAAGCGATCCGCTTCCGCCGCAACTTCGGAAAGAGCGCCGCGCTTGCCGTCGGATTCCAGAAGGCGCAGGGAGAATTCGTGGTAACAATGGATGCCGATCTGCAGGACGATCCTTCCGAAATTCAGAATTTAATCCGTGAACTCAAAGGAGGACTGGACGTTGTTTCCGGATGGAAGAAAAAACGGCGCGACCCGTTTACCAAGACACTGCCGTCCAAGTTTTTCAACTTTGTTACCGCAAAAGTTACCGGCATCAAGATCCACGACTTTAATTGCGGCTTGAAAGGATATCGCCGCGACGTTGTGAAGAGTGTGAATGTGTACGGCGAACTGCACCGGTACATTCCCGCGCTGGCGCACTGGCAGGGATTCAAAGTCGGGGAAACGATCGTCAACCATCGCCCTCGCAGGTTCGGCAAAACAAAATTCGGCATGGCGCGTTTCACTCGCGGCTTCCTCGATCTGCTCACTGTGATTTTTACGACGCGGTACGTTACGCGTCCGCTGCATTTGTTCGGCGGCTGGGGAATCGTTTCGACGTTGATCGGTTCGGCAATCGCACTGTGGCTGACGTACGAAAAATATTTCAACGATCAGCCGCTCAGCAACCGTCCTCTTTTCATTGTTGCGCTCATTATGGTGATTGTCGGCGTGCAGTTTGTGTCGATGGGATTGCTTGGCGAACTCATCACGCGCAACCAGCATATGGAACGGGAATATACGGTGCGCGAAGAAATCAATTAAGACGATGTTCAAATCCACACAACACACAGAGACGCAATGTATTGCGTCTCTATAGTTTTAAAAACAGAATGAAAATCCTTCTCTTCGGTCCCGCATATCCTCTGCGCGGCGGCATGGCGCACTTCATTGCGCTGCTGTACACACATCTTGCCAAACGCGGGCATGACGTCGAGATCATCAACTTTACACGCCAGTATCCCAACCTCCTGTTTCCCGGCAAGACGCAGCAGGAGAGCGGCGAAGCGGGAATTCCGGTTGAGAGCACACCGCTCATTGATTCGATCAACCCGTTCAATTGGATCCTCAATGGACTAAAGTTGCGGAATCGCAATGCCGACCTCGTAATCTCAACTTACTGGCTGCCGTTCTTTGGACCGAGTTCCGGCACGCTGCATAAACTGCTGCGGCGGAGGAAAACGAAGACGCTGACGATTCTTCACAATGTCATTCCACACGAGCGCCGACCCGGTGATATTGTATTCACGAAATATCTCTTCAAGCACTCTGATTATTTTATTGCACAGTCTCAGTCGGTGGAAAAGGATCTGCTGAAGCTTGTCCCGAACGCAAAATATAGACGAGTCGCACTGCCGATGTTCTCGCTCTTCAAGGATCGAATCCCGAAAGCAGACGCAAAGAAAGAATTGGGCATTACCGATGAAAAGGTAATCATGTTCTTCGGTTACATTCGCCCGTACAAAGGATTGCATGTGCTGATCGACGCGATGAAAATTCTGAAAACGAAAATGAACATCCGCCTGCTCGTTTGCGGTGAATTTTACGGCGATGAAGAGAAATACCGCGCACAGATGAAAGAAAACGGAATCGAGGATGTAACGACGGTTATTTCTGATTATATTCCGAACGAGAAAGTGCATCTCTATTTTTCCGCTGCCGACGTTGTCGTGCAGCCATATGTTTCGGCAACGCAGAGTGCAATTGCGCAGATGGCGTACTTCTTCTCGTCGCCGGTCATTGCAACGAATGTCGGCGCGCTGCCGGAAGTGGTGATCCATGAAACATCGGGGCTCATCGTGCCGCCGAACGATCCGCCGTCGCTTGCCGATGCGATCATGCGATTCTATAATGAAAAAATGGAGCAACGGCTGATGGCGGGAGCGGCAGAAGAACGGAAAAAATATTCATGGGATGCAATGGTGGATGCAATAGAGCAATTAACAATGAACAAGTAACAGCGAACAATGCAATACGATCCAATTAAAAATATCATCGGGGATGTGGCAAAGAAAGCGCCGATCCTCCGCAAATTCTTTTACTGGCTGCTGGGAGTAATGTTCCTTCGCACATGGTACGTGAAACGCGCGTTGCGGGAATTTCTTGGTGCAAAGAAGGATGCATTCAATCTGTTCGATGCCGGAAGCGGTTTCGGGCAGTATTCGTACTTCATTGCAAAAAATTTCCCGACAGTCTCAATTCACGCGATCGATGTGAAGGAAGATTACATTGCCGATTGCAAGCAATTCTTTGCGCAGATCGGATTGAACAACGTACAGTTTGGAGTGGAAGATCTTACCGTTCCGACACACACGAACAGGTTCGATTTCATCCTCTCCGTTGATGTGATGGAACATATTGCGGACGATGTCACCGTATTTAAGAATTTCTATGCCGCAATGCGGCGCGGCGGAAAATTATTGATTCACACCCCGTCCAACCTTGGCGGATCAGATGTGCATAAAGAGGGGGACAAAAGTTTCGTGGAAGAGCATGCGCGGGATGGATACTCCGTTGAGGACATCACGACAAAACTGAAGAATGCGGGCTTCAACGTGCTCTACGCGAAATATTCCTACGGTCCGATCGGCACGCTTGCGTGGCGGCTTGGAATCAAATATCCACTGCTCATGGTAAATGCAAACAAGGCGTTCTTCCTGCTTCTTCCATTCTACTATCTTGCAACATTGTGGTTCACACTGCTGCTGATGTTGATTGATTTTCACTCCAACAACAAAACAGGGACAGGATTACTGGTCGCAGCGGAAAAGGAATAACTATCGCACTTCCCACTCTTCTATTCCTCCTTTGACAACCCTGAACATCGGATGCGGTTTGAACGTAATTTCTTTTTTGAATTCTTTGTACCGCAGCGGATCGCGGAGATTCAGTTTTTTCAGCAGGTGAGTTCTTTCGTACGCTACCTGTCCCTTTGTTACTTTTAATTTCAGGGGGACGAACTTCCAATTGATTTTTCGTTTGTCGAACGCATAATTTCTGCTGACCGCTTCGTGATACACGGCGGAGAGATATTGATTGATGCAGTGAAGGGGATTGGGAGAATTTTTAAACCTGTTCAGTTGCGGATGATGTTTGTAGCCTTTTGTGCGTCCCCGCAAGACCTTCTTTGCAAGCAGCGCCTCGCGCCAGAGAGCGACGAGTCCTTTCGCATCGAGATATTTCGGATGGATCGACCAGAGCCTCATGTTACAGGATTGTTACGCCTGTTGAGCGGATTGGAATACCACTCCTGTTTGCGTATCCTAAAAATAACATTGCGGGATGATTTGACGGGAATCGATTCTGATTCGGGATGTTCTATCCTTATTCCGCCGATCTTTTCGACTGCCTTTTGAGACCGGAAATTATCCTTATCGACATAAAAGAGAACAATGTCGAATGATCCGAACGCATGATCGAGCATGAGATATTTTATTGCCCGGTTATATTTTCCGCCCCAGCATTGCCGCGCCAGGTACGTCCATCCGATCTCAATTGCGTTCGGCATTCCTTCGGTCGTATTATACCGCGAGTGGCCTATCACGTCTCCCGTTTTTTTATCCGTGATCAGTAGCGATCCGCCGGACGCAAGACATTCGTTGAAGAACTCCGTGAATCCGTCGAATGTACTCCTCTGTTTTGCAGGATGTTGTTCCCATAGCAGTTGATCGGATGCAACGTTGAACAATGCGGTGAAATTATCCTCTTGCAGCGGAGTCAGGATAACAAGATCATCTTCCAGCGTCGGTTGAAAATTGAACTTCATTTTGTTCCTAAAATTTTTTTTATACTCAGTCCCGTTATCAATCCAAGCACCACTCCTCCGCCGAGGATCATTATTAGATTGATGATAAAGAGCGCAAGATTGTGATGGATGATGAGTTTGATGTAGTCGATGCAGAGAACGGCGGATGCGGCAAGGATCCAACCCGCGATGCTGCCGATGATCCACAGATGCGCAGCGGGTGAAAATTTTTTCAGGATAAAGTACTGCAGCACACCGATGAACACCGCGCTTGTTCCAACACTCAGTGGAAGATACTTCGATCCCAGTGGCTGCGCGGAATACATGGAGACGAGATCGAACAGGAGAAACGGAACACCAAGTCCGAGCAGTGAACTCCACAGCCATGAGAGATTCACTCCTGTAATTTCTTTCAGTACGCGCCATTGAAAGAAGCCGATCCCCGCTCCCAACCCGACGCCGAGGTAAAATTGCACCCCTTCCACACCGACGGAATCAAGCGTGCTCGAAAGAACGATAATTAAAATGATCCCGACAAACCAGCCGAGGAATGTTGCTTTTGTCCAATGGGAAAGCGAAAAAGTTTGTCTATTCATTACTATTGTTACTTAAGCGTACAAGGCACTTGAGGATATCTGTCTATAGGTTGAATATCATTTGGTAATTCGGTCCATTCCACCGGTACGGGCTCTTCCGGTATAGCCCTGCGATATGTTCGCAGATTGACCACAGTGACCGAATCCACTGCGACCCGTACTCTGAGCAATATCGCAGTATGAAAAGATATATGTGACACAGCAACAGTATAGTACCCTGCCGGAAGGTTAGCAATGACATACTTACCTTTTTCATCAGAGCGTGTTCCAAAAGTCGAATTTGGAATGTACGCAATTGCATCCGCTATTTGCTGAAGCGTAGATAGATCTATCACGCATCCTGCAATTGCACCAATCGGATTATTCTTTATTGCAGGAATACCAGATGAGCAGCCAAGAGAAAAGACCGCAGTGAAAAGAAGAAGTATTTTATTAATCATGTTTGTTTCAACCTCTTCTCAAAGCAAACACTGTTCTCCACCCCGACATACTGCCCATAATTCGGGATCGGCGTGTAGCCGCTTTTTGTATAGAGCGCAATCGCTTCGGGCTGGCGCTTGCCGGTCTCCAATATACATTTTGCGTACGACATTTCACTTGCCCATCTCTCCAGTTCTGCTAAAATCTTTTTCGCGATCCCTTTTCCTCGATACTCAGGAAGCGTGTACATCCGTTTTACCTCCGTCGTATCGGACGCAAATTCTTTTATTGCCCCGCAGCCGACCGGTTTCTCATCTTCGTACGCAACGACCGCGTGCTTGATCATGTTGATCGTGTTGTACTGCGCATAGAAGGAGTGTTCCTTACCGTCACGCTGCGCAAGATCGGCGTCGAGGAATTGTACGAGAGAGATGAAGTGGGGATGGGTGGATGTGGTGCGTAATATTTTTGTCATGAATATGTCATTGGCATAGTTATGCATGAATTTATTTCTCATGTCATGACTCGTTGCGGTATTTTTCTCGGCTCGCTACTGCATTTCATGGTCATCCATCTGAATCATGACAACGGTAACATCATCGGAAGCGGGGTGACCGGCTGTAAAAGAACGAATGTTGTCCAAAAGGCTTTGAACTGTCGCAGACGGTTGAGCGATATGATCGCGAAGCCTCGTCTCGCCGTACTGCTCCATCGATGGATTCATCGCCTCGGTAACGCCATCTGAACAAAAGAGAAGACGGCTTCCCGGCGCCATTTCCACAGTCCGCTCTGAGAAAGAACTCTCCTGGATTCCTAGAGGCAATCCGGCGTCGGTTTTTAAAAACTGTGCGCCGCTTGCATCAACGAGAAGAGGATGAACATGCCCTGCATTTGCAAAAACGATGCTACGGTTTTTGGGATCAAGAACGGCATAGATCATTGTAACAAATTTCGCTGTCGGGAAATCTTTCAGGAGAATGTTATTGACACGCGAGAGAACTTCCCCCGGCGGCAGACCGCTTTCTGCAACAAGACGAAGGACGGTTCGGGTTGACGACATCAACAATGCGGCTCCCATTCCTTTACCTGCGACATCCGCCAGTACTATTGCAAGACGACCATTCTGAAGCGGAATATAATCATACCAATCACCTCCCACTTCCTGACAAGGCAAACAGAGTCCGTCTATCGTGCATCCGTCAACAACAGGGGCTTCATGAGGAAACAATCCTAACTGTATGCGCTGCGCATCGTTCAGATCCTTTCTCATTCGCTCCTTTTCCTTTCGCTCCCTTTGAAACATCCGGGCGTTTTCTATCGCCGTTGCAATGTGTCCTGCGAGCGCCTCAAGAATCTGAATCCGGTTCGGCGGGAAAGCGTTGAGTTCGTTGTGTTGGGCATTAAAGACCCCGATGAGCTGCCCGCGTGATGTGAGAGGAATGTCAACTTCCGAGCGGGTTAAATCCTCGCTCACCTCGTAGTACGGGTCAACCGTTACGTCCGGTGCGTAGTATGTCTCTCCGGTTGCACCGACATGTCCGACCATTCCGTACTCGCCTATCTTAAAGCGCTCACCTTTTTTGTGATAGTTGATCGTCCAACCTCGAACAGCAGCAATGACAAGTTCGTTTGTGGCGTCATCCTTGAGTAAGACTGCTGAACGCGAGCAGCCGAACGTTTGTGCAACATCGCTGACGATATCTTCAAGGAGCACATCAAGATCGAGAGTTGAAGTAATCCTTTGCGCTACGCGCTGGAGCAAGAAGAGCTCTTGTACCAGTTGATGTTGTTCTTCATTCTTCACGGGGTTCCATGTTGAAGGTTGTTCCAAAATCCTCATTTACTGAATTCTTCTGCAAATATGTTCGAGAGACATCTGAAAAATGTCAAATCATTCTCATTCCGAGGAGCGCAGCGACGAGGAATCTAAGAAATTCTTTCAAAATCCCCAATCAGATTTCTCGCTTCGCTCGAAATGACAAAGGGAAATGAATATTTCAGAAGTCACTTCGATTAAATCATGCGTTTATTATACCATTCTGAGAAGATAAACGCAATTCTGTCATTTCATCCCATTTCTCAGTACCTTTGGTATGTTTCACACGCAGTCATGCCATGAGTCTGTGTATCAGCTGGTATGGTAATATTAAATTCGGAATCATCCAATCATGAAACTCATGGCATAACTTTACGCATCATCCTTCGACGCGCTCACAAAGAACATTCGCTTGCTCTGGATGATTTTTAACCTTGGTTTTAATCTGATATGGAATCGATCATTACTCTTCTCGCTTCAAACAAATTACTTCTTTTATTTTCTGTCATCGGCATTGGATACCTGCTCGGGCAGATCAAAATGTACGGCTTCTCGCTCGGCGTGTCGGCAGTGCTGTTCGTCGGCATTGCATTCGGTGCGCTGGATAAGCAACTGGCGCTGCCGGAAGAGATCTATGTCGTTGGGCTTGTACTCTTCGTTTATTCCGTCGGGCTGCAGTCGGGACCGAGTTTCTTTTCGTCGTTCAACCGGACGAGCGTTCGTTCGAATCTGTTCATCATCGGTGTGCTGTTGATCTCCGCCGTAACAGCGGCATTGTTGTCATATTTCTTTTCCATCGGTGCGCCGCATGCGGCGGGACTCTTCTGCGGCGCTTTGACAAATACTCCAGCGCTAGCCGCATCAGTCGAGGCAGTGAAGTCGTTCACCATGCAGCATCCGCACGAACTGCGCAATGCTCTGGTGAATGCGCCGGTCATCACCTACGGGCTTACCTATCCGTTCGGCGTGCTTGGCGTGATCCTCTTCTTTTTTATCTTCACGCGCTTCTATAAAGTTGACTTTGCAAAAGAGGAGGCAGACAGGATGAAAGAATCAGGTGTCGGCTCCATTCAAGTGCAGACATTCCGCGTTACCAATCCTGCGATTGTCGGCAAAAGCGCGATCGACGTACTGAAACTTATTGTACAGCGGCGGTTTGTACTGACTCGGTACAAGCGCGGGAACGAGATGAATATCATCTTACCCGACACACAATTTCAACCAGACGATCTCGTTGTTGCTGTTGGTACGCCGGACGAACTGGAACGGGCGCGTGTCTTCATCGGCGAATTATCCAACGAACAGATTTCGCTCGACCATGCGGGATTTGAATACCGCCGGATGTTCGTCTCCAGCGAAGAGACGGTCGGCAAGCGGATCAATGAACTGCACCTTGAAAAAGAATTCGGTGCCACCATCACCCGCATCCGCCGCGGCGATGTTGACTTCGTTCCGTCGCCCGATACCGTGCTGGAGCTCGGCGACCGAGTGCGTGTCGTGTCGCGACACGAAAATATCCAGCGCGTCACCAAATTCTTCGGCGATTCGATGAAATCGATCTCCGAGACCGATTTCCTCTCCATCTCATTGGGTATCGTCATCGGCGTTTTCGTCGGCATGATGCCGATTCCGCTCCCGAATGGCTCGACATTTAAATTGGGCTTTGCCGGCGGTCCGCTTGTCGTTTCACTCATTCTCGGAAGGTTGCAGCGCACCGGTTCGGTTACGTGGACGATGCCGTTCAGTGCGAATCTTGTCTTGCGGCAGATCGGTTTGGTCTTTTTTCTGGCGGGGATCGGAACGAAAGCAGGAGACGGGTTCGGCGAGACATTCCGCACGGGAGGATTCGAATACATAATTGCCGGTGCACTCATTACAACTGTTGCATCGCTGTTGACAATTGTTCTCGGTTATAAGTATCTTCAACTACCGATGTCTGCCGTCATGGGGATGATGAGCGGACTTGCAACACAGCCTGCGTGCCTTGCGTACGCCAACCAAACGGCAAGAAACGATCAGCCCAACATCAATTACGCGATGGTTTACCCTGCATCGATGATCACAAAGATCATCCTCGCGCAGGTGTTAGTGACGGCGTTGTGGAGGTAAAAACGTAATTATCAAATTGCACATTGTGATATTACGAGAGCAGCATCATATGTATAATTTGGTAGTTGGATTTTGAAATTTAAATTGTCGGGGGATATGAAACGATACTTTGTCATTATAGCATTACTGTTCTCGTACGGACTCCATGCGCAGAGCCCGTATGAAATATATTCTCTTGCGTTGCAGCACCTTGAACAACGAGACACGGCGGGGTATTTGCAATACACTGAACAAGCGCACAAGATTGCTCCGTTCGATCTTTGGTTTACATTTAATCTTGCGCGGGCATATGCAATGAACGGGAAGAAGACAAAATGCATCGAGATTCTCGACGATCTTTCCGTCATCGGTTTTGATTTTAAGATCGAGAATGACAATGGTTTTGCAAAAGTGTGGAATCATTCGTTGGTGAAGGAGATCACCGCGCGTGCGAAAAAGAACTCTTCCGTTCTTGCAAGCACCATGGCATTCACCATCCCCGAAAAAGATTTGTCTGCCGAAGGGATTGCGTATGATCCCAGAAGGAATGTTTTTTACCTCAGCAGCTTCAATAAACGGAAGATTGTCGCCGTGCTGCCGGACGGATCCACATTCGACTTCGTAGCCGACCGAAACGACAGTTTACTGGCACCGATCGGGCTGCGCGTGGATCCTGCGCGGAATCAACTGTGGGTGCTCAATATCAGGCAATCCGGAAATCCCAATATCGCCGAAAAAGCAATCGTTCAGCAATATGATTTGGGAAAGAAACAGGTCATTCAGATATACATGCCGGAAGATACTTTGCAGCACGTCTTCATCGATCTGACGGTTGTTGCGAATGGGGATGTATACATCACCGATAGCCGCGGCGGATCTATTTATAAGATTGATGCAAAGAACAGAACAATGCGGTTGTGGTATCAAAGCAACATGATACTTCCGAGCGGAATTACGGTCTCATCCGACCAGCAATTTCTCTTCGTTTCGCACCTGCTCGGCATCAACAGAATATCGCTCACAGATATGCGGGAGGATATTGTTTCGATGAAAGCAAAGACCACGTTGACAGGGATTGACGGATTGTGCTTTTACAACGGCTGTCTGATCGCCCTTCAAAATGATGCCGGACCCCAATCACGTGTTATGAAATTTCAATTGAACGGAAAGTACGATACAGTGACGAAAGCAGCCATCTTGGAATCGGATCACCCCTACCATAATGTTCCCGCTACAGGAGTTCTTGTCGGCGGTGATTTTTATTACATTGCCAACAGCCAGCAACAATCATTGAGACCCGACGGAAAGATGTCTGCCGGAGATGTACATAATCCCACATACATATTAAAGCTCCCTCTTACGAATTAGCGTTTCAATATACCTAAAAATTCCACCCACGGACCGGTCTCTTCTTTGTATTGCATTGCCATCACCCGGGCAATCTGTCCAATGTGGTTCAGATCGTGCGCAACCCATGTAGCCAGCAACTGCCGTAACGTTACCGTACCGAATGCCGGATGTATCCCCGTTCTTTCCAGCATCTTCTCCGTTATCCCTGCCGATCGTAGAGTTTCTAGATTCTTTTCCCGCAGCTCAGCAAATTCATTCAGCAATTGAGTCAGCGTTTTACCTTTGCTCTCATTGAACTGTGCGAACCTATCGAACGGTTCAAATGTTTTATTGCTGGTGTCGCCCAAAATGATCTGCATCCTCGGTATCCAGTCGGTCTTTTCACCGTGAATGTAATGCCCTACGATGTCGTACGGCGACCATGTTTCCCCTCCTTCATTGTGTATCGTCCATTCATCCGGCAGATCCATCAGAAGCGAACGAAGGACGGCAGGAGTCCGTTCTAGTATCGCAATGGAGTTTGGAATTGAGAAGTCTATCATATCTTTATAGATATTTGAAAAAGAAAATAAAATGAAAAACCCCGCGCAAGGCGGGGCCTTTCGATATACGAAATTCCGGCGGTGTTATTGATTGTCAACCACCGCTTCAATGACAGATTGAATAGCAGGATCGACCTTACTGAGGAAATCATATCCGGTTGCCGATTCCACTGCATCAATACTGACGCGGAACGTTTTCCAATCCGCTGTGCGGCTGATCTGATTGTTATCGTTCGTCATATCAACAGCAATCACCCGCGTTGAAGTTGTTACCCGGCTCAGATCGTTTGAGCCTTCGGGGAGAACAACAACCACTTTCCATGTACGTGCCGGAATGTTTACATGTCCGCCATCGATCGTTCCTTGTGAGCCGTATCCGCCGGAGTAGATATAGAGTTCATTTCCGGCAGTGACGAGCGTGCGCAGATAATTTTCCATGCTTGCCCACGGTCCTTGATTATTGTTCGGCGCTTGCGGCACCATATTCGTCATTAAGAATGTGGATGAATTGTCGGCGACAGATGCAGTCCTGTCCGCAGACGGGCACATATGTCCGCGGTCGTATCCGCTGCCGCTGTAACTTGTTGCACCGACTTGATACCATCCCGCGGGGAGTGTGTTATCGGCGCGGAAATCATCCTGCCGCGGCGTGCTGCCGAGCCACGATGCGTTTAAATGCCATGCAACCCAATTAGCCGTTCCCTTGTCCCGATGATAAGAAAGAACATACTGCGGTTTTTCCATGCGGTAATTTGTCGGCATACTAACATCCATTTGTGCGCCGCTCGGATTTCCCATGGTCAGGTGAACGCTTGTTGATGTGGTTGTATCTGTTCCTCCGCCTCCTCCTCCACCGCCGCCGGAATAATCAGCGATGTTGATCTCATCAAAATTCAAACGGACCGATGTGCTTCCTGTAGTCTTTCTGATCTCGAACCGGATATTCCCCGCAATGTTGACTGTAAATGTTGCGGTTGAAAGAGTTGTTGATGATGTAGTAATGGTCGAACCGGTCTGCGTCCACGTGCTGCCGCTATTGGTGGAGTACCACAACTGCCAGCTGCTGTTCGCATCGGTAGCGTACTTGGCGTGTTGAATTGTTACAACACCGGCGCCGGTTGTTTTGTTGAATTTCATCGTCAGTTTGCCCGTACCGCGGATACGCGCACTTTTTGTCCCCACTTTTCGATCGCTTGTAGATGTGCCGAGCAGAGCATCATTGAAATTCCATACACCGGAAGCAAGCGTTACATCTGCTGCTGTGTACGATGTCTTTGTTCCCGTTTCAAACGATTCCCATGCAGTACTTCCTCCTCCTCCGCCCGTGTAATCATTGATGACGAAGTCGTCGAAGTTCACGCGGTTTGCGCTGCCGTCTGTCTTTCTGATTTCAAAGCGAATCGTTCCTGTGACATTCACTGTGAACGATGCTGTAGCCAGCGTTGTGGACGATGTTGTCATGGTCGAACCGGTCTGCGTCCATGTGCTGCCGCTGTTGGTGGAATACCACAATTGCCACGTGCTGTTCGCATCGGTGCCGTACTTTGCATGCTTTACTGTTACCACACCAGCACCGTCTGTGCGATTGAACTTCATGGTGATCTTTCCGCTGTTGCGCGTGCGGACACTCTTTATACCGTTCTTCGGATCACTGGACGATGTGCCAATAAGCGCATCGTTTAAATTCCACACGCCGGAACCGAGCGTAACATCCGCTGCGGCGTAGGAAGTCTTTGTGCCTGATTCAAAATCTTCAGAGACGGTTACTTTTTTCAGCGAGAGGGATTGGTCTGATGTCGTTGAATGCTGCGTGGACTGCGGTGTTTCTGTCGGAATATCTTGACACGATGGAATTGAGAGCAACAACACTGCCGCCATCAACGGCAGGAACAACCGGAGGAAAGACTTCATGAGTATCTCCTTTAAGGTTATTATTTAGGTGGATTGCTGCAAATATATGTCTTTTAAAGGGCTTTGGAAAGGAAAAACTTCGGGGTAACAATTATTTTACTCGGAGTCGGTTTGCCGTTCGATTACCTTCTCAACTGCATTGGGAATTTTAGAGAAAAAATTATATCCGGTTTTTGATTCCACGTAATCGATAGTGACGCGGAATGTTTTCCAATCATCATTCTTGCTGACGGCAGCATTATCGTTTGGTATATCGATTGCAATTGTTCTTGTCGTGGTTGTTACTCTTTTCAAATCATCCTCTCCTGCGTCGAGTACAAGGATCACTTTCCACGTTCGTTCGGGAATATTCACACGTCCGCTGTCAATGAAGCCCTTCGATCCGTAGCCGCCGCAGTAGATATACAATTCTTTTCCCTGCTTCACCAACTCGCGGCAATATATTTCAAGCGCAGCCCACGGTCCTTGATTATTATTCGGTGCCTGCGGAATCATGTTTGTCATCAGGAACGTGATGGAATTGTCGTACTGTGTATTCGTTCTATCGCCCGATGGGCACATATGTCCGCGATCGTAGCCGCTGCGACGGTAACTCTTATCGTGCACCCAATACCAATTCGGCGGCAGCGTGCTATCCGCGCGGAAGTCATTGCTCCGCTTGATATCACCAAGCCACGTGCTGTCCAGATGCCAGGCAACCCAATTGGGAATGCCGTTGAAACGGTGATACGACAGCACATATTGTTTCTTCGCCATCAAATAATTTGTCGGCTTTGAAATGTTGATTGTTGCATTGCTCGGATTGCCGAAGAGATAATGAATTGCATAGTTTTCTTTGTCCGGTTGCGAAAAAGAAATAAGCGAAATGAGAAACGAAAAAATTATTAAACGAAATATCTTCATAATAAAAGGTACCACAAAATCGCAAGAATGTAAAAATTGTATCTTGCCCTCTTTCTGCGTATTTTGTTCCCCCAAATTATGAAAAAAGTACTTCTTTTTCGCAATTTTTTGTTATTCGTTCTTTCCTTTTCTTCTGCACAAGAGACAGAGCGTTATTTCTATACCGGCCTTCCGTATGGCAGTGAATCGATGTACAATCCGCTCTCCCTCATACTCAACGGAAGTTATGACGTAATTCAGTTGAAAGAGAATTCGCGCAACATTCGTTCATATCCCTACGCACTGGCTGCGCGTGAAGTCGGAAAAAATTTGCGCGATCCGATTTCACCGATTAAAAATTTCGGAGTTAAAAATTTTATTGAGCAGGAAATACTTCCATTCAATCCGTCACGAAAAAAGGCACAGGGGTGGCCTAATCTTAATCTCCATCTGCTCGGCGGAGGAATGACGTATGTTCGTACGGCAGAATGGTACGAATTTCACAACGCGCCGTATCCCAAAACTTTTTCCGCTGTAACAATGGCGGTGTACCATTATCTTAATGAAGTTGTAGAAAGCGGACACACCCTCGGCGGAAATGTTGACCCGATTGCCGATATTTATATTTTTGACCTTGGCGGTATACTACTGTTTAGCGTTGATGATGTAAAAAAATTTTTCAGTCAAACACTGCACTTTACTGATTGGTCGTTACAGCCGATGATTTCTTTGCGCGACGGAACATTGCGCAACAATGGACAATATTTTTCTATGAAGTGGAATTGGTTTGGTTCACAGCGTTGGTCTGCGTTTTATTTTTTTGGTATCGACGGAATCGTAGGCGCAAGTTATCTTCTTGATGACAACGAACATGCGGTTTCATTCGGTGGTGGTTTGCGTGGGGCAAAACGGTATGTTACAGATGCAAACAACAATAGAATGACCGTAGATTTAGTCTGGAAGGTTGGATTTTTTTATGATAGAAATAATTCTCTACTTGCTTCGCTGTTTCTCAGCGGATTATACACCGATATGATAACGCTCAATATTTATCCGGGTCTTTTTACCATCGCCGGATTGACGCCCGGCGTTGCGTTAAATGTTACTAATAAATTTCGTCCGACCGTGGGAATTACGTTGCAATATTTTCCGGGAATTTCGTACGGAATGTGAAATATTTTTGACGCACAGTAACAAAAAAGGAAACACGTTTACTATCGGTGAGATTTAAATATTTTCTCAGTTTCTTCGTGTTTCAATGGTAAAAGTTTTTTACACCTTCACAAACCATTTCCTTTTGTACATCACCCACACGATCAGGTACATCACGGTAATCCACACGATGGCGTGCATCAGCGAAGCATTGAGCGGAGAGAAATACGGCTCAAACAGATTTTGGGTAATGATCGTCTTCATCGAAACATCGGCATACGTTCCGTCGCTCAATTGCACGTTAAATTTCCACAACCCCATTGTTCTGCCGACGACACCGGAGAGAACGAAAATAAAAATTGCATTCATGCCGTACACCACAAACGGATGTGCCCATTTCTTTATCCCCTTCGCATCAATCAGGAAATAGAAAATACCAAAGATGCATAGCGCCCAGCCGTTCATAAAAATTGAATACGACACCGTCCATAAACTTTTGTTAATCGGCATCCACATATCAAGAGCGGCTCCAAGCAGAAGAAAGCCGGCGCCAAAGACAAACATCCACGCGGATTTTTCAATCTTGCTGTGCTCGGATTTCCGCAGATAATCGCCGGTGATTGCACCAAAGAGCGTAGTTGCAATTGCCGGTATCGTGCTGATGATCCCTTCGGGATCCCACGTCTTGCTCACGCTCCACATGTGTCCTGTCAGAAACATCGAATCGATGTACGTTGCAAAGTTCTTTCCCTTCTCAAACAATCCCGCGCCATATTCCGGTATTGGAATGTAAAACATCATCAGCCAGTACGAAATAAAGAGAACGCCGATAGCAATAATCTGTCCCCGCATACTTGTATAGAGATAAATAAGTGAAGCGATGAAATAGCAAACTGCGATGCGCTGCAGAACGCCGGGAATGCGGATGGTTGAAAGATCAAAATGATGGTTCCACAGCAACCCGAATGGAAATCCGGCAAGAAAAAGCCCCAGTGCAAAGATGATTGCTGAACGTCTCAATACATTGAGCAGCAATTTTTCTTTCGAATCTCCTTTCGTAGTTCTTACGGCAAAGGAGAATGTCATCGCCACACCGACGATCCAGAGGAAGAACGGGAAGATCCAATCGGTGAATGTCCATCCGTGCCACGAGGCGTGCGCGAGTTGCGGATAGATGTAGCTCCACGAGCCGGGATTGTTGACGAGAATCATTCCGGCGATTGTGAATCCGCGGAATGCGTCGAGGGAGAGGAGGCGTTCAGGTTTCATGTCTGTCCTTTGTTTACATCCCCCTTAATCCCCTTCTCTCGCACACAATCAACGCTGCAAGGGGGACAACTAACATCCCCCTTGTGCGGATAGTTTGTGCGTTGGGGAAGGGGGCACGGGGGATGTCTTACTCAACAACAAAAACTCTGTAACCGAATTTCGGCAGCGTAACTCTTGCGACGTTCTTGTACGCCGCCTTTTTTCCCGTAAAGGCATTTGTGTACTTCAGCGACGGGAATGCCTTCGGAAGTTCGAGCACCACAGTACGCTCGCTGTTTGAAAAATTGAATACCGCAAGGATCGTGTTCATCCCGTCCGTTCGGATAAAGGAGTACACATGTTCCGGACGGTTGTTCTTCACATACTGATAATCACCGAGCGGAAGCGACCGATTGTTTTTTCTGATTGTAAACAATTTTTTATAGAACTCTGTCCACTCCTTTCCCTTCTTCCAATCAATTTCAAATTTTTCAAATAATCCCAACGTGATATCATTGCCAACCTCCTGCCCGTTGTACAGCAGAGGAATTCCCGGAAGAGTATTCGTGAGCACCGCTGCGAGTTTTGCTCCCTCCTTTCCGAACTTCACGACATCCGGCATATCCCATGCATTCTCGTCGTGATTGGAACTGAAACGCATCCGGAGCGAACCTTTAGGGTACGCCAGAGATTCTCGGATGAGAACAGAATCCATCTCGCTCGCCGGCTTCTCTCCTTTAAAGATCTGCGCCATTGTGTGGTACGAATTCCATCCGTACGTGGCGTCGAAGGCTTTCAAATGATGTTCGGCGTACATTCCTTCGGAGAGCATGAAGACAGGCTTGATCGAATCGAGCGCAGCGCGCGCATCGTTCCAGAAATCTGTCGGCACCATTTCCGATACGTCGCAGCGGAATCCGTCGATACCGACATCACGCACCCAGTACTTCATCATGTCGATCATGTATGCGCGGAGTTCTTTGTTGTCGTAGTTTAAGTCAACCACATCGCTCCAATCGGCTACAGGGGGAATAAAATTTCCAGTGCTGTCTTTCGTGAACCATTCTGGATGTTCTTTGATCATCTTGCTGTCCCATGAGGTGTGGTTGGCAACAAGGTCGATGACAATTTTCAATCCTAACTCGTGAGACTTGTTCACCAGACTTTTAAAATCGTCGATCGTGCCGAATTCAGGATTCACTCCGTAGTAATCCTGTATCGAGTACGGACTGCCGAGCGATCCTTTTCTCTTTTCCACGCCGACAGGATGGATCGGCATCATCCACAAGATTGTGACGCCCAGTTTTTTCAGTTCGGGTAATCTTTTTTCCACGCCGGCGAAATTTCCCTCTTTGGAAAATGCACGCGTATATATTTCATAGATGATTCCCGACTTTACCCATTCTTCGGATGGGCGCGCCGCTTCGTTAGCATACGGCGTGGGGACTTGTGAACGAAGCGATGAGAAGAATACGATGGAGAAAATAAATTTTTTCATGGAGCGGAACCGATTGTGAATTGATCTCCACCAAAAGTAGCGAAAGAAAACGCATGAAGCAACGAAAGACAATTGTAAAAAATCTTAACCAAGCGGGAGTAAACCGGCTCTGTAATGTGTTGTCTAATTGTAGTATATTTCGTATAAAATTTCTTTTCAGCAGTCAACAATGTTCATCCATGAAGACAACAGTTAGCGTTATAACGCTTTCCATACTCCTCGGCAGTACGCTCATCCTTTCATCATGCGGATCAAAGAGCAGTAACGCTGCATCACAACCTGCGCGTCAAGGGAGTGCAATGATGGTGAATGGCGTCATTCTGAAGCCGCAGCCGCTCGACAATGTCGTCCGCTCATCGGGTACCGTGCTTGCGTCCGAGTCTGTTGACCTCATTGCTGAAGCGGCGGGCAGAATTGAAAAAATTCTCTTCAAAGAAGGAGCGCATGTACAGAAGAACGATCTGCTTGTAAAGATCAATGACGACGATCTGCAGGCGCAGTTGAAAAAGACGGAACTGCAGATTCAACTCGCAGTCGAGCAGGAAAAACGACAGAAGCAACTGTACGAAATCAGCGGTATCAGCCAGGAACAGTACGATATCGCGGTGAATCAGGTGAACACGCTCAAAGCGGATCGCGACAATCTTGTATCGATGATTCGCAAGAGAGAAATCCGCGCTCCATTCGACGGACGAATAGGGTTGCGGTACGTGAGCGAAGGAAGTTACGTCTCGCAAACGACGCGTATCGCTTCGATGCAAAAGATCGACCTGCTGAAAGTGGATTTCTCCATTCCCGAAAAATATTCTACTCAGGTCGCCGCGGGAGACGTTGTGCAATTCAACAGCGAGGAAACAAAAATGAAATTTTCCGGAAAATTGTATGCGATAGAACCAAAGATCGACCCGACGACACGCACACTGCAGTTGCGCGCTCTGGTGGACAATAAGAACGAAAGCATCCTTCCCGGTTCATACGTGCAGATAGAATTACGACTGAAACAAATATCCGATGCTCTCATGGTCCCAACACAAGCGGTTATACCCGTACTGAAGGGACAATCTGTCTTTGTACAAAAGAACGGCATTGCAGTTTCCGTTCCCGTGAAGACGGGAATCAGAACGGCGTCAGCAGTACAAATTACCGAGGGGCTTTCCGCCGGCGATACAATCATCACAACGGGATTAATGCAATTGCGAAGCGGAGTGCCGGTGGTTGTTGCAGTGAAGTAGTAAAGTTTTGAGTTCCGGGTTTTGAGGTTTGAGAAGCCTTTCCTAAACACGAACCACGAAACTCAAACCGAATGAATAGTCATATGATGTTATTCTCAACCCGAAACCGTAAACAACAATGAGTCTCGCCTCTACAAGCATCCGCCGTCCCGTCCTCGCCATTGTGATGTCGTTGATGATCATTCTCTTCGGCATCATCAGTTTCAATTTTCTCGGCATCAGGGAGTACCCCGCCATCGATCCGCCGTTCATCAATGTGCGTACAAGTTATGCCGGCGCAAATGCCGATGTTATCGAGTCACAGATTACTGAGCCGCTTGAAAAAGCGATCAACGGCATTGCCGGTGTACGGAATATTTCTTCAAGCAGCAGCCAGGGGACGAGCAATATTTCCGTTGAGTTCAATCTCGATACCTATCTTGAAGCGGCGGCGAATGACGTGAGGGATAAAGTTTCGGGCGCATTACGCCAGCTGCCGCAGGATATCGACTCTCCTCCCGTGGTGACCAAAAGCGACGCCAATTCCGACGCGATCATCTCTCTCACCGTGCAAAGCGATACGCGGAACCATCTGGCGATCAGCGACTATGCCGAAAATGTCATCGCGCAGAACCTGCAAACGATCCCCGGCGTCAGCACGACGCAAATTTGGGGGTTGAAGCGGTATTCGATGCGGATCTGGATGGATCCGGGAAAACTTTCCGCATACGGATTGACCCCGCTGGATATCCGGAACGCGCTGAACAGGGAGAATGTCGAACTTCCGTCGGGAAAGATCACCGGAAATCAGACCGAACTGATCGTCAATACGAAAGGGAGATTGAAGACTGTCGAGGATTTTAACAACCTCATCGTTAAATCCGACGGAACAAATATTGTGCGGGTGAGCGATATCGGTTTTGCAAATCTCGGTCCCGAAAACGAAGAGACAGTGTTGAAACAATCCGGCACGCCGATGGTCGCAGTCGCGATTGTTCCGCAGCCCGGCAGCAACTACGTCGAAATCGCCGATGAATTTTACCGGCGCCTGGAACAGATAAAAAAAGATCTTCCCGCCGACATCAAACTTGATATCGCACTCGACAATACGCTGTTCATTAAACGCTCCATTGTCGAAGTGCAGGAAACGATCCTGATCGCAATTTTGCTCGTCGTCGGCATTATCTATCTCTTCTTCCGTGAATGGATCATCGCTATCCGCCCGCTCATCGATATTCCCGTTTCTCTCATCGGTGCCTTCTTTATCATGTACCTGATGGGATTTTCCATCAACGTGCTGACGCTGCTTGCCATTGTGCTGGCAACGGGATTGGTGGTAGATGACGGTATTGTTGTGACCGAAAATATTTTCAAGAAAGTGGAACAAGGGATGCCGCCGATGCAGGCTGCGTTCGCGGGTTCAAAAGAAATTTTCTTCGCTGTCATCTCAACATCAATAACCCTTGCCGCCGTCTTCTTACCGATCATTTTCCTGCAGGGATTTGTCGGGCGGTTGTTCCGTGAATTCGGCATCGTGATTGCCGGTGCGGTGCTCATCTCGGCATTCGTTTCTCTTTCACTCACGCCGATGCTCAATGCCCGTCTCATCCGCAAAAAGCGGACACACAGCCGGTTCTACAAATTGACGGAGCCGTATTTTGAACGGATGAACAAATTCTATGAGCGTACACTCGCGGCAGGCATGAAGCATCGCTGGCTGGCGACGGCAACCATTGCAGCGTCGCTTGCACTCATCGTTATCCTTGGAAGTACTTTGCAAAGCGAACTCGCGCCGTTGGATGACAGAAGTCTGCTCCGTTTACAGATTACAGGTCCGGAAGGAGCGTCGTTCGAATATACAGATGCATTCATGGATAAAGTGGTGCAATTTGTAAACGATTCCGTGCCGGAAAAAAGAATAGCTCTCAGCGTTACCGCCCCCGGGTTTGCCGGCACCGGCGCAACAAATACCGGTTTTGTGCGGCTTCGCTTGACTGAACCGTATGAGAGAAAACGTTCGCAGCAGGAAGTCGCCGATTATCTTTCCGGAAAAATGCGGGGCTTCACCGAAGCGCGTGTGTTCGTCACGCAGGAACAAACAATTTCTGTCGGAGGCGGTGGGCGCGGACTTCCTGTGCAGTACGTGCTGCAGAATCAGAATTTTGAGAAGCTTCGCGAGTTCGTTCCGAAATTTATGGAAGAAGTGAACAAGAGCGACGTCTTTCAGAATACAGATGTGAATCTGAAGTTCAACAGGCCCCAACTCGATATTTCCATTGACCGCGACCGTGCGCGCACGCTCGGTGTTTCCGTGATTGATATTGCGCAGACGTTGCAGCTGGCGTTCAGCGGACAGCGCTTCTCCTATTTCGAGATGAACGGATTTCAATATCAGGTGATCGGACAGGTAAATCGTTTTGATCGGGACGAACCTCTTGATTTAACATCACTCTATGTACGGAACAACCGGAACGAGCTGATACAATTGGATAATCTGGTTATTATCCGCGAACAAAGTGCGCCACCCCAGTTGTATCACTTCAATAGATTTAAAGCGGCAACAGTTTCCGCAGGACTCGCACCGGGAAAAACGATCGGCGACGGTATCAAAGAAATGGACCGGATTGCGAAGAGCGTGCTCGACGAATCGTTCACAACGGCGCTCAGCGGTCCTTCGCGGGACTATGCTGAGAGTTCGTCGAATACGTTGTTTGCATTTATTCTTGCTCTCATCCTGATCTACCTTATCCTTGCCGCACAGTTCGAAAGCTTCGTTGATCCGGTCACAATTATGCTTACCGTGCCGCTTGCGCTTGCCGGAGCGCTGCTGTCGTTGTGGCTGACGGGACAGACACTCAACATCTTCAGCCAGATCGGTATCATCATGCTGATCGGGCTGGTAACAAAGAACGGAATTTTGATCGTTGAGTTTGCGAATCAGCAGAAAGAAAAAGGGATGAAACTGCTCGAAGCGGCGCAGTTCGCAGCGGCATCCCGCTTCCGCCCGATTTTGATGACAAGTCTCGCCACGATGCTCGGCGCGTTGCCGATCGCACTCGCACTGGGCAGCGGCGCCAAAAGCCGCATTTCGATGGGCATTGTTGTTATCGGTGGAGTCTTTTTCTCTCTCGTGTTGACTTTATTTGTTATTCCGGCGATGTACACGTTCTTTTCGAAGGAGAAAACAGCGGAAGAAATGAAATTGGAAAAACAAATCCCGGAAGAATTGGAGATTGCTGAAGCGGTGAAGTAAAATTCCCCTTGAAAAGTGGGTTAGGTGGGATTTTTATCTTCGCGGCCTTCTGAAATTTCTCTTTCGGTGAAAATCTCTCCGCTCCGTCTTCTCCCGTTTCACATCGTGGCGCGGAAAAACTTCCGGCGCAGGTGCAAGCAGCGATTCATCAGGATAGACGCACTCGATCTTCTTCTTCATATACTCCTCCAGACGCGGTATTTCGTATGAATCCTCCTCGTCCGCAAAACTGATCGCTATTCCTTTTGCACCTGCTCTTCCTGTTCTGCCGATGCGGTGGACGAACTCTTCTGGATCTTGAGGCAGATTGTAATTCACAACATGCGAAATTCCTTCAACATGAATGCCGCGCGACGCAACATCCGTTGCAACGAGCACCCGCACTTTTCCTTCGCGGAAATTTTCTAATCTCTTGATACGCTGGCGTTGATCAACATCGCCGGAAAGCAGTGAACAGGTGATTCCGTATGTTTCTAATTTATCTTTTAAATCCCGCGCAACATCTTTGCGGTTAACGAACACCAGCACCCGCTCAAGATGTTTCTGCATCAGCACGTTGTAGAAAAGCGTAAACTTTTCTGCTTTGGTAGTGATGTACGTGATTTGTTCAACGGAAGAGACCGCGATCTCTTCCGGCATTACGGTCACTTCGATTGCCTGCCGCGTCCATGATTCCGCAAGACGCCGCACTTCGGAATTCATTGTTGCCGTGAAGAACATCGTCTGACGGTGCGATTTTTGCGGCGTGCTCAGCACAATGCTTCGCACGGCGGGGATGAATCCCATATCAAGCATTCTGTCCGCTTCGTCAATGATCAGAATTTCCACTTTTCCGAGGTCCACAAGTTTTTGCTTTTTGAAATCTATCAGGCGCCCCGGCGTTGCAACGATAACATCAACCGTCTCATGCTTCAGGTTTTGCATCTGCTTGTTGTAGTCGATTCCGCCGACCAGCGAAAGTATTTTGCATCCGGTATATTTTCCGAGTGACCGCGCATCTTTTTCAATCTGCATTACCAACTCGCGTGTCGGCGCCAGAATGAGTGCGCGCGGCGTTCCCTTCTTTTGTTCCTTGATCGGATTGCGGATAATGTGCGAGAAGATGGTGATGAGGAATGCGGCAGTCTTTCCTGTTCCTGTCTGCGCCTGCGCGGTGACATCGTCACCCGCCAGAGATTTTGGAAGGGTCTCCGCCTGCACCTGCGTGCAGTATTGAAAATTCAGATCGGCGATTGCATGAAAAATTTCATTCGGCAGATTGAAATCATGAAACCGAACTTTTCCATCCACAACCGGAACTTTAAAAGTTGCCGGATCCCAAGGTTCAAACACAACGGATGGCGCCGGTGTCTCTTTTGCCGTGTGAATGACCTGCCTGTTGCGGTTCTGCCGCTCGTGACGGAGCCTATACTCTTCGCGGGTCTCTTTCTTCCGCTGGTCGCGCGGATGATGCGTGCCGGACGGTTTTTCGTGCGGATACTTTTTGGGTTGTCGGAGGAAGGGCGGTTTGGATTCTTTTACCGGCGCAGCGGGAGGTGTTGGAACAACTTTGGGCTTGGCGCCGAAAAAGGATTTTAGTTTTGAAACAAATGTCTTGAACAAAATGAGGACCGTATTATTTTTGGAAACATACAAATTGTTCTACAATATACAAAATTGATTCGTTGCATCATACAGAAGCATTACGGGTGTTTCGATGACATTACTGCCGGAATCGGTTCATTAAAACGGCGCGGGAAGATCATTTTGTGGACAGGATGCGTAATGGATAGAACGGGTACAGTTACTCTTCGCACTACCTCTTCCGTCGTATTGCCGATCTGCGTTCTTCTCATGCCGCGTGCGCCGTGTGTTCCCATAATAATGAGGTCAACACCGCGATCTTCCGCAACGTTAACAATCGAATTATCGGGTTCCACGTCGCGCGTGATGAGCTGTTCCGCAGCAATAGTACGAGCCCTCTCATCGTACGTTGCGAGATCCGGAAAACGGAGAAGAGACAGATGCTCTTCTGAGACTGTGAGATCGGTGATATGCAGCAGTATTAGTGATGCGTGGAATGCCAATGCTAAAGAGATCGCATAGGGTATCGAGTAATTGCTGTACTCCGAAAAGTCGGTCGGTACAAGAATTTGCTTTATTGTGCGGGAGAGACTTTCTTGCCCGGGGCGGAGTGTCACCACCGGCACCCTGCAGAGCCGTACAACACGCTCCGCCGTTCTTCCGATAAGATGCGGCGTCGAGTTGCCGATCCCAAGGACAGACATAATGACGGCGGTGTAGTCACCCTGTTCTGCCTCGAGCACGATCTCTTTGTAGGCGGCTCCGAACCGCACGATGGTCTTCACCTGTTCCTTGTCTATCTTCAACATCTGTATGATCTTTTGAAATTGTTCTTCGGCAAATGCCTCGCTCTCTCTGCGATAACGTTGTTTCGTTGATGGATTGTCCCCGAAAGCACCAAGCGGAGTCTGTTCATATTCGTCAACATACAGCAACGTCAATGTTGCGTGGTAGTGGTTGACAAAGAGGAGCGCGTACCGGATTGCTGTTATTGAAGATTCGGAAAAATCTGTCGGACAAAGGATGTACTGCATTTTATACATGGCAAACACCGATGCAATGTTGGAAGAAGAGGATAACCTTACACGCTGTGGAATAGAAACGACAACTGGAACGTATCCAATTGTGTCCCGAAATCCAACGAGGTACGCTGGGAAGGATCAGATCAGAAATTGTATGAGATAAAAATTGCTCCCGCGAATGAGATATTTTTTGAAAGAAAGAAAAAAGTCGGATAATATATTGTCACTCCGCCGGTGACATTTTGGTAAATAGAGTTTCCGGTCGCCGGAGCTTCCACTCCCGTTCCTAATCCCAATGCTGTATGAGAATCTTCCGTGCTGATGCTTCTCACGCCGAATCCGGGACCGATGAAGACCCGAAAATCCTGTCTCTTCGTCAACTCGAACTGATAATCGACTCCGAATGACGAGTATGTTTTGCTGTCGTTGGTAAGAACACCGAACGTTGCCCGCGCGCGGTATTTTCCCGTTTCGTTGATCCCGAACGAGATCCCGATTCCAGAAACAAAGCTGGCTTGAAAACCAATAGTGGAATATCGAACCGATTGTAAAACCGTCAGAGTATCCTGCGCGTGGATTATCGTACTATAAAGGAATATCAATACTGCAAGAGATGTAAATTTTTTTGAAGACATGTATTCTCCGGGACTTTAGTAACAGAAAATTACTGAATGCATACGATTATCCATCTATAAATGCTTTTCATCTGCCATCATTGGGGCAGTTATGCATAAACTTTGTCAACACCGTATTTCGCCGCCGCCCATAATGTGAGCAGCGATGTTATGCCCGCGATCGTTCTTTTTTCGTCAACATCGTGGACTACCAACCCGTACGTATCTGCGACGAAATGCATGTTGTTCAATATCTTGTTCGCTTCTCGCCGGCTTGTATCGCCATGCCAGAAGCATACCTGATCAAGGATCATCGCCTGATGACGCCGTAAAAATTCACCTAAAGAAAAAACATTTCTGCTTAAATGGGTTCGCGGATGGCAAAGATTGAGCAGGTCTTCAACGTACTTGTCCCAAAAAAGGGAGAGATTTCTATTTTCAAACCGCCGGAGGAATTTTGCACGCGCAATGGAAAATTTTGCTTTCGTCGTCACGCGGAACTGCGGTACGACCGGATGAAGGTCGTAGATCGTTTCCCAATGTTCCCTATCGTGCTTGTCCCGTTCGTTGTACACCCACATCTTCTTCAACTGGCTCCATGTGCGGATCTGAAGCACCGCTTTATCCTGACTGTCGAGAATGATGAATTCTCCCTGCTCCGCTTTGACGACGGTGATCCAGTGATTCCATTCATGCACGCAGACCAGTACCGGAATGCCGCGTCGAAGGTACTTCATCATCTCAGCCCGTGCCTTTTCCGGATCGTGCCGCCGGATCATGCCGATATCGCAGGCGTACGTTCGGGCAGCGCGTGCAAGCTGTATTTCATCAGTGCCGATATCCGCACGGGTCTTCGTGATGCGTGTGATGTCGTCTTCGTCTGCAAAGATGCCAAGCATCACCATCGCATGTTTCAATGCAAACGGACCGCACTGCCAGAGATTCGGCTGAGATGAGATGCTCATGTAGTTAACGGGAATTTGGGAATAAAATCATTGATGAAACTACCTAATCTTTACGGCAAGTGCAAGACTTGTAAATCGAAACAATACCGCCGATGTACAAATGTGTGGCAGAATGAAATCTATGATGGTAAAAAAGCAGGCAAAGAGAAAAGCCATCCATTACAGATGGCTTTTCGTTCAATAGACGGTTCACTCCGATTATTTTTTCTTTTCGATCTCTACCGATTTTGCATACTCTTCGATCTGTTTCTCCACTTTCGCTTTGTCGCCGGTAATGATCAATGTCATATCTTCATCCCGCAATTGATTTTTTGTGATCTGTTGAACATCAACAGGAGTAACGGCGTGGACATTCTTCACATAGTTTGTGAGATACTCATCGCCGATTCCTTGCAGCCGTGTGAACGCCAGTTGATTGATGATCCCCTGGCGGGAAGAGTTTTGCAGCACGAATGTTCCCGCTAAATAATTTTGCACTCCTTTCAATTCATCCGCTGACGGCGGTTCATCCTGCAGACGGTTGATCTCATAGAGAATTTCTTTCAATGCGGCGCCGGTAACATCCGTCGTAACATCGGCTGTTTGTACATAGTATGTATCATGATACCGAGATGAAATCTGACTCGACGGCGAATATGTGTACCCTTTTTGTTCACGGATGTTGGACGTAATACGCGAACTGAAATATCCACCGAGCAGCGTGTTTGTCACAACCATTTTCACATATTCTTTGCTTGTCGGGTTGATGGTTGTCGGCAATCCAAGATAGATGGTGGACTGCGGTGCGCCGGGACGCTCGACAAGATGGAATGATTTTTTTGCCGTGGTCTTCGGGATATTGACGAACGGTGCCGGACCTTTTTTCCACGAATCAAACGATGCGCGAATCGCCTTTTCCATTTCCTTCATATCAAACTTTCCCGCAACATAGATACGCGTGCGTGCCGCCCCGAAATTTTCTGTATAAAACTTCTTCACATCTGCAATTGTGTAGTTCTTCACCATCTCATCTGTCGGAAATACCCGTCCATACGGATGGTCACCGTAAATTGTTTTGCGGAATTGCTCGAATGTCAATTGTTGCGGCGACGATTTAGCAACGGTCAACTGACGCAGCATGTCGTTCTTCAATCTCGGCAGTTCAGATTCGGGCAGAAGCGGATTGCGTGTGACATCGGCAAGCAACGCAACCATCTTCGGTCCGAACTCGGAAAGCACATCGCCGCCGATTGTTGTTTGATCGACGCTGGTAAACACGTTCACCGTTCCCCCCATTGACGAAGCCTCTTCAGCGATCTGTTCTGCTGATCGAGTCGTGGTTCCTTCTTTCATCAAATTGCCGGTGAGATCGACCAGCCATGTCTGGTTCTCCTTTTCATTGATGTTGCCGACACGCACAACGACCGAGATCGTCACTTTCGGCATGGTACCGTAAGGCACAAGAATCGCCTCAATGCCGTTCTTTAATATGATTGTATTCTTTTGAGGAAGCGTAAAATCTTTCGGCGTACCTCCTTCCGGCGGCAATTGCTTTTGTGCGTGTAGTGCGACCGAGAGTATGGCGAGAATTGTGAGTATAAATAATATTCGTTTCATGATTCGCTCCTTTTACTTTCCGGTTTTGGATTCAAGCACAAGAATCGTGCGGTTTGTCGGGCGCAGATACTCTTGAGCCGTTCTCTGAATAAGTTCCGGCGTCACCTTTTTAAATTCGCTTTCCAGTGAATTAATGCGTGCCGGATTGTCGTCGAACAGTGCGAAACTTGCCAGCATGTCCGCCGTGCCGAAACCGAACAGTCCGCTGAAATTATCATACAGATCGGAACGGAGTTTTACCAGCGCACGGTCGAGTGTTGCTTTGTCCACTGGCTTTGTACGTATCTCTTCCAACGCTTCGTCCCATGCAGCAATAATGTCATCGGGCTTCACCGTATTGTCGTGGATCAGCGATCCCATCCATAACATCGGTCCGTTGTAATTGAACATGTTGCCGAGCAGGTTGATGCCGCCCCCGACATTGTCTGTGTATCCTTTCTTCTTCACAAGTTTCTGCGTCAATTTGCTGTCGTCACCTTGCAGTAGAATCTGGTCGATCAATCCCATCGCATAGTACTCGGGAGTGTTCCGCTGCGGCATGTGATACGCAATGGCGAGTGCAGGACGGAATGCAAGCGTATCTTTCTTCGTGAAACGTTTCTCCGAGGTCTGTTTCGGTTCGCTGAGATCCGGAATCGGAGGAACTGTCGCTGATTTGATATTACCGAAATATTTTTTCACCATTACTAATGCTGCTGCGGGATCGATATCTCCGTAGAGAACAAGCGCCGCATTATTGGGTGCATAGTATGTCGAAAAGAAATTTTGTACATCGGTAAGATTTGCGGAGTCAAGATCGGCGAGATCGCCGTAGAAATTGTGCGCGTTGTACCAATTTGTATTTGCATACTGCGGCATATCGAGCCATGGGAATCCACCGTACGGCTGGTTCAGTACGTTCACTTTCACTTCGTTTTTTACCACCCCTTGCTGGTTGGTGAGATTCTCCTGCGTAATGGCGAGTCCTCGCATTCTGTCTGCTTCAGCCCACAGAATTGTTTCTAATTTGTGCGACGGGACGACCTCGAAGTAATTTGTAAAATCGAATCGGGTAGATCCGTTCATGATGCCGCCGTTCTTTTGTACGAGTCGGATGAATTCCATCTTGCCGAGATTTTCCGATCCTTGAAACATCATATGCTCAAACAAATGTGCGAACCCCGTCCGTCCTTTCGGTTCGATGCGGAATCCGATGTTGTAATAGACGGCGACAACGACTGTCGGCGCAGTTTTATCCTGCGACAAAACAACCTTCAATCCGTTGTCGAGTTTGTGGTACTCAACGGGAATGGTAAATTGCTGCTGCGCGGACGCGAATCCGATTGCGGCACAGAACAACAAAACCCATCCGGTTATGCGGTATGCCATGAATGTATCTCCTGATAGTAGTAATAAAGAATTTGAAAATGTGAGCCAAGATAGAAGAGAGTTATCAAATCGTAAAGACAGTTGTGATAAGATACAGTTTTCGGTGACGAAATATTTGCCGCAAAAAATAAAACAGCCCGATCAATCGGGCTGTTTCGTCGGACATTCGTGAATGCTACGCTGCTCTCAACGCATTAATAATACTCAAGCGAGAAGCTCGGACGGCGGGAAGAAATCCCCCGACAAACCCCATGAATAAAGAGAATCCCATCGTCCAGAGAATTACTCCCGTTGACAGCGAAAAACCGAATGCAAGTTCGGAGAATGATCCGAAATTTGTCGTTGAGAATGAGACGAATTGCATGAGTGATGCGAGTGCCAATCCGACCACGCCCCCGATGAATGCAATGGCAAGCGATTCAACCAAAAATGCAGTAAGAATACTGCGCCGTCTGAATCCCAGTGCGCGTAATGTGCCGATCTCTACCGTGCGGTTTGCAACAGCGGCATACATTGTAATCATCGCGCCGATCATTGCTCCGCCGCTGAAGACGACAGTGATGATAAGTCCCAGCCAGCTGATGAACGATGCCATGAATTTTGATTGTTCAAGATAGAATTCTTTTTCCCGCTTCGCATCAAGGTCCTGCAGGCGCTGCTCTGTTTCCAATTTTGTTTTTACTGTTTCAAAGTCGTTCTGGTTTTTCAATTTAAATGTGTATGACGAGTATGTCGTTCCGCGATTCAGTTCCACCATGGCGATATCGGCATCTGCCCACACTTCGGATGCGAAACCGGTCTTCCCAGCTTCCATTACACCGACAACGGTCCACAATTTTGAACCGATCTGTATCTGCTGTCCGATATCCACACCGTTGAACTGTTCATGAATCTTGTTGCCGACGACAACTTCCGTCAATCCCTGTTGGAACCAGCGGCCTTCTTTCAGTTTCACTTGCGGGCGGAGCGAGAATGCACCTGCGGAAATACCCCGCACCGAAACATTTCCCATGTCGTTCGATCCTTTTTTATTGATGTTGATGATCGTGACGACATCCGAAGTGCCGAACGGTTTTCCTTCCTGCGTTTGATCAATTTCCGGGAATGTGGAGATGATTCCCACCTGATCTCTGCTTACGGCACTCATCATTTCGCTTTGCGAACTTTTGCGAATGATGATGACGTTGTCGTCCGATCCGGTCGCGACGAGCGTGTCTTCAACTCCCTGAGAAAGCATGAGCACTGCCGCAAAGACAAATACGACAAGCGTAATGCCGCCGACCGTGAGCGCCGTCGTTAATCTGCGCGCCCAGAGATTGCGGATATTGTAGGCGAATGGAATTTTCATAACGTCATGTTAAAATGTGGGAAAAATTGTTCTTACTAAAGTACTTGAGTATGTGAGTCGTTACGTCGTTAAGAGGAATCGGGATCTCTGCCATATACTGCTCAACTACTCAAATACATAACTACTCACAGACTATATCAACCAATCTGCCGCAACCCGTCCACAATTTTCATGTTTGCAGAACGGATCGACGGAAATATTGCTGCAACGACACCGACCAATATTGAAAAACTGAACGCAACTGCCACCGTCATCGGAGCGACGGCAAAGACAGGGAACATTGTCGGAAACGCTGCACCGAATCCGTTGGCGATCGGAAATGTGACAAGAATACCGAGCACGCCGCCGATCATCGATGTGAAGATCGATTCTCCGGCGATCAGTCCCACCACATGCCACGATGTGAAACCAAGCGTTCTCAACACAGCGTATTCACGTACCCGTTCGCGTGCGGACATGATGATGGTATTTGCCAGTACCATTAAAATGATCCCGATGATGACGTACGAAACCACTTCCAGCGACGTAATGATCGCTCCTGACAGCGACACGAAACTTTGCTGGAATGCTTTCTCCGTCTCCGTTTTTGTTTTCGCCGCCGAGTTTGAATAGAGCGCATCGACCGTTTCGGAAACATTTGCCGCTTCATTCGGATTGGCGATCTGTACGATGTACCAGCCGACGTTATCGGTTGCAAACGATGCGGCTTGCCGGTTTCGTTCGTTCAAATATTCCCAGTTGAAGAACATCTGCGTTTCGTCGATGGTTTGATCTCTCCCTTTATAGATTCCGACGACGACAAACTCCCAGTCACCCGGATAAATATCTCCCTTCACCGGAATGATATCGCCGATCTTGAATCCGTGCTGCGTGACCAGTTTCTGTCCGATTACGCAGCCGTTCCGCTGCTTCTTAAACGCAGCCAGTTGATCCGGCGGAAGAATGAATTCCGGATAGACGTCGAAAATTGTTTCGGGGTCGCATGCAAGGCGAGGGAAGAAATTTTCAAAACTCTGATCTTTGTAAATTCCCTGGAACCATGTTGCATAGGAGACTTTCGACACACCAGGAATGCCCGCTATCTGGTCGCGGTACGAATACGGCAGCGGGAAAATGAACGATACAGCATGCCGTGTTATCAAACGGTCTGCCGATGCTGCATCCACCCCGTATGACCATGCAGTCACCACCGTGCTGACGAATCCGAACATAAAAACCGCTACGGCGATACCGAGAATCGTCAAAAAGCTGCGGAGTTTGTGACGGAAGAGATTCTTGTATATTAATTTTAGGACTTTCATAGAAGTACTCTTTCTCAGGCGTTATAGATTTTCCAAATCATATAGATTTGGAAAATCTTCTCGCTGATTAGTTAGCGCGTAACTCGCCTTTATCGAGATGCTGGATCTTGTGCGCGCTTTCCGCCGCATGCGGATCGTGCGTGACCATTACAATGGTCTTTTTGAACTCGCTGTTCAACCGTCCGAGCAATATCAGGATCTCTTCCGCTGACTTCCTGTCGAGATCGCCGGTCGGTTCGTCGCCGATGATCAATGTCGGATCGGTCACGATAGCGCGGGCGATTGCAACGCGCTGCTGCTGTCCGCCGGAAAGCTGCCGTGGATAGTGATCCATCCGGTCTTCAAGTCCGACCACCTTCAACACCATCTCCACGCGCTCTTTCTTTTGTTTCTTTGAAAGATTTGTCAAGAGCAGCGGAAGTTCGACATTCTCGTACGCCGTCATCACCGGCAGCAGGTTGTAGAATTGGAACACGAAGCCGATATGATGCGAGCGCCACTTTGCAAGCGCTCCCTCGTTCAGTTTCGAGATATCTGTTCCTTGCACAACGATAGAGCCGCTGGTCGGCTGATCGATGCCGGAGATCAGGTTGAGAAGCGTTGTCTTTCCGGAACCGGACGGTCCCATGAGAGCGAGGAATTCTCCTTCGGGAACGGAAAGGGAAATATTCTGCAGAACAGGAATCTCCATCGTATCCCGTTTGTAAACTTTGGTAACGTTTTGAACTTCGACAAGTGACATAGGATTTTGAGATTGGTGAATGAATAATGAACTTGATTCTGGATTCTCGATGCTGGATGTTTTTTCTTTTTATCAAGCATCCAGGGTCCAGCGACAATAATCGAGCAAAACTACTTTTCCGTAGTAATTTTTGTCCCCGTCTTCAATGTTTCTGCGGGACGCAGCACTACTTTTTCTCCGCTTGAAAGACCTTGCTTCACTTCAATACGGCTTCCCATCATCTCGCCGAGTGTCACCGCTTTTTCTTCAACAACATCTCCCTTAACAACAAAAACTACTTTCTGTCCCCCTCTTGTTGTTACTGCCGATGCTGGAACGGAAATTTTCGGTTTGGTATTTGTTGTCTCTTGTTTTTTTGTGCTGCTCAGGAAATTCACCTTTGCACGCATTTCAGGAAGCACTCGTTCATCCAATCGGCTGAACCGTACTTTCGTCAGCACCGTCGCTTTTGCACGGTCTGCAGTCGGGACGATCTTGTTTACGAAGCCGGGGTACCGCTGTTCCGGATACGCATCGAGCGTGATCTCGCAGGGCTGTCCTTCTTTGATCTTTTCGATGTTCGATTCCGAAACATCCGCTTCCACTTCCAGCGATGTCATATCGGCAACGGTGACGATTGCACCGCGTGACCCTGCCGCCGCACCGAACGGAGAAATTACTTCGCCGACATTCGCATTCTTCGTCAACACGACACCGTCGAACGGCGCACGGATCAGTGTATATTCCAACTGAACTTCCGTTGCCCTAACATTCGCTTCGGCAAACTTGATCGACGCTTCTGCCGATGCAACGCCTGCTACCGCTCGTTTGTAACGGGCATTTGCACCGTCGTACTCGGCGCGTGAAATTGAATTCTGTGCGAATAATGTTTTCTGCCGTTCAAAGTTCGCTGTTGCGTCTTCTCTTTCTGCCAGTGCTTGTTCGAGTCCTGCACGTGCAACGGAAAGATTCGCTTTTGCCTGTCCGAGCGACGCTTCAACGTCGCTGCTTTCCAATCGTCCGATGATCTGCCCTTGCTGTACGCGGTCTCCTTCGATAACACCGAGGTACTCCAATCGTCCGGTTCCCTTTGACGCAACCGCCGCTTTTCTTTGCGCCACAATGTATCCGCTTGCTGCGAGTACAGCATTTTCCTGTGCGGAAGATGTCAATGCGACGGTACCGATCTCCACATATTCTGCTGACGAAGCGGAGTTGAACGTAATAATGGCAACAACAGCAATTACAAGCACAACCCCGACAGAGGAAAACAAAATGATCTTTTTCTTTCCTCCACCATCATCTTCACGAGGTGCGTTACGGTCGATCTTCAAAAATGATAGGTCTGTGTTTTTATTGTCCATTGTATTTCCTTGCATCGCACACAATAAGATTACGAATAATGACTGCATTTATTGTGTATTTGTTCGCTAATATCTTAAAAAAGAGAAGGAAGTCCAAATTCTTTACTTTCTTTCCCTGTTAAGAATTTGAATGTTGCAACCTACACAATAATCGAGGAGATGCAAGCCGTTTTTCGGTGAATTGCGGAAATTTGCGGGCGAAAACAACAATGTGTTGCAGAATTCTTACAAACCGCACCATTTCACCCCCTTCGGTGTGTTGATGCGGACAGCGTTTGGTGATAACTGCAATTTATTTATTCGGGAAAAAAATTCCAAGTCCGTCGAGCACGCTGATCATCTTTCCGGCAACAAATGCATTCCCCGCATCGTTCAAATGGACGCCGTCGTATGTGAGAATATCTTTTTCGGCGTTCGATACATTGTGAGCTTTTAAATACGCAAGAAATTCTTTTCGCAAATCGAGTAGTCCTGCATTTCGCTCTTTTGCGATTGCGCGGCTGATATCTGAATATTCGTCGAGCATCGGATCGAGTTCGTTCGTGCCGTCCGTCTTCTCGCCAACGACGCTCGGTGTGCACAGGATAACTTTTGCGTCCGCTGATTGAATGTTTGCAACAATGCCCGACAAGACCTTACGGTACTCATCTTTTGTAGTTCCCGTCAATCCACGGTCTGCAAATTGAAAATGCCACACGTCGTTGATGCCGATATAGATGACAACGATCGATGGCTTTTTTGACAGCACATCTTTCTCCAGCCGCTGTTGAAGATCCGTGACCTTGTTACCGCTGATGCCAGCACCGATAACTTCGATATTCGATCCGAGCGACTTTAACGAATCGCGAATGATAGTAACGTAGCCGTTCGGTTTCACACCGAGTTCGGTAATTGAGTCGCCGAAGAAAATAATCCGTTGTGAAAACTCCATTGTGCTTTCTTTTGGCGTGCAGCCCGATAAAAGGATGATGAGGATGAAAAGATATTTACCCATGACTGTCCTTGGATATTGAGTGGGCATTTGAGATTGTTACTACGCAGCTCAACAATTTGTGCATCCGGAATGCAGCGCTATCCGATCGGCGTTGACTTTTGCCGATTGCACGAATCGTACGTGATTTTTGTTCTAATGTATCACCAGTTCATTTTTTTTCGCAATCCCCAGATATGCCCGCAATGCTTTTCTCCATGATTTGAGTAGATGTCGAGCATCCTGTCGAGCGTGACGATTCCGTTCTCGGGATGATCAGCCGTGCGCGCCGTCCAATCGTTTTCGGAGATCGATTCGAGCATTGCAGCCCACCGCTCATGCAATCCGCGGATGAGCGTGAGCGACGCGTTGAGTGGAAGTTTGTATTCCGGTGATGTTGCCCATGCATCCTGATCGTATGTTTTGATCTTGGGAAAGTTTTCCATTAGCATCCATTTGAAGCGGAGGAATGCGTTCATATGCGAATCGCCGACATGGTGCACCACCTGTCGTACGGTCCAGCCGCCGTCACGGTACGGCGTATCGAGCTGTGTGTCGTTTAATCCTTTGACTGCTTCTTCGAGTTTAACGGGAAGTTCACGGATCTTTTGGATTTTTGCTTTGCGTTCCTGCATCGTTGGCATGGAAAATCCTTATCAGTTGGTGAATGGGGGAAAGAGACGACAAAGCAAAAATAGAGAATGAAGAGGAGAGATGCCAATGAGAATTGCAAAACAAAATCGCCGACCGGGTAGTCGGCGATATGTCGTGTCAGTAACCTATCACTTTTTTGATCTTTCTTTTCACAAATCGTTTCGTCACCGGATGAGTATCTTTACGATGCTCTTCGCGCACCGGATGCTTATGTTCACGCGGTTCATCGGAACGATGTTCAATCCGTGCATGCGTCCGCGGTTTTTCTGTCCGGTGGGAATGTGAGTCGTCTCTGCGACGATCTTCACGGCGATGTTCCCTCTGAGAAAATCGTCGTTCATGCCGATCATCAGAATTGCCGCTGCGGTCGGAATGGAAATGATCTCTTCGTTCCGATGTCTCTTCAGAAAAACGTCCTGCAGTGCCCGACTCGGCAGTTTGGATCTTCTTCTCTTCCGACATGGCGATTTTCAACAATGCTGCAGCGAGTTGACGAGTTGTCAACCCATCCGCTGTGAACTGTTCCACCATCTCTTCGAATGGAGAGATATTTTCGCTTGTTACAACCATCCTGATCTTTGCAAACAATTTTTGAGAATTCAATTCGCGCACTTCTTTGTCAGAAGGAATGGCTCTTCGCTCGATCCTGACGCTCGCGAACTGTTCGATGTTTTTCAGCAGACGGAATTCGTTCCTGCCGGTAACAAACGAGAATGCTTTTCCTGTCTTTCCTGCGCGTCCCGTGCGCCCGATGCGGTGAACGTAATATTCCGGGTCAAGCGGCAGATCGTAATTGAAGACTGCATCGATATCGCTCACGTCGATGCCGCGAGCCGCGACGTCGGTGGCAACAAGAATGTGCGAATCGCCCGAACGGAATCCGCCGAGCACTCTGTTCCGCTGGCGTTGATCAAGATCGCCGTGAATACCGTCAGCCTTAAAACCGAGCGACTTCAGTGCTTTTGTCACTTCATCTACTTTCCGTTTCGTGTTGCAGAAGATGACAGACAGTTTGATGTCGTGCACGGCAATGAGTGTAGAGATCAATTTTATTTTCGACAAGGAGCCGATATCGAAGAACATCTGTTCGATTGATGCGGCGGTGAGGTTTTCTTTCGTCACCTTTACATGCGCGGGGTAATGCTGATATCTTTTGGCAAGTTCGATGATAGGTTTCGGCATAGTCGCCGAGAAAAGAACCGTCTGCCGTTCTTTCGGCATGGTTTTCAAAATCATTTCGATATCATCGCGGAATCCCATGTTCAACATCTCATCCGCTTCATCCAGCACGACTGTCTTTACATTTTCGAATGACAATGTTTTACGATCCATGTGGTCCATCACGCGTCCCGGAGTGCCGACAATAACCTGCACATGACGTTTCAGATCTTTGATCTGGTACTGGATCGATTCTCCGCCGTACACCGGAAGAATGTGGATATGCTTTTTATACTTCGCAATTTTTTTCAACTCGTTCGCCACCTGAATTGCGAGTTCGCGTGTGGGGCAAAGGATAACGGAAGAGAGAGACGTGTCCCCCTCTTCAATTTTATCTAATAGTGGAATGCCAAACGCCGCGGTTTTCCCTGTACCGGTTTGCGCTTGTCCAATGACATCCTTTCCTTCCAACAGCAACGGAATGGTTTCGGATTGAATCTGTGTTGCTTCAACAAACCCCATCTCTTCAATCGCCTGATGAAGCGGTTGAGAGAATGTGAGGTCTTTAAACTGAACTTTATTCATGAATGATCTTTCTGTAAGAAACTACCTTCATAAACACTGCTGCCCGAAGAGTCGGTGACTCGTTCGGGCAGTGCATAAAGAGAAGGTTTCTCTAATACGTGTTTGGATTAGTAGTTACCACGGCTGTATCCGCCGCCGTAACTCTTGTTTCCGCCGCCGCGGCTGAAGGAAGAGCGATCGCTCGACGCCTTCGGGCGCGCTTCGTTCACCACAATATTGCGGCTCATGAATTCCGTTTCGTGCAACTCTGAAATAGCGCGCTTTGACAGCGATGCGTCCGCCATTTCGACAAAGCCGAAGCCTTTGGAGCGTCCGGTTGCATTGTCCTTTATGAGTTTCACCGACGACACTTCGCCGAATTTGGAAAACAGTTCTTGTACATCTTGCTCTGTTGCCTCGTAGCTGAGGTTACCAATGTAAATGGTCATAGGGTTTCCTATGGTAGATTGTGAGAGATATTGTAAATTAGTGAGAGAGGGCTGACCACAGGAAACTGAGAGTGAGAAATAAATCTGAGACTAAACAGAGACCGTGAAGTGCCATCAATACACTGACAAGATACAGAGAATAATTGAGATATCAAACCTTTTTGTATTAATTCTTTTTAAGTGATGAAGTGACCGCCACCTTTAAGGTGACGGTCACTTCTTTCTATACAGCAATCGCAGTTTCCAATTGTTTTTGACCTGTTTCATTTTTTATACCTTGCCAGCGGTCCAATTCTTCTTTCATTCTCGCAATCGCTGATCAATTGTTCGAACCGCTTCAACCGTGTCTCGTCCTGTTTTGCACTTATAACCCACCATGTGGAAGCACGTTGATACCACGGTGCCTGCAATGAAAAATACGTCCATGCTTTTTTATTCAATTTGAATTTCTTTATGAATACGGCGGGAAGTTTTGGATTCTTTCTTTGTTCGAAGGAATACAGGCTCGATTTCTTCGTATCTCGGTTTTCAAAAAGATCCAATCCTTCTTTTGTCATCAATCCTTGTTTCTTCAACTCAGCAACCTTTTTGATATTGATCTTGCTCCAATTGCTTGTCGGTTTTCTGGGAGTAAAGCGAATGGTGTAACTTATGTCATCAATGCCCTTACGCACGCCATCAATCCAGCCGAAACAAAGCGCCTGATCGACCGATTCGGACCACGTGATACTCTCCTTTCCCGAATCGGTCTTGTAATAGCCGACCCATTGCTCTTTGGCAGTCTTGTAATTTTTCTCAAACCATTTTCTGAGATCAGCAGGGGTTTTGAAGAATTTTACGTTGGTTGGTGTCGGCATGAGTATAAAGAGTACCCGTCGTTTTAAGGTGACGGGCACTTAGAATTAATCCACAATAAACAATGTCACACCCGTTTCAGTCGATGAGCGGTGACTGTCGGAATTATCACCCACATGATACGTCATTCCTTTTTTGAGAATGAATTTCCGCCCGTCTTTCAGTTCCGTTGTCATTTCGCCGTCGATGCAGTAAATAATATGTCCTTTATCGCACCAGTGATCTGCGATGTATCCGGGAGAATACTCGACCAGCCGCACGCGAATGCTGCCGAGGTGTTGTATTTTCCGGAGGGCGAATCCTTTTTCCCCATTATGCCGCTCGGCGGGAATCTTATTCCAATCTGTTAATGTGAAAGGTATGTGAGAGTCGATCGTCATTTATTTATTTTCACCCGGATGCCGGAAAAGAATCATTGCAAACGCAACGGCGAAGCCAGCATAGAGTCCCGCAATAATCCATGTACTAAGTGATGCATCGGGCATTGACACAGCTCCTTTGAGCAGCGCGAGTCCTGCAATTGAAAAATGAGAGGTGTTTGCCACGACTATCGGCCTGTTGTAGATTCCGCCGATTGCGCTTTCACGCGTCATCCAGTTCATCATTGCAAATGCAAAGTACAAAGCACCGATGATCTGAAGAAGCAATTGCAGCGATCTGCCCGATGCGATGTTCATGGAATTCAAAATCTCTTCTGATGCAAACAGCAATGCGAGTGCTGCACTGCCGAGCACGATGGCGCTTGCCGTCAGTATGATTTTTGTATTCATCGTTGTAATGTTTCAGTAGTGTATATTGAAAATTCTTTTCCGGGCTCTGCAAGTTCGAATGTTCCGGTAAATTCATTTCCGTCTGCAATGTGGTACGTCTCTTTTGCACGCCAGCCGGCGGGATATGTTGATTTGTTCCGTGCTTCGATGTAGTTGTTGTTGAAGATGAACCTGTACGAACGTTCGTATGTTCCTTGTCCCGATTCTCCGCCGCCGGTTCCTTTCCAATCACCGATGAAGTATTTCATCGGCAGACAGATGCTGTCCTGTTTGGACGATGGTTGAGCAGCAGAAAAAGAAATAATGGAGAGAGGTACAATAACGATTGGAAATACGAGACTGATTCGATTCATAATGATATAATCTCTTTAATCTTTCCCAATCTATCAGTCTTTACCGCTAGAATCAAGCATCGAACATTCCCCCCGTTTTTTTCATGTCAGTTGCCGGCTTTCAATGAGTACCGCGGATGTTTCATGAACAGACTGTCCTGCAGCGATTCCGGCTCCCCCTGTTTCTTTGTCACTTCATAGCGTAATTCCTGATACTGTTTCAGCAGCCAGTGAGACAGTGATTTTTGTTTCAAGAAGACGACATTCCGGATATTGTATTCTATCACTGCGCCGCGGCACATCAAACATGGTTCAAACGTTGTTATCAGTACGAGATTTTTTCTGTCGAGCGAATTGAACCTTTCTTTTCCAAGTGCTTTCAATGCTGAAGAGATCGCATTGATTTCCGCATGTCCTCCTGCGTCACCGTGCGCAATCACAGTGTTGTATCCTGTGCCGATGATCGTATCGTTATAAACGAGAATTGAAGAGACAGGAACATCGAGGTGCTGTAACGCTGAGTCACCGAGCGTTACGAGAAGTGACGTCTGGGGATCGTCCAGTATCACGTTCTGTCTCACTAAAGAGAATTTCTTCGTTGCCACGAATGTAATCGTCGTTACCGATAGCGTTATGACGACAATAAGAGCTGTCTTCTTCATTGTAGTTTGGTTTAACAATCTACATACTTCACAAATTCAATGCAACGAGGTAATAGTGAAGAGATCGGGCGGGCAAAAATCTTGTGAGAAGTGTGCTATTCGTGACATTGAAACACCGAAGATGATGTAAATAAAAATGCGGTGTACTTTTGTACACCGCATCACGTAACCCGCACGGAAATCAACCCGCTATCCGCGCTTCACCGTATTCCATGCAGGCTTTTATTTATTTGTTTTCATCGTCCGTTGATTCGGCATATTGCGGCTGCTGTGTATCACGCTCATTATGATATTCACGCAGTGCAGCAAGTTCCTGTGATGTCAACGGCGCTTTCTTCGGCACCTTCAAGCGCTGTCCCGGTTTTAAAATATCGGGATTGGAGATTGTAGCGGTATTTGCTTGCCAGAGTTTAGCCCACAATGTTGCATCACCGTACACCGATTGTTTTTTTGCAATGTTCCACAGGCATGCTCTGTCCTGCGCCCACGTGCCGACTACAATTTCTTCTTTTTCTGTCTTTAATTCTGCGATCAAACTGCGCATATCGTCCAGGCGCTGCTGTTGTTTCTCCAGTCGTTCTCTGTATTCCTGCAGCTGCGCCAACCGCTGCGCACGCGCATCGCTGATCGATGTTCCGACATCATTCAGATCGGCTTCTCGGTCCGAAAGAGATTGTCCTTTCAACGCTGCAAGTTCATCGAGCATCGCTTCAATGCGATCCAATCGACGTTCAAAATCTTTTTTCTGAGACTCGCCGAGCAATGCAGCAAGTTCTTCATTTCCTTTGCGTATGTCTTCTGCCAGTTGTGCATCGCGCATTTTTAATTGAGCGATTTCTTTATCCAGGCTGTCGATTTCTGTTTTCAATATATCTCTGGTTGCTCTCGCTTCTTGCATCGCTTTTTCCCACGCATCTTTTGTCATTTCTTGTTTCTCTTCTTGCGCGATTGCGACTGTGGAGAGCAGCAGCGAACAGATCAGTCCAAGCATCATTCCTATGTTCTTCATGACGTTCTCCTTCATTAGTTTAGATTGATCGAATTCTTTTTATTGTTGATCTCCTGCAGCTGCGCTACTTTGGTGCTGATCGCTGCGGCAAGCGTTGTGCGTTCACGGATCAGTTCAGCTTTGTGCTGTTCAAGAGAACGAATCTCTGCCTGCAGCTCTTCCAACTGCTGCATTTCCGCCTGCGTGGGAACACTTGAGCAGCCGGCTATGCCGGCAACAGACAGGACAATGATCCCTGCAAGGATTGTACTTCGCGGATTTATTTTCATACTTCCTCCTCAAAGATGGTGATGGGTAACCTTTGCATTGCACGTATATCTCGTACTACACTTGAAAGAATTGTGCCAGAAATATTATTACGCGACTTCAGGAAGCGGGCGTGGAAAAAATGTGAATGGGAGAGTAAATTCGTATATCAGAATGTTTTAAGGGATCGAGGATTTTTCATTGACAGAAAATAAGGAAAGAATGACAGAGAATAACTGTTTCCTACCTACACACACAAAAAACATTGTGTGCATTGTTTGCGCAGTTAGTATTTGGTCAAGAATACTATCAATGACTTTTTGGATGCTATGATGTCGTAATTTTTGAAGATAAGTACGGTCTGCGGAAAATTATTCTCTGCGCTTTTCCAGCTCCAGCAGCATCTTCTTTCTCCATACGCCGCCGCCGTACCCGCCGAGATCTCCGTTCTTATTGATTACGCGGTGACACGGAATGATGATGGCGATGCGGTTCATACCGTTCGCCCGTCCGACAGCGCGGGATGATTTCGGCGCGCCGATCATCTTCGCTACATCTTCATAAGATGCAGTTGTTCCCGGTTTGATTGATTGCAGCGCATTCCATACTTTTTGTTCGAACGGACTACCGGGGAAGACGACATGTACGGAGAATGTTTTCCGCTCCCCTGCAAAATATTCTTTCAGTTCCCTCTTCAATTGCGCGATGTGTTTGTTTTCTCCCGGAACAATCGCACACTTGAAATACCTCCGCAGCCGCTTGAACTGATTGTCCAGCATTCTTCGGTCGGTAAACTCCAGCAGACAAATTCCTTCCGATGTTGCGGCGGCGATGAGCGGACCGAACGGGCTTTCAATCCACGCAGTGACGATCGATTCGCCATTCCTGCTCTGTCCCGGCGCTTTGCCGAATGTCTTTTTGAACGCATCGCGGAATCCGCTGTGTGAATTGTATCCGTACCCGAGCGCCACATCATCCAGATCAACGCCGTTGCGTATCTGTTCGAACGATGTGCCGAGACGCCGTCCACGGCAGTACGCCTGAAATGTCATGCCGTAATTCTTCTGGAAGAATCTTCGTGCGCGCGACGGTTCAAATCCGTTCTTTCGTAAATAAGAATCGGAATACCGCGCTGCCGGATCCTTTTCGATCGTTGACAGCAATGTACCGACCCACTCCGGTGGAGTGCCAATCGCTTCCATCGGTTTACACACCTTGCACGGGCGATAACCGGCGAAGATCGCTTCTTTTGTTGACGGGAAGAATACCACGTTTTTAGGAAGGGGCTTGCGCGCCGCGCATGAGGGACGGCAAAAAATTCCTGTCGTTTTCACGGCAAGGTAGAACACTCCGTCGTACGTGGAATCTTTGCGCTGATACGCGCGCTGCATTTCGGTCATTGATGGGAACGTCATGGATTTCATTCTCCTGTAATGTATTAAATTTCTGCAGGAGAAGAATACGGAGGGGAGAAAAAACATTCCACCGAAAATTGAACAGGGAATTTTTAGCGAAGCCGATCTTGCAGGATAATGATCCCCGAATATGGGGCAGGATTATTTCTCATCCCAGTTCTGCACATCGTTGGGATCGAACTGCACGATCTTGATCGCCCTGCTCTTATCACGAATGAGTGTGGGAACGGAGAGGAGTGCCTCTTTCTCATTTTCCGCTTCGATCATAGCCCATGCGCAATGTTCGCCGACTTTACATCCCCAATGGAAATGTGTGAGATAGCCGACGGCAAGCGTCAGTTTGACAACCTTTGCGCAGTCTTCCGCAGTATGCGGCGACTGAATAAGAAATAATGCCATACTTGTTCCTCCTCCTTATATATCCGTCGTAATAGTAGAAAACAACCTGAGCAAAGTCATCACGGAAGTATCACAAACGATTAGTCGTGATGTTCCGCCGGCTGCATCCCTTCCGCCCCCGGAAGTTTTCCAGTGAGCATCTGCGGATTGTGGATTAACACCGGCAAATGCTGGGGACAGATGTAAAATGTTTTGTTCTGGTATGTGATGGTAATGAGCGGAACTTGTTCCTGCGTACGATCGCAAGCGATGCATTGTTGTTGAGACATTACTATCCTCGATAGTTGATGTACTACTGCTGTTCCGTTTCTTTTATCGTTCTATTTTTTTCCACCCACCAAGGGATCAAGACAAACAGCCATCCTAAATTTCCTGCTATCGCAACCATCTCCACGCTCGGCGGCGGCGGACCGAAAAGATTTGCGAGGTGAATGGCTGTGAGAAACAGCAGAAGAAATGCGAGCGAGTATGTGCCGGTTTTATTTTTCGCTTTGGTGGTAGAGATATAAAGATATGCGCCTGCGGCAAACAGTCCGAATTCGACGACGAATGTTCCCCAGAAATTATTCCATAGACCCAGACCGAACTTTGCCGACTCGTTTGTCAGCAGCGGCAGGTCAGGACGATGCGTAAGCAAGTCGAGCAGCCAGTGGCTGAAGACTACCAGCGCAACGATAATTGCTTCGCGCGATAACTTTCTTCTGAAGTCATAAAATGCGCCGAAGAGGAGAGACCACCCGATCGCTCCGACCAAACTGTGCGAAATCGGATAATCGTAAAAATCCATTGGCGCGACGGCGGTATTGCCAGGATCAATGCGGACATGTTCCAAGCCAAGCAGAAGGAAAATAGGCCAGAGCATATCGACAAATTGTGCTGCGATGAATAATGTTGCGAGTGACGTTTTCGGCGCCGCTTTCTTTGCGGCAAGCGCTACGGCGAAGTGTCCGATAAACATATAAACTCCAATTTCAAGATTACAAGATTATCAAGATTCCAAGATTTGTATTTGTGAGGAAGATAAACAAATTTACAGAGGAGACAAAACTTTAGAGATCAGGAAAGATCTGCCGCAGATGGTGTTTGAGGTGATCGACATAATCGATGATAAAGTATTCCAGCGTTGCCGGCTTCTCTTTCGGAACAGGTTTAAACGCCCGCTGATCAAGATTATGATGTGTATGTTCTTTTTTCAGGATTGAATCGGGTATTTGTGCGACCGCGTGGAGCAGATGCAGATTGAATGTTTTCCAGAGCGCGATGAGTTGGTTCCACTCTTCTTGCTGGTAGCGCTGCACCTTTACCCAATCATCCTGCTCGTATCCGTCGAAGATCAGGTCGTTCTTGAACTGAGCGCGGATGAACCGCTGATGGTTGTTCGATGCGGAATCGATCAGGTGTCCGATGATCTCTTTCGGCGACCATTTACCGGGAGCGCTGGGAATAGTCGCTTGTGATTCGGACAGTGTCGGTAGCCGTTGCCCGGCAGAAACAATCGTTTGTTTGAAGTCGTCGAGAAATAGTTGTTCCATTATATTACTCATCTCCCATAAATCTGTACCCGATGCCGGATTCGGTGATAAAATATTTAGGATTATTCGGATCGTCTTCCAGTTTTTTTCTCAATTGTCCCACATATACGCGCGTATATTGGCTCTCTTCTTCGAACTTCGGTCCCCACACCTGCTGCAAAATGTAATTGTGCGTTAACACTTTTCCGGCATTACGGAGGAACAAGGCAAGGAGGGCAAATTCGGTGGGCGTCAGTTTGATTGCTTCACCGTTCTTCTTGACTTCATGGCTGTCAAGATCGATCGAAATATCTTTAACAGTGATGACCGCCATTGGCGCTGCGGATGATTGAAAAATCCGGAGCGATGAGCGGAGCCGTGCAAGCAGTTCGCTTGTGCGGAACGGTTTTGTGAGGTAATCGTTTGCCCCTGAATCCAATCCCGTAACGATATCTTCCTCCGACGTGCGTGCGGAAAGAATGATAATCGGATACTGTGCCCACGTACGGATTCTTTTCAGCACTTCAATGCCGTCGATATCGGGCAACCCCAAATCTAAAATGATGGCGTCGTAACGATGCGTTTCTGCATTACGAATTCCCTCGGCGGCATTTTCGGCAAGCGTTACTCTGTAACCGGCCGATTCAAGCGTTGTCCGCAGAAGTCGGCGCATTTGAATTTCATCGTCGACGACAAGAATGTGGTTTTGTGTGTTCATTTTTCTGTTCAGATGATCGTCACCTTTACGGTGATGGTCACCTACGGTTGCATCGGAATTTTGATTTCAAACAACGCACCGCCGTTCGGGTGATTTGACGCTGCAATCGTCCCCTTATGTGCTTCGACGAATCCTTTCGCGATGGAAAGTCCCAGCCCCGTGCCACCGGTCCTCGTTCCCGGAACACGGTAAAATTTTTCGAACAGTTTTTTCAATGCCTGTGCGGGAAATCCGGGACCGTTGTCGCGAATGATCACCACAAGAGTGTGTTCCTGCTGTCGTGCAAGAACAGTGATCGTTGTTCCCGCCGGCGTATATTGCGACGCGTTGTGCAAAAGATTTGCGATCGCCTGTTCGATCAATCCGAAATCCAGTTTCATCAACGGAAGGTCTTCCGCAATCTCGATAGTGACACTGTGACCCGAGAGTTCCTTCTCTAGTTTTTTAAGGGATGCGTTGACGATATCCCTCAGGTCGCACCAATCCAATTTCGGCGCGAGCTGCCCGGATTCAAGACGCGTCATGTCGAGAAGGTTTTCCACCAGCCGGTTAAGCCGTTCTGCTGCGGTGTTGATTTCATCCACGAATTCTTGTTGGTACGTATTCGATTGAATTTTTTCCCTGAGCCCTTCCGATGCGCTGACAATCGCGGCGATCGGTGTGCGAAGTTCGTGCGATATGGAATTGAACAGTGTTTTATACAATTTTTCCGATTCGGCGTAAATAACCGTCCGCCGCGCGAGATCGTTCAGTTGTTCACGCTCCAGCGTTGAGGCGATCTGCGCGATGAAATTTTGCAGCAGCGATTCCTGATCGACGGTGAATTGTTTCCCGTTCCTCGCTCGCACGCCGAGAACGCCGAGAGGATAACGGGGTCCCGTGATCGGATAGTAGGTTGCGGATGCGGAAGGGAGCGTATCGGTGAACTTTCCCGCTTTCTTCTCATTCCAGTACACCCACGCCGCCACGCTAAATTCTTTTTCATCAACAGCGTACATACTGTTCGGATGTGCGAGCGTGAAAATATCTCCGTCCGGCTGGCTTAAAAAAATCGTGACATCGGAGGCAAAAAAGCGCGAGATATTTTCAATGGCGGTGTTCGCAACTTCATCCTGAGTTTTCGTGATCGTGAGCTGCTTGGTAAGGCTGAACAGCGCGGACGAATGCGCTTCACGCAGTCGCACCGCTTTCTCTCGTGCGCGAATGCGAGCGGTGAGCGTTCCCGTGACAGCCGCAATAGCAAAGTACATCGTGAACATCAGGATGTCCTGCGGCAGGCCGATGATGAATGTGAACCTGGGAGGAATGAAAAAGAAATTCCACAACATTGCGCTCAGTCCCGCCGCCAGCAGTACAGGACCGACGCCGAATATCAACGGCAGCAAAGCGACGATCAACAATAAAATAAGAGAGACGGTCTGGTATCCCAAATAATTGGCGAGAGGGTAGCAGGCAAGCGCCGCTATAACGATGATCAGAGAAGATATGCCATATTGTAAAATGCCGGAATGGAATTCGGGCAGCGTGAACTTTTTCTTTGTTGTCGACTCGTCATGCTCGCCGACGACATAGACATCCAGATCACCGCTCAATTCGATGATGGAATCCAGCAGCGTCGAACCGAATATTTTCCGTTGGGTGGTTTTTCCCACGAGAATCTGCGTCGCGTTGTGCTGATGCGCGATGCGCACCATGGCACTGGCGATATTTTCATCTGCTGTCGTGATGATCTCCGCACCGAGTTCACGTGCGAGCTTGATGTTGCTGTTCACCTGGACCTTCGCCGTGTCGGAAAGGACTTTTGATGTCTCCACGTACACCGCGATCCATGTTGCATTCATTGTGTACGCCATGCGCCGCGCCCAGCGTATGACGGAAACGGAGGACGGGCTCGGGCTGATACCGACGAGCAGCCGCTGCCCCGATTTCCACGTGTCGGTGATCCGTTTCGATTGCATGTAATCGCGCAGTTGATGATCGACACGCTCTGCAGTGAGGCGGAGCGACATTTCACGCAGTGCGGTGAGATTCCCCTTTTGGAAGAAATTCAGTATTGCATGCTTCGAGCGGTCCGGCGTATACACTTTTCCTTCTTCGAGCCGCTTCAGCAGATCTTCCGGCGAGATGTCAATCAATTCGACCTCATCCGCCAGCTCAAAAATGGAATCTGGAACGGTCTCTCGCACGATGGAACCGGTGATCTGGGCAACGGTATCGGCGCGGCTTTCGAGGTGCTGCACGTTAAGCGTCGTGTACACATTAATGCCGTTGTCGAGCAGTTCGAGCACGTCGTGGTACCGTTTTGCGTGGCGGGAGGTTGGTGCGTTGGTGTGCGCAAGTTCGTCCACGAGTGCGATCGCCGGTTTCCGCTGCAGCAACGCGTCAAGATCCATTTCTTCCAGTTCCACGCCGCGGTAGTCGATCTTTTTGCGTGGGATAATTTCCAGTCCTGCAACGAGCGCTTCGGTCTCCGGACGCTTATGCGTTTCGATATATCCGGTGACGACATCGATTCCTTTGGACTTCACTTCGTGCGCGGATTTCAGCATGTCGTACGTCTTTCCGGCGCCAGCACACATGCCGAAGAAGATTTTCAACTTGCCCCGCTGCGAATGTTCCTGCTCCTTCTTCAATGCCTGGAGAAGAGCATCGGGATCGGGACGATATTCGGAAGGAGTTGTCATCAATGCGAATATACTAATTCATTCAGTGAAGTTCTTCGTCCAATGCCAGGTTCAGTATCACAACATTCACTCTTGGATCTCCGAAGAGTCCGAACTGTTCAGGTTCAATAAAACGCTCGACTAATATCTTTATTGAGCCGGTATCCAATCCACGCGCGCGTGAGATTCGATGCACCTGCATCAGTGCTGCTTCGGGAGGGATATGCGGATCGACACCGCTGGAAGAAGCGAAGAGAATTTCGTTCGGGACTTTTGTTCCGGCGGGAAGATTATTCCGTTCAATGTATCGCTCCCTTCGTGCTTTCACGGAATCCGCCATCCTTTTGTCTGTCGGTCCCCAGTTCGTTCCACCCGAAGGGATTGGATTGTAATGTATTGCGGATGGACGGGAATGAAAATATTTTTCACTTTCGAAAGATTGTCCGATAAGTTCGGAGCCGATAATTTTTCCATCATTCTCTATCATACTACCGTTTGCCTGATGCGGGAAGATGACAAGCGAAAGGAGCGTCATCGTCACGGGATAAATAATTCCGGTGAGCAGCGTGAATACAAATAAAACCCGTACTGCGGGAAGGATGTATGATTTCATAGTTTTTCCAAAAGTAATGGGTTTCAAGTTTCAGGGTTCAGGTTTCAAGTCAAATCTTTTTTACATGTGCAGATTGAATCGTGAAACATGAAACCTGAATCAAAATTTTTGTTATATCAGTTTTAGTGCAACAATAACAACATCAATCAATTTCATGCCGATGAACGGCACAATAATCCCGCCGATGCCGTAGAGGAACAAATTCCGTTGAAGTACCGAGTTTGCCCCGGCGGCGCGGTACTTTACGCCGCGCAATGCAAGCGGAATGAGTGCAACAATAATAAGTGCATTGAAAATCACCGCGCTCAGAATGGCGCTCTGCGGCGACGAGAGATCCATGATATTCAACGCGGAGAGGGGCCCCGCAGTCATCGTCGAAGCGGCGTACAATGATCCGACCATCGCCGGAATGATCGCGAAATATTTCGCCACGTCGTTCGCGATGCTGAATGTTGTCAGCGCGCCGCGCGTCATCAGTAGCTGTTTTCCGGTCTCGACCACTTCGATCAGTTTTGTCGGATTGCTGTCGAGATCGACCATGTTGCCTGCTTCACGTGCGGCTTGCGTGCCGCTGTTCATTGCAATTCCCACATCTGCCTGCGCAAGAGCGGGCGCATCGTTCGTGCCGTCGCCGATCATCCCGACTAGCCGTCCGCTCGCCTGCTCGTCGCGGATCCGCTTCAGTTTGTCTTCCGGCTTTGCTTCGGCAATGAAATCGTCCACACCCGCTTCGGCAGCGATCGCCGCAGCCGTGAGCGGATTGTCCCCCGTGATCATCACCGTCTTGATCCCCATCTGCCGCAACTGCGTGAAGCGTTCTTTGATCCCTCCTTTGACGATATCTTTCAATTCGATCACGCCGAGCACTTCTTTGTTTTCCGCAACGACGAGTGGTGTTGAACCTTTCCGCGCAATTTCATCAACAGCGATTTGGACGTCCCGCAGAAATACACCGTTCTGCTCAGTGACGAATTTTTTGATCGCGTCCGCAGAGCCTTTGCGGATGATCCGATTCGGCATATCGATACCGCTCATCCGTGTCTGGGCAGTGAACGGGACGAAATGTCCTGCCACTTCCGAAACCTTTCTTCCCCGCAATTGATATTTTTCTTTTGCAAGCACGACGATCGAGCGTCCTTCCGGAGTTTCATCGGCAAGCGATGAGAGCTGCGCCGCATCAGCGAGGCGTTCATGTGTGATCCCGTTGGAAGGAATGAATTCGGTCGCCATGCGGTTGCCGAGTGTGATCGTCCCCGTTTTGTCGAGAAGAAGGACATCCACATCCCCCGCCGCTTCGGCGGCACGCCCGCTTGTTGCAATGACGTTCTTGCGGATGAGGCGATCCATGCCGCTGATGCCGATGGCGCTTAACAAACCGCCGATGGTTGTCGGGATCAAGCAGACCAAAAGAGCGATGAGTACGGGAAGCGTCGTGAGCGTACCTCCATCTTGTCCGGCAGCGTTTTCTGCGTATTGAACGAACGGCGGCAGCGTTGCGACGACGAGCAGGAAAATGATCGAGAGGGCCGAGAGGAGAATCGTCAACGCGATCTCGTTCGGCGTCTTCTGGCGCTTCGAGCCTTCAACAAGCGAAATGATCCTGTCGAGAAACGAATTTCCCGGTTCGGATATAACCTGAATGACGATCCTGTCGCTCAATACTTTCGTTCCTCCTGTTACGGCGCTGCGGTCGCCGCCGCTTTCGCGGATGACCGGAGCCGATTCGCCGGTGATCGCCGATTCATCCACGCTGGCGATTCCTTCGATGACAATGCCGTCAGCGGGAATCACATCTCCCGCTTCGCAGATGACGTGATCTCCTTTTTTCAACTGCGTTGCAGGAACGGGCTTCTCGCCGCTTCCTGTGCGCAACCGTGCGATTAACTGCGAGCGGTTTTTCTTTAATGCCTCTGCCTGCGCCTTGCCTCTCCCTTCGGCGACCGCCTCGGCGAAGTTCGCAAAGAAGACAGTGAACCAAAGCCAGAGCGTTATCTGGATATTGAATGAAGTAGGTTCCTGAAAAAGGATGAATGTCGACATCAACGAACCGACTGCGACGACGAACATAACAGGATTCTTCACCAGGAGTTTCGGATGAAATTTTTTGAAAGAGTCTTTCAATGCCTGAAGAGCAATATCGCCCGATAAGAATGAAAGAGTTGAAGGTACTGTTTTCGTGTTCATAGTTTTTCTTTCAATAACATTGTTTCAAGTTTCATGATTCAGGTTTCATGTTGTTCACTTGTAACTTGAAACATGAGACCTGAATCTCAGAGAAGATATCAGACATGGTGGTCAATCAGATCATCAAACCCTCAAGTTTGTTTGATGTTTATTCACAAAATGTCTGACATCTGTGCGTAATTAAAATGTCTCTCCTCCCGTCATCAAGAAATGCTCTACGATCGGACCGAAGACCTGCGTCGGGAAGAACGTCAGCGCACCGACGATCAGAATAATTCCGATCAGCAAAACTCCGAACAGAAATGTATCGGTCGGAAATGTCCCGGCGGACGGCGGCGTGATTTTTTTGCGTGCGAGACTTCCTGCAATGGCGAGCATCGGGATGATGACGCCGAATCTCCCGATGAGCATGTCGATTCCGCCGAACACATTATAGAACGGTGTGTTGGCATTCAGTCCTGCAAACGCGCTGCCGTTGTTTCCCGCCTGCGAAGAAAACGCGTACAATATCTCCGTAAATCCGTGCGGTCCCTGATTGTTGATACTTGATGTTCCAAGATCAGAAACACTTGCGACAGCGGTGAAGAGAAGAATGCACACGCTCGGCAGCAGCATCGCCACCGCCGCCATCCGCACTTCGAACGACTCGATCTTCTTTCCGAGATATTCCGGCGTGCGACCGACCATCAGTCCCGCGATAAAAACGGTGAGCAGGATGAAAATCATCATGCCGTACATTCCCGCCCCGACGCCGCCGAAAATAATTTCGCCAAGTTTTATGTTTAGTAAAGCTACCGCGCCGGAAAGAGGAGAAAGCGAATCGTACATGCCGTTCACCGAACCGTTCGACGCCGCCGTTGTTGCAACGGACCAGAGTACGGTGTTCGCAACGCCGAAGCGGGTCTCTTTCCCTTCCATTCCCCCCGCAACGCCTGTTACCGGATTCAGCGAATACTCCGACCACAACGAAACAGCAAGCCCGCCGATGAACATGAAGAACATCACTCCCCACACAACCCACGCATGCCTCTTCGCTTTCGTCATCACGCCGTACGTATAGACGAGAGCGGACGGAATAAGAAGAATCGCGAGCATCTCCAGAAAATTCGAGAACGGTGTCGGGTTCTCGAGCGGATACGAACTGTTCATGTTGAAAAATCCGCCGCCGTTCGTTCCCAATTGTTTGATCGCGATTTGCGACGCAGCGGGACCGAGAGGTATCGTTTGCTCCGCACCTTCAAGCGTCGTCACGGTCTGGTATGAAGAAAAATTCTGAACGACTCCCTGCCCTACAAGAAATACAGTAAGAAGAATTGACAGCGGAAGAAGCACATACACCGTCGAGCGGGTAAGGTCAATCCAGAAATTGCCGATCTCGTTTGTCGTTTTGCGGACGACGCCGCGGATAAGTGCGATCATCACCGCTATTCCTGTTGCGGCGCTGACGAAATTCTGCACCGTCAGTCCGGCCATTTGCACGAAGTAGCTGAGCGTCACTTCGCCGGCATATCCCTGCCAGTTCGTATTCGTCATGAAACTGACCGCGGTGTTGAACGCACTGTGCCACGATACATCCGCCAGTTGCTGGGGATTGAGCGGCAGTTTCGATTGGAACATTTGCAGAAGAAAGACCACTGCAAATCCCAAAAAATTAAATGCGAGCATCGCCCACATATATTTCTTCCAATCCATTTCTTTTTTCGGGTCGACGCCGGAAAGTGTGTACGTCAGCCGTTCGAACCAGCCAAAAACGGGAGAGAGAAAAGTTCGCTCCCCTTCAAAAATTCTTGCCATCAGTTTTCCCAGCAACGGCGTCAGCAGCAGCAACACGACGCAGTAGAGAATGAGTTGGACGAGTTCAGAAATTGTTATCATAATAGATTTTCCTAAAGTGATAGCGATTCAAGATTCAGGATTCACGTTTCCGCGTTTTTTGTGTCCCGTCGTTGTTTGGCGGGAAAGTTTCAGGCAGAGAGGCTATGCTTGAAACCTGAGACATGAAACCCATAATTTTTTTTCACGATCAGAACTTCTCCGGCCTCACCAGCGTGTATATGAGATAACCGAGCAGAAGCACCGCAACGATCAATCCGATAAGCATGAATGATTTCCTTTCCTTAAGTCGTTGTCATTCGGAGGTGTAATATTAAGTCTTTGTCATCCTGAGCGAAGCGAAGGATCCGCTAGTGGCGTGGGGAATCCAACCGCACAAACCAGATTCTTCTCCCGATTGAAAAACATCGGGATCAGAATGACCGCAACTTTTTAACGCAAACAATGTGGCGAAGAGAGTGGGAAAAGGAAATGAAAGAGAGATAAAAAGGGAGAGTGAAAGTATAAAGAAAATATAAAAATCAGAGAGATGCGTTGAGTATGAAGTAATTCTACAGCAGCAGATTCTTCTCCATATACACCACCTCTTCCATCGGGTTGTTATAGTAGGCGGGGATGATCTTGAATCCGAGTTTTGCGTAGAGGGCGCGGGCGGTCTCCATCCGCTGCAGCGTATCCAATCGCATCGTGCGGTAGCCGATCGCTTTTGCATCTGCAAGGATCGTGTCCACCAATAATCTGCCGATCTTCTTCCCGCGGAATTCTTCGCGGACGTACAACCGCTTCATCTCGCACACTCCCTCATCGTCCATCGGTCGTAATGCGATGCAGCCGGCGATCGCGCCGTCGTGCTCTGCAAGATAGAGCCGTCCTTTTGGCGCGGCGTATTTACCCGGCAGATCGGCAAGTTCCCTGTCGAATCCTTGGAAGCAGAGAGAAAAATTCAACCATTGTTGGTATTCGGTGAAGAGCGAACGGATCGTTTCGATCTGTCCAGGAGATGTTGCAAGTGTAAGTGTCGTCATACGGATTGTAGAACAGAGAATATGTGAATCCGATTCCCGAACCGTATCGTCCGGTACAAAGAATCGCAAAAATATTTTTGTTTGTCATTTCGAGCGAAGTCCCGGCGAAGTCGGGACGAAGCGAGAAATCTCTTTTCTGACTTCAGACGTGAAAAGCAAGATTCCTTGTCACAAAGCGACTTGGAACGACAACCTACAGCAAAAAAAAATGTCGCGTCGCGGCGGGTACTTCCAACATTACGTTGTCATGCCCGAATGTCTTTGTAGGGCATCCCTGCCTGCCAACGCAAAGCGTCGGGCAGGCATTCGGTGGATTCCCGCTTACAACGTGCGGGAATGACGGTTGGTTTCAGGGTTTTGGTTATATTATTCATGATCAATGCTCATGCATATGATCGTAGCCGCATCCCCACTCCTCATCGTAGCCGATGCCTGCGACGCGCGGAGCCGGTGCTTTGCGCGGAAGTTTCTCGTCGCGCATCGCCGCATTGTATGCGAACGCTGCCATCAGGATCGCCGCCTGTTTCATATCTTCTTCCTGCGAACGGTCCCACACGTCGTTGGTGGAATGCCACGTGCGCGTGCTATACTCGATCGGATCTTGAATAAATTGAAATCCTGGCAAACCGATGCCGTCGAATGATTGATGGTCGGTGCCGCCTGTTGGGGAGAGTGTCAGTGTCGATGCTTCCAGATCTTTGAACGGAGCGAGCCACGCGCGGAAGATCGGGCGCAGCGCTTCGTTCCCCTGCATGTAGATGCCGCGGACCTTTCCGGTGCCGTTATCGTTGTTGAAGTACGCCGCAAACTTTTCCGCTTCCGGTGTTAACGAATCGCGTTTGCCGAAATGTTTTTCCGCATACGCACGCGAACCGAGCAATCCCTGTTCTTCTCCGCCCCATAACCCGATGCGGATCGTGCGGCGCGGCTGCACGCCGATCGCTTTTAAAATTCTCATTGCCTCCATGCATGCGGTGACGCCTGTTCCGTTATCCGTTGCGCCGGTTCCGCCGTGCCACGAATCGAGATGAGCGCCGATCATCACCACTTCATCTTTCAGATCCGTTCCGGGAAGTTCTGCGATCACGTTGTAACTCGAATCGTCTTTCTGCGATGTCCATTCCACGTCGAGTGTCATCGCAATCTTTACTTTTTCTCCTTTTTCAATCATGCGGATGAGACGATTGAAATGCTCATTTCCCAATTCAACTTGCGGAGGGATTTTCGGCGCTTTGCTTTTGTACGAAGGAATGCGGTACGGGCTCGCATACGGCGTATCGGGATGAGACGGAACTGTTGCACCCATCACCCACACCGCTCCCCCTTCGCTTCTCGGTGTCGGCGCAGATGTGAGCACCGCGACGACATTTTCTTTCATCATCAATAGCCATTTTTTGTAGGTGAGCAGTGCGCGCGCTTTTTCTGCGGGCGACTGTTCTCTTCGGTACCGCGCTCTTGCCTCCCGCGGTTCTGCGTTTGCAAGTTCCAGTAATTCCGTATCGGTGTACCGTGTTGCGTTGGGTTTGAAGTTCGCCTGCACAATGGACTGTGTTCCGAGCAAGACAAACTTTCCTTTCAGTTTTCCTTTGTAGGTCTCCAGTGCACTGTCGGTCTCGGCATTCAACCAGACAACATCCGCTTCAACTTCATCGTCGTTTAATCCCGGCGACCATGCTTTTGGGTATGACACGAGCGGCTGGTATTGTTTGCCGACGATTGCTGCTGAATACTTTTTCAATCTCCATCCCCGGCCGAATGGTCCCCACGATTCGAGATGTACGTTCAACAATCCCCATTCGGCGAGTTTGTTCTTAGCCCAATTTGCCGATGCGTTGTATTCCGGCGAGCCGGTTAATCGCGGTCCGTACACGTCGGCAACCCACGAAAGAATTTCACGCGCTTGCGAGCGGTTCATTCCTTCGTCGCGGATTTTCGCAATGACGGAAGTATCAACGGTTTCTTGAGAAAATAATGTGGAAGAGAAGAGAACAATGGAGCACAGCAGTTTCTTCATTGCAGGGTCCTTTCATAGAAATTATTGCATGTCTATAGGCGGTTCGGTCTGTTGCACTGAATCGGCGGGCGCTGTTTGTTTCGTCGGTTTTTTCTGCGGCTCGCCGAGGGAGTTGAGGAAATCTTTCCGCATATTTGCGGCAACACGCACATCGGAACCGTTCAGGAAGATCTTTCCGTCCCAGATGCGCGATTCGATCTTGAATTCCAGTTTTTTATGATCGGGGGTGAACTTTGCCACGATGCGCACCTGATACTTGTCGTTCTGCATATCTTCGGTAAAGTACGAAGGACCGAATGCGGAACGGACGTAGCCGTCTTCCTTGGAGATCATTTCCAATTCAAACTTCTTTGTAATAATGTAGATGACCCGTTCCCACGCATCGTTGTATTTAATCGACGGCTTGATGTCCACCACTTCCCAATACTGCTTTGTCATCCGCATGAATGAATCCGGTGCGCCGCTGCCGCAGCCCGACAGTGTAACAAAAAATGCAGCAAGAATGAATCTGTTGAATGTTTGCATTCCTGTCTCCCCTAAAAAATTCTTGGTGTGAATGAATATACAGCTTTCCGTGAAAAATGACAGCAATGTTTTAACAAGGCATTGTTTTTCGACAGGTAAACTGTCCGGAGAACTCTTCGTGTTGAAAAAGACTCCTGAGCGGGAGTTAAACACTTGCACATCATGGAAAATAAAAAAAATATACGCCTCACAACGAAAATTTTTTATTTTTGTGACGCTACTCGTTCACGGTTTGATAAACGAAATGTTCGATTTGTATTCAAGAACATTATTGTTCGCGCCGACCGTTGAACGGGTGAAATCGAGCGAGCGTTTAACATACTCCAACCGTTCCTCTCCATACTGCGCGGCAGGGAGCGGAAAGACGATCTCCGAACGGAGCGCCGATGGAATCAAGACCGGTTTTATCAGATCATCCGATTGCAGCGGGATCTCGCGGTAGTACGGAATGCTCCACCCGAGCAGGTTGATCGTCACTTTTGTTTTCAGCATTACGGTCCGCGGCAGCGGTGTCAAACGAATGTAATCGGAATCGGCGGTGGAGATTGAAAATTGCAGCTGCTCATTGAGATAAAAATGAACCTGCGGCGCCGCGCTTGCAGTAATGCCGGTATATTTGCCGGAGACTCTGATCGCTCCCATTCCTTCGATCTCAACATCGGCAAGGACGATGTTGTTCAACATGCCGGTGAACTGAAATTTTTTCAGATCAACATCCAATCGTCCCGTATCGACATCGACATAATTTGTATAATTGATTCCGAAAGTCGATTTCTCTTCCTTCCACAACGGCCGCGTCGCAAGAAAATCGAAATGGATGTCGTTGGTTCCCGCATTCGTCATGCCGTTCAACAGCGTATTGATCGCCGACATGCGCGTGTGCGAAATAATGTCGAATCCTTTTGGGAGCGATTGAGTTTGAACAACAATGAGGCGGTCGAGGGAATCAAGTTTGGGAATTGTCCGGGCAATGCTCTTTTCCGACTCTTCCACCGACGGAACGTTTACCGACGATCCGCAGCCGATGAAAATAAATCCAAACATAAACAGCGTCGTTGCAAATGAGGCAATCTTCCGCGGCAATTTTATTCTTCCTGACATTGAAAAGATTGCTTCGCCAAACAACGGCTCGCAATGACTACGGGTTATCATTTCTTCACCCCTGCCTTCTTTACATTCAGCGCGATGAACAATTTTTCCTTGAAGATGAGAACTTCTTTCAACGACAAATTGTATTGCAGCACCTGCGCCGGGGTCGTAATGTTCATGTTCATGCCGGTACGCACCTCAACGTAATTTGCCTGTACGGGAAATTGATTGTTGAAGTCCACCGGGAACTGGATCGGAGGAAGATTGTCGCTGAGAGTCGAAAGCCTCATGGTAACGATATCTTCGATGATCCCTTCGACCGATGAGATCATGCCGCTTGCCTTCACGGTCGGGACAACATTGAACGGTTCGAGGCGTGCGTAGAATTTTCCTCCCTCGATAGAAAAAAGAAGGAGACAATCCATGATCAGGTCAACATCAACATCATAGTCGTGATTGTATGCTGCCATGGAAACCGTGGCGATCGCAGATCCATTATAGAGTTTTACACGGATGCTTCTGATGGAATATGACGTGAGTGAATCGATCCATCCCGTGACACTGTCGAGTTGTGCCGCTGCTTTGTTGAGGAGCGATTCGCTGAAGTAAAACGAAAGATCGGCATTCTCGATCGGATCGCCGTTGTCCAAACGGTGTGACAGCCTCTCCGCGCCGTCATGCCGCACTTCCAACACCCTCGCTTCGCGCGCTTTTTGCAATTGATGATGATCGATGTTGGCGCCGGCAATGGGACGAATGATAAAGCAGCCGGGAGTTGAAATTCCAAATACCAAAATACAAATACCAAAAAAGAAACGGAGAACAAACATCCGCCTGTTTGCTCTTGGCGATGTGTTCTCCGTTTGTCGAATATTCATCGTATCGAATTCTACTTTGATTCTTTTTTCAGTTTACTGCCGAACTCCTTCCTGAATTTACTCAATTTCGGATTAATTACCATCATGCAGTACGGTTTGTATGAATTCTCATTGTAGTAATTCTGATGGTACTCCTCCGCTTTGTAGAAATCGACAAACTGCGAAATTTCCGTCACGATCGGATCGTCCCAGATCTTTGCAGCATTGGTCTCTTTGACGACCTGCTCGGCGATTTTTTTCTGCTCATCGGTGTGATAGAAAATCGCAGAACGGTACTGCGTGCCGACATCCGCCCCCTGTTTGTTGAGCGTCGTAGGATCGTGTGTACGGAAGAAGACCTCCAGCAGTTCTTTGAACGATATCTTCTTCGGATCGAACGTTACTTGTATAACTTCCGCGTGCCCGGTTCGTCCAGTGCAGACATCTTCGTATGACGGATTCTTCACATGTCCGCCGGAGTATCCCGACTCGACTTTCTCCACACCTTCGAGCCGCTGGTAGATCGCTTCAACACACCAGAAGCAGCCGGCGCCGAGCGTGACCTTTTCTAACTTTGTTTCCATACCTTTTCCCTTTGCAATCCTTCCCGAAATATTCTTTGAGGAAGTGTTGGTTTGTGCAGCCACTATGCCGCAGAAAATAATGATAAAAAATAATGTGAACTTCATGATTCACCTCCACCCCCTGTAACGATCATCTGTGCAAAATAGTTTTCACAAATGTATAACATTTTTCTGTCAAGGCATCCCAAAAATCCACAACCAAAGTCATTGCAAGCCGTTCTTTGGCGAAGCAATCTTTTAATTGTAAAGATTGCTTCGGTTACTTCCCTGCAATGACATTCCATTTTGTGATAAATTCTTATCCAGACAAATTTACACCGCAGGCTCTTGCTGGCTGATACAGTGAAGCGTTCCGAGTCCCCACACAAGATCGTAGCAGTCAATGCCGATTACTTTTCTATTGGGAAATTGTTCTTGAAGAATGTTCAGCGCGCGAAGATCGTTAGGATGATTGAAGACAGGGACGATCACGAATCCGTTGCCGATGAGGAAGTTGGCATAACTTGCCGGAAGCCGCTGATTATCGTACGCAACGTAACCGGGCATTGGCAGTTCAACAATTTTAAATGGCTTGTTATCTTGGTCGGTAAGCGTGCGGAGTAGTTTTAAATTATCCTGCAGTATTTCATAATTCTCATCAGCGGGATCTTCTTCAACGCAGGTAACAATAGTTGAAGGATTAACAAAACGCGCAAGATCGTCTATGTGTCCGTCCGTATCGTCGCCGACAATCCCGTCGTTGAGCCAGAGAATTTTTTCTTGTCCGTAATATTCTTTTAGATATGTTTCGATTTGCTCTTGATTAAGTTGAGGATTCCGATTTGGATTAAGCAAGCACGCTTTTGTGGTAAGCAGACATCCTTTTCCATTCACATCAATTGCCCCGCCTTCCATCACAATGCCGGGATTGAAGACAGGAACCTTGTAGATTTCAGCGATCTTTGTCGGCACCACATCGTCAAAATCGAACGGCGGATATTTTCCTCCCCACGCATTGTAGCCCCAATCGATAATTGCTTTCTTCTGCTGGGCATTCGGATTGATGACGAAAGCAGGACCGTGATCGCGGCACCATGCATCGTTCGTCGGAATTTTGTACAACGTGAATCGTGCTTTCGGAACACCGGCGAGTGTCAACCTTTTCGTTACGTCCTCAGCCATCTCGTCATCGTTTACGTTGATGTTCACATGCTGGAATTGCGTGATAGTGCGGACGATATTCGTATAGATGAACGGGACAGGCTCGAACTTATCGGGCCATGATGCTTCTTTGTGAGCCCATGATAACCATGTTGCTACTTGCGGCTCCCATTCAGCGGGGAATCTGTATCCCAGTTGTTTCGGTGTCTTCATAAATAAAATAACCACGAAGACACAAAGTCACGAAAATTGTTATCAAGTAAATCTTAGTGTCTTTGTGATTTTGTGGTTCTGTCTTTAATCTATAAATCTTTTTGTTATATGCTCGTACGCATCAATGCGCCGGTCGCGCAGGAAGGGCCAGTGTACGCGCGTGTTGTTGGCACGGGCGAGATCCACCTCAACAACGGCGACCTCTTCTTTCTCGTGCGACGCTTTGAAGAGGATCTCTCCCTGATTTCCGGCAACGAACGATCCGCCCCAGAATGTTTGGTTCCCTTCATGCCCGACGCGATTCACAGAGACGACGGGGATTCCGTTTGCAACAGCGTGCGAGCGCTGGATCGTTTCCCACGCATCGTGCTGCACTTTGTTTACTTTCGGATCTTCTCCGTCCGCCCAGCCGATCGCTGTCGGATAGAAGAGAATCTCTGCGCCCGTCAGCGCCGTTAACCGCGCCGCTTCGGGATACCATTGATCCCAGCAGATGAGCACGCCGAGTTTTCCGAATTTCGTGCTGAACGATTTGAATCCGAGATCGCCGGGAGTGAAATAGAATTTCTCATAGTACGCAGGATCATCCGGAATGTGCATCTTGCGGTACTTGTCGATGTATGTCCCGTCCGCATCGATGACGGCGGTTGTGTTATGATAGATACCTTCTGCGCGCTTTTCAAATAATGAAGCGATGATAACAACGCCGAGTTCTTTTGCAACCGCAGACAATTCGTGCGTCGAAGGACCGGGAATCGGTTCGGCAAGTTTGAACGGTTCGTACGCTTCTTTATCGCAGAAGTACAGCGAACGGAACAGTTCCTGCAGGCAAACAACCTGCGCTCCCTTTTTCGCCGCTTCGCGAATTCCTTTGATCGCTTTTGCCATGTTCTCCGATGTGTTCGAAGAACAGGACATTTGGATGAGACCGATGTTGATTTTACGATATTCCATTTCAAAAAAATTCTTATCTAATAGTGTGTTCTTCGATACTCATCAATTCACGTGACTTGTCGTTTCGAGACCGATGTCCTATATCGGTCGAGAAATCTAAGAGTATACTCAGATTCCTCGTCCGCTTTGCGGACTCGGAATGACAGTGATTGTACAGAAGATTTTTTTGAGTTAAACCCTTCCAAAACAAATACTCGCATTCGTGCCGCCGAAACCGAATCCGTTGGACAGTGCATAATTAATCTCTTTTTTCCGTGCAACATTCGGCACATAATCCAGGTCGCATTCGGGATCGGGATTGTCGAGATTGATCGTTGGCGGGATGATTCCTTCTTTGAGTGCAAGAATCGTCATCACTGCTTCGATCGCTCCGGCGCCGCCAAGAAGATGCCCGTGCATCGACTTCGTGGAGCTGACCATGACATTTTTCGCGTGGTCGCCGAACAGACGTTTGATCGCTACTGTTTCTGCAATATCACCGAGCCCTGTCGATGTGCCGTGCGCGTTGATGTAATCGATATCATTCGGTTTCAAACCGGAATATTGAACAGCCAGTTTCATTGCACGCATTGCACCGTCGCCATCTTCCGGCGGTGCGGTAAAATGAAACGCATCGGCAGTCATCCCCACGCCGAGAATTTTTGCGTAGATCTTCGCGCCGCGTTTCTTTGCATGCTCTTCGCTTTCGAGGACGAATGCACCGGCACCTTCCCCTAACACAAAACCATCACGATCTTTGTCGAAGGGACGGGATGCTTTCTCCGGTTCGTCATTTCGCTTGCTCATTGCGCGTGCGGAACAGAATCCTGCTACACCGATCTCGGTAATCGGCGCTTCTGCACCGCCGACGATCACCACATCAACTTCGCCTCTATTGATGGCATGGAATCCATCGGCGATGGCGTGGTTGCTTGTTGCGCAGGCGGAGACGACACCGTAGTTGATTCCCTTTGCCCCGGTACGGATTGCAAGCAGTCCCGAAAGCATATTGATGATAACGCTTGGAATAAAGAACGGCGTCACATAACGCTGACCGTTCTCATGAAGTTTCAATGTCGTTTCGCTGATGCCGATGAGTCCGCCAATGCCGGAGCCGATGATGATACCGACGCGCTCCGCATTCTCGGGTGTGATCTTCAGATCGGCATCGGCAATGGCATCAAGCCCGGCACCGATACCGTATTGGATGCAGAGATCCCAGCGGTTTACTTCTTTTGGTTCAAAATATTTTTTTGCGTCGAAGCCTTTTACTTCGCCCGCAATTTGCGTTACATATTTTTCTTTCGGATAGCGTGTGATGTGCCCGATGCCGGATTTACCCTCGATGGCATTCTTCCATGATTCTTCAACTGAAAGTCCGAGCGGAGAAATCAATCCCATGCCTGTAACAACAACGTTTCCCATAGATCACCATTAAAATGTTGTTTGAAGATAGGTAAATTTTAGAAGTCGAACAAGGAACGGTCGGTGTATGTTCCCGTTGGATTCCAAGGTGGGGAATCAACGAATTGTACCGGTGAACAACATCTATTTATTATTCACTCGGATATTGCCACATGAAATTTTTTATTTCTTTGTATACAAACGAAGGATTATCTTTCCACACAAATGTTGCCGCCGCAGCCACATCTTTCACGACAATGGCACTATTCTTTGAACGTGCACGATCCCACAGATCGATAAATTGCGGTTGAAGATAATTATTCACCGGCGTTTCCAGCATTGGTTTGGTGAACGTTGGTCTTAACACCAGCACGGGACATAGGATTTTCTCCGTTTCCAGCAAGAGATCCATCGTCCACAATTCGCACAGATAGCGTATCATCACCGACAATGGAACGGTGGCGGATTCTTCCCACAGTTTTTTCCCTTTGATACTGTCTAACGAGTACACTTCCGGCAAGTAATTTCCTGCATCGAACGCACTTTTCTTGATCGGCTTGAACCATTTTTGAGCGAGGAAATTATCCGTAAGCAACTTCATGCTGTCTAACGGAAATTCCCGCATCACTCCGTTCCTGACACTAACAAGTTTCGGCGGGCCGCCCAGAATGATTGCGCCGCCAATCTTGTTGGGATGATCGATGGCGAATCGCAGCGTCAGTTGCGATCCCTGGTTGAAATGTCCTGCAATGATCGGCTTATGCAGTTTTTCTTTCTCAATGAGTTTTGCAAGGCCGGAGAGAAAACTTTTACTCCAGGTCAGCTCGGCATAACTTGTTCCGGCAGGAGGCATCGGGGGAGCAAAAGTTTTTCCATAACCCGGAATGGTAACAACATACATTGTGTAGTTATTCTTATTCGCATCGACAAAATCGTTAAATACTGATCCGTCAAAACCCCAGCCGGGGATTAATATCAGAACCTTTTTCCCTGTTCCCGTTTTCACAAATTGAGGGATTGCGCCAAATTCAGCCGCAGTATAGCCCAGTGTGTGAACAAGATTGTTGATGCTTGAATCGGGTTGCGGAGTGCTTGTTTGAGCGGCACACATGCAAACAGACAATGTGAGAATGAATGCAGTTGCAAATGATCTTTTCATGAATGGGAAGATGAAGTTGAGGAAGCGTTCAATGAGAAGTCTTTCTCTTATTCCAAAGTTCTATGAGCCAATCAATGGAGAAGAATCCTGCGCCATACACGTAGACAATCAACAATGCGAGCAGATGTTGAAACGGTGTCGCTGCAACGAACGATTCCGGATCGGAAAAAACATTGAGCAACGCTTCTCGGTCGTCGGTTGCATACGCAACACACATGTTGACGATGAGTGGAATAGTAAAATACCGCACGCCAAATCCTGCGAGAAAAAGTATCCCGCCGAACATCTCCATGTAACCAACAAACACAGCGTTGAATGCGGGGAACGGAATGTTGAGCGAAGCGAAAAACTCTATCGTGTTCTCAAGATTATTGAGTTTGCCGACGCCGGATTGGTAAAAGTCATATCCCCAATAGAGCCGGATCAGGAGCAACAACGGATGCTGCAATAATGGGATGATAGAAAGATAGCGTGTATGAAAGGCTTTGACGAATTGCAGTGCTGTTGATTTCATTTTTTCTTCGTGCTGTTGTGTTGTTGCGGTAGAATGACTTTTGAGAACATCCCTCTTCCCACCCAATCGCTGAACCATTCGAAAACATACTTTTCAAGTTCAGCTTGTTTCTGCGGAAAATGTTGCACGAGGAGATCAAATGCTTTGGACAGCGGCGTGCCGCTGCACAGTTCGTTCAGCAGAACGTACTCTTCATGCATCAATTGTTTGAACCAGGTGGTGTACTCTTTTCTATAGACAACAACCCAGTTTTTTTCGATGGCAATCTCATTCGGCGTCGGTTCTTCATCCATTACCGCGCGGAGATAGTCGGCGACCGGATAGATGAATTCCATCAGCGTTAATGCTTCGATTGGTACCAGAGACGCAAATTCCCACTCATCTTGTTTGATCGAAGAGAGTTCATCACGAGTAAGAATAGGCGATTGCGGCGCGTCCATGTTTTCCGTCAGCGCCAATTCTAATCGGGCAAGATCATAGAGGAATTCTTTTTGATCGAGCAGCAATTCTTTAATGAATTGTGGAAATTTTCTTCCGAGATGATTGAGTGTGTAACTGTGCGACGGGTATTTGCCCACATACTCCATTACGATCTCTTTGAATCTTTCTTCACCGAAGAAATGCTGTACGCCGGGATAATCGATCGCCATCGAATCAACCATGCGAAGAACAAACATTCTTCGATAAATGGCGATCCGTTCAACGGGTGAGAGCGTTTTGGATGGGAGTACGTTGAGATACGCCTCTTCATACGGAATTTCTTTCTGCGCTTCATCCGAACGCCACGCTTCAGCATCGTTGCCGTTGTGTTCGATAACGTTTTGCATCCAGCGTTGCAGTGTGTCGAGAGGAATTTTAGAGAGCATTGTTGGAACTCTTGTATTGTCGTCTGACAGCGCGCTCAGTGTCATCAACGGATTCAACGGTGGTCAGATGCATTTTCGGCGCGTGCAGTGCCGTACGATCGATGGGTAACATTGGCTGCACTGATTTTTCTGAACGATACTGTTTTGCTTTCAGCGCTTCCTGATGAACGATATCGAATTCGGGAATATCTTCATCCCATTCAAGCAGAGTGTTTCGTCCGCCGGTACGCTGAAATGCGTAGCGATACAATTCCCACACCGCGTCGATCACATGGTCGTTGTGCGTATCGAGGATGTGCGTTCCTTTGTTCGTATGTCCGGCAAGATGATACTGGCAGACAAGCGACGGGTCAATCCGGTCGATAAATTCTTTCGCATCGAAATCATGATTGTATGCGCTGACGTAAATGTTGTTTACATCCATCAGCATGCCGCACTGCGACTCTTCCATCAGGCGTGCGTGAAATTCCCACTCCGTCATCGTTGACGATGCGAACTGCGCGTACGTCGAGACATTCTCCAGCACAAGCGGGCGCTCCATGTAATCCATCACCTGTTTTACTTTTGCAACGATATGCTTCAACGATTCTTCCGTGTACGGGATCGGCAGCAAATCGTGCACATTATGTGCATTGACGCCGGTCCAGCATAGATGATCGGAGATGTACGGCGATTTGACGCGGTCAGCGAGCGCTTTCAGCAGTTTTAAATATTCAAAATTGACCGGATCGCTGCTGCCGACAGAGAGCGAAACGCCATGCAGCACGATCGGGTATCGTTCTGCGACTTTATCGAGTACATAGCGGACTCTTCCTCCCGATTCAAGATATGTTTCGGAGATGATCTCGAACCAATCGACCTTGGGATTGTTCTCTAAGATATAATCGTAGTGAACACTTCGAAGCCCGACGCCGAATCCGAAATCTGGTATGTTCCATTTGTTGGGAGTCATTTTTGCACCACCCTTTCCGCCAAAAAGATGGCGGACAAGTAATCCCCTCCTCCAAAGGAGGAGGGGACATTAAGATTTAGTTGGGTTTCTTTGTGTCGGATGAAGTGGTATCTTTTCCGCTGCAGCTGTCCTTCCCGTTGCATCCATCTTTGCCTTTTGCTTCTTTCCCTTTGCAGCCATCCTTGCCTTTACATCCGTCCTTTCCTTTGCAGCCATCCTTCCCCTTTTTCATATCTTTTCCTTTACAACCGTCTTTGCCGCTGCAGCCGTCTTTCTTTGTTTCTTTTTTGTCTTTTGCCTTCACGGGCGCTTTGTCCTGTGCATTAGCGATCGCTCCGCTCAACATACCGGCAACCGCAGCCGTCATGAGCAGTTTTGAGAATTGTGTGGTTTTCATAAAAACTCCTTTTATAATTGATGAAATGTGAATTGGAAAACTACCGTGTAACAATGATACAACGAATGCAAGAGTAAATCGGATTGGTTTGTCCGCAAACTTAGCGTTTCTCAACAACACACGCAATCGTAATTGTAAAGAATCTTGGAATTACGGATGCGAGTCATTCATGCGCGTATAATCAACACCGACACTGTGGCATCCAATGCATCCGGCTCCCTTGTTTGTGACGGGATATGTCGGCGTACCGCTCGGACTTGTCTCTGCCCACACCCAACCGTTCGCATCGGCATTAGCATCTCCCTTTTTCTTGAAGAGGAAAACGTATGTCGTCAACACATTGTTGTTGATTAACTCTTTTACAATGAGCGACGAATCGGGAAAGACCGTTCCGGTTTTCACTTTACCGTTGGCATCAAGTTGCTGCGCGGCGATAGCATTGTACCGTGTGCGGAGATGCGAATCCGGGTGTCCCGATCCGCCGTTTTTTGCAAGCGTGTCGGTCGAATTTTTATAGAATGTAAAACCGGCAGCGCTTTTTCCCATCATATACAGCTGCGCTTCGGTAGTGATAGATTGATTTGGTGTATCAGGTGTTGTGGATGATTCATCTTTACATCCAGCGAACGACAACAGAGCGATCAAGCAAATTGCCGCATACCTCATATCATTCTCCTTTTGGATTATAGTGATTGAAAAATGATACACAAGTATACGAGTAACCTGTCACAAAACTATCACGGTGGGGTAAAAAGAATATGTATAGAACAACCTTGCCAAGGTTAGAGTCTCTGGTGTACAGGCAATTTGAATGAAAACGCAGTCCCTTCGTTCACTTTGCTGTCAACATCTATTGTAAGTTTATGTACTTCGAGAATTTTCTTAACGATTGCAAGTCCAAGTCCCGCTCCATCGTTTTGAAAGATATTTTTCTGGCTCCCCTTATTGTAGCGGTCGAAAATATAGGGAATATCTTCGGGAAGAATACCTGCACCGGTATCCGAAATCTTTACATCGATAGCGTTTGAGAGCCGGTGCAATTCAATGCGTACAATGCCGCCGGCAGGTGTAAACTTGATTGCGTTATCCACAAGGTTTTGGATGACGCGGTCGATCAACGCAATATCCGCCACAATCATTGGCAGGTCTTTTGGGAAGATGCACTGGAACGTAATCCATTTTTTCTCGGCGATGATGAGGTACTTCTGTCCGATATCCTGCACAAGTTCCGAGATCGAAAACGGTTCGGGATTCGGTTTCGTCTGCTTCGCTTCAAGCTTTGATAGTTCAAACAATTCTTCAACAAGTTTCCGCAATCGTTCAGTACTCGTGAGAACAGTCTTCAGATACTGCTCACGCTCTTCTTTCGTCAGCGACTCAGCTTTGATCATCAACGTTTCAATATAACCGTGGATCGTTGACAGCGGTGTGCGGAGATCGTGCGACACGTTGGCGACAAGTTCTCTGCGCAATGAATCCATCGTCTTGATCTCTTCCAGATTCTTGACGATTGTGTCTGCCATCTCGTTGAACGACGTCGCCAGTTCATTCAACTCGCCTGACGATGACAGATTGATGCGCGCGTCGTGATTTCCTTGTTGAAACTCGCGTACCGTGCGGATAATCGTTCGCAAATTTTTAGTGATGTACAATAATGCAATCAGGCCAATAAGAGCTGCGGCAACCAGCGTGATTGTCGTAGTTCGCGCGCCGATGCGGAGGATGTAACTGCCGATGAGCAGGTTAAAATTGCTGTCGAACTCCTCGCTACCCAGAATGACGTAGAGGTATCCGATCAGTTTCTCTCCGTCGGTTATTCTGGCTGCGGAAAAAGTCTTTTTAACGCCGAGTTTTTTCGGATCTTCCCCTTCAACAAACACCGGGGTTTTCATACCGACAAATTTCTTGATCGGTTCAACAGAAACCGATGTGCATTGGATGTGCTGGTTGGTCGGACAGTGGGAGATGATTGCGCCTGTAGTATCAAGCACGTACACTTCAATGCTCGGATTGAAAATTTTTTGAATGGTGTAAATCTCTTCCAGCCGCAGCGAATCGAGGCGGTGGTCAACAAGCGGTTTGTAATGATTCAGCATTCGCTGCGCAACGCGGGCGTTCAAACGCTGGTTTGCCTCCTGAAAGTACATCTCCGCAGAGAACGCGACGACGTAGATGTACACCGCTCCCAAAACAAAGAGAAGGGCAACGAACGTCGCGGAAATTTTCCAGTAAAGACTGTGGAAGAGTTTGTTCATTGTTTGATAAAGAAACTCAGCGATCAGTGGTCAGCACCAAGCATTCAGTGTTACGATTCAATTTCTTCAACTTCAGCAAACCTATATCCTACACCCCACGCTGTCATGATATATTTCGGCTTCGACATATCTTTTTCAATTTTTGAACGGAGACGATTGATATGTGAATTGACCGTATGGTCATACCCGTTGAACTGGTATCCCCAGACTAATTCGAGCAGTTGCTCGCGTGTGTATGTCTTTCCGGGATGTGAAGCGAATAATACCAACAGATCGAATTCTTTTGCCGTTAAGTCGAGCCGCTTTCCGTTCAACTGAACTTTGCGCCGCTCGCGGTCGATTTCCAGTTCTCCGAATGAAAGTACCGACGAGGTATCCCCCGATTTCGTCTCACTCTGCATCGCTTCAACTCTACGGAACATCGCTTTCACCCGTGCAATAAATTCGCGGACGCTGAACGGCTTTGTAAGGTAATCATCCGCCCCGACTTCGAGCCCGAGCACTTTATCGAGTTCTTCCGATTTTGCAGTGAGCATCAAGATCGGCGTGTTGTTTTTTTCCGCGCGCACTTTTCTGCAGACTTCCAGTCCGTCCATTTTCGGCAGCATCACGTCCAGCACCACGAGATCGTACTTGTTCTTCAGGATGTTGCTGAATCCTTTTTCACCGTCATGCACGATCGTCACCCTGCAGTTGAGATCCTTCAAATGAATGTCCAGCAAGCCGGTGATATCTTTGTCGTCTTCAACGACCAGTACGTGTTTCATAAATTTTGGCATATCTGTCGAGCACCTTTTTGTCCAATGGTACCCAACATCGGTATTAAATTCAATTTGTTATTTTATCAGCACCATTGTTCGTGTCAGAGAGATTCCACTCACCGTCAGTTTATAGAAATAGACTCCGCTGGGAAACCGTCCCCCGTCAAATGATACCGTGTATGTTTGCGCCGGCTGCGGCTTGTCGATCAGCACTGCGATCCTGTTTCCAATAACATCGTACACAGACAATGTAACGTGTGACAACGTCGGTACGGAATATCGTATTGTCGTTTCCGGATTGAACGGATTGGGAAAATTTTGATTCAGTTCGAATAAAGCCGGGAGATGCTGTTTGTCTTTATTTACCCCGGTCAACGCTGCATAGGAAATATATTCCGACTGGTACACCGTTTTTGTCGATGCACTTTGAATGAAGACGACCACACCGGTCTTCGTAATATCGGAAACATTGCCGAGTGTTGCGGATGAGGCGATGACAGCGTTGTTCGACTGATCGAATTGAAATGATTGCCCCGCCGTACCGGTCAACATCTTTCTCATCACAAAATCCTGCGGCGTAACGCCGTTGCGTCCTACGTACGATACATTTTCAACCGCCACAATGTGTGCAACGAGATCTGTTTCGTTGATCGTTCCTGTTTTCTTCATTGTTGCGGAGACCGAAACAGTGTTTCCGTTCCTGCTTCCGTTCAATGTTATTTCAATCGGACTTTCCACCGCAACGCGCGCATCAAGGTTTGTGGCGAATGATGAATAGGTTCTTCCTTGATTAACGCCGTCGAAGAAAGTATTCGGTGTGGAGGTCGGTCCGTTGTAATATGAATTGCGGGCGTTCGGTTCCGTGGTATTTGCCTGCGATAGCGGATCGTCGCTGTACGGAAAAGTAGTGTGATAAAAAATAAATCTGAGTTTGCCTGCATTGGGACTTGATGACAAATAAGAATTCAATGCCGCATGGGCGGCGGGACAAACACCGCAATGAGAATTGGTGAACATTTCTACCAGCACTTTCCGTTCGGAAGCAGTTGTGTTGGTTGAAATGCAACTCAGAATAATAATGGCAGCGAAAATGCTCTTCATGATTCCTCCGCTAGATGATACTTCGTAATGAAAATCGTACCCCTTCAAATGGCAATTGGTACTGGCAGACGCCGTTCGAACAGACCTGTCCGCCTCGTTCCCTCCCGTACGACAACGTTGTCGTATGTGATTGCCCGAATGAATATCCGATCTCGGCGACCACCCAGTCTTTTCTTCCGGATGGATCCGCTTTGTCTGTCGTGTACTCGTATCGTACGGAGAGGTTCAAATCCGGCGACCGAGAAAGAATGGCCGTCAGAAGTTGGGTGAAGTACCGTTCGTTACTTGTATTGTAACTGTCATACGCAAATTCATGTTCTGATTGGACAATGACGGAATACTCCCGCGTCAATGCATATTGAATCTGCACCGGAACGATTGTCGATTGCTGCGTGTGACTGAACTGCGCACCGGTGAAATCGTTGTACAGTACATTCACGCGCCGGGCAATGCCGGTGCGGACAGCCGATCTCTCCTCGAAATAATGTTCAGCATCAACAAAGGCTTCCCAGTACGGCGAGAGTCTTCGTTCTAGCGACGGTAAATAACCGAGATCTCGTTTTCGTTCAATGAATGAAAATGCTGCCGTATTGTAATCATAATAATGGTGCCTGCTTGCAACGCTTCCGTTGAGGCTTATCGTCGTCGAGGATGACGGTGAATAGAATCCTTCGATCTGAAATCCGACCTCATCATTGAAATCGACCTGATGAATTGCGCGTGTCAATAATGTGTAGTTGTGTTCTTTTTGTACAATCGGCGGATTTTGAAACGGCAGCATGCGTGTCGGACGCTCGCCGGCACCGCGATCGAATGGATCACGGATGTCGAAACGGTAATTTTTGTACTCTGCTGTAATTCCAAATCCCTTTCCGTTGTAAGAAAATGAACCGTACAACCCATCTCCTGTATTGGATCGGGCATCGGTAACGATGTTTGTCCATTTGTGCGCATAGCCGAAGAATCCGTTGAACGGTCCGGATCGGAACGAACCATATATTTCCGGAGTTTCGGCGGCGATCTCTTTGCTGCCGACAAACTGCGGGATGGTTCCATGTGCTTCGACAAAACTTGCACCAACGATTAATCCTTGTATCGGTTTCAATTCAATATTCGCTCCCCGAATCGAGTATCGTTCGTGACGTGCGATTGTTACCGAGTCGCGGAATTCGAGCGTTCCCCCAAGGATCGTTACGGAAATCGAAGACGATTTGTATTGTGCTTTCACTCCGTCCATCCATGTATCGTATGCGAGACCGCGGTTTTCAAAAAGATTGAACGCCAGTCCGCGACCGAATAGATCGTTGAAATTACCGGCGCGCAGCAAGAACATGCCGCCATTGTACTCCACAAACCGCCGTTTTAATCCTTGAAATATCTCGCCGACCTCCGGCGGGTCGTCAGCGAGCAGACGAAAGCCGATGAGTAACGAAGGCTGAATCGTCAAACGTACATCGGTAAGATTTTCAAAGTATGAAAAACGTTGGATCACGTTTCCGAATCCGCGCTCGCCGGTTCCGTATCGAAGTGTGTTGGAAACAGACGGTGTAATAGTTTGAGCCTTCATGATTACAACCATTAACACCATTGATGATACTCTGAAGATCGTTCGTTTATTCGCCATGCGTCTGCAGCACTTTTTGAATTTCTTGTTCGAGAATTGCCTCGTCTCCCGGTTTGTAGCCGAGTGTCTTGTATACGATCTTTCCGTTTTTGCCGAACAGAATGCTGAAGGGAATATTTTGAACGTTAAACCGCTGTGCTATTTCACCGTCAGGATCAAGAGCGATATAGAATGTGAATTGCTGTGACGAAACGTATGATGGGACTTTCGACACACTCTTTTGATTATCCTGATTAACAGCGACGATGGAAAAATGCCGGCTTTTGTATTTTTCCGACAGGGATTGCAGCTGTTTCATTTCGAGTTTGCACGGTTCGCACCAGAGCGCCCAGAAATTGATAAGAACCGGACCTTGCGCTGACAATGCTGCAATTGAAATTTCTTCTCCGTCAATCGTCTCCACAGTAAGATTTCCAAGTTCTTGACTGTGAAGAAAAAGTGTAGGGAGAAGGAGGACGTGCAATAATTTCATTAGGTTTAATTTTTTAATCAACCTACTATGAAACTATCACAAATGTATCACAGAGGAATAAAAAATATCCTTACCGAAGAAGAGGAGCGAACCACGTGCGCATGTCTGCAAGGCACTGCTCGCCGATCTGGTGCGCAAACGGATATTCTTTGTAGGTTACATGCGCATTGGTTGTGTCGAGAAGTTCTTTTGTTTTTCGTGCAGAAGAGATCGGAATGACAGGATCGTTCGTACCGTGCGAGATGAAAATTGAAAGTCCGTCAAGTTCGCGTAATTTATATTCGTGCTGAATCTGCAACGGTGCAAATCCGCTGAGAGCAAGGATTCCCGTGCAGAGTTTCGGTTGTGTCAAGGCAATGGTGTACGACATAATTGCCCCCATGCTGAATCCGAGCAGAAAAAGTTGATTGGTTTGTACTGTTGAGATAAACGAGAGTATTTCATTTCTGCTCTGCAGGAAACTTTCGTCATCAACGGTACCGTCGTCAAACAGTTGGAACCATGCGTATCCTCCCCAATCGAATTCGTACGGCGCACGGAGACTGTACACTGTCAACCTCGGATCGAGATATTTTTTTATTCCAAAGAGGTCATGTTCATCCGCACCACGTCCGTGCAGCATGATGAGTGTAGGATTGCCAGGCGCCTGTTCTTGAGAGGGAGAATGGATGGAGTGAAGCATCAGGACGTTCTCATTTCAATATATTCTGTATCCCGACCCGAATCATCATCACGGCGATCGCAACCATGAAGAGCGATGCAACTTTTGCAAATGCTTTCGATCCCGCTTCGCCCATGAATTTCATGACGTAATCGGAATGGCGGAATGTGAACCAAACAATGAACAGATTCAACACAAGCGATGCCATCGAGATCCAATACCCGTACGCATCGACAATGATAATGATCGACGTTAACGCTGCCGGACCCATGATGAGCGGAATACCGATCGGGACGACACCGACCGATGTGTTCGGGTTCTTATGCTCGTCGCTGGAAAAAAGAAGATCGGTCACAGCCAGCACAAGCAGCACAATTCCTCCGCCAATACGGAAATCGTTTTCCGTGATACCGAGAAACTTAAAGATCACTTTACCTAAAATAAGGAAGACCAGAGCGACAGCGCCCGCGGTGAGCGTTGCTTCAACGATCAACTGACGCTTTGATTTCAACGTCATTCCTGTTGTCAACGAAAGGAACAACGGCACAAGCCCCGGCACATCGATCGCTACAAAGAGCGGAATGAATGCCATGATCAGGTCGTTGACTATGTTCCAGATCTCCTTCATCACTCCCTAAATTTTTATCCCTGCTTTTTGAAGTTCCTGTTTGATAGTTTTAACAGCATCTGACTCGGGAATCAATATTCGTGATCCTGAATTTTTTATCGCCTGTTCAATCGTTCCATTTTTGCTGTGTAACCATTGCCACAGACTGTAGCCGAGTCGATAGCGGTCATTCGGTTCGCGTGTAGGGATTGATGCAATGCTTGTGTATGCTATCTTTTCAAGAGTGGTTGGATCGAATTCTTTTACTTTTGACGGAGGTATGGTCATACAGTATTCCTTTTTTGTATTACTGTGAAGATACTTGGAAAAACTGACAGATGAAACTTTTCGCAGTGTTCATTTTTCTTTTGTACCGAGAATCAGCGCAAGGTTATCCGCGATGGTTTTAATTAACGACCCGCGATATTCGGTTACACCGAATCGGTTTGCATAATCCTGCGCCGCCCGGATCATGCCGACGTCCAGTCCCGCTTTTTCGCTCATGTAGTATTTGTTGGTCATAATTTCGATGTATAATTCTGCCGCTGTTTTTCCGGGAAAGAGATCAAGGATCCCTTCGTTCCGGAACATTTCGCAGACAGGTACAAAAACCGTTGTGTACCAATCGAGTGCTGCCTGTGCCAGCGCAGTATTTTTCTTCAACCGCTCGCCGAGGTACCATTTGTGTTCCTCAATGTGTTTAACGAACAGATCGACGTACGATGGATCAGAAATACTTCCAAGAAATTGATCGATGTTGAACGAGGTTTGCTCTGCAAACCGTTTCTTCTTCAGTTCAACGTCGTATAGTTTTCTGTACGAAGCAAGGATATATTCCTTATCTTCGTTGGTCGCTACATCGTCGCGCACAACACCGCTTGCCTTCAGGTCTTCATTCATCCAATCCATCGATTCGAAGAAGAAATTCAATTCCGATTCACGCATCGACTGCGAAAGTGTTTCACGAATTTCGACCGTTTCTGCGTCGGAAAGATATGCCATCAGGAATGTCCGTTTTCCGACAAACGGAATTTCGCGTTTTTCAAATTTGATCAACGTGTTTGCAAGCGATGCATCTCCCCAATACACTCCGTTAGAATGCAGTTGCACAAGCAGATGCACAACGGCATCCCAAATTTTTTGGCGATTCTCTTTTCGGAAATTGCGTGAATAAAGGAGTGAGTCGGGTAATACTTTTTCGACAAGCAGCGTCACCGTATGCGAGGCAGTATTCGGCTCGTAGTGTATTCCCACGGGTGTGTTGACGGCGATCGGTTCTTCCTCTCGCACAACGTAGCCCGCTGGAATTAGAGTATGGATTCCCTTTAACAACAACTGTTCGTAATGATTGATCTCATTTTTGGAGATCTCTTCGCTGATCTCCTTGATGCTGAAAGAAAATCTTCCCTGCCGAACAAAGACGACTGTGTGACGCGAAATGCCCCGCTTAATATCAAGCATCTGAACGCCGTTCGCTTTCCAATCGGCAATAGGAAGATGCCACGGAAGGTTCTTCAGTTCATCAATGAAGATGGGATCGACATGAAAACGAATGTTGGAAGAGTGTTTCATGGTGAACACTCAAAGATAAGTATATTTTGCTAGGAAGAATGAATCGGCGTCAATCTTTCGCAGACTCTTTTTTCTTTCCGTACTTCACTTGCAGATATTTGATAATACCGGGCAGAATGGAAAGGAACACAATGATGATGATAACGAGTTCAAGATGCTGAATGATCTCCGGAAAGATCGTTCCGAGATAATATCCGCCGAGCGTCATGCTAAGCACCCACGAAACGCCGCCGATGATATTATAGGTGGCAAATTTTGTGTAAGACATCTCTGCGATACCGGCAACAACCGGTGCGAACGTTCGCGCAAACGGCATCCACCGCGCCATCACGATCGTGATGCCTCCGTATTTTTCGTAAAAATCTTTTGTTGCGAGAAGATGCTTTCTTTTAAAGAAGCGGGAATCTTCTCGCGCATACAAAGCATGTCCCCCCTTTTTGCCGATGTAGTATCCGACCGCATCGCCGACAACCGCTGCAATACACAAAAGAACACATAACTCGTAAATGTTGAACATCCCTTTTGCGGCAAACAGACCGGCGGTGAAGAGAAGCGAATCACCCGGCAGAAAAAATCCGATGAGCAACCCTGTTTCCGAAAAGACGATGATAAAAAGCCCGACATAACCTGCCCACGCTACAAGAGCCTGAATGTCACGAAGTTTGTCAAAAAATTCTTTGATGAATTCCATAAAACCTTAATTGTGTTGTATGATTCCGGTGTTTAGGAGATAGAGCAATCCGAGTCCGACGAATATTCTATAGATGATGAACAGATATGTCGAATGATTCTTTAAATAATTCAAAAGGAATGCAATTGATGCATAACCGACGATGCCGGAAACAACCGTTGCAACAATCAGATTCACTACTCCGACGTCGGACGAAAGCAAATGTTCTCTCTCTTTAATCATCTCCAACACACCGGCTGCAAATACCGAAGGAAGGGAGAGCAAAAATGAAAATCGTGCCGCTGTTTCACGATTCAATCCGACGAATAATCCTCCGGTGATCGTTGTTCCGGAGCGCGATGAACCGGGGACAAGTGCCACTGCTTGTGCAAACCCAATGAGGATAGATTCTCTCCAGCCAATAGAATCCAACGATTTTAATTGGACACCGTTTGCAATTCTTTTTTTTGTGAGATACTCTGCGAACATCAGTAATAGAGCAAGCACGATAAGCGATACGCTGATGACGTACAACGATCGAAACGAAGTTTCAATTTCATCCTTCAACAATAATCCAAAGATTACAATCGGGACCGTTCCGGTGGCAATCATCCAGCCGAGCTGTGCGTCGCGGTTGTGCAGAGGTTTTCGCTGAAGAATTCCCCCTATCACCGCAGTTGAGATACCGACGATATCTTTGTAAAAATAGATAAGTACGGCAACCAACGTACCAAATTGAATCACAGCAGTAAACGCCGCTCCGGGATCGTTCCAACCGAGAAGCGCCGGAACAATACGCAAATGTGCCGTGCTGCTGATCGGTAGAAATTCCGTTAATCCTTGAATGATGCCGAGAATAATTGCTTGAAAGAGATCCATAGGTTCCTACAATAAAAAAGAGGAGGTACGCTCCTCTTATTGATTGATGAAGGTACTAAAAATTAATATGCGTTCAAACCGAATAAACCAGCAAGCAGTGTCTCAGTTTTAAATTTAACCGCTTAAGGTGAAATTCTCCTCCACTCGCGGCGTCATTCCCTCACGTTTTTAGCGGGAATCTATTTATGGATGCCCGATCAATTCGGTTGCTCTCGATCTGATTGCTTCTTTACGGTTTTTGCATTACTTTCAAACAGAATGCCTGCGGTCAAGCGGGCATTGATGTTTCAGAAAGATCGGTCGGATGCCAAAACACCTTCGCCTCGTTCTCATCTCGCTAGGATTGATTGCACTTCAAACGACCATTGTGTCGTTTATGTCGGTACTGAATATCATTCCCGATCTTATGTTGATCTGGATCGTGTACATTGCCGTCACTCAAGGACAGATTCCTGCTACGGTGTACGGATTCGGGATCGGGCTGGTGATGGACCTGCTGAGCGGGCAATTTCTCGGACTCTTGGCATTGTCAAAAACCATCGCGGGATTTTTATCCGGATACTTTTATCACGAAAACAAGATCGACATCACGCTCAGTAATTACCGATTTCTTATCATTGTTGGCATCATCACCCTCGTGCACAACATTGTATATTTTGTCATTTTTACGCGAGGATCCGATGTCGGATTGTTCACCGCGATTTTCCGTTTCGGAATATTTTCCATGTTATATACAACAGCGTTATCATCAATTCCAATGTTTATTGCGATGCGAAAACCACAGTTGCGGTAGTACAGTACGATGAGTGAAGAATTCGGTTCCATAGAGCGACGACGCGTAATAAAGATCATCATCGCGGCAGGATTTGTTGTCCTGCTCGTCCGGCTCTTCCAGTTGCAGTACATTTACGGAGATGTGTACGGAAAGGAAGCGGAAGAAAATTCCATTCGCAACGTTCCCAAAGTACCGATCCGCGGGTATATCTACGACAGAAAAGGAACACTGCTCGTGGACAACCGTCCGTCCTACACCGTCATGATTACACCGGTCGATTTCGACAGAAACAATCTTCCTCTTCTTTCCTCAATCCTCGCCATGCCGGAAGAAGACATCACGCTCAAACTCAAACAGGCACAACGATACAATCCGTTCATCCCTGCGCGTATCAAACGGGATATTTCGTTTGCCGAGTTGTCAATGCTCGAAGAGCATCACGATAAACTGTACGGCGTTGAAATACAAATGGAGGCAAAACGATTCTATCCTGCGGTTGCCCGTGGCAGCCACATGTTCGGGTACGCAAAAGAAATTTCAGACGCACAGCTGGAAAAAAATAAGGATTACTACCAGCCCGGCGATATCATCGGCAGCGCAGGACTTGAAGCAAAGTACGAACAGAAATTGCGCGGGGTAAAGGGATGGGAATTTATTTCGCAAAACGCCAAAGGACAGATCATTGGTACATTCAACAACGGCAAACATGATATCCCGCCGCAGGACGGATTTGATCTTCAACTCGCCATCGATGCAGATGTGCAAGCATTGGCAGAAAGCCTTCTCTCCGATAAACGAGGCGCAGTAGTTGCGATCGATCCACGCAACGGCGGCATCATCGCCATGGTGAGCAAACCGGACTACGATCTGTCGCACTTCAGCGGTGTTACGCCGCCGGATGTGTGGCGTGCATTGAACAACGATCCCGACAAGCCGCTCTTCAACCGTGCTACACTGACTCGGTACCCACCGGGATCGACATTCAAAATGCTCCTCGCACTGACAGCGCTTGAAAAGGGGATCATTGATGAGAACTGGAGAGTCACCTGTTACGGCGCGTATCGGTACGGAAATAAATTATTTCGCTGCGAGCATGTGCATGGCAGCGTGGATGTGGTTGATGCGATCCACCGTTCGTGTAACGTCTTCTTCTATCAATTGATGCTGAAGGTGGGGTTAGATGATTGGAGCGAGGTCGGCCACCAATTTGGGTTCGGCAAGCCGACCAATGTTGATATTATGGAAGAGAATGCCGGACTTCTTCCGACTCGTGAGTATTACGATCGCGTTCACGGAAAAGGAAAGTGGACACAGGGATATCTGATCAGTCTGGGAATCGGGCAGGGCGAGGTTGGTGTCACCCCGCTGCAGATGGCAAATTATGCAGCGATTCTTGCAAACAAGGGGACGCATTATCAACCGCACGTAGTGAATTCGGTGTACGACCGCCGGAGAAAAAAATCAGAAAATCTTGAATTTGAACACTACTCATTCACCATGTCCGAAAAATCATGGGGATTGGTCAGAGAAGGTATGCGCCGTGCGGTGATGGCGCCGCATGGAACAGGAACCGCAGCAAGAATTCCCGGGATCGATGTTGCAGGAAAAACAGGAACTGCACAGAACCCGCACGGCAAAGCACATTCGTGGTTCATCGGCTTTGCGCCGTACGACGAACCGAAGATTGCGATTTGTGTACTGATCGAAAACGTCGGTTACGGCGGATCGTTCGCTGCACCCGTTGCAGGATTGTGCATGGAGCAATATTTGTACGGTGAGATCATTCGGTACGGCGTAAAAAAGAAAACCGCCGACGGAACAATGGCAACGAACTGAATTTTTTTGTGAACACCACCCCTTAATCCCCTCCTCTGCAAGAGGAGGGGAAACCGCGCACATTCCCCCTCCTTCTTTGAAGGAAGGGGTTAGGGGGTGGTAGAAAAATATGAACACATTCTTTAAAGAATATTTCGACCGCGTTACGTTCTTCAGCGTTCTTGCGCTGGTAGGGATCGGTCTGCTCTCGATCTACTCCGCAACGTTCGATGCGTACGAAGGGAGAGATTTTTATCGCCAACTGCTCTGGGCGATCATCGGTCTTCTTTCTATGATGACGATGATGGTACTGCCGCTGCGGTGGCTGCAGCGTTCTGCGTTCACAATCTTTTTCTCTTCCCTTTCACTGCTTGTTCTTGTGCTCTTGATCGGCAAACGGGTGTACGGTTCGCAGAGCTGGCTCGGTTTCGGCGGGCTTGGCATTCAACCGTCGGAATTCGTGAAGATCACAACGATGCTTGCCATCGCATCGTTCCTCAGCCGGAGCGACGTGAAAGCGACCGACCTCAAAGACCTCGTCAAAGCAAGCGCTGTCGTTGCGCTTCCGATCATTCTCATTATGATGCAGCCCGACTTCGGCACTTCGCTTACATTCCTTGCGATGTTCATTCCTGTATTGTATTGGGCAGGTGCGTCAAAATTCCTGATCATCATTATCATCGCACCCGCAATCGTTGCCGCAGCATCGATCATCGGCACGACGCCATTCCTTATTGTGCTGATCCTGCTCGGTATTGGTCTGTGGATGCTGAGGCACGAGAACCAATTCGTCGCGTCGCTCGTCTTCGGCGCAAATGTGGTGATCGGTTTCCTTGTGCAGATCATCTACAGCAAATTGCCGCTCTATCAACAGAAACGCATCGCAACGTTCCTCGATCCCGACAACGATCCGCTTGGGGCGGGATACAATGTGATCCAGGCGAAAGTGGCGATCGGTTCCGGCGGATTGATGGGGAAGGGATTCATGCGGGGAACGCAGACGCAGTTGAGTTTCATTCCAAAACAATGGACCGATTTTATCTTCTGCGTGCCGGGGGAAGAGTTCGGATTTCTCGGCGGCGTAGTGGTGCTCGGATTGTTTGCGGTATTATTGTATCACGGTATTCATCTCTCATCGATCGCAAAAAACAAATTCAGTTCTCTCCTCGCGATCAGCATCACCTCTCTCTTTGCGTTCCATATCTTCGTCAACATCGGCATGTCGGTGGGATTGATGCCGGTGATCGGCATTCCGCTTCCGTTCCTCAGTTACGGCGGCTCGTCGCTCGTATCGTACCTGATGATGGCGGGACTGCTGATGAATGTGTACGCGAACAGGAAAGAGTATTAAAGGTTACGTTGGGTCCACTTTAGATTTTCCTAATCTCTATGATTCATCCTGTTCCCAAACTCTCAGGTTCTGTGAAAACTAACTATTGAGCAAAGTCATTCTGAACAAAGTGAACTTACCTGTACGGCAGGCAGGGAATCCAGTGAAATTCTGGATGTTTCCCTACGCTCAACATCACGATAACTTACTTTTCATACAATCTGGGACATTCGTAATGAGAGAAAAAGAATACCACTCACTCCGATTTTCCCTTCCCATTTTCTCAAATCCTATTTCAGTCTTTCCTATCCTCAATAAAAATTCTTTCACAGAACGCTTCGTTTCACTTCAAAATAATACGTCCCGCTCGTAGCACGGTTTTTGATGTGAATATATAGAACTCGTCTAAAAACAGGCCGTCATTGCGAGGGAGCGAAGCGACCGAAGCAATCTCTGAGATTAATACAAAAAACAGATTGCTTCGCCAAAGAACGGCTCGCAATGACCTTGATTTGGTATTTTTGAGATGGTTTTTAAATAAAAACGAACCACAGATTCACAGAGTAATCTAATCACGTCATGCCCGAATGCTTCTATCGGGCATCTACAAATGGATTCCCGCCAACAACATGCGGGAATGACGACCGAAAATATGTCCACACCGCAAATAAAAATACGCACCGGCAACCAGATGATCGCCGAAGGTGCATTGCACGCCGGCTGTCAATTCTTCGCCGGGTATCCCATCACTCCCGCATCGGGAATTTATAAATCGATGATCGAAGAACTCCCGAAACGGAACGGCGTCGCCATCAGTTCGCCGGACGAGATCTCCGCGCTCGCGTACTGCGTCGGCGCATCGGCGCGCGGCGTGAAAGCGATGACCGCAACCTCGGGTCCCGGTTGGTCGCTGATGATCGAAACGGTGCAGTACGCATTGATGACCGAACTTCCCGTCGTCATCGCCATGGTGCAGCGGCTCGGACCGAGCACCGGCGGAGCGACGCAGGGAGCGCAGGGAGACATTTTCCTGACCGAGTACTGCTCCTCCGGCGCGTACACGATACCGATGTTCGCACCGAGCACCGCACAGGAATGTTTCGAAGTGACGACGCTTGCGATGTTCTGGGCGGAAGAACTGCGCACGCCGGTGATCGTCCTGTCGGATAAAGAGATCGGCATGACGTCGGAAGATGTCGATTTTGGAAATTTAAAATCGTTCCCTGTGAATCACCGCAAGCAGATCGAGAGCGTCAATGGGAACGGATATAAAACGTACGACTTCAAAAATCTTTCCGACGTCCCGTTATTTTCTCCGGTCGGCGGTAAACATAAAACGACAGTGACCGGCTCCGCGCACGACAAATGCGGAACGCTGCAAAAGAATTCTTCTGAAACGATCGAGGTACTGCGCCACCTCCAAAGAAAAATAACTTCCCGCGCGCACGAGATGGCGTACATCAAAACGGACGACGACCCGAAAGCGGAAATCCTCCTGATCAGTTTCGGCATCACCGCACGCACAGCGCGCGAAGCGGTGAAACAGGCGCGCAAACAGGGTGTCAAGATCCGTCTGGTGAATGTCATTTCACTCTTTCCGATTCCCGAAACATTGCTGCAGAACGCGGCAACTGGAGTCCACACGGTGTTTGTTGCAGAAGAAAATCTTACGGGACAGTACCGCTCCGTTATTCAACATCTGTTTGAGAACAAACGGGTCGTTGGCATTAACGGGATCGGGAAGATGATTACGCCGAACGACATACTGGAGTGTATTACCGTATAATCTAAATACAAAGGTAGGACAGGCATTCCTGCCTGTTAAAAAAATAATTAACCGACGACAGACCAGTACCAATTCTAAAAAGTTCTCATGTATTTTTTGAATCATACTTCGACGCGATGTCGCCAAATAGTCATCCTGAGCAAGTGTCGATGTAATGTATCGGCACGCGTCGAAGGATGATTTTTAGAAGGTGACATCTTGCTCAGTATGACTAATTTTTTTGAAAGTATTTATTTAAAACGGCACCAGATTGTCTGTCCCACTGATAACAGGAATATTTCAAAGGCTTCACGATGATGCAGGTTGAGACAAAAAAGACATTATTAAAAGAGAACGCGCACTTCCCGTTCTGCAAGGGATGCGGGCACCATCACTACGTTCATCATCTGGACAGAGCGCTTGCGTCGCTCGATCTCGATTCGTCCAACATCTGCATCGTCAGCGATATCGGCTGCATCGGCATTCTGGATTCGCTGTTTGTTTCGCCGCACACATTCCACACAACGCACGGACGCTCGACCGCGTTTGCCACCGGCATTGAACTCGCCGACGGTATTCTGCAAGATTCAAAATTGAAATCCATTGTTGTCATCGGCGACGGCGGCGCAACAATCGGGCTGTTGCACATCGTGAATGCTGCATTAATGAATGTGGATATCACTGTGCTTGTCGCTAACAATATGCTGTACGGGATGACCGGCGGGCAGAATTCCGGATTCTCTCCGCTTGAGTTCATCACACCGACAACGCCGGAAGGAAATATCGTTCCACCAATGGATATCTGCGCGGTTGCAAAAAGCTGCGGTGCGGAATTCGTTACGCGTGTTTCTGCAACGGACAAAAATCTCACCAATGTCATCGCACGAGCAATCAGCCATCCCGGGTTCGCACTCGTCGAGATAGTCGAACTTTGCACCGAATTTGCAGTTACAAAGAACAAGATTGACGGCAAGACATTGCAACAGATGATCGGCACTGAACACACTCATCCCGCACTGTCAAAAGTGAACGCAGGAAGGAAAGAATTTTGTGAAGAGTACAAAACGAAGATACTCTCGCGCCCCGACAAATCGAAGAATGATGCAATCAAGCAAAAATTCATCTCCTCTCTCCGCGGCACACAGCGGTGGGTGATTGCCGGAACGGCGGGGGAGAAAGTTCAATTGTCGTCATACTTGCTTATGCGGGCAGGAATTCTGTGCGGACTGCATGCGACACAGAAGAACGACAATCCCGTAACACAGGGATCAGGATTCTCGCTCTCGGAAGTAGTGTTGAGCAGCGACGAGATCTGCTATACCGGCATCGATGTGCCTGACGTCGTCATCCTCTCCTCCGCCGACGGATTGAAAGAAGTACGGTCGAACGGAACACTCGGACGCTGCGACGAATCCACCGTGATCATCGCTGATGAATCGCTCCCTGAATTCCAAACCCCGGCAACATTATTTCGGCTTCCGTTGCGAACACGATGCACACCGTTACGCGCAACCACGAGCGCTGTTGCCGCAATGATTGCGCGGGAACATGTCATTCCGCAAGAAGCAATGTTCGAATCGATACGGATGCACAGCGGTGATAAAGTGTCATTGTATCAGCAGGATGTTGAATTGTTATTATCACTCTTCACCTAACTGAGGTGCATATGCGCACGCTCGAAGAATATTCCTCTATCACCATCATGATCGAAAAACTGATCGAACGCGAAAATGAGAACATCGCAATGTACGAGCGGACCATTCACGCGGTCGGCGATTGCCTCGTCAAGCCGTTATTGATTTCCATTGTGCAGGAAAAGCGAGAACACCGCAAACTGCTGGAGCGTGAGTTGAGTGAATTGAACGAACAGTTCACGCTTGACGAAGCGATCATCTAACGACCTGCATCACACACAGACGAACCATCTCTCGGTTCTGTTGACGTTGATTCTGCGAGTTTGTATTTTATCTCCCAGATAAAATTCCCGGGGGATATTCCTTGAAGTGGTCTGTTATTTTTCTCCTCTCTCTCATTGGCATTCTCATGGGTGCAGCGTCACTGTTTGGATTAACGCGGGGGATCGAACTGTATCTGTGGATCGTTATTGCATTGATAACTGCGGTTGTGGTGGCACGTTCTGTCAGCCGGAAGCTGTTTCTTCACGGACTTCTCGCCGGCACCGGCATGGGAATCGCAAACGGCATTGTGCAGGCAATATTTCTTCCAATCTATCTCTCGCACAATCCCGAGGCGGCGCAGCAGATCAACGGAACATCATTCGGATTTTTGCCTGAAATATTCGTATTTCTCTTCAGTCCTGTTATCGGCATGATATATGGCGTTGTCGTCGGCGGATTGTGCGCGGCTGCGGGAAAATTTCATACGCCGAAATAATATTCATCATTCTTCAGGAAGTTTATGAAAACGGTTCGAATACTGTCAATTGCACTGTTCGTTTTTTACGGATGTGATAACAACACCGGAGAGGCAATCACCGACGGCGCAGTGTACACCGAGTTAAATGTCCGTTTCGACAAGACGACGAACAAAACCACAGGCACGGCATGGTTCTGGCAGGAGAACAAGAACGGCAGATGGCTGATCTTCGATCCCGATGCTGCGTTGAAATTCCAGGATAATGCAATGGTGTACCGCTCCGGAGACCATTCTTACTTTAAAGAATTGGACAACCTGCAGACACCGGCAGTCTTCTCGTTCACCGACATCAATAAGAAAACATTCACCAACTCCATCGAGGTGAAGCAGATCGACTTTCGCACAACCGATGATCTTGATACCATCGATACCTCGCAACCGCTCACCCTTACATGGAACGGCACTCCGCTGGAGAACGGAGAAAGTGTCACGCTCAGAATCGACAATGTCAGCGTAACGGAGGATTCGACAGGAAAAATATCTGTGGTGTTTACTGCCGAAAAGTTCTCGTCGCTGTCAAACCTGAAAAATACCACAGTCTCAATGGTCATCGAACGGACGAAGAACAGTTCTCTCCGGGATAATCTTGGTGGCGGAGGTTTCATCCGTGCTGAGTATGTGTCGCAGGCAAAGAGCGTATTCCTGAAATAAGTAACATCCACTTCTTACACATATTTCATCCTTGACCTTCCAGACTCATTTCTCTACTTTTCGGTAGGGGTGTTCTACCAGCCGCTTGTACCGAATGAAAATCTTTGCCACCATATCCGTTTTCTGTATCCTTGTCTCCACACAACTCGCCGCCCAAATGGCAAGGATCGACAGTGTGAAAAGATATCTTTCAACGCTGCGCGATAATGTCGCCATCTCCCGTACGCTTGCCGAACTGTCGGACGCCTATTCATACGTGAACGCAGAAAGCAGCATTGTGTACGGTAAACGGGCGCTGCAGCTTGCCGTCAGTATCAATGATCCGGTCGCCCGCATCGCTGCGCATCAATCATTGGGGCTGACATACCACACTCGCGCCAATACCGATTTGATTTCATACCATTTGCTCGAAGCGCTCCGACTCAGCGACAGCATCGGCAGCAAACCTCTCAAGATCAAATCGCTGCGCTTGCTGGCGGCAAGCAAAGAACGGATCAACAACGAATTAACGATGCGGTACCTTCTGCAGGCGCTGCAGGTGAGTGAAGAGATCAAAGACAGAGGAGAGACGGCATCAATCCTGCACCGGATCGGTTCGTTGTATTTCATTCAAGGGAAATACCAAGATGCTCTCTCTCATTATATCCGATCGAAGGAGGCATGGGACGCAATCTCGCCGACGAACAGCGCCGGCATCAACAGCGAGATCGGCAATGTGTACTACCGCCTGAAAGATTACCGGAACGCGCTGACATATTATGAACGCGCACTCGAGATCAACAGGATGCGGGGAGATATTCAGGGATTGGGATACAGCTACAACAACGTGGGGCTTGCACGCTTCAAACTCGGCGAAAAAAAGAGAGCATTGCAAGCTCTCGAGCAATCGCTCAAGTACCGTCTCGAAGTCGATTCGAAAGAAGGGATCTCCAACAGTTATGTGAATCTTGCAAATTACCACATGCAGGAAGGGGATCTTGAGAAGGCGCTCATGTACGCACAAAAGAATCTCGACTTCGTGCAAACATCGGGATTTGTTTTCCTTGTCGTTGAAGCGTACGATATCATCTCACAGGTGTACAGAGAGCGGAAAGAATTCGACCGTGCATATTTCCATCATCTCCGGTTCTCGGCGCTGAAAGACAGTGTTGAAAGCGCTCAGCAGATGAAGAATCTTTCCGAACTGCAGGTGATGTACGAGACCGAACGGAAGGAAGCGGAGAATGCGTACCTCCGCGAGAACCAAGAAAAACAGGAAGCGATCATCCGCCAGCAAACGATCCTCACCATCTCCAGCATCGTTCTCTTTATCCTGATGACGGTTGCAGTGGTGGCGTTATTCCGTGCGATTAAAGTCCAAAAGAAAGCGAACGCGCTGCTGCAGGAGCAAAATACGATCATCGAAAAACAGCGGGCGCAGTTGGAAGAATCAAACGAGGTGAAGGACAAATTATTCTCTGTCCTCACGCACGACCTGCGCGGACCGGTTACCTCGCTCAAAGCGTTCATCGCTCATGTTGACGATCCGATCCTGTCGGAAAAAGAGATGCGGGAATATTTTCAACTGACCGCCTCGACGATCGACAACATTATGGCGCTGATCGAGAATGTGCTGCACTGGTCCAAGAGCCAGTGGAAAGGGATTGTCAGCCAGCCGACAACGATCAACCTGCACTTCATCGCAAAAGACCGCATCCGTCTGATGGAGCCGCAGGCACACCAAAAAAGCATTACGCTGCAAAACCTGATCCCCGCCAGCGCGCAAGCATTTGCAGATTACCAGATGATCGATATCGTGATGCGCAACCTTCTTTCCAACGCGATCAAGTTCACCGGGCACGACGGTGTTGTCCGCCTCCGCACGGTGGAGCATGACGACAGCATCGAAGTCTCAATAGAAGACACCGGCATTGGAATGAGCAAAGACCAATTGGAGCGAATCTTCGTTTCGGAAGGGATCTCAACTCCCGGCACCGCCAACGAGCGGGGGACGGGATTAGGATTGATCCTCTGCAAAGAGTTCGTGGAGAAAAGCGGAGGAGCCTTGAGGATAGAAAGCGAATTGGGGAAAGGGACGATTGTTACATTTGCGCTGCCGAGAACAAATAAGGTGTTGAAGCAGGAAACAATGCTGGCGCAGTGAATAATAATGGAGCCTGCCTTGAAGGCGGGCTCCAACTGGTTTCTTATCGATTACTTCATCAGCATTATCTTGCCAGATTTTATTTCTCTTTCTCCCTCTTTTGCAATTTCCATCCGATACAAGTAAATGCCGCTTGAGAGAGAACTCCCGTCAAAATGGAAATCATTGTATCCTGCCTGCACCATTCCATCAATAATCGTCGCTACTTTTTGACCCAGCATGTTGTACACAGCCAATCTGACATTCGTCGCTTGCGGAAGGCTTACGCGAAATGTCGTCGACGGGTTGAAGGGATTTGGAAATGCTGTTGCAGATAATTCTAAAGGAATTAATGGATTACATGAAATCTCACCGGACTCCTTCTTCAAAGGTTCATCAACGATTGTAACTTGACCTGCCCCCCAAAAGATGATCCAATTTAATATATTGGGATTCATCAAGAAAGGGTAGATATGGGAAAACAGAAATTCACTGCAGAGCAGATCATTGCAAAACTCCATGAGGCAGACGTCCTTCAAAGCCAGGGGAAAACAGTGGCAGAGGCAGTCCGTCAGATAGGGATTAGCGACATGACGTATTATAAATGGCGGAAAGCGTATGGAGGTCTGCGTGTAGATCAAGCACAACGACTCAAAGAACTTGAACAAGAGAATCAACGGCTTCGGAAGGTTGTCGCCGATCAAACAATCGATATATCGATCCTGAAGGAAGCCGCCCGGGGAAACTTCTAAGCCCGGCAAAGAAACGCCGGGCAGTCAGAGAGATCCAGGAAGAAACAGGACATTCAGAACGTCGGGTGTGCAAGGTGCTGGAGCAACCCAGATCAACACAGAGGCTTGATCATATTGTTTCAGATCTTGATGCACAGATAACGAAGCGCATAGTGTCGCTTGCAACAGATTACGGACGCTATGGATACCGTAGAATCACAGCAATGCTGCGCAATGAAGGCTGGCGTGTGAACCACAAACGAGTTGAACGGATTTGGCGCTTAGAAGGCTTAAAAGTGCCACAGAAACAGCCAAAACGGCGACGCTTGTGGTTGAATGATGGTTCATGCATCCGGCTTCGTCCAACACAAAAGAATCACGTATGGAGTTACGACTTTGTTGCCGACAGGACCAGTGAAGGCAGAAAGATGCGAATGCTGAACATCATCGACGAATATACCAGGGAGTGTTTGTCGATCCGAATCGAACGCAAGATAACAGCGAATGATGTGATTGAAACACTGAAAGACTTATTCATAACTCGAGGCGTGCCGGAACACATCCGCTCGGATAACGGCCCGGAGTTTGTCGCCGATATTCTCAGGCAATGGCTTCAAGATCTTCAAGTGAAAACATTACTTATCGAACCCGGGAGTCCGTGGGAGAATGGTTACATCGAATCGTTTAATGGAAAACTCAGAGATGAGTTGCTCAATGGAGAGATCTTTGATACATTGACCGAAGCAAGGGTGGTTACGGAGAGATGGAGGAAGTTTTATAACACACAGAGGATACACAGTTCATTGGGCTACAAACCACCGGCACCGAAATCATGTTATCAGCTTCGGCTTGCCAATGCCTGAAGCGGTAAACCTAAACTAAGCATTGGCACATAATATGGGGGCAGGTCAGTTTGGGTTACCGTCCAATTCAATGTAATAGCCATCTTGATTAAGCCTAAGGTTGGTATTCATTCTTGCAACGCCGGTACCGTAAAGCCCAATAGAACCTCCCGGAACATCAATATATTTCCATTGATTATCTTCAAAGTATCTTGAAATGGAAGATCCTGATAGAGTGATACTTTTTACATATGGGTCTCGGGACCACGCTGAAGCGGCGATTAAGAATGTTAATGCCGCACAAATAAACAAACGATGCTTTTTCATAAGCTTATCCTTTGGTTAGTTTTTTGTTTCCCTGTTTATTAGATTGGTGTTGAAATGAACAATGCCGGAGTTCCTGTCCAGCCACATAAGGGCAGGCTCCGGAAAAGGGCGCAAACCTTGCTATGTTCATTTCGTTATACCGGGGCAGCGGTACCAGCGCTGCCTCTGGTTTTTTTTATATTGCTTTCAATTCCTTTCGCTGTTATTCGTGTTTACCAATTACTACTAAAGCTGTACTCACGACACCATTTCTTAACCTGCCGACCGCTGCCCATATATTGCCTTTGATAAAAAATTGATACGCATAAAAATCAGGAACAGTAGGTTCATACTTAAACCATGACCTACCGTTGTAATGATAAAACATTCCGTTGAGTGAGTTTGGCAAGTACAAATCATTGTCCAATGTTCCCCGGCTGGTAAGTGGACTAAAGGTTTCAGTAGCTGGAAAATCAAAAAATACTTTCGCTCTAAAGGGCGATAGACTTTCGACCTCATACAATTGGCTCCATGTGTATTTCCCTCCGAGAAACCATAATTTCGAGCGGCTGTTTGCCCGAAAAACAGAATACATAGGCCCAACATATTGGTTAGGAAATGGAGGAGCGGTTTCGCGCTCGTTTACATCATATCTGTTTACAACCCTCCAATCAGTTTTATTCCCTGTAAGAAATACTGTCTCGCTTCCTTCTGTCGGTGAACTGCCGTAACCTACCGCATACACCGCATTTTCATCGCCCCAAACATCTGTCAGCGGCGGGTTGGTTAAGCCGGTGTTTATTTTTGTGAATGTTTGTCCGTTGTAATAAGTTGCTCTCCCTTCGCGTGCGACAAAATATATTTCGTCAAGCGAACGCGCCCAGAAAATTGGTGAAACCGTTGCATCGTTGACATAGTTTGAAGTCCATTTTGTTCCATTCCACCAGGCAACAGAATTATCATGTTTTGTAACTACAAAAATTAGAGAGTCGCTAAACACTTTCACCGCTCCCAGTTCTTCTGGCGATGGTCCCGTATTGTTGTAACCGTACATCGGTATGCTCATGAGTGTCCACTGTTCTCCATCCCAATGAGCAAGGTTTTTCTTGTAAAGAATCGTGCCGTCGGTGTCTTTCTCTGTAAACATCCCCGCTACCCAAATATTGTTCTCATTAACAATATCTACGCCGTGGGCAAAGGAGAAGAGAAAGCCGAGCGTATCAATCCGGGTTACCACAAAATTGTGGCTGGTGGTATCCTGCGGCTGTTCTATCACAGGCGGTGTTGGCTCGTCTTTGCAATTAGTTTGCAAAAAGAGTAATGGAGCAAGTACAGAAACAAGTGTGAGTGTGAGTTTGTTGAGCATAAAATCTTTCTTGAATAGTGTTGTAAATCTTCCTTTATATATTCTGTCGTTCCAGAAGCGGAGCTTCTCTTTAATTGCGTTCCTAACGAGGACGTTGGGAACGAGAAGGAATACAAAAGTATTTGATCTCCCCATATAGTACTTATACACGAAAAAAAATTTTTTCAGAGCCAAAAAACGGAAAAAAGTTAAAAATATTTTATCCATCCTCGAATTCTGCGAAATTTTTAGGGGGGGGGGCAGAAAAATTTTTGTGTTGCCAGCACAAAAAAGACGCGGACTTGGTTGTCCGCGTTATTCTCGTTCCTAACGGCACAGACTGTGTGAAAAATAACTATTGAGATTAGTCATTCTGAACGAAGTGAAGAATCCGGTGAAATTTTGGATGTGTCGCTGCGCTCAACATGACGAGGATCGACTTTTCATACACAACGTGATGTTGGGAGCGAGAAGGACAATCTTCAATCTAGTAGTCTAACAATCTAACAATCCCCCTCACCACTCCCTCGTTTCTCCCAACTTTAACGCCCAGTAGTCGTTGCGAGAAAGGCGGAGTAAATCGACCGCTTCGTATAATTTTTTCGGCGGTTCGTCCATCGGTTCGTCGGTCAGCACGAATGTTCCCCAGTGGATGCCGAGCATTTTTTTTCCCTGAAGATCGCGATGCGTCAAGACCGCTTCTTCGGGGTCCATATGCACCGGCGACATCAGTTTGCGCGGCTCATACGCGCCAATGGGGATCATCGTCAGGTCGAACGGACCGAACCTCGTTCCGATGTTCTTAAAATGTGAGCAGTATCCTGAATCTCCGCCGAAGTAGAATCTCTTCTTCCCTGTCACCACCCATGAGCACCACAACGTCTGGTTCCGGTCGCCGATCCATCTGCCGGAAAAATGCTGCGCCGGCGTGCAGATGATCTTCAAGCCCTTGTACGATCCCCCTTCCCACCAATCGTACTCTTCAACGTTGCGGATGCCCCGCTCTTCGAACCAGTCACGCACCCGCAGCGGCACATAGTACACGGCATCGGGAAAAAGATCAGCGAGCTCTTCAATGGATGGTTCGTCGAGATGATCATAATGATTGTGGGAGATGAGAACGATATCGATTGGCGGAAGTTTTTCTATCGGGAATGCGGGATTGGAGACGCGGGGGGAACCGGCAAATTTGAACGGTCCTACTCTATCAGCCCACACAGGATCGGTAAGAATATTTTTTCCCTCCATTTGAATCAACACGGTGGAATGACCAATCCAAGTAACCGTGTACTGTCTGTTTTGTTTAAAGATGGAACCGTCGTTCACATCGCGCGGGATATCGACCTTCGGCGCCGAAGAAAAAATATCCCCCAGTTTTCCCGCTATCCACGGCGCCATCTCGGTGAACTCAGCTTCCGCAAATCCCGGATCGGTATTGATGAACCCGTTCTCGCCGTGATGCGGAGGAAGAGCGGAACGTACCTGTGCAAGTGCTGTAATAGAAGGAAGCAAAAGCGGTGCAGAGATAATTTTTTTCAGTACGGAACGGCGATTCATATAATGAAGTTCAAACTAAATTGTGTGAAGTGCAAGCGTTGCATTTTTTACCGTTTTGAATGATATTTACAACGGAATCAGGGGCGATTTGTTGCGCTGATGATTCCATCGTCGAATCGCCATCACAGGAGAATAACTTATGAAGTTTGCACGGTACGCATTTCTCGCTGCAGGAATCTACGGCATTTTGCTCATCACACCGATGTATTTCACCGAAGCGCAGATTGCAATCGACTTTCCTCCGGCTCTTACCCATCCGGAGTATTATTACGGATTCATCGGCGTTACGCTTGCATGGCAGATTGCGTTCATCATCATTTCGCGCGATCCGCAGAAATTCCGTCTGCTTATTCCCGTTGCGGTGTTTGAAAAATATTCGTACGGCGTTGCTATTCTCTGGCTTTATGTGCAGCAGAGAGTCCCGGCATTTGCCGTCAGTTTCGGTCTGGTTGATTTGCTGCTCGGCACCCTGTTTATTATTGCATTCTTCAAAACAAAACCATCGGGTGTGTAATTGTGTTGTTGCATCCCCTTACATTTTTCTCTATGATACACCTACCCAGAGCGACAGATGGGTGTAGCAAGCGAGTCCTTTTCTATATAGACTGCATCCTATAGAATGAAAGAATCCACGCAATCAGACGCACTATTGATCTCCCGCATAAAGAAGGGGGATGAGCGTGCATTCTCGGCACTTGTGCAGCGATATGAAAATACTGTGTGGGGATTCGCGTTCAAACTGTGTCGCGATAAAGAAAAGGCGGAGGAGTCGTTTCAGGATACGTTTGTCAATGTGTACCGCAAGATCGGACAGTTCGACGGGCGGTCGAAATTCTCCACATGGCTCTACACGATTGTTGCAAACAACTGTTTGATGAAGCGGCGGAGGAGGAAGCTTGAAGACCTGCTCGAATCGTACGACGAACCGCCCGATGTTGAAGATGAAAAAGTGCAGAAGCAGCTGACGGCGTGGAACGATACTCCCATGGAGCATTTGCTGCACGGCGAACTGAAAGAAAAACTGGACGAAGCGATACAACTGCTGCCGGACGATTACAAAATGATCTTTGTGTTGAGAGACCTCGAACAAAAAACGGCGGAAGAGACGGCGGCAATTACGGGACTTTCTGTTCCCGCAATCAAATCGCGGCTGCGCCGTTCGCGGATTTTTTTACGGCAGCAACTGCATGAATTTATGAACCAATGAAACAGAAGCGTCTCCATATCCATTCCCTCTCGTGTGCGGAAATTTACACGCATCTGTGCGATAATCTCGATTCGAAGCTCGATTCCGAGTCGTGCCGCAGAATCAAAGCCCACATCGCTGAATGCAAGAACTGCACCGCACTGCTGGATTCGTTGAAGAAAACCGTCTATCTGTACCGCAAATACCCTGCTCCAAAACTCCCTGCATCGGTAAAGAAGGAACTCTTTGCTGTTATTCATGTTGAAAAAAGGAAAGCAAAGAGAATCCCTCGCAGTTGAATCCTTTGCAGGATTGCCGCATCATACATACAGATGCAGCAACACAATCCACTGAATAGAGACATTGCCAAAGGATTTACCATGAAAACGAACATTGGAGCAACCGAACGCCCGATTCGCATCGCACTGGGATTATTCATTACATCGCTTGCATTCTGGGGACCGGAAACGCCGTGGGCATACGCGGGACTGATTTTTGTAGTGACGGGATTCATTAAATACTGCCCGATCTGGCATATGATCGGCGTTGATACGAACAAGAAAATTGAAACACAAAAACTGAATTAACATAGAGAGGAACAACAATGGCTGAAGCACTGACAAAAGAGACCTTCCTGAAGAAGATCTTCGACTATGAAAATAATAAAGAGTGGAAATACGACGGCGAGTTGCCGGCGGTGATCGATTTCTGGGCGCCGTGGTGCGGACCGTGCCGGTTTCTGAGTCCGATTGTCGAAGAGTTGTCGGAAGAATTAAAAGGACAGGTGAACTTCTATAAAGTCAACACGGATGAAGAACAGGAACTCGCTTCGGTGTTCGGCATTCAAAGTATTCCGTCGCTCCTCTTCATCCCGACCGGAAGCAAACAGCCGATGATGTCCATGGGTGCACTGCCGAAAGCGGAGTTGAAGAAGGTAATCGACGAAAAGTTGCTTGAAAAGAAAATCATTACCCTTGCATAATATACCTTGTCAAGGTCACAGTACGCTATGCCAACATACGAATATATCTGTTCAGACTGCAAACAACGCTACGATATTTTCCACAAAGTGCGGGAAATTGAAGAAGATGTCATCTGCCCGACATGCGGTTCACAGCATCACAAACGAGTAATGTCTGTAACATCAGTGTCGATGGCGGGAATCTCTTCTTCATCCAACGACTCTGCTTCATCATGCGATTCCGGCTCTTGCTGCGGCGGCGCGTGCGGCGTTTAAATACGATGAAACGAACACACTACTACATTCTTGCAGCCGTGCTTGCTATGGCAGCGCTCGGATACACAATTGCCCAGCAGACTTCTCCGGCAGTTATATCTGTTCACGAAACATACGGGATGTTAAGAGACACAACAGTCGTTCTTCTCGATGTTCGCACAGCGCAGGAACATGCAGCTCAGCGTATCACAGAATCACTGCTGATTCCGGTACAGGAACTGGAATTGAGAATTCATGAACTGTATCGGTTTAAAGACAAAAAGATTGTCGTGTACTGCCGGTCGGGAAACAGGAGCAGCACAGCGACAGAAATTCTGCGCAAATATGGATTCAATGCATATAATATGTCAGGCGGAATACTTCGCTGGAATGAAGAGCGTCTGCCGGCAATCAACGGAGTTCACCAGTGACAAACGAACAAATATTTTTTTATCTCGCTCTGGGCATCATTGCATTCATCTACCTCCGAAGGAGCGTGCTCTCACGAGGGCTGCAGCACTATACGGCAGCCGAAATTACGCAACGAATGAACACCGGAAGTATCCTGCTGGATGTGCGGACTGCCGGAGAACGCCGTGCACAATCAATCTCCGGTTCAATACACATCCCGCTTCATGAACTAGGTTCGCGGATGAACGATCTGGAGAAATATCGTTCCAAAGAAATCATCTGCTACTGCGCAAGCGGCAACAGAAGTGTCAATGCGGCAATCAAATTGAAAAAAGCCGGCTTTCAAGCGGCAAATCTCAAAGGCGGAATAGCATCATGGAATTTTTCTCGGCGCTGAATGTGTGGCAGAAGCGGTCTCTCGCCGGAATTATCGGCGCAGCAGCAGGCTACGCATACTATTACTACATCGGATGCATGTCGGGCACATGCCCCATTACAAGCAATCCGTACATCTCAACACTCTACGGAACCGCGGTCGGCATGCTGCTGATCAACGGTAAAAAGAAAACACAGGTACAAGAGAATGGAAACGGCAACACAACAACAACCGGTAAAGAAGTATAAAACATTTTTCTATCACACATCAGTCGAATGGAAATCCGAGCGGCAGGGATATGTACGCTCGGAAGGAAAACCTGAAATCTATATTTCAAGCCCTCCGGAATTCAAAGGAATTCCCGGTGTCTGGTCTCCGGAAGATTTTTTCGTTGCATCCGCAGAAATGTGCACGATGTCAACATTTCTTTCCTTTGGCGGAAGGAAAGGGATTCCGCTGAAGTCATACAAAAGTACAGCCGAAGGAATTCTTGAAAACGTGGATGGAAAATATCGCTTCACGAAAATCTATGTTAAACCTGAAGTCGTCGTCGGCAGGGAATGGACGCGCGAGCAGGTGGAAGAAGTATTCCACCAAGCACATGACAACTGTTTAGTCTCAAACTCCATGACTGCCAAAGTAACGATCGAACCCACAATCAACTTTGAGTAAGGAGCGCAGAGTTAACCTATCCGAAGGATGCTTCGCATAAAGTGGCTCTGCAAAAATACACATGAAATACGGAATATCTAAAATTGTTTCTCTGTCGTATCAGCAGGCAATTGACAAGGTGACCGAAGAACTGAAAAAAGAGGGGTTCGGCGTACTCACTACAATCGATGTCAGCGACACGCTGAAAAAAAAGATCAATATCGATTTCCCGAAGTACATCATCCTCGGTGCTTGCAATCCGCCGTTTGCACATAAGGCGCTAACTGCGGAGGAAGAAATCGGTTTGCTTCTCCCCTGCAACGTTATTGTCTATGAAAAGAACGGAACAACGCACGTTGCCGCATTCGATCCGATGGTGATGGAAAGAATCATAGATAATCCCTCGCTTAAACCGATTGCTGCCGATGTGCGCGCACGTCTTGAGCGCGTCATGGCAGCTGTATAACCTATAACAGCCGTCATCAATCCATATAACGACCGTTAAGATTTCTCCTCTCATTTCGTTGACACACATCCATCTTTTTCGTATTTTTATAGTCCAAATTTGAAGAACAAGAAAGCAGGAAGGAAGCACCACCATGTATGCAGTAGTAGAGATTGCAGGACAGCAGTTCAAAGTAAACCAATCGGAAAAGTTGTACGTGCCGAAGCTGGAAGGGGCTGTTGACAGCGTTGTGAAATTCGACAAAGTGCTGTTGCTTGCCGGCGATAAAGGTGTCAAGGTCGGAAATCCGACAGTGAAAGGATCGGCAGTAGAAGCGAAAGTGCTCGGACACGTAAAAGATGATAAAGTGATTGTGTTTAAAAAGAAGAAACGGAAAGGGTACCGCGTGAAACGGGGACATCGCCAGCAGTACACACAAATCGAAATTATGTCTATCAATTAAGTTTGAAGGAGTTTGAGTTATGGCACATAAAAAAGGTGCGGGCAGTACAAAGAACGGACGAGACAGTAATGCCCAGCGGTTGGGAGTGAAGCGGTTCGGCGGCGAATTGGTGAGCGCAGGCGAGATTATCGTCCGTCAGCGCGGCACAAAGTTCCATCCCGGCGATAATGTCGGTCGCGGCGGCGACGATACGCTGTTCGCACTGAAGTCCGGGCGCGTGAAATTTCATATGATCAGTAAATCACGCCAGGCTGTTTCCATCATCCCGAATTAAACGGGTAAAGGATGGGGAAAGATACTATATCAAAGCGCAGTATTACAGACTGCGCTTTTTTTATTTACAGTAGATATTTAAAAAGGAGAAAACCATGAAAATCACTGTTATCGGTGCCGGCAACGTCGGTGCAACTGCCGCACAAAGAATTGCAGAGAAGGAACTTGCCAACGAAGTAGTCCTCGTCGATATCGTTGAAGGAATCCCGCAAGGCAAAGGACTCGACATGTACGAGTCAGCTCCCGTCGAAGGATTTGATACAAAGGTGATCGGAACAAACGGATATGACGATACAGCAAATTCCGACATCGTCGTCATCACAGCCGGCATTCCGCGCAAGCCGGGAATGAGCCGGGACGATCTGTTGAATACCAATGCGGGGATCATCAAGTCCGTAACGGAACAGGTTGTTGCAAAATCTCCCAAATCAATTTTGATCGTCGTCTCCAATCCTCTGGATGTGATGGTCTATGTTGCACAGAAGGTCTCCGGTTTCGAACGTCACCGAGTCATCGGCATGGCAGGAGTGTTGGATACCGCCCGATATCGTACATTCATTGCAATGGAATTGGGCGTCTCGGTGGAAGATGTTACAGCATTTGTGCTCGGCGGACACGGCGATTCGATGGTGCCACTTCCGCGATATGCCTCCGTTGCAGGAATTCCAATTGCCGACTTGATGCCGCAAGAACGTATTAATGCGATTGTTGACCGTGCGCGCAACGGCGGGATTGAAATTGTGAACTATTTAAAAACGGGAAGCGCATTCTACGCTCCGTCATCCGCCGCTGTTCAGATGGTTGAATCGATCGTGAAGGACAAAAAACGGATTCTCCCGTGCGCAGTATATCTTCAAGGCGAGTACGGTTTAAAAGATACTGTCGTTGGCGTGCCGGTGAAACTCGGGCGCAAAGGGGTCGAACAGATCGTCGAGATCAAATTGACGCCGGAAGAAGATGCGGCGCTGAAAAAATCTGCAGCCGATGTGAAATCGAATATGGAGAAAGTAAAGCTGTAATCTGTTGGAAAGAAAATAAAAAACGTCCTGTTGAATCCATATTCGCAGGGCGTTTTCATTTTTTGCACTGCACTCGTTCTACAACTTCATCACCAGCGTCACCTCGTTCCCCTTTTTATTGTACTTCACCGATTGCATGAATGACTTCATCAGGAAGACGCCCCGTCCGCCCGTGCGCAGAAGATTGTCGTCGTGCAACGGACTTACAATTTCAGCGGGATCAAATCCCTCCCCTTCATCTTTGATCTTTACGGTCAATGTCTTCCCTCTCATTCCGCAGGTCAGCGTTACATCCTTTGTCTCGTCATTTTTGTTTCCGTGAATGATGCCGTTGTTGACTGCTTCCGTCACCGCCACAAGCAGCAGGTGAAGTTTTTCGTCCGGCAGTTTCAACGATGCATTTGCATCATGGAAAAATTCTTCAACAAGATGAATGTTCTTGCGGTTGCTGGGGATATGGAGTTCAAATGTTTTGTCTTTCATGCACTCTCTCTGTCAGAAAAAGTACCGCACATTCATCATCACATTAGAAAATTCCTGGATGCTGCCGCCGTTGAACCGCTGAAATTCCTTCCATCCGCGGATCTCGACCAATGAAGAGGATGAAAGCATAATCCGAATGTTCGTCGTCGGTCCGGCGCTGAGGAACGTGCTCTCGTACCGTCGTACGTTGTTTTCATAACGGAAACGTTTTTGTGCGAACGACCGAAATCCGACGGCGAAGATCCATTGATGGTTGAAAGTGTACCGTGCTTGCGGCGAGAAGGTCACCTCCTCGATCCGCTGCAGCGGACGCTCGGAAAATTCCTCCCAATGCAACTCTCCTCGTTCGTAAATCCGCACATGAGCGAAGAGATCAATGCCGACCGTCGTTGTTATATCATACGAGGTTGAATCAAGAAATGCAACCTGACGATATGAATAACTTTTCACCGATGGAACGAGCGCTTCAAAGTCGAAGACGGTATAGTTTGCCAACACCTCAAATGCATTGAACATCGTAAAGAATTTGGATGGTCTGTACGTCATCTCGGGGGAAAGGCGGAAGATCCTGTTCCAATTGTTGTTTGCACTTTTGTCCCGCTTGAGGTACACAATGTGACTGAGCGTCGCTTCGGCGGTAATTACAGTATGAAACAGGCTGCTGAATGTGTGATGCTCTTTGAGCGAGAGATTCAGCAGCAGTTCGTCGCGATCATCCGTATTCAGCGAATCGGGTGTATCATACTGCAGCACACTGAGCGATCCGGAAAACGACAGGTGATCGTTTGAAGAAAGATCGGACGAAACATTTGAGTAGATCGTACTGCGCACGGCGGTATTGTCCAATTTTGATTCCTGACGCGAGCGGAGATCCTGAACGATGTTGTCCACGCCGGCGATCTTTTCCAAAAGATGTTTTTCATCCCGCTCGCCAAGTTGAAGTCCGATATCTGCGCGTATGAACGACGACTGATAGTTCAGGTCGAAGCCTCCTTCCAGTCTCAGCTCCTGCACGGTCGTGTTGAACAGGATCGAATTCATTTCGGAGAGATTCTTATATCTGAATGCGTTTGCGATTGTCCGCGTTTCCACGTTGACAGAGAGCCGGATGTCAAATCCGTTACCGAATGCATAACCCAACACATTCGACACACCCCATAACTGTTCCGAGCGCGACCTGATATTGGACGAGACACCGTATCCGCGTATCACACTGCTGTCGGCGGGAATGTAGAAATCATTTCTGTTGGAAGTCCATCGCACACGTACGCTGTCGGTCGCTGCTTCCGTGAAATTGACGACGATATCCACTTCGGCACCGTTGTTCTTGAACGTCCGTTTCCCTGCGTCGGACTGGTTCAGATGTCCCGTCATTGACGCACGATATCCGCTGAACTCGAACGGATCGATGTCTGCATAGAATCGGTAGTTCATCCCTTCATCTTCTTCTAACTGCTGCTTATCATATCTCATGCCGATAAGCGGCGTGAGTGAAATGCTCTCAATCGGTCGATACGTGATTCCGACAACTCCTGAATGGATTGCCGCGTTGCTTGTACCGAGTGTCTGATTATCTGAAAGGACGAACGACAGCGCTTCTGAAGCGAGAGAAATTTCTTCCGAAATTTTTTTTGCCGCCGTCAACGAAAAGTTCTGCTCATCGCGGAACGAGCGAAACTGGCTGCGGATGAATGATGAGTTGAAGTACTCCTTGAGTGAAATATAGAATGCAGAATCGTTGAACGAGTACTGTGCGTTTGCGTTCCATAGATATGTGTACACATTCCGCTCAACCCGGATCGATGTTTTATTTGTATCGGACGGTTGATTTGGAAGATACAATTCCTGCCAGCGTGTCTGCGCAGTTCCTATCGCACTGAAGAGTACTGCAAAACAATATGCACAAATGCTTCTCATTCACCAAAGATCTTTCCTTGAGTATTTCGGTTCATACCCGAGCAGCCGCTTTGCTTTCTCATAAGAGATGATTGTTTTTGCATCGGTAAAGTCCGCCGCAAACTGCTGCACTTCAGGATAATGCCTGGCAAGAAGTTCTTTTGAATCCAGCCCCGTCCAGTTTTCTTTCGCCGTGATAAAAAAGATCTCGTGAACATTCTCAAGGTCGGTTTCAATTGCCAGCCTGTGCGCTTGTGCAACATCGTACACGTGCACGTACGTCCAGAGATTCTTGTGCCAGTTGGTATATTGCTCCACCAATTGCTTATAGAACGAGACCATCCCATCTTCCGGAACCCATATCCACGGCTCGCGCAAACAGATCGTCCGAATTCCGTACCGCGCACTGTATGTTTTGCATATCTGTTCTGCAATCACTTTACTCAGCCCGTACGGATCCTGCGGGCGGAGCGGATGATGTTCGTCGATGGGAATATATTCGGGAACCGTCCTGTTGGTCATGAACGCAAAACCGAGTGTTGACTCGCTCGATGTGAAGACAACTTTTTTTATCCCACTCCGTGCAGATGCTTCAAGCACGTTGAATGTGCCGTTCACATTCGCCTCGAAAATTTTTTCCGGAGGGTCGTTCAGCGGATGCGGAATTCCGGCGGTATGCACGACCGCGTCGTACCCTTGTACGACATTGCACACATCGGAAAGATTCAGCACGTCGGTGCTATGGAAGCGGACATCGTTCCTTTTCGGCGGAACAATATCCAGCACGCCGACTGCGTGGTTGTGCCATATCAATTCATCAACAATATATTTGCCGACAGTGCCGCTGCCGCCGGTGACAAGGATGTTCATGATACGTGAAAATTACATCCAGAATAACCTATTTACAAGAAGTATAATAAAAAACCTATCCAGATCAGGATAGGTTTTATAAACCATCTGAACAAGCCTGTGGAAACATTACTTCATGAGCAGAAGTTTTTTCATCACTGTCTTTCCCTCAAAGACCAACCGTGAAAAATACACACCGGAAGAAAGCCGTGTTCCGTTAAACACCGCTTTCTGCACATAGCCGGACTGTGCAAATCCATCAAACAACGTTGCAACATTTTGACCAAGTGAGTTGAAGACGACGAGCGTTGCATTACCATCTTTAGGAACGGTAAATTCAAATGTCGTTACAGGATTAAATGGGTTTGGATAGTTTTGCAGCAAATCGAGAACCGCAGGTGCAGGAATTTTTGCCTGCTGTTTTTCTTCACCTGATTTTTCAAGCGATTCTTCCGACGTATCAATGACATACCACTTGCTCACCTCAACGCGCATACTGTCGTTGCGCAGGACGGGATCAATGATAATACGAATCGGGTTTTCCGTTTTTGGCACTGTGAATGCTACAGTCTCTCGTGATGTTTTGATTCCCTCGTATTCTTTTGCAATCCCAAGCGTGTGTAGTGATGAGCCGTTTGCGTTTACCTCTTCCAACAATACGCGCACCTTACGTAACGGCGGAGTTTCGCCGGAATTTTTATAGTACAATTCCATTGTTACATCACCGCTTGAAATGAATGGTTCCGTCTTTAATCCATTTCGAAGTTCGCTTTCCGTTACCAAGGATTTTGAATCATCACTTTCTGTAAATGGAATGGCCGATGTGCCTGTTGTTGCATTCAACATCAAAAATGAACTTGTTCCTCTATCTGAACTGAACAGAATCTCTCTCCCTTCCCCTGCAAATACTGTCTCAATTCCGCCCGATTTTTGCATGCCGCCGGTTGTGATTGTTGCCGCGGACAGCTCGTACGGCAGTGATGTGCCCCGGCGAAAGTGCAGAGAGGAATTTTGTGTGTTGGAAATTCTTTCACTCGCGCCCGGATCGACGCCGATGCCGAGCGTTGTGACCGCCTGCCATGAGCCGCCGACACGCGTTGCGGAAAAAATTGTACTTGTGCCGTTTCTCCACGAAAGCGACAGGTTGTTATTCGAGTGCGATGAAATGCTCGGTGTATAGTAATGCGACGAAGAACCGCTGTTGGTAAATGTCGTCGCTGTACCAATTGTGGGGTATCCGTATGTCGGCGACGGCGTTATCTGCACAATTTTAACATTTCTTTTATTGATTTCACCGTAGTACGTCTCCCACGCAACGGTAAGATTAGAACCTGTTTTTACAAGCGACGGATTGAACTGCTCCAAATCACCGTACGTTGCAACAGTTGCCGGCGGATTATTCAAATCTAACCATGGCTCTTCTGAATAATCATATATAGAACTATAGTACAACGCACCGCTTTCCACCCACACCATATCCCAGCGGTTGCTTCTGCCGAATGCACTGAGCGAAAGCGCACCGATTGTTCCTGCAGTAGTACGCATGGTGCGGACTGTACCAAAAGTGTATTGGTTATACTGCCGTATCGCTCCTTTCAACGTTGAGGTCCCTTCACGCCATACAACCAGATCAACACTGTACGGTGTATCTGCCAACGAACTTATTAATGGTTACATGACAAATAAAATCAGAGTACCTTTTTCAGCGTAATAGCATTCATTTTGAAGGTTAGTTCTTTGACAACTATAGATTTCTGATTGTTTTCATAACAGATTCGTAAACGTAGACGCTTAAGATTCCACTGAGCCAAGACAAACATACCGATGTATGATTTAGGCAGAGTGATCTTCTCTTTCAGAATTTCAATGTAGGGTCGTTTTGATTGTTCATCTTGATAGACTTTGCGAATGAA
>JBFMFY010000040.1:0-27992 GCA_040751955.1 Bacteroidota bacterium
AATAAAATTGTTTAGACAAAACAGGACTTCAATAGTCCAATTTGCGAAATTCAACTAATTTCAAAATATTTCTTGATATACGACTCAACTTGTCGTATATTTTATTTGGATTAAGTCTAAATTAATATTTAATGGATATTGAGTTAGCGAAAGAAAATTTTACACAGTATCTAAAATCGGGAAATTACAGAATAACGCCTGAACGATTTGTAATTCTGGAAGCTGTAATGAATTACGATGGACATTTTGATGCTGATGAACTTTTCTTTCAAATGAAATCGGGGGGACAAAAAGTTTCACGCGCGACAGTCTATAACACGCTTGATCTTCTTCAAGACTGCGGATTGATTTCGAAATACCGATTCGGAGAGAATCACTCGCGATATGAAAAAGCATTCGGACGTCCCCATCATCACCACATGATTTGTCTCGAATGCGGTGACATTATTGAATTTGTAAATGAAAGAATAGAAAAGATTCAAAAAGAAGTGTGCGCCGAAAACAACTTCAAAGCACAAACTACAACATTACAGATCTTCGGTATCTGTTCTAAATGCCAAAAATAATTATGTTTACATTAGCAGAAATACCAGCCGGAACATCAGTCACTGTCTCTCGCCTTGAATCGCACCCTGAAACATGCCAGCGGCTTCGTGAACTCGGGTTTTGCGAAAATGCAACAATCCGGTGTGTGACAAACGGATCATCTCAATTGATTTGTGAAGTGTGCAATACGAGAATCGGATTGAATTATACGACAGCCAACTCCATCATTGTTTCACCGCTGCAATAATCTTGTATGATTAATTCTGAGCGGGACATATCTATACAAAACATCGCAATTGTTGGTAATCCGAACTGCGGCAAAACAACCCTCTTCAATGCGCTTACCGGACTCCGGCAGAAGGTCGGCAATTATCCCGGTGTAACCGTGGAAAAAAAAGAGGGACGAATAACTCTCGGCAATGGCGCTGAGGTTTCGTTACTTGATTTGCCCGGTACCTACTCCCTTTCTGCAAATTCGCCGGACGAAAAGATTGTTTGCGACGTGCTCTTCGGAAGGATAACAGAAACACCAATCCCCGATGTAATCATCTGCGTTGTCGATGCAACCAATATTGAACGGAATTTTTATCTCCTCAGTCAAATTTTGGATCTCGGCTTTCCTGTGATCGTGGCATTGAACATGTACGATGTTGCACAACGGAATGAAATTCATATCGACATAAAAAAACTTGAAACGACTTTGGGGGTTCCCTGTATTCCCACCGTAGCAAGCAAAGGGATAGGCGTTAAGGAAATAATAAAGACAATTCCCACTGTCCGTAAAAGTACCACCGAAATGCATCATACGCTTCTTCCTCAACCTGCTGAAGAAGAATTCAACGAACTAGTCGGTCTCCTTCAATCTAACGACAAGATGCAGCCTTTCGTCGCACGGCATGAAGCACAAACGTTGCTCTCCACACCAAAGGATCTGCATTCATTCAAGAACACAATCTCAGACGAAACGCTTTCGCACGTACGAAAAGATTACGAACGATTTGCAGAGTTGGGTTTTGACCGCCATTCCATCTTCGTAGAATCTCGTTATAAATGGATTCACAAGATTTACAAATCCTCGGTCAAACAAAAATTAAACGGGCAGAGAACCATCCATGATACAATTGACGGCATCGTCACACACCGGGTCTGGGGATTCGTCATTTTCTTCGGTTTAATGGGAATCATGTTCCAAACCATCTTTGCGTGGGCAAGTTATCCTATGGAATTGATAGCAGACGGATTTGACCTGCTGGGGAATGAAGTCGGCGCATTGATACCGCCCGGCGATCTTCATGATCTCATCGTGAATGGAGCAATCAGCGGAGTCGGCGCCGTAATTACATTTCTGCCGCAGATTCTTTTTCTTTTTTTGTTTCTCGGTTTTCTTGAAGATACCGGTTACATGGCACGTGCAGCGTTCATCATGGATAGAGTAATGGGGAAGGTTGGCTTACACGGAAAATCTTTCATTCCTCTTCTCTCTTCTTTCGCATGCGCAATTCCCGGCATTATGGCAACGCGCACTATTGAAAATCAACGGGACAGACTCATTACAATACTCGTTGCTCCGTTAATGAGCTGCAGCGCGCGGTTACCTGTGTACACGTTATTGATTGCATCGTTCATACCCAACACATTAATCCTCGGATTTATCAGTTTGCCTGCGTTGGTGCTGATTTCACTGTATCTGCTCGGATTGTCTGCTGCATTGCTGATGGCGCTTATCTTCAAGAAGACATTGCTGAAAGGTTCAAAGCCGCCGTTTATTCTCGAGTTACCGCCTTACAGAATGCCGTCACTAAAAAATACTTTGCTTCACATGTGGGAGCGTTCTGTGTTGTTTCTCAAAAGAGCCGGCACAATCATTCTCGGCGTTTCGATCATCCTGTGGTTCCTTGCAACGTATCCGAAACTCGACGGAGGGACTCCTTCTGAAAAATTAGCACACAGTTTTGTCGGGCGTGCCGGACATTTCATTGAACCGGCTATACACCCGCTGGGATTTGATTGGAAGATTGGAATCGGAATTATTTCATCATTACTGCAGCGCGAAGTATTCGTCAGCACATTAGGAACAATTTATAATATCGAGAACACCGACGATTCAACAGTTTCGTTGCGCGAACAATTACAGAAGGATATCGATCCGGTATCGGGGCTGCCGTTGTTCACCACCCTCACCGCTATTTGCATTATGGTGTACTATGTTCTTGCTATGCAATGTATGTCCACTATCGCCGTTGTGAAGCGCGAAACGAACGGTTGGAAGTGGCCCGTGTTTCAATTTTCATATATGACGCTCCTCGCGTACGTCGGAACGTTCATCACATATAGAATAGGATTATGGATTCTCTGATTACACACTGGCAGGAGATTGTTTCGCTTACAATTGTAATTGTTACCGCGTTGTTACTTTCACGATTTGAAATTCAACGGCACAAACGCAGAAAGACTAGCGCGTGCGATCATGACGGCGATTGTACGCTTGCAAAATTGCAAGCGCATCGACAAAAATAAAATTTTTTTGCGTTCAAATAGGACCAACTTGAACGCATATCATTTAAGACAAAACATAAGAACACAAAGGTACACATTCATGCAACGGAAATTCTCGATCGGAATTCTTTTCTTGGGGTTACTTTCTACTTTCTTTCTCTTTGCCAGGGCGGCAGAAAAGAATTCAAAAACATCTTTCGAAAAAAAGATCGGCGTTCTACTTGTCAATCACGGTTCACGTTCCGCAACATGGCGAAAATCTCTTCTTGCACTTGAAGAAAGTGTTCGTCCTGTGCTATCAAAGAACACTGCAATACAGGGAATTAAAACAGCGTTCATGGAATACACGGAGCCATCTATTGCAACGCGCATGAAGGAATTTGATGCCGAAGGATTTACAGATGTGGTGATCGTCCCGATTTTTCTCACAGTCAGCCCGCACACATTTGACGATATTCCGACTATCATCGGAAAGAAGATCAACCCCGAATCGATGGAGATGTTGAAAATAGAAAAGATAGAACGCTACACTCCGAAGACAAACACTGTTATTACTCCTAATTTGGATTTCACCGATTTACTGCGAAAGAATGTTCTTCGCCGTGTTAAATCTCTAACAAAGAATTCAAAAGAAGAAGCCCTTGTGATGATCGCGTACGGCGATGAGACATACGAAAAGGAATGGGCTTCCTTACTGGATAATGTTGGAAATTATGTTCGACAGCAAACGGGCATTGCATCTCACTCGTACGGCTGGTGCGGACATTTGGTGCACTACGATCCGCAGAAAACTACCGATGCAATTGTAAAAGTTTTAGCGAGTAGCAAGAAAGCAATTGTTATTCCTCTGCTGGTTGCGCACGATGAAATGTTCCAAGTAAAAATTATCGGCGATGGAATTGCAAATGTAGAAAACAACAAGAGCCGTGTTGTGTATCGACCGGATTCAATTCTGCCGGATGCGAATGTTGAACAATGGGTCATCAACATCAGCAACGAGTATGTTCAAAAAATCCAGAACGAAGAAGAAATCGTATCTACTAAGTAGTTCTTATTAAAATCAATTTGAATGACCATCGAACTGTTCGCTTGGGACGAACAGTTCGGTGACTAAAAGAATTTGTTCATGAATTTGAGACGTTTGAATATTGTACTTCACAGAGATATCGGATATTTCTTTTCCGGTTTGATCATCATCTATTGTATTTCCGGTTTGGCGCTGAATCATATCGACGATTGGAATCCGGATTTTGTCATTCACAAAAGCGCTGTCGAAATTCCAAAATCGTATCCAAAAGAAGAAATTACTGAAGAACGGATTGCAGAGTTTAACGCTATTGTTGGTGAAGCCGATTACAAAGTGCTCGATTTCCCCACCAGCACTCATGTGAAAATCTATTACGACAACGCTACACTGCTTATTGATCTTGCGAGCAAGACGGGAATGTACGAAAAAGTCGAACGACGACCTCTGGTGTATGAATCAAACGTGCTTCATAGAAACAGTATAAAAGGATGGAAGTGGGCATCCGATCTGTTTGCAGTGATGTTGATTTTTATCAGCATCTCCGGATGGTTCATGTTGAAAGGAAAGAACGGAATCATTGGACGCGGGAAATGGTTCATCGCCGCAGGCATGGTCCCGCCTGTGCTTGCTATTGTTCTTTTCAATTTATTACAAAAATAAAAAGCGCATCACCAAATTTCCTCGCTAAAGGTGTGGCGATGCGCTTTCAAACCAGACAGAGCGCACAATGCGGCTCTTTCGTGCTTGCAAGATACTGAAGAGTATTTCGTGAAGCAATGGAAATTTTACCGCATTGTGGTGCCCTGATATTCAAAAACATCATCAGGAATACCATATGAAAAACTCCTTTATTGCACTGCTGACACTCTTTGTTGCTTTCTTCCCCGACACTGCCCAATCAAACGAACGGAAGTTTTCATACACGTATGAAACTTCCGTGCTGCCTCCGGGAGCGCGGGAAATTGAATTGTGGAATACCGACCGCAGAGGGCGTTCCTATTTCTACCGAAGACTTGACCAGCGGATTGAATACGAATTCGGAGTCACCAATCGTCTAATGTCGGCACTCTATTTGAACTATTCATGGCGGGCGAAAGACTCGAACGATGACGGTGCCGGCGGAGCAAAATCCACTTCCTACTCCATCAGCATTTCCAACGAGTGGAAATATAAATTAATGGACCGCGTTGCAGACCCGTTCGGATTTGCGTTGTACGGAGAGTGGACATCTGGTCCCGATAAAAACGAAGTTGAAGCAAAACTGCTGTTTGACAAACAGATGAATAACATTCTTGTCGCCTTCAATGCAGTTGCAGAACAGGAGTGGTCGTACGGCGTTGTTAACGGCGATACGGAGATCGAAAAAGAATTCATTACAGAATTCGACCTCGGAATATCCTACGATATTTCAACACATTTCTCCGCCGGTGTCGAGGCACGGCAGCATTCCGTTTACATGGGGGGTGAACTAAAGCATTCTTCTCTCTTCGCCGGTCCCACTGTTGCCGTTTCAACAGAATATTTTTGGGCGGTGCTCACAGTACAGCCGCAGATAAAAAGCTTCAAAGGTGCAACGACTCAAAATCGGCTGCTCGACCTGGGAGAATACGAAAAAGTTCAAACACGTCTTCTCTTTTCATTTCATATTTAATGGCGAAAAAGAATGCAGAACACAAACAACATAATTTATCATGCCGTACTTCTTACAACCATTATGGTCATCATGGCGCAGATCGTTACGAGCTGCGCTTCTTCACTTCCAATTCCCCGGCAGGAAGATTTGAAGCAGGATCGCTATAATACATTGGCATTGGATGAACTGCGTGACGGAAGAGCATTGTACGTTGCAAAATGTTCGGGATGTCATAGCCTCTATATGCCGGCGCAATATTCTTCCTCCGGATGGGACACAATACTGACTGCGATGAGCCCGAAGGCAAAGATTACGAATGACGAAGCAGTGCGAATTAGAACGTACCTCACTGTGTATTCCAATAATAATTAAAGGAGCAATACCTGTGGAAATGAACAAGAATTTTGTCGCAATCAACTACATCACATGTCATGAAAACTATCGCCAGCGATTCGAAGAACTGTTTGCATCCAGAGCACATGCAATAGACAGAATACCGGGATTTATCGACATGCAAGTGTTGAGACCAAAGGAAAGCAATGGAGACTACCTCATTGTAAGTTTTTGGGAGAATGAAGAAGCGTTCAAGACATGGACAAAGTCGCCGGAATTTATTGAAGGACACAAAAGAGGATTTGCAGACATTACCGCGGCAAAACAGCGCGGTGAAGAACCACCAATGAAGTCGGATTTCAGAGTCTATGAGGTGATCTCCAGATAGACTGGTGAAAAACATTGCCATAAAATTGGAGAAGTTTATATGCAATTCTTCACTAGCACCTTTTATAGATTTTACTACAGACAGAAAAACAATGAAAATCGGACAACTTACCTTGCTATTAACTTTTCTCTGTGCAATCGTAAACGCAGGAGCGATAAAAGGGAAAGTCACACTTGGGAATGATAGCACAACACTTTCAGGTGTATCAATACATTTATTGGACAAAAAACTCCGTTTTAGTACGGATGAAAATGGAATGTTCATAATTCCTAACCTTACGAAAGGGATACATACTTTAGAGATTTCTTATGCGGGATTTAAAAAAGAAATCATCCAAGAGATAGAAATCACCGATGATTACAGCACAAAGGAGTTGACTGTTAACCTGCATGAAACCCCCTTCCTTCTTGGTGAGATCGTTGTCACGGGAACACGTACGGCGAAACAACTCGCAGATGTGCCGATACCGACATCGGTTGTTTCACAAAAAGAAATCAGCGCACGAAATGCAGTAAGATTGGATGATATACTTTCAGAACAGACAGGACTTTCTACTGTAGCATTCCTTGGGACCGGCATTCAGCTTCAAGGATTGGATCCGGACTACACGCTGATCCTGCTCGACGGTGAGCCGATCATTGGTCGTCGCGGAGGCACGCTCGATTTAAAAAGAATAAATGTCGGAAATGTCAAACAGATAGAGATTGTAAAAGGTCCCACCTCAGCTCTCTATGGAAGTGACGCCCTTGCCGGTGTCGTCAACATTATCACGGAACGCCCTCAAGAACCGTTAAGCGGAAAATTATCTCTCCGGTACGGGACACATAACACTGCGGATTTATCCGCAACGTTTGAAAGCAAACTTGAGAATCTCGGAGCGACAGTTTTGCTGCAGCGCAGCAGTTCCGATGGATATGATTTTGAACCGACCACACCTTCGACAACTGCGCCGTCGTATACCAGTTATACCGTTGCCCCCAATCTTACCTACTCGATGGATTCCAATATTGATTTGCAACTGAGCGGAAGGATATATTTTGAAGAACAGGAAGATCCGACGGTGGAGTTGGCTTCACTCACCGATTGGAGTTTGTCACCAAAACTTACCTACAGATTTGCCCCTGAGACAAAACTCATGCTCAAAGGTTATTCGGCACGCTACAAAAAGGCGGAAGATTTCTATGTTGACTCGATCAAGTCATTTGCCGATCGTGAACTGTTCGATCAAACTATATCAAAAGCTGAGACCGAATTTACATCGGCAATTAAAACATCGTTTATCGTTACCGCTGGCGCAGGGTATATGTATGAAACGGTCGAGGCTGACAGAATCGCAAACGGCAAACAAGATGCAACAAGTGTTTTTGCGTACGCACAGAATGAATGGATTCCCTGCCCGTGGTTCGATTTCGTAGCAAGTTATAGATTCGATTCTCACAGCGATTATGCGGTCCGTTTTAGTCCCAAAGTCTCGATGATGCTTCGCCCCATTGATCAAATCACAATCCGGTCATCGTACGGTTCCGGATTCAAGGCTCCCACGTTTCAGCAATTGTATCTGGACTTTACAAATCCGGCAGCCGGAGGATACATGGTCTTTGGTGTGGTTGGTTTTGTAGATCGGTTGAACCGCGAAGTTAATAGAGGAAATGTTGTCGCGATACTTCGCGATCCAAAATCAATCCAGACAATACGCCCGGAGTATTCCACGGCATATAACGTCGGGATTGACATTGAACCGATCCCAGAACTGCTCATTAAGATGAACGCATTCTATAATGATATTGAAGACCTTATTGATGCGGTAGCCGTTGCGACAACCAGCAATGGCTCTTCGGTCTTCAGTTATATGAACCTGAATAAAGTCTTTACGCGGGGATTCGAATCGGAGGTAAAATATTCGCCTATTGAAGGCATTACATTGTCGGCAGGATATCAATACCTCGAAGCGAAAGACAAGCAAGTTGTTGAGGATGTTAAAGCGGGAAAAATATACAAGCCGACACCGAATGGATCGCGGAAAGTAAAGGAAAGTGAGTACGGCGGTTTGCTGAATCGATCCAAACATTCCGGGAATCTCAAAATACTGTACGATTATGAAGCGACGGGAACGTTATTCAATCTCTCATTTATTTTCCGGGATAGGTATGGCTATGCCGATCTAAATGGAAACCTTATTCTTGACGACAAAACGGAATATGTGAAAGGATACGCGCTGATCAACATCAGTGTCATGCAAATAGTGTGGAATACACTAGCAATTCACGGTAGTATCGACAATCTCTTTGACAGAACCAACCCCGAATTAATACCTTCAATCTCGGGGAGAATAATTTACTGCGGATTATCATATCAATTCAAATAACAACAATATTAAAGGAGTAATGTTATGAAGAGGCATTTTTTTCTTATTTCACTTTCACTTGCTGTCGCGTTGATGTCGTGCGACAAAGATGAAGCAGACCCGGTGACACCGCCTGCTAACGGAGGCAAACTGATCGTGTATTCAAACCTGGTCGCAGAACCGGCACTCAATTCAGGTCGCTTTCAGTATTTTCGTTTAAGCGACAGTGCAATCGTACCATTCAGTGACTCGGGTACTACAAAATGGGATTTGGCGTTCAGCTCTACTACAATCCGCACTAACAGCGGTGGTAGCGGACCCGGACAAGGCGGAGCAATTGTCCTAACAGGTACATTTGAAGAAGTAATAACAGCCCCGGAAAGCGGATATTCTATCGATACAACGACAACAAAACCTGCGATCCGTACAGGTTCAGGCAACGGATGGTACAACTACAACTTTTCAACTATGATAGTTACCCCTATTCCAGGAAAGATACTTGTCATTCGTACCGCCGACGGCAAATATGCTAAGGTCGAAATCCTGAATTATTATAAGAATGCTCCGACAACTCCCGATACTACTTCAATTCCGCGTCATTACAAGTTCAAATATTTCTATCAAGCAGACGGATCGAAAAAACTTCAATAAGGTTTAGTTTAAGGGAACGAGTGATTCGTTCCCTTTCATTTTACATCCCGACAAAAAAAAATATGTCCTTCATCCACTACATCCCTATCATCACCACACTCTTTTCTATCTTTTTTCTTCGTGAAATTGGCTCGCATTACATCCAGAAACCAAAAGCGCTTTACTTGTTGTGGTGGTCTGTTGGCGTTTTGACATTCGGGTTAGGAACACTTGCCGAAAGCATCAACACATTGTATGGTTGGAACGAAACAAATTTCCGATACTGGTACATTGTCGGGGCATTGCTTGGTGGATATCCGCTGGCACAGGGTACGATTTATCTTTTGCTGAAGAAGAAAACTGCTCATATCCTTATGACTCTTGTCGTTACAACCGTTGTAGTTGCTTCTGTATTCGTTATCCTTTCCCCCATTGAGTATTCGGCAATTGCTGACGAACGATTGAGCGGCAAAGCGTTGCAATGGCAGTGGGTGCGATTATTCTCTCCGTTCATCAATACGTTTTCATTCATCTATCTGTTCGGTGGTGCAATTTATTCTGCGATGCAATACAGAAAATTGACGGTGTCGGATAAACGATTCCTCGGGAATATCTTCATTGCTATTGGCGCACTTCTTCCGGGGATTGGTGGCACATTTACACGATTCGGACATGTAGAAGTATTGTACGTAACTGAATTGCTCGGACTCGTCAGCATCTATAGTGGTTATAAGGTCATCAAAAAAGATCCGACACTGTCCATCCATTCGCTGCAAGCCGAACCGGCAAGAACTTAATAAATCTTTGGGAATCAGATGAAAATACTCGATAGATCAACTAACACGAATAGTGTAGGTTACAAAAGATTTGGCAAGAGATTAGCAAAACTCGGTTTTTGGTTCTTCCTGATCAAAGGGATACTCTGGCTCGCCGCACCATTTATTATTTCCTATCTTGCGCTGAACTCTTAATGCCATCTTTCTGTTAGATTGTGTATATTGAACTCAATAAATAGAGCAAATGGAATAAATGGAAAACATGGAACCTCAAACAGCACAACCGAAAGAAATTTCAAAAGAACTGATCTACGCTGCACTGAAAGATGTGTACGACCCCGAAATTCCCGTCAGCATTGTTGATCTCGGACTGGTGTACGATGTGAAGATCATTGACGATTGGGTCGGTGTGAAAATGACATTGACATCACCCGGCTGCGGTTTGGCAAATCAAATAGCAAATACTGTGCGTGAGCGGGTCGCCGCTCTCCCCGGTGTCAGCGATGCCGATGTACGGCTTGTGTGGCAGCCGCAGTGGAATCCTTCCATGATGAGTGAGGAAGCTAAAAAGAAAGTACAGTTCTTCGGTTAACAGGGTAAACTAACTATAACCCATCTCAAAGAGAAACTTTCATCCTCGAATGCTTCTGTCGGTGGGGAACAGCGAGCTGAATTCCCTCCAACAACATGCGTGAACGACGTTTTGTATGATACAAATTAGTTTTTGAGATAGATTACTGATCTCTGTTCTCAAACCTTTGATTTCCGATTTACTGTAAACGCAAAGGGAAAAAATTATGCTCCAATTCCTGCTCTGGCTCATCCTTCTCGTCCTTTGCTGGCCACTCGCATTGTTTGCTCTCGTTCTGTATCCGATCGTGTGGCTTTTTCTCCTGCCGTTTCGACTCATCGGCATCGCAGTTGATGGTATTCTCAAATTAATCTGGTCTATTGTGACGCTGCCTGCAAGAGTGCTGAGCGGAAACAAGAACCGGTGACTCTTCCTTGCATTCCACTCTCCCCTTCTTTACATTGAACTCGACAATATCGATACCCGGTCATGCACACACCCTTCGACATAGAAACGTGGAACAGAAAACATACGTACCGTTTCTTTAAAACGTACGACGATCCGTTCTTCAATATCTGCACACATGTTGATGCCGCGAACTTGCACGCGATGTGCAAAAAGAACGGATTTTCTTTTCACCTATCGCTTCTCTTCTATATTCTCAAGACAGTCAATGAGTCGATCGAATTCCGGCTCAGACTGCTTGATGGCAATGTCGTCCTGTTCGACACGATCCATTGCGGATCGACGGTGCTGCACGAGGATAACACATTTACATTTTGCTATTTCCCATTTACTGCAACGCTTAAAGAGTTTAATGATATAGGAAGGGAAATTCTCAACGATCATTTGCAACGGAAAGAACTTCATCCCCGCTCACACGATCTGGATCTGATCTACTCTTCCTCCATTCCATGGACTTCATTCACAAGCATTACACACGCGCGAAACCACAAAACCGGAGAATCCATTCCGAAATTTGCATTCGGAAAATATTTTTCACAGAATGGAAAACTGCTGCTGCCTATCTCCATTGAAGTGAACCACGCACTCATGGATGGCTACCACGTAGGAAAATTCCTTTCAGATCTGCAGCAGTCTCTCGATCAGGCTGCATAAAGTCTGCAAACAATCCTCGTTAGAAATTTATAATACCGCATTTCTTGCAGGACGAGACAAATACTTTTACTTTGAGGCATAACAACTTGAATTGTTCCACACCTCAACAAGGATTGTAATGTCTGATCACACTCTGAACTGCTGGGAATATATGAAATGCGGACGCCAGCCCGGGGGGAACAATGTTGACGGACTGGGAGTATGCCCTGCCGCAACCGACACGAAATACAACTTGATCAACAGAGGATTCAACAGCGGACGGTTCTGCTGGTACGTGGAAGCAACATTCTGTAACCGCGATGTGCAGGGAACATTTTTCGATAAATTTGATGATTGCCTTCGATGCGAGTTTTTTTTGTTGGTAGAGAAACAAGAAGCACAGAATTTGGAAATCGTACCAAACGGTCTGCAATAACATTACAGCATCTTCCCTCCCGTAACGCTATGCCCCGAAATACGTTTTTCGGTTTAATGAGGAACTTTCTGGAAATCGGGCATGGTCTTTGGGATGACGGAACCATCCGAATCATCTTACCTCATTTCGATGTACTGCATTTGTTCTTCATCCACTAAAATGCCATATTGCTCTTGCACGTGCATTGTTTAGACATGCATGGATATATGAAAACACAAGTCCAACAATTTCCCGTCAAGCCGACTTCGACTCCCGATCAAGAATTATTCAAACTACTTTTCGACAATAGCGGAGAGGCAATTCTCCTTAACACCCCTGACGGCAGTATTATCGCTGCGAACCCCGCCGCGTGCAAAATTTTTGGAAAGAGTGAAAAGGAAATATGCCGAACAGGCAGAACGGGCATTATTGATATTACCGACCAGCGATTGGCGCCTGCGCTTGAAGAGCGACAACGGACCGGAAAATTCCGGGGCGAATTGAACTTCGTGCGCAATGACGGGACTATTTTCCCTGCCGAAGTGACATCGAATATATTTAAGGATTCATCCGGTCATGAATTGACAGTAGTGATCATCCGTGACCTGACGGAGCAGAAACGGTCTGAACTGGCATTATGCAAAAGCGAAGAGTGGTACAGATCCCTGGTGATGGATATTACCGAAACAAAAAAAATTGAGCAACAACTGTTAGAAAACGAACGACGGTACCGTACCATCGTTGAAAATGTTAACCAGGCATATTATGAAGCCGATGGCAGAGGAATGTTTACATACTGTAATCCTGGACTGCTTATTCTTGCAGGATATACTGAGCAGGAATTGTTGTGTATGTCATCATTCCGCCTTGTAGCGCCCGAGCATCGCACGGTTGTAAAGAATAGCTACAAACAATGGAAGGCTGAACATCGAACCGACATGACACTGGAATTCCTTGTCCAGCCAAAGAATGGCACGAAGTTCTGGGTAGAGCAGCACTCGCACTTTCAATATGATGAATTGGGAAATTTTGTCAAGGCGACTAATTTTTTAAGAGACATTGACGAGCGAAAACGGAGTGAACAATTATTGATACAATACGCCGATCGCCTTGAGAGAGCAGAAGAGCACGCCGGTTTAGGAAGTTGGGAGTACGATTCGCATACAGAGAAACGATGGTGGTCAAAATCGTTGTATCATTTATTGTATGTTGATTTGTCCGGTGGTATCCCCGATCCTGAAACATTTATTGGCCATGTGCATCCAGATGATCAGGCGATTGTCAGAAACGCAATGCTCAGAATGTACCAAGGGTTCGATATACCCCCGTACGAATTCAGGACAAATCCAAAATACGGACCGGTCAGAATACTTTCTGTTACCGTAGATGTCGAAAAAGATGCTGAAGGAAAACCGATGAAGTATCACGGCACACTTCTCGACATCACACAACAGAAAAAAATCGAACATCAGATCGTCAGGTTGAATCGCGTCTATTCCGTTCTAAGTAACATCAACCAAGCAATCGTCCGCATCCATGACCGTGAGACATTGTTTCGCGATATATGCGATATTGCAATTGAAGACGGAAAATTCGCCATGGCATGGATTGGAATGTTGGATGATGCAACACAGGATGTTGTAATTGTTGCATCTCGCGGTGCTGACGATCAGTTCTTACAATCGCTGAAAATTAACATTGCAGATAAAACGCGAAGCGCAGGTCCGACAGGACGAGCGATAAAAACAGGACTCCATGCAGTTTCAATGGATATAGAACGAGATGATTTGATGCGCCCGTGGCGCGAAGCAATATTAGCGTCCGGGTGTAAATCGTCAGGAGCATTTCCTTTCAGGGTCTCTGGAAAAACAGTTGGGGCACTTTCGCTCTATTCACACGAGGTCAATTTTTTTGATGCAGAGGAAGTAAAACTGCTGGATGAACTTGCATCGGATATTTCGTTTGCACTCGAGTTCATTCAAAAGGAGGAACAGCGGAAAAAAGCGGAAGAATTTCTAGCCCGTTCCGAAATGTTTTTCCACGCCGTGTGGGATCATTCAGCAAGCGGAATGAGGATCACGGATAAAAACGGAACAGTTGTTAGTGTCAATGATGCATATTGCCGCATGGTCGGGAAAAATAAGAATGAAATTGAAGGTTTCCTTATCTCCGATGTCTATGCCGAATCAGACAGGTCTCGTATTGTAACAAAGCACAGAGAAAATTTTTTGAGGAAAAAAGTCCCTGAACATCTTGAAAAATATCTTACTCTGTGGAACGGGAAAAAAGTCTGGTTCGATGTGTACAATTCATTTATCGAAATCAAAGGACAATCACCCCTCCTTCTCAGCGTTTTCGCAGATGTCACAAAGAGGAAACTCACCGAAGAATCAAACAAAAATCTCGAGAGCCGGTTGCAGCAATCTCAGAAACTGCAAAGTCTCGGCACGCTCGCCAGCGGCATTGCGCACGATTTCAACAACATTCTCGGCATTATGATCGCACATGCAAGCATGCTTTCAAAGATGAGTGCAAAGCCCGACGTCATCCAAAAAAGCAGCGAAGCGATTACCAAAGCGGGCATGAGAGGCGCAGCACTGGTAAAACAAATGCTCACCTTTGCCCGAAAAACCGATGTCAACATCACCATCGTGCAGGTGAACGATGTCGTCAACGAAATATCAAAACTGCTGAACGAAACATTCCCGAAGACAATCGTTGTAGAACTTCACCTTCAGAATAAACTCCCTCCGATCTCCGCCGATGCGACACAGATACATCAGGTGCTGCTGAACCTCTGCGTGAACGGACGCGACGCGATGCACAATATAGGTACGTTGACGATAACTACCCAAGTGCAACCGGGCGCTTCCCTTCACTCCCGGTATCCGAAGGCGCTGGAAGATGAATACATTGAACTGAGCGTGCGGGATACGGGAACAGGTATGAGCGAAGAGACAAAACAACGGATTTTCGAACCGTTCTTTACCACGAAAGAATTCGGCAAAGGGACAGGTCTCGGCTTATCGCTGGTCTTCGGTATTATGGAAACGCACAGCGGTTTTGTTGAGGTGGAAAGTGAACTTGGCAAAGGAACTGTATTCCATTGCTATTTTCCCGTAAGGAAACAAATAGAAAATGAAGTGCCTCAAACCCACGAGACGCGGGAAACGATTGAGGGAGGAACAGAAACAATCCTTCTCGTTGAAGATGAAGATCTGCTGGTCGATCTGGTCAGACAGATCCTTGAAGGGAAAGGATACTCCGTACTCATCGCAAAAGACGGTGAGGAAGGCTTGTCAATCTACGAGGAAAACCGTCAGAAGATTGACTTGATCATATCCGATATGGGTCTGCCGAAGTTCGGCGGGTATGAACTCTTTCAAAAAATCAAATCCATGGATGCAAATGTTCGTTTGATCTTTGCCAGCGGATATATAGAGCCGGGGACAAAAGAAAAAATCCTGAATGAAGGTGTGAAGCAATTCATCCAGAAACCGTACGATTTGAATGAAGTGCTTCAAGCAGTACGGAATGCGCTGCGATAATAATAGAACCCATCTCAAAAATGGAGCAATGGTCATTCTGAGTCCCGATGAATTTCAATCGGGACGAAGAATCTGCTTGAGGCGCGAGAGACATTGCAACTGACGAGACACAAACCAGAATGACGCTTACTTGTATTTTTGAAACCACCTCAAATTCATATCCTGCTTGCTTTCTTTCCCTCTCTTCTCTACATTTACGCGAGAAATGTGTGAGAAACATATTCAAGTAAGAGAACCTTTAACGGGACAATGAAAAAACGCTCTTCCCGAAAATCCAACATTCACTCCTCCACTCAGCGAAAACGTCCGGTTCCGAAAGCCCGTTCACCGAAACAGACCGCTGATCTTGAAAAATTGTACCGCGCGTTGCAAGAAAGCGAAGAAAAGTACCGCCACTTCGTGGAAAACGCCGCCGATATTATTTACAGAACCGACGGCGAAGGAAAGTTCGTGTACGTCAATCCTGTCAGCACGCGTATTCTGGGATACACCGAAGAAGAATTTCTCGGAAAGCATTACCTCGAAATTTTTCATCCCTCCTTCCGGAATAAAGCGCGGCAATATTATGCAACACAGTTTTTTACAGGACAGTACAGTTCATATCTCGAATTTCCCGCTATCAGCAAAGATGGTCGTGAATTCTGGATGGGACAGAACGTACAGCCGTTGTTTGAAGAAGGACAAATCATCGGCTTTCAGGCGGTAGCACGCGACATCACCAAACGAAGGATGGCGGAAGAAGAGGTGAGAATCCTCAACGCAGAACTCGAACGTCGGGTAAAAGAACGGACGATCCAGCTGGAGAATGCAAACAAGGAACTGGAGGCATTCAGTTATTCGGTGTCGCATGACCTGAAGGCGCCGCTCCTGACCATCAACAGTTTTTCGCAATTCCTTGTCCAGCATCTTGCCGATAAACTGGACGACGAGGGAGCACGGCTGCTGAAAGTGATCAGAACCAATACTCAAATGATGCAGAACCTCATCACCGGTATGTTGATGTTGGCGCAGTCGGGAAAGACAGAGTTACAATATGCCCGTATTAATATGACGGCGCTGGTAACTGCAACATATCGGGAGGTGGCATCACCCGAAGCACAGGAACGGATACGATTCACCGTTTCTCCCCTTCCCGATGCGTACGGAGACAAGACATTGCTGCGGCAGGTCTGGAGCAATTTGATTTCCAACGCGATTAAATTTACATTGCAACGCGATGTCCGCACAATCGAGATCGGCGGACGGACCGAGGAGAACCGGAATGTGTATTACGTAAAAGATTCCGGCGCAGGATTCAATATGGAAGAGGCGGGCAGGTTGTTCGGCGTCTTTCAGCGATTGCATACTGAGGAACAATTTGAAGGATCGGGCGTCGGGCTTTCAATTGTGCGCAGAGTGATCCACAGGCACAACGGTGAGGTATGGGCGGAAGGAAAAGTCGGCGAAGGGGCGACATTTTATTTTTCATTGCCGAAAAATTAATTACATCAATCATGGTACGCAAACATGATATTGGAACGTTCGAAAGACTTAAATATTGGCACGGATTTTCTCATGCTGAGCAAGTCCCGATTGCTGTGTATCGGGACGCGTCGAAACATGTTCAAAGTTTTAGATCATAACAGAAAGGAATGAATCATGTCACCGCAAAAAGTAAATATCCTCCTCGTTGAAGACAATCCCAACCACGCAGAACTGACGACGCGTGCGTTGAAGATGCACAACCTTGCCGAAGATTTCGTCTGGGTAAAAACAGGCGAAGAGGCGCTCGATTTTATCTTTGCCCGCAACATGTACGAAGACAGAAACATTGTCAACACTCCCAAAGTAATTTTCCTCGATTTGAAATTACCGAAAAAGAGCGGCTTGGATGTATTACGCGAGCTGCGCGCCGACGAGCGGACAAAGTATATCCCGGTCGTAATGATCTCTACTTCACGCGAAGAAAAAGATGTCATCGAGGGACAGCGCCTTGGATTAAATGGATACATCGTAAAACCGGACGACTTCGAGAAATTTGCCGAAGCGATCAGGCATATCGGTTATTACTGGCTGGTGCTGAATCAGATGCCGAAGAAGTAAGTGAACCTTCTCATCATCGGCGCTTCGGGCGGCACAGGAAAAGAACTTGTTCACCAGGCATTGGAACAAGGGCATTCCGTGAAGGCATTTGTCCGAGATCCTGACTCGGTGAAACTCAAGCACGAACGGCTCACCATTGTGCAGGGAAATGTTTTGGATTATCCTTCCGTTGAACGTGCTATGGAAGGAACCGACGCTGTCCTTTCCGCTCTCGGGCATAAACGGTGGCTCATTCCGACGTCGATCCTTTCCGAAGGGACAAGAAACATCATCGCGGCGATGAAAAAACAGAAAGTGAATCGGTTCATCTGCGAAACCTCTCTCGGCGTCGGCGACAGCAGAGGCAAACTCGGATTGTATTACACCCTTTTTGTTATCCCCTTCATTACCTTCTTTTATTTCCGCGATAAAAAAAGACAGGAGCAACTCATTAAAGAGAGCGGGCTGGATTGGATCATCGTCCGCCCCGGACAACTGACGAACGGAAAGAAACGAGCAACATACCGGCACGGCACCGAACTGGGAAATTATTTTTTAACGCCTTCCATCTCCCGCGCCGACACGGCAGATTTTATGCTGAAGCAATTGAACAATGATACGTACCTGCATAAAGCTCCGGCGGTTGTGTATTGAGTTCACTAACCATACTGAATACATGAAACTTGCAATCATCACCGCACGAGCAGCATCTTGTTCCTGATCGCCAGTGCGTCCCCCCACCTCAATTCGCACACGTAGGCACCGCTGGCAAGTCGTGAAGTTGCAGTGAACGTCACTTCATAATGCCCCGCCGGTTGATACCCGTTCACAAGCACAGCAACTCTCCTCCCTGCCATATCGAAAACCTGCATCAGTACCTGTCCATCGTCGGGAAGATCGTACGGAATTTTCGTTGTTGGATTGAATGGATTCGGATAATTGGTGTAGAGTCGGCAGTCAGATGGATAGATACGCTTCCCTTGCTCATCAATGTAGTACGCTTTTCGCACGATTTGAATTTCAGGATATGAGCGTAATAAAACTGCATCCAGTTCTGCCTTCCCTGCCCCGAACCATTGCTGCAATACTGAAGCGTACACAGAACGGAAATCGAATTGCATCTTCAAATTGCCGTCATTCAAATCTGTCAAGTCAGGATTCTCTCCAATGATTCCCGGGCGGACCGCTTTTCCGAAGAGAAACATAGGCGCAGCAGTTCCGTGGTCTGTTCCGAGGCTTGAATTGGAATAGACCCGCCTGCCGAATTCGGAAAATGTCAGTCCGAGCACACGATCCTCAAGTCCCAACATTTTCAAGTCATCCTGAAATGCTGCGATCGCAGTCGAAAGTTTTTGGAGAAGGACCGCATGATCGCCAGTCATGGTATCGTTTCCGTCAACTTGCGACGAATGTGTGTCGAATCCGTACAGATTCACGACATACAATCGTGTCTTCAATCCGCCGGCGATAAGTGTGGCAACGATTTTCAATTGATCGGCAAGATAATTCTGTCCGGCGGAGGGATACTTTTGCGACCGCTGCAACCCGCTTGTTGCATCCGCAGCCCCTTTCACTTGTTCGGCATATTCCTGCGATTGAGCCGACATCCTTTGAATGTACGAAAGTTCGCGCCCGGCGGGTGTTTGAGGCGGCTCGGTCTCCCCTCCTTTGTTTCCCCGCTCGATCAGTTGATAGAAAGAATACGGGTCGTGAAGCGAGATCGCCATGGGACCCGATGCACTCTTCAACGACAGCGAAACATCGGCACCGATCTGTATTGCGAGAGGATCAGGCATTACCTCGTTCGGATATCCTTCGGGATAACCGGGAAATTCTTGCTGTAAATATCTTCCGAGCCAGCCGCTTGGAATATTTTCATTGTAGTTCGCGGCAGTCAGCCAGATATCGGTCGCTCTGAAATGAGAAAGATCCGGATTCGGGTACGTTACTCCCTGCACAATGGCAAGACGTCCTTCATCGTACAGTGAGTACATACCGGCCATCACTGGGTGCAGTCCTGTTGTTTCTGTGAGAGGTAGGAGTGCTGATTCAGGAATCGCGATGTTCCTGCGCGCACTCATGTACGCATCATACTGATCGCGGGCGATGACGGTGTTGATGCCGTCATTGCCGCCCCCGAGCTGGATCAACACAAGCACGCGATCTGTAGCAACGGCAGATTTTGTCATTGCTTCCAGTAAAGGTGTACGACCGTAGGCACGCAACGGAAATCCGTTGAGCATGAACGGAAGCATTGCAACAGGAACCGCTCGCTGAATGAATTCTCTTCGCTTCATCATTTTCCTCTATATAATTACTTTTTTAAAAAAATCATTTCGTGTTTTTGAATCATACTTCGACGCGATGTCGCCGCGTACAGTCATCCTGAGCAATGGTGACGCTTTTTATCAGCATATGTCGAAGGATTTTTTACAACGGCAACATCTTGCTCAGCATGACTATCTTATTTTTAAGATCAATTATGGGAATGGCACTAGGTCAATTGATATTCCGCCATGCGCATCATGAACTTTAATAACGATTTCAATGTATTTGTTACAAGAGTGACCGAAGCCGGTACGGGAGGATTTTGGCGCGCTGCAATCCAATTATTTGTCCATTCGTATTCATCGTTTTTTACAAGATGCATGACGCTGTACATCAGATATTCCTTCTGGTCGGGTGTAATGGATAAACCGTTCTTGATAGGAGGTAGAAGATCCACTGCAATCTCATCAACAAGTTTAAATGGATCACCCGGGTCGCTTTTGGTGGCAGCATAATCAACGGGATCAATCTTGTATGAAGCAGTACTATTGCGGGGACGAATGCCGTTCACGATCGTATCGGTGAATCGCCCCCTCGTCGGCAACGTAGTGGTGTTAATCCATATTTCGTGAAAATCGGGAATCTGATAGTATGCGGGCCATCCGGCAACATTAGGGGGATCGAGAATATCCATCTGCAGCCGCCATGTTGTATCGATCAATGAATCCATCAACCTGGTGAATTCGATATCGGACGTATCTGGAAGGGGAAAGGGAAGCTGCCTCACAGTTCCCGCAACAAGATCAACAGGATTCTTTATGATGCAGCCGACATTGTTTGGATCAAAAAAATGGGCGCTGCGTAGCAGTAGATCCAGTACGGGTTTCACTTCAAAATTATTTTGGATCATTTTTTCTGCAAGCGGAACAATGATATTCTGCTCGGTATTCGCGTCAATCTCATAATACACAAACCAGCGATACAGTTTTCTGCAGAATGCCTTTGCGGTTTCTGGCTGCGCAAAGATCATTTCAATCAGGTCGCTCACCTCTTTGTAACCGTCAACAGTTCCATCAGGATGCTTTGATACAGTAATTTCTTTCTGCTGAAATGCAGGCGAAAATTTTTTGACACCGCCGTCATGATTTCTTTCCACAAAGTGAGCAGTTGGAGGAACAATATTCTGCCGTGTCGTCCATCCCGTCAATACACGCGCCGCCGCCTTCACGTCCTGTTCGGTGTAATTCGTATAATCACCGTCACCTGCCTGTGGACCTTTGCCGATCGTGAACAATTCGAACAATTCGCGCGCGTAATTTTCATCGGGAGTGGGAATTCTGTTCTTGTTTCCATTGAGATAGACGAGCATGGCAGGATCGAGCGTTACCGCTTTTATCAACTCTTTGATATTGCCAAGTGCATACTGTCTGTACAATGCATTTTGTTTATACAGATACCGGGCATCGCGAACAACTTCCGCTTGTGAGGCAAGATGATTGTGCCAGAAAAGCGTCATCTTTTCAGTGATGGAGATTCCCTGCCGCACCATCAAACCTATCCACCATTGTTTGAGCGCTGAATCGTATTGATAGTTGACTTGAGAGATTTCCGAAAATGGAACAACCGTCCAATCTCTCCCTGGAACATTCGGATCAGAAGGAATAGCAGGTACGGGTTGAGGTGCAAGGAGTTGATTCAGTGTTGCATCCAAAGAAGATGCGGCAGCCGACAATATTTCGCTTCGGGTGGGTCCGAACATAGTCCGGCGAAGCAAGTGTGCGGCAGTATGTTCATTCCACACGCCGGTAAACGGTTCAAGTCCTAATGTTGAACTGATAAGCGTGCGATGCGACGTACGCGACTTCACATTGTGCAGCGGCGCCCGTTGAGGTTCGGTTTCTGTCATCATATCCCCTCACTCCATTCTCACTTTCACTGACTAATTGATGACTTCCCCCGGTGCTTCACTGATATGGTACAAACTTTCAAACAATATTGAAAGTGACGAGGAACATTTTTTTGGATAAAAAATACATTCACCAGGTTCAGGTAATTATTCTACATGCTGTGTAATGAGGAAACAGATACCAAGGAGATTTACGGTCATCCATAAACAAGTTTAACGTTTCCCCGCCACTTCTTGATTTCTTAGATTCACTTCTCTACATTGGCTTATCTTATTTTTTCAGTATATGTACTATCTCTGATGCCACGATGAAAGCCAAGGCTATCGTTTTCGGCGCCACCGGCATGGTCGGTGAAGGTGTATTGCACGTAGCGCTCAATCATCCGAATGTAGAGTCGGTTCTCGTTGTGGGACGCAGGTCGTGCAACGTCCGGCATCCCAAATTGAATGAAATCGTTCACCACGATCTGTTCGATTTCTCATCAATAGAATCTCGATTACAAGGTTACAACGCATGCTTTTTTTGCCTCGGCACCACATCTGTCGGAAAGAATGAGCAGGAGTACACCCGGACGACATACGACCTGACAATGTCTGCAGCAAAAACATTATCGCGGTTAAATCCGGAGATGACGTTCTGTTACATTTCAGGCGAAGGGACGGATAGCAGCGAGCAGGGACGCCTCATGTGGGCGCGCGTAAAGGGAAAGACCGAAAATGATCTGATGAAACTGCCGTTCAAAGCACTCTATCATTTTCGTCCCGGATTCATCAAGCCGATCAAAGGAATGAAAAATACTCTCTCGTTTGCAAAACCGCTCTTATATCTTTACCCGGCGTTCAAACTCCTCCTCCCTTCACACGGATGCACGTTGGAAGAGATCGGACATGCGATGATCAAAGTGACGATGAACGGCTATTCAAAACATATTCTTGAAAACAACGATATCTCTCTGATAGGTACATCTGTATGACTTTAAAAACTTTTCTGCCGGAACATATCTATACCTATGTTCGCGATCATTCTGTTCGTGAAAGTGACCTCCTCCGGCGTCTGCGTGAAGAGACTCAAAAAACGTCCGAACCTCAGATGCAAATTTCGCCAGACCAGGGAAAATTCTTTTCACTGCTGATGCATCTTATCCGTGCGGTGAATACAATTGAGATCGGCGTCTTTACCGGATACAGTTCCATTTGCGTCGCACAGGCGCTTCCGGCACATGGAAAGATCGTTGCGTGCGATGTGAGCGACGAATGGACATCCGTCGCCCGCCGATTTTGGAAAGAAGCGGGCGTGGAACATAAAATTGACCTGCGTATTGCCCCCGCCGCAGATACTTTGCGGCAATTAATCAAAGAAGGAAAAGAGAACTTTTTCGACTTCGTGTTTATAGACGCCGACAAAGAAAATCTCGACATTTATTATGAACTTTCGCTCCGGCTCATACGTCCCGGCGGATTGATTGCAATAGACAACACGCTCCGAAACGGCGAGGTGTTGAATGCCGCCTCCACCGATCAGCGTGTGGTTGCTACACGCTCGTTGAACGACAAATTGATCAGTGATACCCGCGTGGAGATCTGCATGCTTCCCATTGCCGACGGCGTTACGTTGGTACTGAAACAGTAAATTGTACATTGGAGAATCTATGTATTCGAAATCAACAACGGTAGAAGAGTATCTTGAATCGCTTCCCGTGGAAAGGAAGGAAGCAATGAAAGAACTTCGAAAAGTGATCCTGAAAAATCTGCCCAACGGCTTTTCTGAAATGATGAGTTACGGAATGATCGGGTATGTCGTTCCTCATACTGTGTATCCTCCGGGATACCATTGCGACCCGAAACAGCCGCTGCCGTTCATGAACATTGCTTCTCAAAAGAATTTCATCGCATTGTATCACATGGGGCTCTATGCCGATGCCACATTTCTCGATTGGTTTAAGAAAGAGTATGCGAAATTGTCCAAAACAAAATTAGATATGGGTAAAAGTTGCCTTCGATTCAAGAAACCGGAGCACATACCGTACAAACTTATCGGTGACCTTGTGTCGAAAGTAACGCCGCAACAATGGATCGCAACGTACGAATCGGTGATCAAACGTTGAACGCAGATCCCGTTCAGTTGCACAAATCCTTCCCTGTTTGTTTACTATACCAAATTCAATCATTCACCAATTTAAGGGAGAAGAGTATGCCGGTAGTACCAAGCGACAAAGAAGAAGAATATTTTGCCCGTCTCGAAATGGAGCAGCGAAAAAAACGGGAGGAAGAGAACAAAAAGAAAGTTGCTGAAGAAGAAAAAAGGAGATTGAAAGAACTCCATTACATGCATTGTCCCAAGTGCGGTATGGAACTGCGCGAGATCGATTACAAAGGGATTAAGATCGACAAATGCTTCCATTGTGAAGGAATTTGGCTTGATGCCGGTGAAATGGAATCGATTGCGCGATTAGAGAAAGGAACAATGAACAAACTGTTCTCCATCTTCAAATTGTGAGCAGTATGAGGATCGGCGAACTGGATATTCTTCCTGCAACAATCAACGATGTACCGTTGGTCTTAGAATTCATCAAAGCGCTTGCTGAGTATGAACGCCTTCCGCATGAAGTGGTCGCAACTGAAGAATTGCTGAAGCAAACACTCTTTGGTGATCGAAAAGTCGCTGAAGTTGTGATCGGTTATTACGAACAAACTCCGGTCGGTTTTGCACTCTACTTTCACAATTTCTCCACATTCCTCGGCCGTCCAGGAATTTATCTCGAAGATCTTTTTGTCAAACCGGAATATCGCGGAAAAGGATTCGGCAAAGCACTGCTCGTTTATCTCGCAAAACTCACCAAGGAACGAAACTGCGGTAGGTTGGAATGGTCCGTATTGGATTGGAACGAACCTTCAATTAATTTTTACAAGAATCTCGGCGCCAAACCATTGGATGATTGGACTATGTATCGTGTCGCAGGAAGAGCATTGGATCAGCTGGCTGAATCATTGTAACAGAGACATCTGAAAAATGCAATATCATCGGCATTCCGAGGAGCCTGCCTGCACGAAGACGATGCTTCGTTTCGGCAAAGGCATGAGTAGCGACGAGGAATCTGAAAAATTCCTTTAAATCTGTAACCAGATTTCTCACTTCGCTCGAAATGACTGCGAGAAATGAATATTTAGATATATATTCCAAAGTAACGATGTTTATCCTTCATTCATCTTGACTTCCCCTTCCCCCCTTTCTACATTAAAACAATCAGCCACAAATATGAGTGCGCCGTGAACCGATATGTACTGTTCTACCTTTTCGCTCTCTCCCTTTATGCGCAAGATAAGCCGAACATTATCGTCATCATGACGGATGATCATGCAAAGAATGCGGTAAGCATCTACGGCAGCAAACTCAATTCCACACCGAACATCGACCGCATCGGCAAAGAAGGGGCAACATTCACAAATGCATTTGTGACAAATTCCATTTGCGGACCTAGCCGGGCGGTACATCTTACCGGAAAATACAATCACCTCAACGGCATGAAAGACCACAGCAGCAAGTTCGACGGAGCGCAATGGACGTACACCAAAGAATTGCAAAAGGCAGGATATTACACTGCACTGATCGGCAAATGGCATCTCGGCATTATTCCCACGGGATTCGATTTCTTCAGTGCACTCGTCGATCAGGGAGAATATTACAATCCTCGATTTATTTTATCGACCGGCGACACAGTGCGTATGATGGGCTACACGACGGAATTGATCAACGATCTGGCGATGGGATTTATCGATAAGGCGGAAGGAAAACCGTTCTGCCTGCTGCTGCACCAAAAAGCGCCGCACAGGAACTGGATGCCCGACTCGAAACATTTTTCGCTGTACGATTCCGCCGATGTGCCAATGCCGGAAAATTTCTTCGATGAGTATGTCGGTCGAACGCGCGCTGCAAAGGAACAAGATATGGAGGTGAGGAACATGTACCTCACCTATGATTTGAAATTGTATATCGCGGAAGGAGATTCCGAAACCGGTACGGGCGGCAGTGAACGATTTATGAAACTGGCGCGTGACGCGTGGGCGAAGGATCTGGAACGTTTGACGCGCGAGCAGCGCGAGGCGTGGGAAACGTACTACAAACCGATCTCCGATGCTTTCTATAAGAACAGACCGCAGGGACGAAAACTGGAAGAATGGAAATACCAGCGCTACATTAAAGATTATTTGCGCTGCATCGCATCGGTGGACGACAACATCGGCGAACTGCTCGATCACCTGAAGGCGAAAGGGATCCTCGACAACACCGTCATCATCTACACTTCGGACCAGGGATTCTTCCTTGGCGAACATGGGTGGTACGACAAACGTTTCATGTATGAAGAATCGATCGGCATCCCGTTTCTCATCCGATATCCGAAGATCTTTCCCGCTGGGAGTGTAAAGAACGAGATCATACTGAATCTGGATGTAGCGCCGACATTGCTGGAGATAGCGGGCATTGTAATTCCAGATCATCTTCAGGGAAAATCCTTCGTGAGTTTATTCTCACCCGAAAAGGAATGGGATTGGCGCACCTCAATGTACTATCATTACTATGAGTACCCTCACGGATGGCACAACGTGAAGCGGCACTATGGAATCAGGACTGAGCGGTACAAACTGATTCATTTCTATAACGACAATGATGAGTGGGAATTATTCGATCTCCATCGCGATCCGCATGAAATGAACAATGTGCTCGATGATCCTTCGTACTTCGGCGTGCTGAGCCGTTTGAAGAAAGAACTGGCCGACCTCCAAACATTTTATCAAGACAATGAACCGACAAAATAAATCTGTGTCAAGCATTGCATGGTTGGCTTTTACACTGTTTCTCCCCCTGTGTTTCGTCATGGCACAAGCAGGCAAGACTCAGTCCGAAGAGAAAAAATTGCTGGGTATCCGAAAACAAAAAATCATCGAGTTCATTACACCAGATTCATGTCACGGCTCTATGGACTGCCGGTTCATCGCATTCGGTTCAAAGCCGTGCGGCGGACCGTGGGAATATCTCCTTTTCCCGGCATCGGTTGATACAACACGATTATTCATCATGATTTCAGAGTATAATAAATCTGAAGAATCCTACAATAAAAGATGGGGAATACTGTCCGATTGCTCTGTTCCAGCCCCTCCGGATAGTGTGAAATGTATGAACGGAAAATGCACCGGATATTATTTCGGATCTCCAAAGCCCTAACAGCATCTTGACTTCAACAAGATGCTTTTCTACATTTCTGCTGAACACCCACAAATCTCTCGAGGAGCATATCTATGAAAGCAAAAGATATCATTGCCATTAAAGGGGGCGGAACGTTGAATATCAAAGAGGATGCGACGGTGCAGCAGGCTGTTTCCGAATTGGCAGCACGAAAGATCGGTTTCCTGATCGTTCAGAATTCCTCCGGAGAGGTCACAGGCGTGATGTCCGAACGGGATGTGATCAACAAATGCGTCCATGAAAAAAAGGATCCCGAAAAGACAAACGTAAAAGATATCATGACCCCGAGAGATAAAATTATTTTAGGGTTTGAAGAAGATGACATCCAAAGTATTATGAACACAATGACGGAAAAGAAGATCCGGCACCTCCCTATTTTCAGGGAAGACCAACTGACAGGAATCATTTCGATCGGCGATGTGGTGAAGGTGCTGTTGGAATCAAAGGACAAAGAGATTCAGGCACTGTCGGCATATGTGTCGGGGAATTATCCGGGGTAGATTGTCCCGCACATCTCGCAGATTATCGCAGATAAAAAAGTCATCTCTAAAGATGACTTTTTTTATTATCGTGTGCCATCAAAAAAATCCCAAATCAATGTCATTCCGAGTTGCTGTGCAACGAGGAATCTCGTTTTTTCTTTTCAAATTCAACGACTAGATTTCTCGCTTCGTCCGCCGTCGGCGGACTTCGCTCGCAATGGGTATAAT
>JBFMFY010000041.1:0-26817 GCA_040751955.1 Bacteroidota bacterium
TACAAGGATAATTATATAGATATTTTTCATAAGTGTAATTTGTCCGATTTATGTACACAGGAGTCTTCTACGTTAAAAACCTGTGAGTAGTTGCACACTAAATATTTGATCGAAATAAAAAAGGGACGCACGTGCGTCCCTATAAAAAGCGTCATTCACCAAGTGTTCTTAGGCTTCGTTATTGAAGACCTTTTTATAATCGCCGTAATAATTTAGCACAGATTCAACATAATTTGAGGTTTGTTTCCAACCTCGGAAATAACCGTTTGTAGGCTTCTTTTCATCCCACACAAACCTGTGTAAGGAAGAGTATTTTTTTGACAATAAGGAGAGGGAATTCTTTACTGACTTCCATTCCTTTGGATCGTCATTTACATATTTTGCCATCCTCTGAGCATCCGAAATACGTCCGGGACCGGCGTTATATGCAGCCAATGTAAACTTCAATTGGTTTTCCTGGTCCAATCCTTGATCCCCATATTGTTTGTATAAATGAGCCAAGTAGTAAATTCCACCGCGAATATTACCATGCGGATCATCTAAAACATTGTCATTTAAGCCCATTTTGTCGGCCAATTCTGACTTGGTGGCAGGCATTATTTGCATGAATCCTTTAGCTCCCCTACAACTCTCTGCGGTGTGATCAAACCTTGATTCCACCTTCATGACAGCGACAACCAGACGCCAATCTACACCATATTTGTTGGCGTATTTGCGGATTGTTTTTCCATATTTATTCAATATTGCAAGGGATTTATTGTCTAACTTCGTCCTTACTTCTTCCTGAATAAAGATCTTATCATCCCTTCCAGTAAATGAGCCGTCAAAACAACCAAATATCAAGACAGGCACAAACCAGAAAGCATTGAACAGAATCTTTCTCATTTCACCCTCAAATTGTTGGGAAATTCCTCTTCTTTTTAGAGGTGTCCGTTAAAACAAATGCCAAAATAACGAATAAATTATTTTGGCAACTAAAAAGTACCTAAAGATTCCTTGAGAGGCAAATTATTTTTTTCTAATAGTTACTTAGATGGGTGACGTCTGTTTTCAACAATTGACATGAGGACAGAAGCCATAAGTATTGAAATGATAATAAGAAGAGAAACCAACGTATCTATCTTGAAAATATCCATAATAAGCATCTTTACTCCAACATAAGCCAATACCACTCCCACCCCATACTTTACAAAAGTGAACGAGGCGTGAATTTCAGCCAGCACGAAATAAAGAGATCTTAGTCCTAAAACTGCCATCAAATTTGAGGTTAATACAATGAATGGATCGGTTGTTATTGCAAAAATAGCCGGGATAGAATCGATTGCAAATACCACGTCTGTCGTTTCCACCACTAATAGGCAGACGAACAAGGGGGTAGCAATCAGAACCTTTTCTTTTTTTATAAAAAAATTATGCCCATGGTAGTTATTATCCACGGGCATTACCTTCCTGAAAATCTTGACAGCAATGTTTTTTTCAGGCTCAATCTTGGCATCTTCGCCGAAGACAACTCTATACCCTGCATATATCAGCATTGCACCAAAGATATACAGAATCCAATGAAATTCTTGAACAAGTGCTGAGCCTAAAATTATAAGTATCCCCCTCAGGATAATGACACCGATGATCCCGTAATTCAGAACTCTTCTTTGATCTCTGAGCTCAACGCCGAAGATAGTAAACACAATAAGGAAGACAAACAGGTTGTCCACTGAAAGGGACTTTTCAATGACATATCCGGTAAGAAATTCGAGGGCTTTTTGCTGACCTTCAGTGTAGTAAATAACTACGTTGAATGCTAGAGATAAAACTACCCAGAATATACTCCAGTAAACCGCTTTTCGTAGGGGCATTTAAGACATTATTTCTTATATTCGCTGTGTTAAGATACGAAATCATCCCCTCAGAACAAATGAGATTTTTATAATAATGCGCATACTCTTTGTTTGTACTGCAAATATCACCCGCAGCGCAATGTGCGAAGCAATACTTAAGAAATTTGTATCTGATGATAACTTACATAATAAAATCACTATAGAATCTGCGGGAACGGAGGCTATTTCCGGCGGATCACCCGACCCAGAAACAATTGAAGTGTGCAAGAAATATGGCATTGATGTATCAAATCACCTTGCCCGCCAGGTAGAACCTGATTTATTGGATCAAGCGGATTTAATCCTTTGTTTGGCGGAAAGCCACAAGGAAAGAATCATTGATGCAAGCCCGGCATACGAAAAGAAAGTGTTCATGCTGAAAGAATACGCTCAGGTTGTTCTGCCTGCTGATCTTTCTGTCGATGACCCCACGGGCAAAGCAAAGAAAAAGTACCAAGAAACATTTGAAGAACTGTACGGAGAAATTCTGCGGATTTACCCTGCCATCAAACGTGAAGCAAAAACATAACTCTATCTATGAAACTCTACCTTTCCATTTTTATCTCCGGATTGTTTTTCTTTTCGTGCGATCAGCGCAATCCTCAGCCCGAGCCACAACAGCAGCAACAGACAATGAAAAAACAGTATCCAACGTTTGACGGCACGAAAGCGTTTGCTTACTTAACTGCGCAAACCGACTTTGGTCCTCGCAATCCAAATTCTACGGGACATAGAAAATGTTTACAATATCTTACCGATGAGCTGAACAAATTTTCCGGGAACGTGACTCAGCAATCCTTTACGATTCAGGGATATAATGAGACATTGAAACTCACCAATCTCTTCGCATCGTTCAATCCTGACTTAAAGAAACGAATTATTCTTCTTGCACATTGGGATACCCGTCCAAGAGCAGAGGAAGATGCAAATCCTGCCAACAGAAATATACCGATCCTTGGTGCGAATGATGGGGCAAGCGGTGTTGCCGTTCTGCTTGAACTTGCAAGAATGTTCAAGAACACTCCGCCCCCGATCGGTGTAGATATTTTATTTACCGATGGAGAGGATTATGGCGATTCAAAAAAGGATGGGAATAACGGTTTGTACTCGCTCGGTGCAAAACATTTTGCAAAAATGAAGAGCCAGCACTATTCCCCGCAATTCGGAATATTGCTCGACATGGTTGGCGATAAAGATCTCCAAATTCCTCTTGAACAGCATTCAATGCAATATGCCCCGCAGGTTCTGAACCTGATATGGAATACGGCCGAAGAGATCGGTGTTCCCAATTTTGTAAACATACCAGGAGAATTTGTCGTTGATGATCATCTGCCTCTGAACGAAGTAGGAATCCCGACGGTTGATATCATTGATTTTCAATATCCGCATTGGCACACGTTGCAGGATACACCGGATAAATGCAGTCCTCAAAGTTTAGAAGCGGTCGGCAGCGTCCTTACAGCGCTTATTTACACACGTTTGGAGAAATGAAATGAACGCCTCCACATCATCACGCTTCGCATCATTCGAGTTATTGCGAATTGTCATACCCGGAATCTATTTTACCTTTTTGGTTTTTGTATTGATCATCGCTTTTGAATTGCCCTATTTTCTGTTCGAATCACCGTTTATATCGTCCGTATTCTTTGTGGTTACGTCGTTGCTGGCAGGATTAAGTTTCTATGCGAAAGAAACCCCAAAGAAACGCAAGGCATTCCAGGCAAATCAGCCAAGTCTTTTTATACTCGATCGCTCGCGTGAAATTTCATCGGCAACACCGCTTACGGAGGATGAAGCGAGACGGTTGTACTTTTATATCCTCAATCATCACATGCCGCTGACAGTGCATGACAAGGTATTCTTCTTCGGCATGATCTATCACATCATGATCAATATTCGGCGCACTTCGTTCTGGTTCGGTATTCTCGGATTCATTGGACTGGTCGTACAGATTGTACTAACGCACTACATGACTCCTGTTTCCATTGTTGCAGTACTTCTTATTTGGCTTGTGTACTTTTTGAACGTCCGTTACAATAAAGCAGATCGAAAAATGCAGGAGAACTATCTCGATCAAATCTTCTGGCTTGAGATGAATAAAGATATTGTCGAACGAATGATCCTTCAGCGAACCAAATCCTCCGGTGCCCGATGAACGAAATATTTCTGGATATTCATATTGCGGTCCCTCCGGACGAACAGGTGCGCGAAATCCTTCCCGCCGCCCTGTCGGATATGGGTTTTGACGGTTTTGCCGAAGATGAAAAGGGAATTCACTGTTATATCAAAAAAGACCTGTGGTACGGTTCAATCGAACACATCATTAAAGATCTTTCGGATCAACTCAACCTCCCTTTTGTCGAACTGCTCAGTGTCACTGAGATTGTGAATAAAAATTGGAATGAAGAATGGGAAAAATCCATTCAACCGATTTTTGTTTCGGATCGAATTGTCATTACGCCGTCATGGCATCCAATTGATGACAAAGACAAAATGGTACTGACGATCGATCCAAAGATGACGTTCGGCACAGGATATCACGAAACAACCCGCGTAATGTTGAGATTGATGGAACAATATATCACTCCCGGATCAAGTGTGTTGGATGTCGGAACCGGAACCGGCATACTTGCCATCGCTGCTATAAAGTTCGGAGCAAAAAAAGCGGTCGGTGTTGATATCGACAAATGGTCGCTTGATAACGGAATGGAGAATGCAGGACAAAACGGCGTGCTGGATAAAGTTGATATACGCATCGGATCGTTGGAAGCGGTGACTGAGCAATCGTTCGATATGATCATTGCAAATATTATCCGCAACACAATACTGGAATTAATGGACGGCATTGTTGCAAAACTCTCCAACAGCGGTACGTTGCTGCTTTCAGGATTACTTTCTTCAGATCGGGCAATTATAGAGAAGGCACTTGTTGAAAGAAATTTTTCTGTCCTTTCCGTTCTTCAGGAGAATGATTGGATTGGAATAGCGGCACGGCGGGTATGAGAATCGCTTCGATCGATATCGGTACAAACACCATTCTCCTCCTGATTGCCGATGTTTCCAAAGAAGGAATCGCGAGGGTTCTCCACGACGAACAAGTGATCGCACGATTGGGCAAAGGAGTTGATTCCGATCGTATGATCAATCAGGAAACGTTCAGTCGTGCAGAGTCATTTTTAAAAGTGTACAAGGAGCGGTGCGAATCATTTGCTGTTGAAAAGATTGCAGCGGTTGGCACAAGCGCCCTTCGGGATGCCAAAAATAGTGACGAGTTCTGTACATTCATCAAAAATAGCACTGGTATTTCGATAGAAGTTATTTCCGGAGAGGAAGAGGCTTTGTGGACCTATCGCGGCGGAATCTCTGAATTTTTGGGGCGCGCCGATCGATTTTCGGTGATCGATATTGGAGGCGGAAGTACAGAAATCACTGTCGGAAATGCGTCCAACGTCATATCAAAAACGAGTATGAACATTGGCAGTGTAAGAATATCTGAGCGGATTTTAAAGGAGTCACCGCCGGATGACAGTGCGCTGGTTGAAGCACATGAATTCGTACATTCACAAATTCCACGGGATCTTGCAAAACAACTTGCTTCGACCTTCGCTGTTGGAGTTGCAGGCACGCTGACAACATTGGCTGCGCTTCACCAAAATCTGCCTCACTATGATCCTGCTAAAGTGAGCGGATATTCTCTTTCCTATGAAAGCGTGTGTGCCATGTTTGCTTTGTTAAGGGACAAGGATCTCGAACAAATAAAAAAATTCCCTCAAATATCAGAGGGACGTGCGGATATTATTCTTGCCGGAATAATGATCTTAATCGGCTGCATGGAAAGCGCTCAATTGAAATCAATAACCGTCAGCGATCGCGGTTTGCGATACGGAATTATATTTCGAGAAATTGAACGGCACTTTCACTGAAATCGCGCTTTGATAATTTTCGCCCGCGATGTGACAAACTCCTCGTTGAGAACTCCCGGCTCAATCCCTTTGAAGACATCCTGCGTATTTTGAAACATTGGCGTTCGCACTTCAGCAACCAGTTTACCGACTTCTTTATTGTTTTTATCCAGATACGTAAACTCAACTTCGATCGATTGAAGTATCCTGTCGGTATTATTCACCAATGAAAGACGGTGCGAAGGGAATCGTGCAACATTATCTACCTGATATGTGTGTTCCAGAATGATGATCTTTGAAAGGTCGGCTGGTGATACTTCTTTCTCAACCCATTGTTTTTTGATACTTGCAATGACATCCAATTTTTTTGCCGCTTCTTTATATAACGGACTTGTTTCCGGAATCCGTTCAAAATAATATTCCGCTACCTCATATTCTTTCTTGTCGAAGAAATCATTTCCTTTCTTCAAATTAGCTGCGGCGTTTTCATCCGTATCGGCGCAGCCGATCAACGCGATCAGTACAAAGAATATCCACTGTTTCATATGATCCTCATTCTTGTGAATGACTACTTTTTTCTCGGAAGCGAATGAACGATTGAACAAAAAATATCTCCGGCTCGATCAACGTCCGCGACGATTGTTTGTTTCCCGAATGAAAACCGGATGGCAGTACGAGCCAATTGTTCATCTCGTCCCATTGCCAGCAGCACATGCGACGGCTGTACGCTGCCGGATGTGCATGCAGAACCGCTTGACACTGCAACACCGTGTAAATCCATATTCATCAATAATGAATCCCCTTCGATGTCATATTGCGAAGTATCGATCGAGACATTAAGAATATGCGGCAGTGAATCCCGATCGTCTCCATTCAATATACAATTCTCCAACTTCTTTTGTAACTTTGCCCGTAATGTCGATGCACAACGTTCGGCATGATCAAAATTTGCTTGGCGGTCGTGTTCCGCCAATTCGACTGCCTTGGCAAATCCTGCAATTAACGGGATATTCTCCGTACCGGCTCGGTTCTTTCTCTCTTGGGCGCCGCCGTGCAATAATGCATCAATAGTTGTTCCTTTCCGGATGTAAATTGCTCCGATCCCTTTCGGTCCATAAATTTTATGGGCAGACAGTGTCAGGAGATTCACCCCCAACTCATTGACATTCACCGGTATCTTTCCAAACGTTTGCACAGCGTCGGTATGAAAAATTATTCCGCGAGCGTTCGCCAAAAGAGAGATTTCTTTGACCGGCTGAAGTGTGCCCACTTCATTATTTGCGTGCATCACAGAAATGACGGCAGTCTTTGGCGTTACCAACTTCTGCAGTTCATCAATGATGATTCTCCCCTTTCCATCGACAGGAACAAATGAAACCCGGAACCCCAGTGTTGCCAAATATTCAGCACAATCCAGCACAGCATGATGTTCAATCGCTGAAACAATAATGTGATCTTTCCCCTTGTCTCTCCGTTGAGCAAACGCAGATCCCGTCAACGCATGATTATCAGATTCGGTACCGCCGCTAGTAAAAAATATCTCTGCCGGTTCTGCTCCGATAGATTTCGCTATCAGTTCACGACTTTCTTCCAGGATCACTTTGGCACGCCGCCCGAACGCATGTACAGAAGAAGCATTCCCATAGATCCCGTTCATAGTTGCAGCAATACTTTCTGCAACGCGCGGATCAAGCGGAGTGGTAGCTGCGTAATCTAAATAGATATGTGAATCGGTGCGGATCACAAAAAAATATACGCTTAATTTAAGAAGATGCAAAATGGCTGAAAAACGAAAAGGGTGAAGCACCATTGGCACTTCACCCGATACATAACGTCGTCAATGAATCGCTATTTTCTAATACGTTCTTTTTGTCCTTCGCGCATGATATCGCGAATGTCGCGGGCAAAACTCCGTTCAAACAGAAGATATTCTGCTACTTGTTTTGTTGTGAGTATTTCTTTCAACTCGTTGAGGTATTTCTCTCGTGCAGTGAACATCTTCTTTTCGATTTCTATCAAGTCATTGAACGACTTCTGGATTTCGCTGTCTGTTGCATTGTCATTCACTTTCGATTCCAGCTTATCCAGTATCTCTTTCCGCTCTTCCTCAAGATTCCTGACACTTTCACGATGTTGATTGTATCTGCTGACGAGTTTGAGTCCCTTATCTTCATCCAGTTTCAATGTTTCAAGCATCCGTACTTTCTTGTAGCTTTCCAGGCGTTCCATGGGACGTTTGCCCATCGGGGTACGCATTTGTCCCACAAGTGCCACCGTAGAGACAAGAAAGAGCAATATAATTTTTTTCATAGTTCTCTCCGTTATTGAATTGAACCGGTCACCAGTCGCTGCACGATCAACTCCACATCCTGCTCATCCAGTTGGGACAATATCTGGGAATCCGATACAACGTAATCAAACAGTGATGCAGACACAAGCAATTCTTCTGCGATGACTTGCGAATCTATTGTCGATGTTGGAACAGAAGTAATCGTAATTCCAATCGGAGTGCTGTTTGCAATCATTTGTTCGACATCCGCCTGTTCGGTCTCCCGAACGATCGACGACAACACCTGAAGCGATGTATCAGGCATGAGAAGATTATACAATCCAATCATCGAAAAAATGATAACGGTAGTTGATACGGGAACTGCGATCTTCTGCAGCCATAATGGGATAGTGAACCGGTTGAATACTCTCTTTTCGTCCAGCCGCTCTCTCAATCTCGGCAGAAAATTTGAGAAATAATGGCTGGGAACATTCTCTTCATCCTGATGCTGCAAGTGATCCAGCGTTGATCGCAATATGTCAAGATCAGTCCGCAGTTGATGCGATTTCTTCAGTTCCTGCTCAACGCGTTTTCTGCCGGTCTCATCCAGCGTCCCCTCCGCATAGTCGATCAATAACCGATTTAGCTCATTGTTGTTCATGTTTCAAATACTCCCCGATCTTTTTCACGGCGTGGAAATAATTTGCTTTCAACCCGCCGACGCTTGTATGCAGAATCTTCGAGATCTCCTCGTACGGCAGTTCTTCAAAATACCGCAGGACAAATACTTTTTTTTGTTTTTCGGGCAGCGTATCAATCGCCCGCTGGATCAATTTTTTCCGCTCATCACGTTCCAGTTTTTGCAGAGGATTTTCCTCTTCGGATGAAAAATGGGATGTCTCCTCGTCAAGAGAAAACGTCCGTCTTAATTTTTTTCTTCGGATCTCGTTCAGCGAAAGGTTAATCGCTATTCTATATATCCAGGTGTAAAAACTCGAATCACCTTTGAACGAGTGCAGCGACTGGTACGCCTTGATAAAAACATTCTGCGTGATATCATCGGCATCGGCATGATCCGGTAGCATTCTGCGAACAATCCAATAAATTTTTTCCTGGTAACGAAGCACTAATTGATTGAATGCTTGTTCATCACCGCTCTTAAATTTCTGGATCAGCGTCAGTTCATCGGATTGATTCATTCATTATGACTTTTTGACACGAGAGACCGAAGTTGAGTTTAACTTTCAATAGATGTTATACCGAATGCCGATAAACGCATCCACTTTTGAAGAAAAATCTGTTTTCCCACCGGCGATCTCACTTGTGTAACGGGTCTGCAAAAGATGAAATCCGAGATTCATGTCCCTGACTATTTCATAATTTCCCGTGATACCAAATGATTGAGTTTTTGTCAACGGGCTGTACAAGAACTCAGGAGTGGGTAGTTTGTATTGAAATCGTGTCGGAAGTTTTCCCCCTTTCCTCCATGATTCAAATTGCATTCCTGCCGTCAAATTCCTCATCGGTTGATACATTGCCTGGATAAACAGCAAATCTGAATTTTGTCCGAGCCAATGCCCCATATCGACAGAATGACTTTGGAACGTCACTTCCGGATATTTATGGTTATAAACCCAGGGATTCAACCGTGTGTATTCAACCAACAACTTGGTGTCGGGCAGAAAAGTGTCAAACACCCGCGTACCAATCGTAAACCCGAGTTGATTTCGTTGACGATCATCGCGGTAAAAATCTTCGGTCGAAAATTCGTCAATGAACAATGAGAGATAAAAATTGTACTTAGGTACAAGGTTCAAATCCAGACTGAGAAATAATTGGGAGTTATCTGTGTCGTATCCCCAATGTTCCGCCGCTTTGAAAAACATAATAGGTATTAGATAAATCAACTCAGGGTCTCTGTTTCCGTACACTTCCGATTCTCCAAGAGCAATATCAACTCCATCCCAGGGTGTAAACTCAAGCATTTGTGCTGCGAGATACTTTTGCTTATTGACTCTTCGAAAACCGCTTGGCGCAGGAATATCGGGAAGCTGGTATGAACGCAACGAATCAATGATATCGGAAAACAACCATGCATGGAGATATGTGAAACTGATATTATCACCAAGGTCCGCTCGTAATTTTATCTGCGGATATGAAGGGGGTTTGGCGGATAGAATGATATTTCCACGCTCCCCTCCCCCCCATACGTTCGGCATTTTTTCAATCGATATCGTTACAAAACTAACATCAATATTCACCTGCCCTTCGAAGCTCGAATATTCAAAAAAACGAGGGATAAAATTTCGTGAAGGAACTTCAGCCGGAAGCGGTGAAAGAGTATGTTTAGGATCGAGAAAATTACCCCCCTCGTGGTTATCACGAAAGTAGAAATACGTTCCGACCTGTTTGCCGATGTACCCGTACACAAACGCACCATTCGATGTGACCGAAGTATATTTTCCATCCGCACGGGAATGATACGTATATCCGCCGCTGAGTCCAAAATTAAAGTTACCGATGCCGCTTGTGTATTGATACGGATGCCATCGTTCCTCAATGACATTTTCATATCCTATATTCACCAGTTCCTGGTAGAATTCTTCTTTGTAAAAATATTGTTCTTCTTGCTCAACCTCCGTCAATGATAATGAAGTCGTATCAATATGGACGAGAAATTGTGCAATAGCTTCACGCGTCATCGGTTTTACTTCATCACGATATCCTGTGATTATCTGTTTCGCTTCCATTTTATCCAAATACTTATAGATGGGATGGGCAGCAGGCAAATAGACAGATTGTGCGTATGTGAAGAACGGCAGAAAGAGCAAAAACAGTTTTTTCATCAAGAACGACCCACAGATTGTATATCCGTTAATTTATTTTTGAAGACATCACATCGATAAATTTTTTCGTCATCACACGCGGACGGGTTATTGCTGTTCCAACAACAACCGCATACGCTCCGCGCATCAATGATTCTCTGGACTGTTCCGGCGTCCAAATCCGACCTTCAGCAAAAACAGGTACTTTTATTCCCCGTGCAAGTTGTTCGATCAATTGAAAATCAGGGGCATCCGGAAAGTACTTCGTCGTGTACTCCGTGTACCCGGCAAGCGTCGTCGCCACACCATCAGCACCCATTTCTGCTGCGCGGACTCCTTCTTCAAACGTTGCAACATCGGCAATCAAGGGCACATCGTATTTGTCACGCACCTCATCAAAAAACTCGATGCCGTCATATCCGTTCGGGCGTTTGCGGGGGGTAACGTCGAGCGCAACAATATCCGCTCCGGCAGCGATGATTTGTTCGATATCTTTAAAATCAGGCGTGACACAAATCCAACCGTTCTCGTATTGACCGTCGATAATGCCGATCAACGGCAGATCGACCGCTTTGCGGATCGCCTTGATATTGTCGATTCCCTGCGTGCGAATACCGACCGCCCCCCCCATCTGAGCCGCCTTCGCAAACTTCGCCATCATCTCCGGATGATTGAACGGATCACCCTCCTCTGCCTGACATGAGACAATCAGACCATGTTTGAGTTTCGCAATAAATTCATTCATACAAAAATGCGATTGGTGAAAGACCTGAGAATTTATTTAATGATTTCTTGCGACAGCTTTTTCAGTCCGTTAACAAATGTACTTGTGAAATGAACGTGCAGCAACCGTGCGTTACGGAAAGCGAACGATTGATAGTCACCAAGCGCCTGAGCTTGTTTCAGTACTTCAAATGAAAATGTCTCTCCCGGAATGTTGACATCCGCCGGCTCATCCGTTGTTATGATGAGAAATATCCCGTTCGGTTTTCCTCCTTTATGCAACTGTCCGGTGGAGTGAAGGTATCGTGGGCCGAAACCTACGGTGACAGGCATTCCAAATACTTTCGTCAGTTCTTCCCTGAATGAATATAAAAATTGTTCGTTCTCACGATGCTGATCAACATACGCAAGAATCGCTATATAGTCTTCCCCTTTCCGTCCGGAAAAATGATTTTTCAATAGTTGGTGCAATGATGCAGCACCAGATATATACGAGGGTTCTGCGAACAGTACCGTATCGTTTTCAGCGAACACTTTTGTATTTAAAGGGAGCACGTTGTTTTTTTTGAATTCTTCAATCACTCGGACGGTGTTGTCTTTACTTTCTTTCACATTCGGCTCATCGAACGGATTGATTTTAAGAACAACCGCTGAAACTGCAGTAGCAAACTCCCACAGAAAAAACTGGGAGCCCAGTTCATACATGTCTTTCAACACAATGATTGCAAACGGTATGCCGCGCCGCTCCAAATCCTGCTGCAGGTTTTCATATTTATGTACGTCTTTTTCAAGAAGTATAAAAATGAAAAGACGATCGGCTCCATACTTATTCTCATCGAAACTTTCGGGAATAGCCTCTCCTTCGATGGGCAAAATCCCTTTCCCTTCTTTCCCCGTGCTTTCCGCGATCAACTGTTCAGTCCAGTACCCAAACGTAGATATTTCCGGCGACATGATGAATGTCAGTTTATCAAGACCTTCGTTGTGTGCTTCACCCATCAGCAGTCCAATCTGCGCCGCAGGATTTTGCACAACTTCAAACCTGCACTGCTTTTGCATCTCCTCCGCTGAGGCAAGCAATTTTTTTATCTCCATTCCAATAAGCGCCATCGGAAGGAGACCGAAGTATGAAAGCGCAGAGTAGCGACCGCCAATATCTTCCGGGTTAATGAAGATCTTTCTGAACCGTTTCTCTTTTGCGATGCGCTCCATTTTCGTGTTGGCATCTGTTACGGCAACAAAATTTTCACCCGGGTCCTTTTTCACAGTACCGACGCGGTCGTAAAAGTACTGATAGAACATGTTTGTTTCTGTCGTTCCGCCGGACTTACTGGCAACGATAAAGATTGTTTTCGTAAGATCGAGTTGGCGCTCAATCCTCAGCACCGATGTGGGATTTGTGCTGTCGAGGACGAGCAACTGCGGAAATCCCGAAGCGGAGCCGAATGTTGCGCGGCACACATCGGGGCAAAGGCTGCTTCCACCCATTCCAAGAACCACAACGTGTTTGAAGCGAGCATCTTTAATTTCATTACCGAATGCAACAAGGCTGTCTGCATTTTGCTTCATCAAATCAACACTGGATAACCAACCAAGGCGGTTAAGGATCGACTTTTTATGAACCTCTTCGCTGCGCCAAATGGTATGATCTTTTTTCCATAATCTATCTATAATGGAATGCGTAGAGAATGTTGTGAATTGATAATTGAGATTCTCTTGAAGTTGACCGGGGAAAACTGAAATAGAAGGCATAGGTACAGTCTGATTTGAACCACAAAATAATGACCAATGAATATACCCAAACTTGCCGAAAATAAAAACAGCGGCTATGAGCCGCTGCCAGACAGACACCAATCTTCATATTATCGTTTGAAAGCAAACGTACCCGGTCCACGTTGAGCAGAAAACTTTTTGAGAAATGCCCCGTTCTGTTCATGTATCGCAACCTCGCCATCAGCGGCGAAATTTTTTACATCCGAAAGATAGAATTTGCCGTTTGTTTGGTCAACTGCAATCGCGTAAAACGTTCCGGCAATGAAATCTTTCGTTTTGACGCCTGTAGCAGGATCAATTTTATGGACCGGACCGCCGAAGAAACTCCCCGGTGTGGAACCAATGACGTATATGTTTCCGTCTTTTCCGACTGCTGAATTTCCAAACAGGACTTCATCAAACAACAATGTATCCACAACAGACTTCGTTGCTGCAGAAATTGAATACATGCTTCCATGAACCGCAGGTTGTGCAAATGCATTACCCGTACAGGTAATAAACACCTTCCCGTTCACAATGACAGCAGAAGAAGGTCCCGCCCCCACGGAAACACTTCTCGAGACCTTTAATGTATTTATGTTGATGATACTCACCGTTGAACCCGATCCATATCCCGAATTACAGACAAATAATAAACTATCAACCAGGATCATACCCAACGGATTCGGTCCGACAGAGACAGAGTCGATAATAGCGAGTGTAGCACTGTTGAGTACAAGAACGGAATTTTTATACAGACGTGTCACATAAATCCTGTTGTTCTTCGCATCATAACACAGGTCATGTGGATCATCACCAGGTAATTGTTTCGACAGAAGCACTTTATTGGAAGTAATGTCGAGAACTTTGATCTCATCCGAACCGCTCATTGTAACATAGAGTTTATCCCCCGCAATGAGCATATCATCTCCAAGATTTCCTAACGATTGATTTCCATTCGCACTTTCGTACACATTTTTAAAAACAGAATCTGTTTCAGGATCATAGAATGTCAGCCGCGCACCGGTCGGATCGTTGAAATCACCTTCATTCAGTACGTACACACCCTTTGTTGTGGGATTTACAGGGGGTGGAGTGGCGGGGGAAGGATCCTCCTTACACCCTGTCAAAAGGAACGAAAAGAGAGATAGTGCGAGAAAAAATCGTTTCATAAGACTCCTTTTTTAGAACCGGACGCCTGCTGAAAACCGGAACGAGCGTCCCGGCATCGGATAGGAAGCCAGTATCTGATATTGTTGGTTAGTGAGATTGTTGATTTCAAATTTGCAGAACGAATCGATCCCGCTATATTCCATCTCCACTTTAACATTCATATTCAACAGTGTGACAGAAGGAAGAAATCGGGAATTGTCTTCAGTTACGTACCGAAATCCTATCCGTTGGATTTCTCCGAACGCAGCAACGGATGAAATGCTTAATGATTGTATCGGCACCGTCAACGTCACTGAAGAGGTGAATATTTCTGACGGAACATAAACCAAATACGTTCCGACATTCGGATCGCCGGGAAAATCTTCCGCAATCTTTTGTGCAGACATTGATGTATAACCGACCTGCATTCGCAGCAGATTCTCCAGAAGTGAGCCCCGATATCTCACTTCAACCCCTTTCGATTCCGTTTCACGGATATTCTTAGGCGTTACGTTATTTGCTCCGGCTGCAACCCAAACGACCCTGTCATTAAGATGAATACGGAAATAACTTGCACGTACTTCGTGTGTTCCAAGCAAATCGAAATAAACGCTGCCGCCGATATCGTTTACAACTCCGCGTTCAGGTTGCACATCCGGGTTGCCGATTCCTCCTCCGCCATTGTAATACAACTGATTGAACGTCGGTGCCGCATAATTTCTGCTGACGCTTGCCCGTATCACCGCAACAATATTCATCAATGAAGACAGATCAAACGATGAAAAAACCAACGAGAGTGCCGCGGAAGGGCTGACGATAGCCGGAAATTTTGTTATAGCATCAATACGGACGGAAGGAAGAAAAACAATTTTTTCAATGCCCATTCCTCCTACCGATATGTTCCGCTCGTACGTTGCAAATCCGCTTGCAACGTTCCGTTCAATGTGGTGAAGCAGCGAATTGCCCCGCCCGGCAATGCGGGCAAACTCTCCCCCAATATTCCATAGTCCGTTCTCACCGCGGAGGATAAAAGAGGAATTCAGCCTCGTATCGAAATTCACGAAATAGTTATCTTCCGGAATATTTCCGACCACTAACAAAGGATCCAGGTATCGCTCGTAGAAGTATCGGGTCAACAACTGCGCATTGAATGTAATACTATCTGTAATGGCATATGTGAATCCTCCGGTCACGATTGCATCTTCATCCTTCTGTCTCGCTTCACTTCCATTTGAAGAAGAGACGAAAACACCCGGAACACCTTTCTCAGAGCCAAACCATGACGAGTATAGTGTATATGACAAATGATCTGAAATAAATCCATCAGCCAAAGCGTACACCGAATTTGATGTGAAATCGGCATTCTGTCGGTTCGATGAAATGCTGGACGGTCCGAAGGACATTGTGAATGGATAATCTTCCCTGCCTGCCTCGTTCACAAATCCAATTCTGAATCCGGAATGACCGCCATGCATGCCGCCCGAAAAAACATATTTGCGTTGACCGAATGACCCGATGCCGTATTTGAGTTCGATCGTGGAAGGATCGTTTGATGTGCGCGTAATGATATTCACCGCTCCTGCAACCGCATCCGCTCCGTACAACGAAGAACTTCCTCCCGAAACTACTTCGACTGCGTCGAACGATTCGATATCGAATAGACCGAAATCGAGGAGCGAATTCTGCGCAACGCTAATCCGCATGCCGTTCAGCAAAACTACCGTGTGCTCGCTTCCCATGCCGCGCTGTGAAATTGTTTTGATTCCCGAATTGCCTGCATATTGTTTCATCATCACACCTTCAACCGATTTCAGGATGTCTGCCAATGAATTGGCATTGAACGACTGCATCATGTGCTTGTCGATCACGGAATATTGAAGCGGCGACGTCTTTTGATCCTGCACAAACCGAGTGCTCGTCACCATTACTTCATCAAGCCGGAATGATTTTGACGAATCGGCGTTTTCCTCTGCGGCGACGATCGTAAAGAAAAAAATAATGTATGCGACTCTTTTCATAGAATAAAAAACCCCAATCTTCCGGATACGAAAAATTGGGGTAGTGAAATGGGTACATTCAATCCTCAATACTTCCTCGTTCCTCGAAGGAATATTGAAACAGATGCCGGCAGGTCTCCTGGCTTCGTTGGTTGTTAGTTACGGATCACTTGTTATTGGTATCGCCAATTACAAATTTCAAATCAACCAAACTCACAGTTGCGGGTCAGCTCCCGAGTTTCACGGGATTCCCATTTTCATCCCGATTTTATTGACAGCAAATCGGGACACCAGCATCATTATGGAAAAGAACGGTTAAGGAAGATTTCCCAAATCTTTAAGATTAGGAAAATCAGTCCTATTCATTATGCTTTTGTTGCCTCAGCCTTCGGCAGATACTTCATCAGTATCTCGTACGCACCAAACATTACCGCAACGTAAAACAGATCGCCGGCAAGAGTGTTACGGAAGAAGGGCAGCGCGAGCGTGTAACATTCAACCAATCCGGCAAACGTTCTCGGATACAACAATTCGGAATACCACACACCGAAATTCGAAATAACGAAGAACAGAATTGAGTTTGCAACTGTTGCTGCGGCGATCACAGGCACGCTTTTGCGGGATTTCAACCACATTCCTGTTCCAACGCTAACAATGAAACTGCCGTACACCCACATAATTCCATCATAGAAACCGATAAAATAATCGCTGATCAGCAATGCAAGAAACGGCAGTACCGGCGCGAAGCGTTTATCAAAATACATTCCACCGAACAATGCGATCGCTGTGATCGGGGCAAAGTTCATCGGATGCGGGATCAAGCGGGAAAGAGCGGCAAGCACAACAAGTGCTGTTCCTACGACCAATTGCATGCGTGAATTCATAGTGTCTCCTCTGTAATTAATGTCATAAAACACGAACGTCCCGGCGAGACGGGACGTAAAAAAATTTTTATTAAAATTTTCTGACACCCCACTCCTCGAAGGTGAATCGAACTCAGTATTGGCAGGTCTCCTGGCTTGATTGGCTATTAGTTCTTGGTCACTCGTTATCGGGAAATACAGATTACCGATAACCAAATACTAATCAACCAAACTCACAGTTGCGGGTCAGCCCCCGATTTTCACGGGATTCCCATTTTCATCCCGACATTGACATCGGGACACCAACACTGTTATTCAAAAGAACAATTACAACTGCAGTCAAGATACAACAAGAATAAAGCGATGTCAAGAATTTTTTGCAAATGCTTGCTTCATCCTGCTCATTTCCCCCTCGGTAAAAAATCCAAGCACAAACAAACTGATGACCCAGCCGGCAAACACCAGCATTTTGATCGCAACAGAACCATCAAATACTTTAACGATAACGAAAGCCGCCGCAACAGATAAAATAAGTTTGCCGATCCTCGCAAATTCATATTCTATGTAATAAAACTTTTGCACAATTGGGTACAGAACAATCTCCAGCATTGCGTACCCGATCAACGTGGCGACCGCTGCTCCCATAATGCCGTAGTACGGCACGAGTATGAACGTCATGATGATTTTTGAGACGGAACCTGCGAGCGATGTCGGCAGCAGATACACTGTCTTTTTTTCGATCTGGATTCCGGCATTCAGGTTTGTACCGATCCCGCTTACAATATAACTCAACAGGATCAGCGGAACTATTGAAAGTCCCTCCCAGTACGGCGGCGGTAAAATGTACCTCCCGAAAAATTTATACTGTATGACATTTTCAAGGAAGAACGAAAGGATGAGAAACACAACCGAACAAACAAGCAGATAGTATGTCATCACCCGCGAAAAGAGTTGTTTTGCGTTCGGATCTTTCGCATGGGATAGAAAAAAAGGACGCCACGCGTATTCGAACATTCCGGTGATCAATGCCATGAAGATGCCGAGCCGGTAATTTGCCTGATAGATACCGACGGCGGAATCTTCCATAAGCAATTTCAGGATTGGCCGGTCAACGATCTGCAGCAATACTCCAGAAATACTAACCGGCACAAGCGGAAGACCGAATTTGAGCAATTCTTTATACAAGGAGAAATGGAACTTCAGATGAAATTGCCGAATGGCGGTCGGCAGCAGAATGATGAATGAAAGAACAGACGCAACCAGATTACTGAGAAAAATCCCTTCAATACCCCATCGCAAGTAGTACACGGTGAAGATGTTCAGGATGACTGTGCAAACAATGTTGAGAACTTTGGACGTTGCAAAGAATTTTGCCTTGCGCTGCAGCCGGAGCGATGCGTACGGAATCAGCGCTACTGCGTCAAAAAATAATATACCGGCGCAATAATACAGAAGCGCGTACAATGAGGCGTCAATCTGAAATGCAGAAGTCAGCGGACCGGCGAAGCCGATCATGAACAGCGAAAGGATTGCAGAGGCAAGAACGATGCCAAGGAACGGTGTGCTGAAATTATCGCTGTCGCTGCCGATTTCTTTTGACGAAGCAAACCGGAAGTACGACGACTCCATTCCATAGCTGTAAAAAATAGTAACGAAGGCAATGTAGGAGTAGATGTTTGCAACAATTCCGAATTCTGCGGTGGTGAGAATATTTGCATAAAGGGGAACAAGCGCGAAGTTCAGCAAACGGGCAAGCACGGTGCTGATGCCGTAGATCGCAGTATCCGTACCGAGCCGTTTGATTTGTTCAAACATGGTCAGGAGTTAAACTCCAGCGAAATATCAAGTGCCTTCGGAGAGTGTGTCAGCGCACCTACAGAAATATAATCGACACCCGTTTCAGCAATGGACCGGACAGTTTGTAAATTTACGCCGCCGGATGCCTCCACTTCAAACCGTCCATTGATCAATTGAACCGCTGTGCGCATCTCTTCAAGTGGATAATTATCGAGCATAATACGATCTATGCCGCCTACAGCAAGCGCTTCACGTACTTGATTCAGCGATGTAGTCTCCACTTCGATCTTTACATCAATGTCACGACTTCGAAGGTATTCTTTGCATCTTGTAATTGCGTGAGAGATACCTCCGGCAGCAGCAACATGATTATCCTTGATGAGAACCATTGAATCAAGCGCAAAACGGTGATTGACTCCTCCGCCGTCAACGACAGCTTTTTTATCAAGTACACGGAGTCCAGGAACTGTTTTGCGAGTGTCGGTAATTTTTGCTTTCGTTCCTGCTACAGCATGAACAAACTTGTGTGTAAGCGTCGCAATGCCGGACATCCGCTGGAGGAAATTCAACGCAACTCGCTCGCCCGTCAAAATGCTTCGAACCGGTCCGTGCAAACTTCCCAGCGAAACTCCGGTTTGTACCAGTGCACCATCCTGCACGGTCGGTTCAAAAGAGACCTGACCATCTACGATACTGAAGATAGTTTTGACAACATCAATGCCGGAAACAATGCCGCTCTCTTTCACAATGAATTCAGCAGAACCCAATTGATCTTCGGGGATAAGCGACTCGCTCGTTATATCGCCGAATCCGATATCTTCAAACAGCGCCTGTTCGATCAATCTGCCGATGCGGCTGTCATGGAGGTAATTATTTTCCATTGGAATCAGGAAGGAGTATCGGGATGTCGTCTTTCACTTCGTACACTTTACTGCAGGAAGTGCAGGTTAATGTGTTGTGTGCGGAATCGTATTTTAAATCTCCTTTGCATTGCGGGCAGCAAAGGATTTCGAGCAGTTCTTTTTTCAGCATACCATTAAAAATATTTTTTCATAAGATCGGCAAATTCTTTCGGCGGACGGGACGGACGATTTGTTTGTGCATTGAGAAACGTATGGAGCGTGTACCCGTCAACGATCACCTCTTCCTCATTATTTCTTCTGACCTCGTACTCGATCTTTATTTTGTTGGTCGGCAATTCTCTTACCATCGCCTTCACATGAAGAAGATCGTCGTACAATGCCGAGCGCTTGTAATTGGCATGTGCTTCAATCACAATCACGAATATCCCCATCGCTTCAACCTTTGCGTACGGCAGCCCGATTGATCGCAACAGTTCGGTTCTTGCTTGTTCAAAAAAAATGAAATAATTGCCGTGATACACCACTCTCATGCCGTCCGTCTCCGCGTAACGTATGCGGATATCGGTCGTATGAGCGATCCCTTTTTCACTCATTCCACGCACCCATCTTGCAGAATTTCTCGATCCGTTTCTCGATGAGTTTCTCCGGCTTGAGTTTCATCAGTGATTTTAATTCTTCAAGGAGCGTATCTTTCAAGATCATCGCCGCCTGCTGGGGATTGCGATGCGCGCCGCCCAGAGGTTCTGGGATTATTCTGTCGATGATTTTTTGTTCCAGCAAATCCGTTGCAGTTAACCGGAGTGCTTCGGCAGCCTGTTCCTTGAAGTCCCAGCTTTTCCACAGAATGGACGAGCATGATTCGGGAGCGATCACCGAGTACCATGTATTTTCCAGCATGAGCATCCTGTCGCCAACCCCAATTCCCAATGCACCACCCGACGCACCTTCGCCGATAATCACAACGATAATCGGCACAGGAAGATGAGACATTTCAAAAAGATTTCGCGCAATCGCTTCCGCTTGTCCTCGTTCTTCCGCTTCTATTCCAGGGTACGCTCCGGGTGTATCGAGGAGCGTAACGATCGGTCTATTGAACTTTGCGGCAAGTTTCATCAGTCGGAGAGCTTTTCTGTATCCTTCAGGATTTGGCATCCCGAAATTTCGGTACAGGTTCGATTTCGTGTCGCGTCCTTTTTGCTGACCGATAAACATTACAGGATGACCGTCGAGTTTTGCAAAACCGCCGACAATCGCTTTGTCATCGCCATAGTACCGGTCGCCGTGCAGTTCGATAAAATCTGTGGTCATATGTTGAATATAATCGAGCGTGTACGGACGCTCTGGATGACGCGCCAGTTGAACGCGCTGCCAGCGAGTAAGGTTTGAAAAAATATTCTCCCGCAGCTGGTTGACCTTCTTCTCGAGGGTCTTTACCTCGCCGGAGACATCGACGTTTTCCGATATATTTTTTATCTCTTCAATCTTTTGCTCCAAATCGTAAATCGGTTTTTCAAAATCTAGTACCACTTTTGCCATACGTACTCCCTGTTTACCGTTGTATCCATTGCTGCAGTGTCTTCACGATAATCTCAAGATCGAGCATGAAGGACTGATTCTTTGCGTAGTAAAGATCGAATTGTTCAATCTCTTCCTGAGTCAAATTTTTATCTGATTGAATATGAATTAACCCTGTTACTCCCGGCTTTCCGTGAAGTATAGTTTTTTTGTACGCAACCCCGTTTGTGTAGTAACCCACTATGGACATTTTCCCTGAAAACACGGCAGGCATCTGAAGAACAGCACGTGCCATACCGCCGGATTGCGAACGAGAAAATATTCGAGTGAAATATACAAAAGGGACAAGGGAAATCAAAAACAGGAGACTGAGACCAATATCAAAACTGCGTTTTACAAGACGATTTCCAAATTTTCCTATGTTATAATCAATGTCAATAAATGGAATATCATCCAGCTGATCTATGTTCGCCTTGCCTATGATGACTTCGGTATTGTTCGGAACCAATCGAAAGTTGACAAATCTGCTTGTATTGTTTGCTATGATAGCGAGAATACTTGAATACGGAATCACATTTGATGTAAAAATCACCTCGCTGATTCGTTTTTCTTCAATCACTTTTTTGATCGTCTCCACACTGCCAAGAATCTCTACATCCAATACTTTCTCACCAATTCTTTTTCGGGTCACATCAATAAATCCGACTACTGAATATCCGCCGCCGGCTCTCGCACGCAACTTCTTCAGTACATCCTGTCCGGATTGATCAATTCCAACGATCAGTGTTCTGCGCCCGAACAATGTAGCGCGGGAAGAACTTTCTCCAAAGCCAAGCAGCCGCACCATTAATCGCCAACCGGGAATGATAATTAACGATAGACCTGCTGAGATCAGTATAATCATGCGGCTAAAGGCAAAATCTTTTTCAAATGCCACAATGGCGGAGATCACTACATACGCTGAAAAAACCGACACAAACGATCTCGATACGGACAGTTTATGTGCGGTATATACTCCATTTACGGATAGCGCGAAGAAGATGACAAGCGCGGGGAAGATCAAAACCCAGGGATATGCATACTGCGGTAACGTGAAGAGACCATCTTTTCGAATGTATTCACCAACCAGGAGGGTGACATTGACAATCGCCATATCCAGCAACGCCAATGAAAATGGTTTCGCACCGCGGGCTAGATTGGCGATGAACTTCCGCATATAAATTCCCGAATATATGAACCGTTCGAACAGCAGCGACCGCGCGTGGTGTTTACGGACAAAAAGTTTCATTGCACTGTAAAACACCTTAAGTTCATCAATATCGCTCCTTTTCGTGCTCTCCCCTTTGTAGTGAATGATTGATGTTGTAGGTACATAGTACACTTTCCACCCTGCGTGCTGCACCCGATAGCACCAATCGAGATCTTCTCCGTACATAAAAAAAGTTTCGTCAAGACCGCCGATCTTTTCATATACTTCTTTTTTTAGCATCATAAACGAACCGCTGACTGCGTCAACTTCGTATGCACGATCGGGATCCAGAAAGGTCAGATTGTAGCGGGCAAACAATTTTGATTTTGGAAAAAGTGTGCTCAGTCCGAATGTTTTTGTGAAAGCAGTCCATGGCGTGGGAAAGCTTCTCCTGCATGCCAGTTGGAGGGTTCCGTCAGGATTAAGGATTTTACAACCCAACAACCCCGCATCATTGTGAGACTCAAAGAAGGTAATTAATTCACGTACTGTATTTTCTTGAACCAATGTATCAGGATTGATAAGCAGAATATATTTTCCTGTGCTTCGTTCCAATGCTTGATTGTTCGCTTTGGCAAAACCGACATTTGTTTTATTGGCGATCAGATGAACAAGAGGAAAATTTCTTGATATGATTTCCACACTTCCATCATCCGAAGCGTTATCGACGACGAAAATTTCCGATTGGAATCCTTGAAGTGATTTTGTGAGGGATGCCAGTGCGTTGTTGAGAAACTCACGGACATTGTAATTGACGATGATGACGGAGATATCCATCAGTCAGATTTATAATCTGTTGAACATACTGCGAGCTTTGAGCTTCCATACCATGAATGCCGCCTCATAGACGATCTTTTTGTTCATCTTAGAAACTCCCACACGCCGGTCAACAAACACAATAGGCATTTCTTTCAGCACAAATCCTTTTCTCCATGCAAGAAAATTTGTCTCAATTTGGAATGCGTACCCGTTGGAACGTATCGCATCAAGATTGATAGTTTCAAGCACTTTCCGTTTGTAACACTTGAAACCCGCAGTCGCATCATGCACAGGCATACCGGTGATGACCCTGGTATAGATATTCGCGGAATAACTTAAAATCAGTCTCTTCATTGGCCAGTTTACAACGTTGACCCCCTTGATATATCGCGAGCCAATAAGCACATCGCACTCGTCCATTTTGCTCAGCATAATCGGTATTTCTTTGGGGTTGTGTGAAAAATCTGCATCCATCTCAAAGATAAAATCGAATTGATGTTGTATGCCGTATTTAAATCCGGCAACATACGCAGTTCCCAATCCCATTTTTCTTTCACGCTGAATGAGGTGAACCTTCGGATTATTCGCCATCATTTTCTTCACAATATCGGCGGTGCCGTCGGGCGAATTATCATCAACGATCAATATTTCCACCATCTCCGATTGCTGCAGTACTTCGGTGATGATCTTTTCGGCATTTTGTGCTTCGTTGTATGTCGGGATTATGACAAGAGCTTTCGGCATCAGTTACCTTTTCCTGCAATCATTGTGTAAAAAGTTATGATGAGTATTTTAATGTCCATCCGGAACGACATATTCTCAATATAAAACAGATCGTACCGTACTTTTGATTTCACATCATCAATGGACGTATCGTATCCCTGTTTCACCTGCGCCCAGCCGGTAATTCCCGGTTTCACAACAAGACGCCGACGATAGAGTGGTATTTCTTTTGACAGTTCTTCCACAAAATGAGGACGCTCGGGTCGTGGACCAACAAGGCTCATGTCTCCGCGCAGTACATCCATAAATTGAGGGATCTCGTCGAGTCTCGTTTTGCGAAGGAAGCGTCCGACACTCGTTACGCGCGGATCATTCGTTGTTGCCCACACGGGACCGGTTTTCGCCTCTGCATCCTGATACATGGATCGGAATTTATGCATCTTAAATATTTTTCCATCTTTTCCGACCCTTTCCTGGCTGTACACTAATGGACCGGGAGAATTTAATTTAATGGCAATGCCGATAAAAATCCAAAGAGGTGCTGATAGAATTAAGATAAGTAACGATGCTATAATATCCATCAATCGCTTTGCACTTTCTTCCCACGGCTGCATGATGTGTGGCATTATTTCAATAAGAGGAAAGCCGTAGATCTGATTCGTGCGCGCCTGTCCGGAGATAATGTCGTACATATCCGGGATTATTTTTATCGAGACATCAAATCCAGTTGAGAGAGAGACAACCTTCAAGATCGTCTCTTTTTGTTCTGAATCTACCGCAAGCAGGATATTCCGCACATTAAATTTTCTGATCAAATCGGGAATGTCATTTACGCGGCCTAACACTTCCAATGGAAGGTTCTTTGATGTTTTTGTCAGTGATATAAAACCGATCACATTGTAGCCGAGCGCGGGATATTTTTTTACAGATTCAAAGAGCTCGATCGCTTTTTGATTTGTACCGACAATTATTGTCTCGCGAAGACCGATCCCTTGCAACAGCAGTCGCTTGCGGAAACTCCTGACAACGATCCTGCCGCCGCCGACAAAAAGGATCATCAACACCCAGTACATGATGATGACCGAACGGTTGGCGGAGTATGTTGCGTTACGCTCATCATCAAAAAATATTACAAAGAACAGTACCAAACACCCTATTGAAATGGCTCTGAAGACCGCCGTAAATTCGTCCGTGCGCGATCGTGCATACCACGCTCTGTACAATCCAAAGAACATGAAAACCGCAAGCCAGTAGAGATACATGACCGCCATCGGCAGCACCAGATCGGGTCTTGCCTGATAGTCAACGATTTGACTCTCCACCCGCAACAGGTAGTAACAGTACCATGCGAGATTAATGGCGATGAAATCAAAAAGGATTATTTTGCGTTCGAATTGTTTCACAAAACTGTTTTCTGTTATCGTTATGAATTAAAGATTTTATTCATACAAGTTAAAGTATACTTGCTCCATATTTTTGGACATAGTAGTGAGATTAAATTGATTTCTTGCCCACACGCTCGCATTTTTTGCATATAATTTTGCCTTTGAAGGGTTTAATAAAGCATCCTCTATTGCTCCGGTTACCGCGTTAACATCCATTGGCTTGATCAGCCAACCAGTCTCACTGTGCCTTATTGCATCCGATGTCCCCCCCACATCTGTTGCTATGATAGGAAGTTCAGCGTACATCGCCTCAGCAAGTGAGCGACTCAAACCTTCCCACAGACTTGTCATAACGAACAGATTCATACTGCGCAATAACTTCGGGATATCCGATCGAAAACCTGTAATTGTAACTGCATGTTGTAGATTCACTGATTGAATCTGTTTTTCAAGTTCCGGTCTCAATGCACCATCACCGACTAATAATAATCGGGTGTGGGGGAACTTTTTATGAATACCACAAAATGCTTCAATTAAGATATTCAATCCCTTTTGCTCCATGAAACGACCTGTAAAACCTATGATATAATGATCATCGTTAAAACCGAATTGTTTTCTAATCATCTGTACATCTACATGGTCTTCGAACGGCGTATAGTCAATACCATAGTAAAACATTTCAACGGATCGTGATGCGGAGATCTTTAGTTCCTTCGCAGTTTTAAAATTTTCCTTTGAATACAAAATCAAGACCGAGGTAAATTTTGACATTAGACGTTCCAGAAAAATAAAAAATTTTCTCTTCCACGATGGCATAAATTCATGGAAAGAAAAACCATGTATAGTATGGACAGTTCCTTTCACTCCCGCCAAACATGCGCCAAGTCTTCCTATAATACCCGGTTTCGACGAATGGGTGTGTAGAATATCTACTTTATATTTCCGACACGCCTTCCATATTTGAAAAGTTGCCTGTACATCTCTTAAAGGGGATATTTCACGTCTTAGTGAGGGAATATCAACGCAAGTGACAGATGGCAATCCTTTTATGGTTGATACCCATTCTCCCTCCATTCTCCCCATAATAATTGGTTCGAATTTTGATCGATCTAAATTTTTTACTAATAGAATTAAATAATCTTGAGCACCACCTACAACGAAATTTGTTA
>JBFMFY010000042.1:0-25886 GCA_040751955.1 Bacteroidota bacterium
CCCCATTGGGGGAGGGGAAAAAGGGGAGGGGGCGGGGATTCCGGTGATGCTGAAAGTGTACGATGCAGCAGGACGAGAGGCAGTAACTTTAGTGAATGGTCGGAAAGATCCTGGGACATACAGTGTAGTATGGAATGCCGCAGGTTTTGCAAGCGGAACGTATTACTACACCTTAACAGCCGGCGGATCATCGATTACGAGAAAGATGTTGCTGGTAAAGTAAAGATTCTCGACATTGCATGTGAGGTTAATCCCAACATGCCTGTGAGGCTGCTATGAGACGCTGTTTGTCGCTATTCATTGTCTTGATATTTCAATGCCCTCATCTGTCTGCGCAATTCATCAATGAGCAGATATTTCCCCAATTACCATATAAAGCAGTCACTTCTTCAATAGTGACGACTACATCGGAATTCTATGTTGCAGGATCTTCATCGGAAGAATGGTTCGGGTCACCGCCGTTCGATTATTGGGGATCGTACTCGCAGCCGTATTTTATTCTTTCGCCTCATTTGTTTTCACGAAAACCAATTTTGCTTCCGGAACTTGAGCAAAGGATTTCCTGGGGACTTGGCGGCCATGGAAACACAATTTCCGTATCGTCTGCTCTTGCAACAAACGATACGCTTTTTGTCGCGTGGAGTAACATCAAAGAACATTACGGCGATATCATGCCCATCGTCGTTTTTGAATCCACATACGTGCGGATTGCAAAGAACATCCACGATTCGCTTACCGTTCTCTACTCCGTTGCATCGGCACTTCGACCTGCTCTCACCGCTGATCAAAATGATGATCTACACATTGTATGGGAACAGGTGACCCCGCTTGATACTCAATGGGCTTCTTATTTTGCCAAGTACACTTCAACCATTATGTACCAACAGAGAAATAGCTTAGGAGAACTTTCTGTCCCATCCAAAATTGGCAAAGGCTTTTTTCCGTCAATAAAAGCTAAAAATTCGACAGCATATGTACTCTATTTTGGCGCCGATTCTTCAAATCAAAATATTCTATATCTCCAGTTCATCAAAAAAGAAGGGGAAGTGTTTACAGAGCCACAAACGCTTTACACAATTGCATTTGAACACTCTCCTCATTGGGATATCTCGTATTTTATCCGGTACGCGAATATGCTGTGGGATGTTGACAGTTCCGGAGCGATCCATATAGTATGGTGTGACTCCTTTGGTACCAAAAAGACATATGTAATTCATCATCGTCAGGAAGTTGGGACGCAGATCGATTCGTTGGACGATCTAAACGCGCGCATACGATTTATGAACGATGGTGTGGTGAAGATCTTAAGTGCAAAACGGGTGGAGGGGACAGATTCGCTCCGGGTACTTACATTGCTTTCCAAACAGGGAGGTTCTCTTCAGACAGTCCATTCAGCTACATTTCATTTGCAAGGATCGCTCAAACAAATTCTTGTTGACGATAATAGTAACGAACATGTGCTCGTAACAGACGGAGTGAGATCGTCCATCATCAAATACGCTTCGACAGACTCAGCAACACCCGTGTTGCTGTCAGCCGGATATACGATCAGTCCCGGATCGTTCATCGATTCTACAAACAGGGTATGGTTGACGGGGAAGAGAGATTCAACTACTGTGCTGCTCAATTTTTCATTGGATGAGATTGGCGCACACCAGGATTTTGTTTTCCCATTACGGATTGGGAATGAATGGCATTATGGCGTGTACGGCGATCCGCCTCCCCCATGGCCGGAGTATTACGACGTACAAAAGATATCTTTGGATACATTGATGCCGAACGGAATTCGGTATTTTACAATTATATCGCAAATGAGTCCCACCCGATACTTGCGCAAGGATGGTTTAAAAGTATTTCAATATGATCCAGCCGATTCCACTGAACATCTTCGATATGATTTCTCACGATTGGAGGGAGATACTATTTCTCCTAAAATTGTCATTACAAAAATCGAAACTGTAAACATTTTCGGTCTTTCAAGACGTTCATTTATGTTTGATTACTCAGTTGTCCCAAATAGTCATAACTGGAAAGTGAATATCATTGATAGCATAGGTGTTTATTGCAATGAAGAAATAGGGTCGTCAAGGAGGTTATTCGGTGCAAAAATCAATGGTAGAATTTATGGTACACTTTTATCTGTTGATGAGGACAAAGAGTATTTGCCAGAATCCTTTTCCCTCTCCCAAAACTATCCCAACCCGTTCAATCCATCCACGACGATCGAGTTTCAACTTCCCACGAGATCACTCGTCACGCTTAAAGTGTACGACTTGCTAGGAAGGGAAGTTGCGAAGCTTGTCAACGAAGAGATGAACGCCGGTGTGCACAAAGCAATATGGAATGCTGCACATGTTTCTTCCGGACTATATTTTGTACGGATGACAAGCGGGATATTTTCTTTGTCGAAAAAAATGCTTTTATTAAAATAATCATAAAAAAACACCCATGAAATTCTATTTCAACGTCCTACTTGCACTCTCCATCGCCGTAACTATCAGTGCGACCTCTAAAACAAAATTAAAAAACGGTCAGAATACGATTCAAAACCAGGCGACGACGTTTGAAATGAAATTGTCGAAGATCAGTAATAATGAATTTTACCTGTCAAATTTTGGCATTTTTGGTCAGGCTCCATCAGGAGGCACAGCGGGTTGGTACTGGCCACGACATTCGAACCGCGCTTATATTTACGGTGGCGGTCTTTGGGTCGGAGCCCAGAAAAAGATAAATACAGGTTCGAAAGATACCGTTGTGAAAGTTGTTAGCATCGGGTACAATCCAAACAGTGCCGCTTCCTGGTTCACTCCGGGAAGTATCGACGATGGACCTGATGCGCTGCCCAATACAGATCCCCGATCCGCCAATTATGTTTTATACAGATCCATCGATTACAGTGCCGAAGGGAAGAACATAATTGATCCTTCACAACCCGATTGGCCCATTCGCTGGAAAGACAAATCAAAAACGCCTGGCAAAAATGGTTACTATGGAGATTACATTCCAGTCATGTCCGAACGGGCAGCATACGAACCTGTGTATCTTTCACAGGAAGATTTTTTCAGTATTTGTAAAGACACATACGTACTACGCAACCCCGAATACAAGCCCGGACAAGGATATCCTCTTGGGATCGAAATACTGCAAAGGACATTTACGTGGAGCATATCTCCTCTGAATGATTGCGTTGTCTTTGCTTACGACATTATCAATAAAAGTTCTGATACATTACTGGATTGTTATGTTGCTCCTGCACTTGATCCCGATATAGGTGCCGCTGATAATGATCATAATTCGTTTTATTTCAAAGATTCTTCGCTCAACCTTTCGTTTCAATACACGGAGGCGGAAGCTGGATATCAGGGTGTGTTAGGGTTCGATTTCCTCGATAGTCCGCGTATTGTGTCGCCAGAAGATTCGGCGAACTTCAGAAATAAAACAGGGCGGATCAGGCGTGTGGGTGAAAAAATCGGTTTAACGACAATGAGAAATTGGACGATCGATATAGATCCATCAGGCGCAGAGAAAAGGTATAATTTTATGGCGTCACATGTGCACGACGGCGATCTTGGTGCGGGTGATAAGCGGATATTGTTTGCAACAGGTCCGTTTACGATGTATCCGCAAGATACAGCGCATGTGTCGGTTGCATTTATGATTACTCCTGTGAAGGGGACATTAAGTTCCGGAATTCCTGTGGAACAGTTACCCTACCTCGATTCTCTTATCTCATTGGATAAACGCTTACAATTAATGTTTGATTCGGGAAGTTACACCCAATTTCCCCGTGGAGAGGTTGTATCGGTAACCCGTACATCCACATCGGCAACAATCACTGTACGGGCTGATGTCGTTGCAATGCAGGGGACAGCAGTGACCGCTTATTACAGAACGGCGTCGGACTCTCTTCTGGCGTCTGCTCAATTATTCGATGACGGTTTGCATGATGATGGGGCTGCAGGTGATAAAATTTTTGGCGGCACTGCTACGGTACAACCACAGCAATATCCGGTTCATGTTGACTACGAGGTTACTGCATCGTCAACGGGAGTTTTGATGTATAAAAATTGCGTTACCGGAATTACAACGACGTCGCTGCGGGTCACTTCGGCAACAATATTTTCCGATCACTGGAATAACGACGGACGTGCCGAAGTCGGAGAGAATATCCGTTACGGAATTACGATCAACAATCCGCATGCTTTCACATTTGACTGGATTAATGTGAAAGCTTCTCCCGAAGAAAATCCAGCTTTGATTGTCCCGATAGATGTAATATCTCCCGGAGAGAATACTTCAAGCAATAATTATTATTTCAATATACAGATCCCTGAAGGATATGCAGAAAAAGTATTTCAAGTTTCTTTTCAACTATGGGATTATCATGGCAACGAGTGGAGCGATGTTATTTATATACCGGTGCATCCTTATGAAAAAACTATTGTTCCTCTCCAACACCTCTCGGGGCGAGCGCAAGGGAATTTGGAAATAATAATTGCAGATCCCGCAAAAGTGAAAAAGCACACCTACACGATTTGCGGTGGTATTGAGCCCGGGATAAACGTATCAATCATTAGTGTTAAAGATTCTACGACAGATTCTACCCTCTATAATGGTGTAGTTCCCGAAAATTTTTCTCACGCGGCTCCGACAGTTGATGGATTCAAAGTATTTAGAGGAGCAGCAACAACGAAACTGACGGAAGATACGTACATATATAATCCTGCTAACTCTATGTGGTTTTGGTCGATAGTGCCGCAAGTTCCGTTTTTCGACTACAATGGTGTGTCCTTGGGTTTTAGAAGCAACGGTGAGGTAAGTCTAGATGCTTACAAAAAAATCGTAATAAAATTTTCGGCAAAATCTTCATTCACTGACATTAATTTCAACGGAAAGTTTGATCCGGGGGAACCGTACATCTTTGATTCTTCGAATACAAATCGATCACAGAAGGCTTTTTTCTATTCTCGGCTTTCACCATCCCCCTTATCCAAGGTTGTCTATACAGGTTTTTACTCGGTGCCATTTGCAGCATTTGATGCTGAAAGCGATTCATTACGCCCACTAAATATCGTGGTGTATGATGGCGATAAGAATTATCGGTGGGATCTAAGCCGAGAAATTTCTTTTGACAAGATTAATATAATTTTTGTGCTCGAATCTACGTATGATTCGACCGGAAGTCTGTACGACACGTTGAAAGGAGGGACGGATATATCGGCAAAGGTAAGATCGGGAAGGATCCCTGCCTATTGGGTGCTAAAACTGTTTCCAGATACACTCAACAATCACGAACCACTTGGCACACCGGGAGATCTCACGTTGATTCCTACATATCCTATTACTTCAGCCGATCTCTATTCATTTAATCCATCCTCTGTGCTTGGTATTCAGCAAGATCGCCGGATTCCTGCTCGATTTTCCCTCTTCCAAAACTACCCCAACCCGTTCAATCCGTCAACGACGATCGAGTATCAACTCCCGCGAAACTCGTTTGTTACACTCAAACTTTACGATGTACTTGGAAGAGAAGTAGCTACGCTTGTCAACGAAGAGATGAACGCCGGTGTGCACAAAGCAACATGGAATGCTGCCCACGTTTCTTCCGGCGTCTATTTTGCACGAATGACCGCCGGCACTTTCACATCAACAAAGAAACTTCTTCTGATGAAATAAGATATATCTCTCTGTTATTAAATCGGACTTTGGCGGTGTCTGTTCAGTTTTTCATCACTGCACGTTGTAGTCCGATTTTTTTCTCTGTTGGATTTTCACACAATTTGACAGAATAAGAATCAAAAAAATTCCCCTTCCCACATTTGCAAATTTGCAGACGGTAACACCTCTCATTTTGCATTGAATATCGTCTTTTTGCCTCTGGTATAGTAATTGAAGTAGAATGATCAATACTATCATACTTGGAGGCAATCATGGCAACCGGAACGGTTATCATTGCCGCAGAAATTTGTAAAGGATGCGAACTCTGCATCGCATCATGTCCTCAAAAAAGTCTTGCACTCTCCTCATCAATCAACCGCAAAGGGTACCGATTCGCTGAACTCGTACTGGATAACTGCACCGGATGTATCAACTGTGCACTTGTCTGTCCAGATTCTGCCATCACTGTGTATCGTAGAGCGAAATCCGCAAAGCGCGCCTCTTCGCCGTCACTCAGCGCTCAAACAGCATAAGCAGGAAAGGAGAATGCAATGTCAATTCAACGCGACGAGACACCGAAATTGATGAAAGGGAACGAAGCGCTTGCTGAAGCGGCAATCAGAGCAGGGCTGCAGGCATACTTCGGCTACCCGATTACTCCACAATCCGAAATTCTTGAATACCTCGCTGAGCAGGTACCAAAACGCTCAAAAGCGGTCGTGCTTCAGGCGGAAAGTGAAGTTGCTTCGATCAACATGATCTACGGCGCCGGCGGTGCCGGTGCTCGTGTGATGACGTCGTCATCCAGTCCCGGATTCAGTTTGATGCAGGAAGGGATCTCGTACATCGCGGCAGCGGAAATTCCTTGTCTGCTCGTGAACGTGCAGCGCGGCGGACCGGGGCTCGGAACAATTCAGCCATCGCAGGGTGATTACTTCCAGGCAACAAAAGGAGGAGGACACGGCGATTATCATATCATCGTCCTCGCGCCGAATTCGGTACAGGAAATGGCAGATTTTGTCTTTGAAGGATTTCGTCTTGCTGAAGAATACCGCATGCCCTCTTTAATCCTTGCAGATGGAGCGATAGGGCAGATGATGGAAAAAGTATATTTGCCGAAGGAAGGATCGCTGCCTCATCCGCAGCATCCATGGGCAACAACCGGAAAACCAAAATCGCGCGAACGGAATTTTATCACGTCGCTGCACATGGAACCGGATAAAATGGAATCGGTGAATCTCCATCTGCAGGATAAATACAGAAAGCTGCGTAAAGAAGAACGGTACGAATTGTTCAAAGTGAAAGATTCAGATATCATTCTTGTCGCATTTGGATTGACCGCACGTGTGTGCACGAAAGTGATGGACCTTGCCAATGAAAAAGGATTGCGTGTCGGCGTTGTTCGTCCGATCACGCTCTATCCCTTTCCGTCCGATATCATATCTTCGCTGGCAACACCAAACAGAATCTTTCTGACGGTCGAAATGAACTCCGGACAGATGCTGGAAGATGTTCGTCTCGCTGTGAACGGAAAATCCCCTGTCTATTTCAGAGGAAGGATGGGAGGAATGATCCCGACGCCCGAAGATATACTCCTTGAAGTGGAAGCGCTGGCGGAGAAGCATCATCTTGCACATCAGGAAGTGAGGTGAACGATGGAAACGAAAATTGATTCAATGGAACTCGTCTATTCAAAACCTGAAACACTCACTGATACGCCGATGCACTACTGCCCCGGATGCGGACACGGTGTCGCCCACAAGATCCTGATGGAAGTGATCGATGAAATGGGGATCACCGAAAACACGATCGGTGTTGCGCCGGTTGGTTGTTCCGTCTTTGCCTACATGTACATGAACGTGGATATGCAGGAAGCGGCACACGGCCGTGCGAGCGCAGTGGCAACAGGCATTAAACGTGTTCTTCCCGATAAATTTGTTTTTTCATATCAAGGTGACGGAGACCTTGCCGCGATCGGTACGGCGGAAACAATCCATACCGTGAACCGCGGCGAAAATATTCTGATGGTCTTCATCAACAACGGCATTTACGGCATGACCGGCGGTCAAATGGCGCCGACCTCTCTTGCAGGGATGAAGACATCGACATCGCCGTATGGAAGAGATTGCGCCACGATGGGATCGCCAATCAAAATGACCGAACTAGTTGCAAATCTCCCCGGTGCGTATTATGTCACGCGGCAATCGGTGCATACTCCTGCTGCGGTAAGGAAGTTGAAGAAAGCGATCAAAGCATCGTTCGAAGCGCAGAAGCAGAAGAAGGGAACATGTTTCATTGAGATCGTGTCCAATTGTCCGTCGGGGTGGAAAATGACACCGCTCGAAGCAAATGACTGGATGGAAAAGAACATGTTCCCGTACTATCCGCCGGGCGATATCAAGGTTCCGCAGGAAATGAAGTAAGCATTCAGACGAAGTCATTTCGAGGTCCGATGTTTTTCTATCGGAACGAGAAATCTGACCTTACCCCAGATTCCTCATCCGTCTTCGACGGATTCGGAATGACAACTAAAAAGGAATTGTATTATGAACCAAGCACTAGAAATCATCATTGCAGGATTCGGCGGACAGGGTGTTCTGTCGATGGGGCAGATCATAGCATATTCGGCGATGAAAGAGGGGAAAGAAGTCAGCTGGATGCCGGCGTACGGTCCGGAGATGCGCGGCGGTACGGCAAACTGTATCGTCATCGTTTCACCGAAGAACGTCAGTTCGCCGATCGTTACCACATTTGACAGCGGTGTTATTTTGAATCAACCTTCGCTCGATAAATTTGCTTCCAAGATAAAACCTGGCGGACTATTGCTCTGCGAACAATCGACGATCATCACGCCGAGTGATCGTACCGACCTTGAAATGCTGATGATACCTGCAACGGAGACTGCAACGAAAATGGGAAAGCGACAGGTTGCGAATATGATCCTTCTCGGCGCATTTTTGGAGCGGCGTCCCGTGGTTGCAATCGAAAACGTATTGAAAGCGTTGCACGAAGTATTGCCCGAACGCCATCATCATCTCATTCCGCTGAATGAGGAAGCATTGAATATCGGCAGGCGGTATGCAGCCGAACAATTGCAGCACGCGTAGGAAAGGAAACGCTATGAATGAATATGCATTTTCTTGTGAACATGCATGCCGCAATGCATGTTCGGCGCTTACAAGAGCATTGCAATATGAAACAGCACTGGTACGCCTTTCCGAAGAGGTGATCCAGCAATGTGATGATGCCGAAATACAGGAGTTTATGCGCGACGTTGCCCGCCGCAGCAGTGAGAGCGTCATCCGCATTATGCAGAAGATGAACGAGGTGCAGGCGCGTTCACAAATCTTCGACAACATTTCCTCGAGTTTTGACGCGCACGGGAAGGGAACCAAGCCGCATTAGGCGATCGGTGCGAACATTGTGAAAAAAAAAAGACCGGTTTGATACCGGTCTTTCTTGTTATGCAGATTACCATCTACATGCTTTGCTTTCGTTCGGCTGATATCATGGCTCTGTTTGAAAGATCATTTCTTTTCAGATGCAGACACTTGAACAGGTTCCGTCAGTTTTTCGTTCTCCTCATGTTCTCCGAATATTGTGGTTGGAATTGTTATCGTAAACCGTGTGCCATCATCTTGATTGGAAACGAACGTTGCCCGCCCGTGGAGATAACGCTCAGTGAATAGTTTGACACTGTACGTGCCTAAACCCCGTCCTGTTCCTTTCGTTGAAAACGACCGCTGAAACAATTGCAATTGCACGTCATACGGGATCACAGAAGGGTTATGCACCCAAAATTGCACCTCATCCTCCCGCCGCCGGCATCCGATCGTGACGGTCGAATGTTCCGGCACAGCTTCAAGCGCATTCTTGATAAGATTTCCAATGATGCGTTTCAGTAAACGTTCATCCGTTGCACAAATGAAATCTTCCGACTGTCTATCGATTGCGATCGTCTTATTCTGCGCAACCGTATGACGTTTGTACGTCGTTAACAGTGTTGAGAGCAGTGACATGGAATGCACCCCTCCGATATGCACGATATACTCATTGCGCTCTATTTGTGAAAGTTCCCGTTGTGTTTCGATCTGATCGGTCAATTCAAGGCTCAACTGATGAATGACCGAACCGAATTCTTTCGCTTCTTCCTGATTAGCATCTTTGAGCAATTCGGAATACCCGACAAGCCCGCCGATAAGGTTCAGAACGTCATGAAAGAAGACGCTCTCAAGTGCCTGACGTCTTTTTTCGTGGCTGATGTCTGTTACGGCAAAGATTGTGAAGGGTTCGTCGTGTACACTCAATGGTGTTGCACGAACCTGCAGGTCGAGCGAACCGGAATCCTGATCCCGCGTGATCCTGCATTCCTGTACATTTGCCGTTCCTTTTTGGCTTTTCATGATCGCTCGGAACGTGCCGCACATTTTGCAGAACTCTGTCGTGCCGCATCCGTCGTTGGATTCTGCGGCATGTTCACACCGGAATGCTTCCCCGGGGCGTTTGCCGATGATATCGTTGGCATTGTGGACATCGAGAAAAGAGATGAGCGATTGGTTGCAAAATACAATCTGACGATTCTTGTTTAAGACGGTGACGATCTCCGATACGGAATCGGAAAAATGCTGCAATGGCCATTGTGTGGTAAAGTAGAGAGATTGTTTGTAGAGATCTTCAATGGAAGATCGTTGTCGAAGAGCTGTGTCAATGGTATTCATGATGTGTTCCCCCGGTAGTTGCGCACATGAAATGCAATTTTCATACCGTTACAATGTGGTCATTCTGAAATGATATTCACGATTCACATGGACAGAGTCTTTACTTTTCTACAAAATCAAAATAGAGATATTTGTCCGAAATATTGTAACACACATCTTTGGTGAAAAACATTGACGCGTATTAATGATGAGGCAAGGAGAAGTGTTGATGAATCTACTCCGCAATCGAACTATCCTGAGTTCAGAGATACAAGTTTTCGTTGGAATGTTTATTAACGATTCATTACATCATACGATAGATTCACGGTTCAGCATAAACGTTACCCGCGTTCAAATCAGATAACAAACTCTTGATTTTAATCAGTGAGCGTTATAGATTACAAATAACAGAAGTTATTTTTCTCATTACTTTATATTAGTGAGAAGAATGTAGGGGGGCTCGCTTATTACGTGTAAGTAGAAAATTACTGAAATCTGCTGATTGTAAGATATGTCCGTTTTATTTATTCTCAGCAGTAGCTGTTAATAGATGGAACATCCGTCTTACAGAGAGTTGGGGAATCGCTGGGGATTGCAGTGCATCGTAAAAACTGCTTACACAACAAATAACTAAAGGAGTCCTTCTATGTCGAAATCTAACAAAGATGTAGAAACATCCGCTAACGTTCCAGATAGTAATCCCAGGGGAGAAACAACTGCCGGATTGCTGCGGGAACTTGTCGCCCACCTTCGTCAAAACCGAACTCAACTTCGCCAGGAATGGGCTCGCCGTATAACCGAGGCAAAACTTTTGACTGCGATGAGTCAGGAAGAAATATTTGCCGAAGCAACTGCCGTGTATGATAACTATGTAGAAGCTCTTGAAACCGGAACATTCGAAGCTCTACAAGGATACGCGCGAAATCTGTCCGAACGTATCATTCCTCGCGGTGTAGAAACACACGAAGTTGTCGGTATTGTGCTTCTTCTGCGCGACGTACTCGCCCGTTCATTGTTCGCAAAATATCAACATGATTTTGCACTGCTGAACAGAATTCTCGATGCGTATGAACCTGCGGCAAACCGTATCGCAAACACGGTGGCTGTCGGTTTCGTGCAAGAACGTGAACGTACGATACGCCAACAACAGGAAGCTATCCGCGAACTTTCGACCCCCGTGCTTCAAGTGCGCGAGCGTCTTCTGATTCTTCCTATCATCGGTGTCATCGATCCTCAACGCGCCCGTCAATTAACTGAACAATTGCTCCGCGGCATCCGGACCAACCGTGCTAAGGTCGTTGTTATTGATATCACCGGCGTTGCTGCCATGGACTCGAACGTGGCGAACGGTATCGTGCAAACTGTGGAAGCTTCCCGTCTGTTAGGTGCAACTGTTATCGTGACCGGTTTGTCCCCCGAAATTGCACAAACACTCGTGACGATCGGTGTGGACCTTGCAAAGATGAATACCGTCGGTGACCTTCAGGGAGGTATTGAAGAGGCAGAACGCCTTCTCGGTTACAAAGTCGTTCCATTCAGTGAACCGACACAACAAGCATAAGAGGAGGCAACCGTGGAAGTGCCTATTCTTAAGCAAGGCGACTATCTCATTGCAACGTTTCAGGCTGCTCTCACCGATGAAGATCTCCTGCAACTGCAGGATGCATTAGTCGCCCGCGTCGGAAAATTCCGATCCCGAGGGGTGATTGTAGATGTTACGGCATTGGATGTGATGGACTCGTTTGCTGCAAGAACGTTGCGCGCGCTTGCGCACATGGTCCGTTTGCGTGGTGCCGAAACAGTGATAGTCGGAATTCAACCGGAAGTTGCATTTGCCATGGTCCAGCTTGGTCTCACGCTGGAAGGAGTCGCAACTGCCCTTGACCTTGAAGAAGCATTGTTGTTGATGAATCGTCGCACTAAAGGAGCGAATATTCGTGGAAGATGAGATCCGCGTACCAATCGCCTCTGATGCCGATATAGTTATTGCCCGCCAACAAGGTCGTTCGCTTGCGGAACGGCTCGGTTTTACGGCTACTGATCAAACAATTATAGCTACTGCAATATCAGAAGTTGCACGCAACATTATTAAATTTGCCAAAAGAGGCGAAGTAGTTCTCTCACCGGCAGTAAAATCCTCTACTCACGGCATCATGGTTGTTGCACGAGATCAAGGTCCCGGCATTGCAGATATTCACCTGGCATTGCAGGATGGCTATACGACAGGGAACGGATTGGGAATGGGATTACCGGGATGCAAACGTTTAATGGATGAAATTGAAATCAAATCAGATGTAGGAAAAGGGACAACGGTTATGATGAAAAAATGGGTGCCATAATTCATGTCTGAACCGGGGATACACGAGATTATTCAGTGGGGACACGCATCATTCACGTTGCCGGGTGAAAAGAAGTCGGGTGATGTGCACGTAGTCAAACGTTTTCAAGACGGTGTTCTTGTCGGTGTCATCGACGGGCTTGGACACGGAAGTGAAGCTGAAGTTGCTGCGAAGGCAGCTGTGAGCGTATTGGAACGGTATCCTCATGAATCTGTCATGTCGCTCCTTCGCAGAACCCATGAAGAGTTGCGAATGACGCGAGGTGTTGTTATGAGCCTTGCATCCATCAATACGGTTGAACACACGATGACCTGGCTCAGCGTTGGAAATGTTGAAGGAATTCTTTTGCGCGCAGACCGGAATGCTGTACCGTCGAGAGAAATGATTCTCTTGCGCGGCGGTGTTGTCGGCTACCAACTGCCGCAGCCGTATGCATCCGTGCATCCGCTTTCCCGCGGGGATACGCTCGTATTTGCAACCGACGGAATTCAGAACAGTTTTTATGATGACCTTAACATTCATGATCCTGCTCAGGTTATAGCGGATAAAACCTGTTCCCGGTATTGCAAGGGAAATGACGATGCATTAGTGCTGGCGGTGAAATATTTCGGGAAATAATATGGTACAAAATGTCAACAACATGAGGAGTGTGTATGAATCAATACTGAAGGAGTTCCTTGCCGACAAAGGTGAATCTTCGCTCGAGCGCGCGTATGAATTCGGGAAGAACCTAATAGCGCAGGGATTAGGTTGCCTGGACCTCATAAAAATTCATGAAGAAACAATCGTCCCCATCGTTCAACGTGCAGAAGAAACCGGGATTGGTATTGAAACGGTGAGATTAGGTTTCCGTTTTCTGACAGAAAGCCTCTCTCCGTTTGAAATGACACACCGTGGATTTTATGATGTGATTGAGGAATTGAAGAAGCAAGCAAACGAACTGTCCGAGATCAACGCCCAGTTACAATCGGAAATAAAAGTGAGAAAGGAGACCGAACTCCGGCTTTCCAATTCGGAAAAAAAATACAGATCGTTGATCGAAACCGCAAAAGATGTCATCTATACTCTTTCTCCCGACGGAATAATTACATCGTTAAATCCGATCTTCGAGACATTAACCGGTTGGAAACGGGATGAATGGCTCGGTCAGCACTTTGCGCCGCTCGTTCATCAGGACGATCTCCCATTTGCGGCGGAGATCCTCGAGAAAATTATGCAAGGTGAAAACCCTCCTATCTTTGAACTGCGGATTCGCACTAAGGAAAACGGATACATGATCGGAGAGTTCATTACTACACCCCGGTATCAGGCGGGGCAGATCATAGGCGCACTCGGTATCGCACGTGATATTACGGCGCGCAAGGTTGCTGAACGGCGATTACTCGAAAGCGAGCATCAACTCTCCACCGCTCAACAGATTGCACATATCGGTAGCTGGGAATGGGACATCACTGCGAATACCGTGCACTGGTCAGATGAACTCTATCGCATCTATGGGTTACTGCCCGGTCAAGTGGAAACGACGTACGAATCTTACATCGAACGCGTCCATCCAGAAGATCAGCCCATTGTCCGGAGGAATGTAGAGCGTGCATTGCAGGAGCGAAAGCCGTTTCGTTCTGAATACAGAATTGTTCATCCCGACGGAACTGTTCGGACAGTTGAAGGACGAGGCGAGGCAGTTCTTGACGATAAAAACAGAATCATTAAATTAAGGGGAACATGTCAGGATATCACAGAGCATAAATTAGCGGACGAAGCGGTACGATCGCTTGCTAAACGCGTTGTTGAAGCTCAGGAAAATGAGCGTCGGCGCATTGCGCGTGATCTTCACGATAATATTTGTCAGCGATTGAGCGCTGTGAAGCTTCACTTGAGCGCCATGGAGACGGAAATAAAAAATAAACGATCAAAAAAGTATGTACAAGTACAAGACCTTAAAAGACAGATAGGGAGGACCATCAAAGAAGTACGCGGCATATCGATCGAACTCCGTCCAACCACATTAGATGATTTAGGGCTGCCTGTTGCGTTGCAATTGCTTTGCAGAGAATTTGAAAAAACGTTCGGCATTGCCATCCAATGTTCGATTGACGGGGTTGAAAAAGAAATGTTTGACGCGCACCGTGAAACAGCACTGTACCGCATAGCGCAGGAAGGATTAATGAATATTGCAAAGCATGCTCAAGCAAAGAAGGTTACACTTTCGTTGGCTGCTCAACCAGCATCGGTGACGATGACAATACAGGATAACGGCAAGGGATTCGACCAGACAAAACTCTCTACACGCAAAGACGGTTCTGGATTTGGCATCATGAATATGAAAGAAAGAGCATTGTTACTCGGAGGATCTTTTAAGATTACTTCTGAAAAGTACAACGGGACGACGCTATATCTAGAAATTCCATTATTAACAAAAGCCTTATGAAAAAAATAAGAATTCTATTGGCGGATGATCACAGCATAGTGCGAAGCGGACTCCGTTCATTGTTCAAAACGATGCGTGAATTTGTTGTCGTCGGCGAAGCATCAAACGGCGAGGAGGCAGTCCAGCTTGCGGAACGGCTGCGCCCCGATATTGCGATTATGGATATTTCCATGCCAAGAATGAACGGGATTGAAGCGACAAAACACATCAAACAAAAAAATGCGGCTGTCAAAGTTTTGATATTGACAATTCACGATAATGAAGAGTATGTGTACGAATTGATTCGTGCGGGAGCGGATGGGTATGTGCTGAAGGATGCTGAAAAACAGGAGATCTTCACTGCAGTACGCAAGGTAGCAGATTCGGAGCCGTTCTTCAGTCCCGGTGTTTCAAAATTAATCATTGAAAAAATTGCCCGGGATTCGAAGGATCAACCTAAAGCAAACGACGCCGTTCCACGACTGACAAAGAGAGAGGAAGAAATACTGCGTTTGATTGCCCATGGGTTGACGAGTAAAAAGATTGCCGAAAAATTATGCCTCAGCAGCAGCACGGTTAATACACACAGGGCAAATCTCATGCAAAAACTGGATATCCATGAAACAGCAAGTCTTGTACGATTTGCAATTCAAAAAGGATTTGTCAACGAAAAAACCCGCGAATCATCCAAGTAACTCATCACTTTTATCTAATCTATTCTCGAATAACACCATTATAACCTTGTAGAAAAAAATTACACGATTTTCCGTATTGTAATTCGTAATGAACGTTCGTTATTTTGACATTCATAAATCACTATCTGGGGGATAGCTACTGTCGTTTTTATAGCTTGCTGGTTCAGCGATTAGGGGAACAGCAGCACGTGTGCGTAAAAGCTGACATAACAGACAGATTGGGAGAGAGAGAAGTGGAACCTTACAAGATATTGTTCTTTTCAACGAACGGATTGCCGGCTCAAAAATTAAGAGAAGAATTTGTCGAGTCGGGAATGCAAATCAAAGAGGCGCAGTACATTGAAACAGCCCGAAAGGCACTACAAGACGATACATTTGATGCCGTTATCTACCGGTGTGAGCGGGCGGCGGATGCGGATATTTCCCTCCTTCAAAAGTTAAAGGATATCTCCCCCGAAACCCCGGTCATCATGACTGTGAAAAAGGGAGATGTCACCTCAACAGTTCATGCTGTTAAATCCGGCGCCGATGATTTGATCGTGTCGCCTGCTCTGGATTCTACTCTTATTGACGTGGTATTGAAAAATATCAACGGTCTGAAGAAAAATAACGATGATACCTCTCGCATTCCAATGTCTGAGATGTCGCTCATAGGAAAGAGTCTTGCCATCGAAGAAGTAAAATCTGCGATCGATCTTGTTGCAAATTCACATACCGCTGTTATGATCACCGGCGAAAGCGGTACGGGGAAGGAGGTTGTAGCACGGTTGATTCATTTCAAAAGCGACCGTTCGCGCAAGCCATTTGTTGCGTTAAACTGTGCCGCACTTCCCAAAGACATCATTGAAAATGAACTGTTTGGTCACGAACGAGGTGCATTTACCGGAGCGTTGAAAAAGAAAGAAGGAAATTTTGAGGCTGCAAACGGCGGAACATTATTCTTCGACGAAATTGCAGAAATGAATCCGGACACACAAGCAAAATTATTGCGCGTGATCGAGCAAAAAGCATTTCGACGGCTCGGCGGTGATAAAGAGATCCATGTTGATGTACGGACCATTGCCGCAACAAACAAAAACATTCAGGAAGCAATGAACAATGGTGAATTCAGGCAGGATCTCTACTATCGTTTCAGTGTGATCGAGATCCATATGCCTCCTCTCCGGGAACGGAAAGAAGACATACCCTTGTTGATCGACCATTTCTTCCCAATCTTCAAAACAAAACATAACAGGCCAGACAGGCATTTGCGGGAGGATACGCTTGAGTTGCTCAAGCAATACGAATGGCCCGGCAACGTACGCGAATTACGCAACGTCATCGAACGTATTGTCGTTACCAGCAGTTCTGATGCGATTGTTCCGGAAGATCTTCCTATGAGTGTAAAAAAATCGGAGACAAACAGCGTCTATGTGAATATTCCTCTCGGAACTACGTATAGGGATGCGGAACGACTGCTGCTGATAAAAACGCTTGCGTATGCGAAAAACAACAAATCACGAACGGCGAAACTGCTCGGTATTAGCCGTAAAACACTGCACAACAAATTGCATGAATTCGGACTTGTCCACAAGGCGGATAGCGTTACTTCAGCATAAGCATTTTCTTCGTTGAGATGAAATTTCCTGCCTGAAGCCGGTAATAGTACACTCCGCTTGAAAGCCGGGTTCTACCGGTATTCCCAAACCTAACGGAATATTCACCCGGTTGTTGGATCGAATTCCTGAGAAACGCCACACGCTGTCCTGCCGAATTGAACACTTCCAATCGCACATGAACCGGTTCTGAAATTCCATACGAGATGGTTGTTGAAGGATTAAACGGATTCGGATAGTTTTGTTCAAGATAATGTGTGAACGGGATACTGCTCGATGTTCCGATCAATACAGATTCCGACTGATACCGGAGAGAAGGAGAGATTGTTTCTTTCGTCAAACCGTCTTTCAATGAGGACATAGCCAGTCTGACTTCTCTGTTGAGATTCTTCTTCCAGAGAGTTAGTCGTAAAGATTCTTTTTCTTCCGCGCCATTGTTATCCGGGAGCAATGGATCCTTGCCCCAGATAATAACAACACACTTGCCGCCAAGTACTTTTCCGGTGCCGACAAGTATATTTTTTTTTGACCATACGCCGACCTCATCTCCTTCGTTCATTTGTGGTGATTGAATCAATAGAATTGAACTGCTTCCTGTTCCCGACACTTCGGGGTAATGCTCCAACCGGATGGAATTGTCATCGGACAGCACAATTTTTTCAAAAGGATTTTGTCCGGAGTTTGAAGGGTACACCAGAGTGCTATTTTTTTTCATGTTGATTTTGTATCCCTGTCCGGGATGCATCATGGTGAGCGTGTTAATTCCGTATTCAGGCCAGAAAATTTTACCATCGTTATTTTTCACAAGAACCAAATGCTCTCTCACTGTTGCGAGAGCGGTATCGGGTGTCATCGGACTAGTGCGGAGATATGCAACCATGTTCCATCCGGCAGAAAGTGTAATTGCTGTCGATTCCGGGTACACTTCATCTCCCCGCATAATCAATGTGTCGTTATCGCGGAGAAAAAATTGGTATCCTTGATCTAATTTCCATGTCCTTATCGTATTGATATTTGAATCTGGTAAAAAAATATTTCCCGCATTGTCTTTCACCAGAATCAGATTCGGTCTGATGGGTGAAGTGATCTCCTCAATCGCAGTATTGGTGTGCCGGATATAACTTGAGATCATATTCCATCCCGATTGCAGCGGAATGAACTGCTTATTATCCGCCTGTGCAATAAGGCTTTGGAGAATAAAAATTCCGTCTTTGGAGTACGTGGTTCCGCCGGATGAGAATTCCGGAGCGGCGTCGCTTTCGACGTGATACGTTCTTTCCCATAGTTTAAAATAAATCGTATCGCCAGTTTTGAATCCATCTCTTGCCCCGGTCAAAGAATTATCTCCCCAGATGGTAATAGAAATATTTTTTCCTTGTTTCCATTGACTGTATCCGGCACAAACCAACGACGAATTAAACTTGTAAAATGCACCTATGAGGTCTCCATCCTGTATCACTCTTTTACCTATTCTCGGAACGACCGCTGCAGGGATCAATACAGTTGCATTTTCACCGGTATTGGAAATGTATTGCCACGACAGCGGGACCAACGAATCAACCGCAGTACCGAACTGTGAGGTATGTGTCCACTGGCTTTCCGCAAATGCATCGAACGAGCGTACGCGCCAGTAAAAGGTAGTATCGGGGGGAAGATTGTTGATTGCATAGGAAGAGTCGATGATCCAGGATTGGTCAAGAATAGGTGAGGTGAAAAGAGAATCATACGCAATCTGAACTCTGTACCACGGCACGTCATCGGATGTTGTCCATTTCAAAACCGGTTTTAATGGAACGCCGCGGGAAAAATGCGCAGGAACTACGGTTGACTGAGGTGGAGCAGGTGAAGATGAATCTTTGAGCATCGCCTTCTTTACACTTTTCAAGAGCCGATCTCTGTTTGTAAAACGCACCGGTAACATTCCCCCGCCTAACTCCCAAATAATCGCACCTCCAATTCCTTTCGTTCTAACATATTCCATTTTCATTCGCATTGTCATCTCATTGTCGTACGTAATGAATTTATCGTCAGAGGAACCGGGATGATCAATACTTAAATATGATGCGTGGGCAATTGAATCCCATCGATAATATTTTGGAGCATAATATTGCTGCATTAATGAGTAGTATGGTACATTTGGGCTCACTCTCGGAGGTGAAGACCATGTCTGACGCGGCTCTGTTACTCCTCCCGTCGTAGTTCCGGATCCGCCGCTCCACACGTAGCCGTAGAAATCAATTCCAATTCCTAATTTGTTTTTCGGTATCCCCGCCAAAATAAATTCATCAATCATATCGTTGATAGAAGGAACCAGTCTGCCGTTGCTTGCAAATCGTACTCCGCCGTTGTACACCGGTGCATTGTGCCACACAACCCATCCGGGCCATGCACCGGAAAGATCGTATGTCATAAGATTAATCTGGTCCAGTTTATCATGGATCAACGCAAATATTGGCGCTTCCCATGAAGTGGCTGCGGTAAGGAGTGGACGGGGAGAAATATTGTCAAGGCGTGTTCGCAGTTCTGTAACAAGCAGAGTGTACTGCAGCAAATCGGAAGATGAAAGAGGTTCCCAATCAATGTCGATGCCGTCGTACCCGCGGTTTTGCATGAACGCTACTATATTATCGATGAACTTTGATCTCGTTAAGAGGCTTGTTGCATTTCGAAATTCCTTGTCAGTTCCCCAACCGCCGACACAGATCAGAACTTTTTTCCCGGCGGCATGGGCACGCTGGATAAGAGCATCTGAATTTGATGCAACAATGCTGTTTGCATCGCTGTTTATTGTTCCGTCTGAGCGAGGTACAAGTCCAAAATGGATAATGTGAGTGACGGCGGAAAAATCAATCTGTTCTGCGGGCAGAACTCCGTTGTTATACCAACCCTGGCTCCATCCGGCATAATAGGCGGTAACCCATGGTGTTGATTGACAGCGAAGCACAGGTGAGATTAAAACCGAAAGAGCAACGTAAATGATGATGCACGTCTTCCTCATACCAAACCCCTCCGCCTCCGTTTATGGATAGTGCATTGACGATTGTGAATTGAAAAAATTTCTTCTTAGGTGGTACTACAAACGCCGCATCCTTCGCCTGCGAGGAAGGAGGGACAAAGGTCATTACTTAGAAGGTCTGTACCTGCGTATATTTAAAATAGAAAAAACAGGGCGATGGTCAAGGGAATATTGAGGCGGGAGATTAAAAAATATTAAGTGTAAAAATGAAACAGCCCGAAAATTTTCGGGCTGTTGAGGTTTGAAGAAGGAGGATTGATTATTTCATCATGATCATTCTTCGTGTAAGAACGAATGGTTTTGCCTGTGCGTCCTCAAGGTTCTTTGCCGTCAGCCGGTAGAAATAAATGCCGCTTGAAAGCGATGCACCGTCGAACAATGCGTTGTATTCACCTGCGCTTTGCGTTTGGTTGACGAGAAGCGCCACTCGCTGTCCGGCAGAGTTATACACTTCCAACTGAACTGCTGCGGCAAACGGAATTGAATACCGTATCGCAGTTGTCGGGTTGAACGGATTTGGGAAATTCTGTTCGAGTCCGAATTCTTTCGGCGTTGAGCTCACCATATCGACATCCATCGTTGACATTGTTGTCATGGATGACGGTAAGCCGATGAATTGAATATCATCCACAAAATATGTCTTCGAATCATTTGTCGCATTTTGAATCGTGATACTGTTGACGACGTAGTTTGATGGATTTACCTGACTCATCGGGAATGTGAAACTCTTCCACTGGTTGGCAGGAACCGTTACATTGTTCACCGAGGGGAAAGTATTTCCGCGGTCATTTTCTAACCACACGCTTAATGTTACGCCAGCAGCACCACCATGGACGGCAAAGCTGACGCTCGGATAGGAGGTAGTGCTAATATTCACCGGTTTGCTCCATGAGCCGTTATGCAAGCGAAGCGCGCCCCATCTGTTTTGTACAACTTTGATCGATGAAGTGCCGGAGTATTTTTGTTCCGTGCTGCCGAATGTTACCGTCGTACTCCAGGATGTGTTGATCCACGGATACCTGAGCGAATCATCAAATACAACAAGGTTAGCAGAGGTCGGCGGTTGCACAGTATTGGAGACAGCGACAGTCATGGAAGCACTGTTTGTGTTTCCCGATGAATCGCGGGCAACGACACTTAGCGTGTGCGTGCCGTTTGCAACCGACGCGGTATTCCATGAAACCGTGTACGGTGATGCGGTCAGTTCGGTGCCGAGATTTGTTCCGTTTAATTTGAATTGCACACCTACAACTCTTCTGTTATCGGAAGCGTTTGCAGCGACAGACACTATTCCGGACACTGTGGTACCACTTGCCGGTGATGTGAATGCGACTGACGGTTTGGTCGTATCGGCTGTCGGAGGCGGAGTCGAAGAGTTTCCAACCAATCGGAAGTTATCCACGTAAAATGTTTTTGTCGAACCGCTTAATTCCTGAATGGAGAGACGGTGGATCACCTGTCCGTTCGGGCTCAATTGGCTCATTGGAATTGAAACAACCGTCCACTGATTTTTCGTAAGTGTTCCGTAATTCACATACGGGAACGATTGTCCGAGATCGTTTTCTGCAAAGACAGTAAGTTGTGTTCCGTCGGCGGGAGCGAAGACATAAAACTCAAGGCTCTTATATTGTGCTGGTGAGATGCTCGACGTATTTCCCCAGTTTCCGTAATGCAAGCTCAATCCTCCCCAAGCCGCTGTGGTTACCGCTTTGATAGAACTCGAACCTGAATACACCTGCTCGGTACTATTGAACATGACAGTTGCATTCCACGAAGAATTAATCCACGGAGATTGCAAAGCGTCATTATAGATCATGTGATCAGACGTTGAACCTTCTATAGTATTGGCAATAGTAACAGAAACCGAAGCGGTCGTCATATTTCCCGCGGCGTCCCGTGCAACGGCTGAGATAGTGTGCGTTCCATTTGCAACAAGTGTCGAATTCCACGAAAGAGAATATGGAGCACTGACATCTTCATTGCCGATATTTGCACCATCAACCGTAAATTGCACTCCGGCGACGCCAACATTATCCGATGCATTTGCGCCGACGGTGACTGTTCCCGAAACGGTGGAACCGTTAGCGGGTGAGGTGATAGAAACTGTTGGAGCGGTAACATCCGAAACACTGAGAACAACATTCACGGTAACCGATGCAGTTTTGGTATTTCCTGCAGCATCGCGGGCAACAGCAGAAATCGTGTGTGTTCCGGCTGAAAGAGTTGCAACATTCAGCGATACAGTGTATGGTGCTGCGGTAACTTCAGCGCCAATATTTGCACCGTCAACTTTAAATTGAACGCCAGCTACTCCAATGTTATCCGAAGCTGTTGCAGCAACGGCGGCAACACCGGTGAGCGATACGCCATTGGCAGGTGACGTTATTGCGACATTCGGCGGAGTAATGTCCGGTGTACTTGCTCCGCCCAATGCGTTTTTTACTGCCTGCAGTAACAAATCTTTTTGTCCCGCGGGCATATTGGAACGGTAACCTCCTCCAAGTTCCCAAATGATCGCTCCGCCGAGTCCTTTTGACTTCACGAAATTATATTTTGTTGCGATCGTTGCTTCGTCATCGTACGAGATGAATTTGTCATTCGCCGATCCTGTATTGTCAATGCTAAGGTACGAAACGCCCGTGGCATCATCGAAGCGGTAATACTGAGATTGATAGTACGTATCCATGATAGTGGAGTACGCCACGTTCGCCTGGACAGTCGGAGCAGTTGTCCATGATTGGCGAGGTGCGGTAGCCCCCCCTGTGGGCGTCCCGCTCCCACCACTCCAAACATATCCATAAAAATCAATTCCAATTCCAAGCTTGGAAGCCGGAATACCTGCTGCAATAAATTCATTGATCATCCCTTCGCATGATGGCGGAGGATTTCCGGTGCTGGGAAACGTGAAACCGCCGTCTGTAACAGGCGCATTGTGCCACGTGACCCATCCGGGCCAGGCACCGGCAAGATCGTATGTCATAAGATTAATCTGGTCGAATTTATCTTTCACCTGTGCAAAGATCGGCGCACCCCAAGCGGTGGCGGCTGTCAACAAAGCACCCGGTTTGGCTGCATTCATTGCTGCACGAAGTTCGTTGATGAATGCGACGAACTGCGGTCCGTCCGACGAACTGAGCGGTTCCCAATCAACGTCGATGCCGTCATACCCGCGGCTCGTCATTATATTGACAAGATTGTTAACGAAGGTAGTGCGGTTTGCGCTGCTGGTTGCACTTCGGAATGAGCCGTCGGTATAAAAACCGCCGACTGTGATGATTACTTTTTTCCCTGCCGCATGTGCAGCGGAAACGATAGCATTGGCATTGTATGCTGTAACGCTGTTTGAGGCATCGTCAAGCGATCCATCGGCACGGGGCACCAATGCAAAGTGCACAATGTGTGTGACTGCGCCGAAATCGATGTTCTGAGCGGGCAGCAGTCCCGAGTTGTTATACCCTTGTGACCAACCGGCATAATATGCCGTTGACCACTTACCCGATTGGGCAATTGCGGGTGTGCTTGACGCCGTCATCATGAGAAGCGAGAGCAAGCACATTGTGAATACTGCAAAGAGTTTCTTCACGTATGGTTCTCCTTGTATTGATTGATGGAAAAAGTTATCAGCCTCTGGCTGAATATTTGATGTGTTGAATAGATTCATTTTTTTGTTTCCTTATCCGGTTTTCCTACGACTTGACCCGCTATTTTTTTCAGTGTCATCGGGATCAGCGAGAACTCGGTTGACTTATCGAAGAAGTATTCTGCACCGAGTTCTTTGCATCGTCTTCGGTACGGCTCGCTTGCTGCATTGGTCAGAATGATGAAGATCGTTTCGGGTATTTCCTGCTTAACTGCTTTCAGAACTTCGATACCGTTCTTGCCGCGCATGTCCAGGTCGAGGATCACCACTTGCGGCTTTACAGTCTGGATCGAGATGATCGCAGCGGTAACATCTGCGGAGTATCCGACGAGTTCGAATTCCTTCTTATCGTCCAGCAGCATCAGCAATCGTCGCAATCCGAGTTTCGATCCATCTGCTATAAAAAATTTCATGGTGTGTTTTGTTTTCAATGGTCTCAATGATGAATTATGTTGGAACAAAAATACCAAGAATCGTTTTCCTTCAGTATCAGCGGTGACTGATTCTGATGCGGGATTATTGAGAGGGGGATTGTCGGTCAATTCCTACATAGAAATGTGATTGGCAACAACGAAATATTATTGGAGAAACAGTACGTACCTGGAACCGAGGTACTTCAGTACAGCGTTGATTAAGAGAGTTGAAGAGATCTTACGACTAGGGGTAGAAGGGAAGTGAAATTGTGCGCGACTCATTGATCGTTCTACTTATTGCTGCTGTAATTTTGTCCGTCATACCGTCTTGTTCCGACCAGCCGTATGCAATTCAAGAATCGTTGCTGCGTTGCCCCGATGAGGTGGTGATCCATAGAGGTGAGGCGACGTATTACTGGGGAGCAAATGGGGAAGGGAGTTGCTCGTTCGATTCTTCAGAGGATGGAATGATAGGAGCAATGAACATCGTAGATTTTTCCCGGTCTCAAATATGCGGTGCATGTGTCAGCATAACGGGACCTGATAGTACAATACTTATCCGTATCGTTGATCTCTGTCCCGAATGCCCGCGAGGCGACATTGATCTAAGCCCGGCGTCATTTTCTAAAATTGCTGACACACTGCTCGGCCGTGTACCTATAACCTGGAAGGTTGTTCCATGCAACGTAAACGGTCCTATTGAATACCGATTCAAGGACAGCGTCAATCAATGGTGGACAGCGGTGCAGATACGGAATCACCGGTATCCGATCTACAGTATTGAGTACCTGAATTCCAATAATACATTCCAAAACCTTCCGCGCGAATCGTACAATTATTTTGCGGGTTATACGAACATGGGAGAGAAGCCCTTTACATTTCGAGTGATCGACATATACGGACATGTGCTTATTGACAGCGGAATAGTTCCTGTCTATATGAAAAATATCTCCGGTAAAAATCAATTCCCGTTATGCGGGATTCATGAACATTGATAGAGGAAGGATACATAATGAGAAAAATATGCTTGTGTACGCTGCTGGTTGCAATGGTACTATTGGGCTGCAGAACTAAGGAAGTTGTGGTTGATAATGACAATCGGGGTCCTGTCATGATTAGTACAGTAAAGCCGGTGTATCCGGAAGAAGCACAATTGAAAGGGATTGAGGGAGATGTGTGGGTTAAAATGTGGGTGGATACGCTTGGAAGGGTAACACGTGTATTGATAGAAAAAACCCCAGATCAGGCGTTGTGTGATGCTGCAATGACAGCAGCCTTAAAGACAAAATTTAAACCGGCAATGCTCGATGGAAAGCCGATTGGTGTGTGGCTTGTTGCGCCATTTGCAGTGACCAAGGGGAAAAGAAAATAGTTGTTTAAAATAGAAACTCCGAAGCGGGGGAGTACTTCGGAGTTTTTTCCCGTT
>JBFMFY010000043.1:0-25857 GCA_040751955.1 Bacteroidota bacterium
GTTTGATTGGCAATGGCTGCAACGTTTTTATTCATAGAATCTCTTTACGAAAAAGTTTTCTACCAATATCGCTATGTCAAAGAACAATTTACAGCTATTTTATCAACACAAACTGAGTATTATACCCAGAATGACAAATTGGAATTTTTATCCCAGCATCAGTTCTGCAGCAGTTGAACTGTCGCTGAGGTGCTTGTCCTATTATTGAGATTTTCTATACACTCTCACATACTCCACTTCCATCCGCTGCGGAAAGATGGTGAAACCGTCCGGATTGCCGGGCCAGTTGCCGCCGACAGCAAGGTTGAGCAGCATGTGAAATCGTTTGTCGAACGGTTTTCCTTTAATCGTACTGAAGTACATCGTGCTGTCCACCATCCAACGGAATCCGACCGAATCCCACGCAACAATAAAGGTGTGGAACTCTTCGGCAAAATTTCCGCTCGGCAGCGTATAGTTACCGCCGGTTAAACCGTGCCCGCCGGAGGCATCTTCAAAATGGATTGTACCGTACACTTTTTTGATGTTGTCGCCGAGCAATTCCATGATGTCGATCTCGCCGCTTGCGGGCCAACCGCCGTATGCCCAGTCGGTCGGCAGCATCCAGATGGCGGGCCACAATCCTTTTCCGTACGGCAGTTTTGCGCGCACCACAAACAATCCGTATGTCCAATCCCCTTTGTTCGCACTCCGCATGCGCGCGGATGTGTATTTCATCCCCTGATAATTTTCCTCACGCGCCTGAATGACCAACTTTCCATTTTCGATGAATGAATTTTCTCTCCGGTTTGTGTAGAATTGCAGTTCGTTATTTCCCCATCCGTGTCCGCCTGTTTCGTGGCTCCATTTAGTCAGGTCGATGGTGGAATCGGTGAATTCGTCATTCCATACCAATTCCCATCCGGGTATAGGCGGGATCGTATCCGCAACAACAGACGGTTCGGTAATGCCCGGTTTTTTCTCCTCTTCTTTGCATCCGATGATGATCGAAGAGAGAAGCGTTGCAAGAAGCAATGAAATGATCATACGTTCCTTCATCGTTGGTTCATTTCCAATTTCGTTTGAACATCGAGAATGCTTTCCGTGCCCGCCATTCATCCATGCCGTCATTGTCCGCATCCGGCGTGACGGCAACGATCCCCCACCATTCTTCATTTGAATAACCGTCGGGATGCTGGTTCGTCTCATAGCCGCCAAAGTCATGGTTGTTCGCATCTCCCGCTTTCCACCATTCGTCAGTGAACTCAAAAACCGTAGCGCCGACGCAGACATCGCTTGCTGCACGGATCTGCACCCAGTTGGTGCTGTCAAATTCCGCCTGGACAGATTCATATTCAGTTTTGGTCGCATTGTTCAATGCGTCGATGCCGAACTCGGTGATGACGATCGGCTTTGTGGATTTTGTCCGGTACGATGCGAAGAACGGCATAAAATTCATTTCGTATGCATTGCTTCCCCACAGGTCAACGTACGTCAACGAAGCATCGTTTGCATTCATACCGGCATTGCCGATGTTGTACAAATTTCCGTTGCTCGCGCAAACCGGATGATATTTTTCTCCTTCCACTTTATACGCAGCAACCGCCATTTCCTGCACCAGCGAATACCAGTACGGGCTGTTGCCGTTTTGATAATTTTGTTCATTGCCGATATTCCATATTAGTACAGCGGGAAAATCTTTGAGATCGAGAACCATTGTTGCAAAATCGTCTATCAATGTTTGACGAATACTATTTTGTGAAAGGTCTAAATCTGTGTTCACCCAGAAGCTGACAATGACACGGATGTTATGCGCCGCCGCTTGCTGCAGAAAGTATTTGTCAACACCTGAATATGTCCTGACTGTGTTCGCATTCAGATCGTTCAGCCACACGATGCTTCGATCATACACTTCTTTCGTCCACGGTTTCCCGCCGATCGGTGCCGGCGAGAATGCAACTCCTTTAACAACGAATTCTTCGTACACACCGTTGCCGTCAAAATCTACTTCCAATTTTTTGTTGTTGATCCGCACCATTCCGCTGCCGACAGGTTTTTCAGCCGGAACATTGTAAATCTTTCTTGTCAACACCGGATTAACTGTTGCAACGCCGTTGATCGGTCTCGGCACATCGGTCTCGAATGTTTCAAAACCAATCTTCTCCGCTCTCAACCGGTGTTTACCGGCGGGAAATCCTTTCATGTAATATAATCCGTTTGGGTCGGTAAAGACTGGAGAAAAGGTTGTCGCTGTCGGCAATGAAAGCCGCACACTGGAAATTGCATGTGCCTGATCATCAGCCACTCTTCCGGAGATCACTGCGGGGCTTACATACGGCTCGTCTTCGACAGTATTGCATCCGAAGAGTGTGAGAAAGAACGAAACGGCAAAGACAATATAGATTTGTGCAGGTACCATAACGGTAAAACAACATCCTTAAAACAAAAAGAGAGGCATTACATCGCCCCTCTTTTTAACAACCCTAAGGTCAATTGTGACGGGATCCGATAAATCCATAATAGACGATGTAGAGATAGCAAATTGCAGGAAGAATGAATGCCGTTTGAATCCCGTACGTATCGGCAAGCGCTCCTTGTGCAACAGGAATTAACGCACCGCCGACGATAGCCATGATCAGGACACTTGATCCCTGACTCGTCAATTTACCGAGACCGTCGATGCCGAGTGTGAAGATCGTCGGGAACATGATTGAGTTGAACAAACCGACACTCAGTATTGTCCACATAGCAACATGGCCGGTAGTAAACACTGTCGTAAAGACGAGACCGCAAGTGACGAGAGCAAAAATGCCGAGCAGTTTTCCCGCATTAATCTTTTGCAGCAGCGCCGAACCGATAAACCTCCCCACCATCGCGCCGCCCCAGTAGTACGAAACAAAACCGGCAGCTGCCGCTTCTTTTAATCCTGCAATCTCCGGCTGTCCCATAAAGTTGACGAGAAAACTTCCGATCGACACTTCAGCACCGACATACACAAAAATACCGACAGCGCCAAGTACGAGATGACGATGCTTCAACGCATCAGTCAACTTCCCTGCCTTCGCATGATGATCTTCTACGGCGGCAATCACCGGCAGTTTGAACAACGCCATAGCAACGGCAAGCACGACCAACGCAACCCCCAAACCAACGTACGGCATTTGCACAGACGACGCTTCGGCGAGCCGGTACGCCTGCAACTGTTCCGGATTTAAGGCGTGCATTTCATCCAGACTTAGCATCGTCGTTGTCAAGATAAACAATCCGCCGAAGTACGGAGCGACTGTCGTACCGAGAGAGTTGAATGCCTGCGTCAGGTTCAATCTGCTCGACGCCGTTTCCGGTTTGCCGAGCACCGCAACGTACGGGTTTGCCGCAACTTGCAGCAGCGTAATGCCGGAGGCAAGAACAAACAGCGCTGTCAGAAACAACGGATATGATGGAACGCTTGCCGCGGGATAAAACAGGAATGTTCCCACTCCCGCCGTCAGCAAGCCGATCACAATCCCTTTTTGGTAGCCGAACAGATTGATGATCTTGCCGGAGGGGATCGACATAACGAAGTACGCGGTGAAGAATGTGAACTGGATCAGCATCACCTGCGTATAATTGAGATCAAAGACCGCTTTGAGATGCGGCACAAGAATATCGTTGAGGCATGTGAGGAATCCCCACATGAAAAAGAGAATCGTCACAACGGCAAGCGGCACGCGGAAATTTCCTCCTTGCGACGCGTCGATGTGTGTTTCGGTAGATGTCGAAATGGATGCCATAGAGTTATTGTTTATTACAGTGTATGTTTTGTTTTGCAAGAGTTCAACACTCGAACAACGCGTTTCTTATTTCTTTCCCATCGCACCGCCGCCGTACGTCAATCCGAATCCATAGGGAAAGAGCGGATCGTACTTCGCATCGCCGATGTTGATCGGAATCTGCTGCATGTTCTTCGGCCATGTGTGCGGAAGTTTTCCCGTCGGTGCGTAATCGCCAAACAGCACATCGGCAACTCCCTGACCTTCTGTGCCCGGGAGCCATGCAGCGACAAAGGCGTTGCTCTTTTCTAGGGTGCCGTTGATGATCATCGGTCTGCCGGAAAGGAGAATGGTAACAACCTGAATCCCTTTCTCTTTCAACTTTTCTACGAGAAGAATGTCTTCGTTTGAAAGACTGAGATCGTCCCTGTCCCCCAGGAATTCAGCGTATGGTTCTTCACCCACTACCACAATGGCAACATCGCCGCTGTCTGCTCCGCTGCCGTCCGGTGAATATTTTACTTTTGTCTCTTTGGAAACAGTATTTCTGATCGCCTGAAGAATCGTTGTGCCGCCCGAGATGATATTTCCTTTCATTCCCTGCCAGATGATCGTCCAGCCACCACATTGTACGCCGATGTCGTCGGCGCTCTTGCCTGCAACAAGAATACTCTTTGCATTTTTTGACAGCGGAAGGAGGTTCTTTTCGTTCTTCAACAGCACAAGCGATTGCCGCACAGCGTCGCGTGCAACCTCGCGATTTTCCATTGAACCGACAGTTGCTGCAAGCGACAGGTCAACAAACGGATGTTCAAACAATCCCATTTCGTATTTTACTTTCACGATGCGGCGGACGGCATCGTCGATGCGGGAGATCTCAACTTTCTTTTCTTTCACAAGTTCTTTCAGCAGCCGCATGAAATCGATATAGTTGTTGGGCTGCCCCGGACCGTTCGGGATCATGATGAGATCAAGTCCTGCATTGACCGACTGTTGAATATCGTCTTTGTAATCGCCGGGGAGCTGATCGATACCAGCCCAATCGGAAACGAGAAATCCGTCAAACTTCAATTCTCCCTTCAACACTGTGGTCAGCAGATATTTATGCCCGTGCATTTTGTTGCCGTTCCAGCTGTTGAACGACACCATGATCGATTTTGCACCCGATTTCATTGCTTCGATGTATCCGGGCAGATGAAGTTTGCGGAGCGTCGGTTCATCAAGCGTCGTCTCGCCCTGATCGTCGCCGTTCACAGTTCCGCCGTCGCCGACGAAATGTTTCACACAGGCGAGCACGGAGTTCTGCCCGGAAAGCGATGAACCCTGAATTCCTTTCACATATGCGGCGCCGAGTTGCGCAACAAGTTCCGGATTCTCACCAAAACTTTCGTACGTGCGCCCCCACCGCTCGTTGCGTGCAACTGCAACGCATGGTGCAAACGTCCAGTGAATGCCGGTCGCTTTGATTTCTCTTCCCGTCGCCGCCGCGACCTGTTCGATCAATTGGGGATTGTGCGTTGCACCAAGCCCTACATTGTGCGGAAAGATCACTGCACCGTTCACATTGTTGTGTCCGTGCACAGCATCAATGCCGAACAGGATCGGTATTTTCAACCGCGTCTTTTGTGAAAGCCGCTGCAGTGAATCGTACACTTCTGCCCACCCTTTTGCCGTGATATCCTTTATTTCCGAATCACCGCCCCATAAAATAGAACCGAATGAATATTTGATGATATCATCTGGATGATTGGCAATGGCGTTGTAATCGGGCTGCGTCATCTGTGCAATTTTCTCTTCGAGCGTCATCTTTTTGAGAAGCGCGTTGACCTTTGCATCGATATCGGTTCCTTTCACCGACTGTGCGACTGCGAGCGAACTTAGGAAGAGAGATACGAAAAAGAGAGAGAACTTCTTCATGGCGAGAGTATCCTTTACTAAATAGAGAGGAGATTCTTTACTTATTGAACCAACACTAATTTCTTAAATGTTTTTTGTGCAGCACCTTCAACAGCATAATAATAGACCCCCGATGCAAGAGGGCGTCCGTTTGCATCCTTTGCATCCCAGTTAAAATTGTACCGTCCGGCTGAAACGAAACCGACGGGAATTTCCGATACTTTTCTTCCGAGCGTATCAAAGAAGCGGATTGCAATGTTATCAGGCGAAGAAAATTCCGCCGGAATAATTGTTGAACCATTGAACGGGTTAGGATAGTTTTGTCCGATCTTCCATTCTTTGGGGGATAGATTAATCGTTTCGTCGATATTCGTCTGCAACGGAATGATTTGGATCCCGTTCACAACTGCATTGTCCATCGCCGTCATAAAGTGGATGTCGAGAATCCCTTCCGTAACGATGACATTCGGCACCATCTTTTGATATATTTTCGACTTGCCGACTTTTGCAAACAGATCGAGATTTGTTTCGATCACTTTACCCTGCACTGCGTAGGTGAAAACCCTTTTTCCCGAAGCGGAAAAAAAGTTTTCCGACATCATCAATATGACTGCATAGGTTCCGTTCGGCACCCGTACCATGTACTTTGCCGCACCGTTCAATTCGGAATTGAACACGCCCGGGTCCAATGTGCCGGTAAATGTATAATTGTTTTGATATGCAGCGCCGTCCATATAACCATATTCCACGGCGGGTCCCCATGGTTGATCGGGGAGGTAATCTTTGTATGCGGGACCGCCGCAGTTAATCTTCGCGGGAAAATTTAATGGTTGTGTCTTCGTAACATTCACATTCTTTACCGTTATGGCATTTGCAGGATTGAACCGGTCTTTCACGTTCGTGATGATGACATTGCTTATTGCGGCGGTGTCGTACTCGGCAACTGTCAGTTTCACACGTTTCTGATCCGAATACAGAACCGCGTTTGTTACGCTCTTGCCGGTAATCAGATAATTGGAAGGGGTAGTCGCACTGACACTGTCAACCTCTTCCGTAAAGACGATCAGAATGCCGTCTTTCTCTGCGCGAGCAACATTCACATTTGGTGTAACATTATCAGTAAATCCGAGCGCGGTTTCTTTCGTCAGACATAAAATTAATTTTCCGTCTTTGAACACCGCGTTCTCATGAACAAAATCGCATCCGTTCCCTCCCCACGTATGCGTGGCTTTCTCCCACCGCGTTTGATCCCACGAATCGAATTCATCTTTCCATTTCAAGGTAAAATTGCTGTCGGTACCGGTAGTGCCGCTGTCGGGAGTGAACGCGGAATAACTGACCCAATCGTAATATGCAAATGCCGGAAGTACATTCTCGTTCCACTCTCCTGCCCAATTGGGATAGGTCGGATTCCAGATATTCATCATAATTTTTTGCGGAAGATTCAGTGCTTCAATATGCGCACCGGTCTGGCGGTGAACTTCCTTCCCCTCAACAAACCACGCCACGTACGTCGGAGTCCATTCAAAGGCATACGTGTGAAAATCAAGGGCAGGATTAAAAAGGGTCTGATAATGGCTGACGTGGTTGATCTGTCCGGGAGTGATCGGATTGAATTGAATATCGTCGGAGTATCTCCCGAGAATTTCGATATCGATCTCGTTCCAATCCGCTGTGCTCGTGATCTCGTGGTATGTAAAAAACGACGCGAGCATTCCTTCCCGTTGTGCCGATTTCATCCGCACTTCAAATCTGCCGTATGTGAATGCCTCTTTCGTCCGGTACTCCGCACCTTTGTAGATTTTGGCGGAAAGAAATTCCGGAACGACGATCAACAGCAGTATAAACGCTGATGTTTTCATGATGTTTATTTGAGCAGCAGCATTTTCTTCGTCTGCAAATATTTGCCGGCACGAAGTTGATAGAAATAAATCCCGCTGGGAACGGACGCAGCATCCCACACTGTCGAGTATGTTCCGGCATCCATCCGTTCATTCACCAGCGTTGTGATTTCTTTTCCTATGACATCGAAAATTTTTATCTGCACATGCGCAGCAGTGGGAAGCGAAAATGAAATCGTTGTCGATGGATTGAACGGGTTGGGATGGTTTTGGTCAAGAGAAAATGCGTTCGGTACAACAACAGACGGCTTTGTTTCCACCTTGGTGATGTACTCACTGAAATTCGAGTATTGTTTGTACATGTTCGACAATGTCGTCTTCACCGGCTTTGCTTCCGTGCGGTTCATCCGTATCAATCCCATGCTTTGGAATCCGCTCGACTGCTGGTGCGTGTACCAATCAAAGATGCACCACCATGTTATGCCGGCAACGAATCCTGCCGGATTGTACGTTCCGTTCTTTTCGATCGGCAGTCGCGGCTGGAATGCCAGGAATGTGGAATCGAACGTTTGAACCTGCTCGGTAAACTGCGTCATATCCTCCGTTGACCAATATCCGAACTCCGTTGCGATGATCGGCTTCTTCGGGAAATAATCATGCGCATCGACGAGAAAATATTTTGTCCCGCGATACATTCCCAATCCGCTGGGGTTGTAGAAGATACCGAAGTACATCGTCCATCCGGCGACATCGCAATAGGTTTGCGATTCGTCATCCGGTCCGGGGCGATCAGCCGCAGCCGATTGTGTGATTAATCTGCCGTCGGGATATTGTGAATCCATTTCCGCTTTCACCGCCTGAATAAAAGCGATCCTCCCGGTAACATCTTTGCATTCGTTGCTTGTGCTCCATAATGCTATCGAAGGACGGTTGTAATCGCGGAAGACCATTTCACGGAACATCTGGTGATGGATTTTCCGCACGCTGTTTTGAACCAGCCACGGAAACGTTTCATCAAACCACCACACTGGGATCTCTTCCATAATGATCAATCCGAGGCGATCCGCAACAAGGTACGTGAAGGGATGATTCGGATAATGCCCTGTGCGGAGATAATTTGCATTCACACTTTTGACCAGTTTCAAGTCGTTAACAATAACAGCCGGCGGAATACTTCTGCCGTAATTCGGATGGTCCTCGTGCCTTGCAACACCGTGAAGAAATGCCGGCTTCTCGTTTAAAACAATCTTATCACCAATTGTTTGCACGGTACGAATTCCAAACTGGGTGTACAATTCATCTTTTACGATTCCGCCTTGTGAGACGGTCACTTTTGCTATATATAAATTCGGATTCTTCGGCGACCACAATTGGGGATTTTGTATTGTTATATCTGTCTGCCAGACCGCAAATGAATCGGCAGGAATAGCCAATGATTGTTGTGATACACCATCGACAGCAACTTCCTCACCGGCGAGTTGGGCGGTGACCTCAGATGCCAACAAGAGTGAATCTTTTTTGGCTTTGTAAACCCGAAGAGCGACATCGACATTCTGAGAAGAGAGATTCTTGTTGTTGATGACAACCGACGTCTGAACCAGTCCTTTGACGTTTTTTGGGACAATGTTTGCGCGAACTGCCGATACGTTGTCGCTAAATTCGAGATAGACATCATGAATGATGCCGGTGTAATTGAACCAATCGCACGGATAGTAAGGTACGATGTCTTTTCTCGTACCCCACGGAATATTATCGACACGCACAACAAGTACATTGGCGCTGTCAAAGCGCAACGCGCCCGACACGTCAAATGAAAACGGAGTGAACCCCCCTTCGTGCCATCCCAGATACTCCCCGTTCAACCAGACATCGGCAACGTAGTTTACCGCATAAAAATTCAGACGTGCGAATTTCGATTGAAGCGAATCGGCAACCGTAAATTTTGTCCGATACCAGACGCCGTCAAAATAAAACTCCGGCGGCTGTTCATTGACACCAAGCAGGTTCTCGACGCCCGGAATGGCGTGAGTTGACCATGTGCCGTCATCAAAATGCGGCGAGGTCTTTCCCGCCGCTTCTGTCATCAATTGTGCATAGCCGGCTGAGTCTCGTTTCGTCAGAGTCAGCGTATGGTTGGCGGCGAATCTGAGTTTTTTCCACTGCCCGGCGAGGGACTGAGTGGGCCGCATCTGTTTCTCAAACGAAGGGACAACCACACCATGCTGTACCGGAACTGCAACATTATCGAGCAATACAATCTTCAGTGATGGTTCAAGCGTACCAACCTGGGCGTGCAGCAACGATGAGAGAAGAGAGACTATGATGAATGTGCACCAACGATGCATACGATCTCTCTAAAACAAAATACCGATGGTAAATTTTTGAACGTCCTTAAGCCTGCCGAAATCCTGATAGGCGTAATCGAAAGCAAACCGCATTGCTCCGACCACCGTTTGCTGTACACCGATGCCGAATGTCATTCCTTCCTCCGAATCGACGAGAAACATCGATTTGTACCCGCCTCGAAGCGCAAGAAAATCTGCGAAGACATATTCTGCGCCGAGATCGATGCTCTCGTAATTATCGCTGGGGTGCGAAGCATCGACAGCCAATATCAATTTGCTGGATTCATCCTGCAGTGCTTTGTACGCAATACCGAATTTGAAGTTAAGCGGCAGCGACCATTGTTCGGTTGAAAGACTTGCGGGAATTCTTCCGTTGTTTCCTTCGGTCGTTTCATCCGGATCATACAAGACAAGGAGCGAGTTCCCTTCCAATTTCATTTTCGATCCGAAGTTGGTAATTGACATGCCGAGCACGATCCCTTTAAACGGTGTCTCGTACTTCACACCGATATCAATTGCCGCTCCGGTTGCGCTTGTCTTCCAGATTTTTTGATAGACGACCTTCGGATTGAAACCGATGGAAAATTTATCGGTCAGTTTCAAGGCATAGGCAACACTGAACGCAATGTCCGACACGCCGAAGGTTTCTCCCGTCCCTTCCGGCTCATCGACGGTGGTAACGTTCATTTCATCGATATTCGATGCGGTGAATGAAAGTCCAAGAACCCCCATGTCGCCGAGGCGCAGCGCCCCGGCAACATAATTATATTGAATACCGGCAAACCATCTCGTGTGGTCCACGATTGCCGCACCGCCGTAGATATCGCTCAAGCCAGCCGGGTTCCAGAACATTGAACTCGGATCATCGACGACGGCAACGAACGCGCTTCCCATCGCAAGCCCGCGCGACCCTTGCCCGATGGATAAAAACGGAGCGGCGGTCGTCCCCTTTTTCGACACATCCGATTTAAATGTTTGTGCCGGCACAGAAAGGCTGATGAGAAGTATGCTGAAGAGAATCAAAAATATATTGAATGGTTTCATAGTTGTCTCACACTCTTTATTTGATCACAACGAATTTTCCGATATGGTCGCCGACCGCAGGCGCTTCAACATGGAAGATGTACAAACCGTACGCGATCTCCATTCCATCGTCCGAAATCAGATCCCATGATGCCGAGCCGTTATTTGCCGTACCGTTATGATACAGCGTTTTCACCAATGCACCGGCAACAGTAAAGATCCTTATCGTACATTGCGCAGGAAGATTGATGAAATCAATTTTTCTTTCCCCGCGTCCGGTTTGATACAACGTCCTGCGCTCCCATTTTGCGGTCGCCACGTACGGATTTGGAACGACGGATATTTTGCTCAGTTGATTTGCAGCAGTGTTCGGATCAATCCGCGCAGCGCGTGTCTTGAATTCAAAAAAATCGCCACTGGCAAATGGTTTTGTTGTCCGAAGGATAAACCTGTCCCCCTCGCCTGGCGGCACTGCGTTGATCGGGGGAAGAACAAACGAGACCTTATAACAAATCTTAAAATCGGAATCGCTCTTATACCCGTCAAGAATTCTAATTGTATCACCTGAGGAAAAATTCCGCGAGCCGTCAATATCCTGAATCAAAAACTTTGTTCGGTAGCCCACCGTTAGATTTGTGATTGTGAAATTGACGGGAGCTTTAATGTACGTCGCTCCATCGTCGATGGCGCCTGTATCCTGCACGGTGTCAAAGAATCTGATTTCATAATCCGACGGCCACACAGCATTGAGTGAGGCAATGGATCGATCTATTGCTGCGCGCATTACGGCATTTGTTTTCCTTCCGGTCACCCACCCGGTTGATGTATCGATGAGTGCAATAGCAGTGTCGTTTTTAATCGAAACAGTCAACCCGTCAAATGCACTGCTGGGAACCGTGGCACTGACTTTATTGATATCAGTGTTCTTGAGAAGCGTATCAATGTTACCGAGCGAATCACGGATAACAAAAAAATATCTCGTTTTGTATTTCGGAAAACCGCCGGTAGAATCAAACATCACTTTGTATGTCACATCGTTGCCAATGGCATTGGGATTTACGATTGAGACAGTCATTGAACCTGTGCCGATTCCCTGCTTCAGCCGTGATGTCGTCCCGACGATTTGAGGTGGAACGTATCCCGCCGCCTGTGCGGTCGGCACAACGACGGCACAATTGATATCCACAAATTTCAATGTGCCGTTAAAATCTTCCTGAATCTGCTTTGTGCACTCCGAAACTGAGATGCCCCCCTCTGAGCCGTCGATTGAGTCGAGTGTGTTCGGAAATACTCCGCGGTCGTACGATACAAGCGCATAGTAATATTTGACGCCGTTTTGCACTGTTGTATCGACAAAGGAATGTTCCAGCCCGGTGTCGTTTCCCCGCCAATAGTGTGCCCCGTTGATACCGGTCGGGTCAGGTCCTTTAATGTTATTCACAAGATCCCACTGCATCATCGGTTTCCAATATTTAGGATCACCTTTTGCATCGGTAATGGTTTTTACATCCTGGAACTCCGGCTCAGTGCTCCTGTACAATGCGTACCCTTCAAAATCAAATTGTTTTAACAGTCTGTCGTACGATCGCTCTGCTACATCATCCCAGTAGAGATACACTTTTTTATTTCCGGCGACTGCTGTCAGTGTCGGTTTTAAAGGGGGCTCGGCAAAATTGTAGTTTGCATTATAAATATTTTTGACAGTCTCAAGATTGAACAAGAGGTCTTCAAAGTCATCGCCCCACAACAGCGCAAAAGAAAATCTTTCCCGCTGGTTCTTCTTCAACGGAAACGGACCCGATGCAAACACCATGCTGATATTCGCATTTCGAATAGATGTGTCTCTGAATCCCTCGGTCATTTTTCTCCACATGACCGGATCATTCTTCGGCCACACACCGCTTGGTCCTTTATCCGCAAGCAGACCGATGTACGCAGATTGCAAACCGATCTGGTCGGATTCGTCTTTGTCGGTCTTATCGAAATACGGCTCTCCTGGTGTCGGCAGCCCGTCTCCTTCCCCTTCATCGGGTCCCGTATATTGAAGGTCAAACGGACCAACGCCGTCTTTTCCAAGATCATCATTCAACGGTTCTTCCGGATCCCATCTCCCGTTGAGATTTTTATCCGAATATTTGCGCCAGTCACCGTCGTTGTCAATACCGTCATCACGTCGCTCATCAATAAGTCCGTCTTCATCGTCATCAATTCCATTGGTCGCATCGCCGGGGCTTTCAAGATATGCTTGACCGTAGTACCCTGTTTTGTAATTATCCGGCAACCCTTTTCCCGATGGTGCCCAGGCGTACGCCAGATCGAGTGTGCGATTGAACATCGCATCGTTCTGGGTTGATCCAACACTCGGATCGGTATAGAAACCGAATGCTGTGGAATCATAATCATAGTCCGATAAATTGATGATATCGTAATGCCAGAAGATACAATCTTCAGCAAGTACGTGTGTCCACTCAAATGCTCGGACTTCAACACGCAATCCAAGTCCGCCGCGCGTCGAATCGGATTTGACCGGATAAAACCCATATGGTGCTCTCGTAAATTCTTTGTCCTGAGAATCGTCAACTACAAAAAAAGTTTCCGCCTGTGCATTATTAACGCCGCGCCCGAAGTAACCGTACCAAAATCCGTCCCATTTTTTTATTTCCGCTTCATTTGTTCCGTACAAATCGTAAAATAATGAACGGGGCCATTGTTCGGGAAATGAGTATTTGTCGATGTTGATCGCGGGGATCGTTGAGGAGGAACTCACATACCCCGGCACAGGTTCTATTCCCCAAATTTCGCTCGTCACCGGATCGAAATCCATCTCTTCACGGTATTGTGACTGGATGGGAGTGATGTACTGTTCCTGCCCGAAAGCGTTCGTGATCTTTACTTTTGCACCTATCAATAGTGCGAGACCATCCAGACTGCGATGACCTGTTCCCTTCGGCCATTCGCCGTGTGGACCGCGGTTGACGCCGTTAAACCAGTCGGAGATCTGCGCATCGTTCGAATAGACCGTGCGGACAAGATTCGCTTCCAACATGCCTTTCTTACGGTATTGAATATTCCCCTTCGGCTCATCGCGGAACATCTGGATCTGCTGCTGTGCAACCTGCGCAAACGACACCACGCTGAACAGAGATAACGCAGCGAATATTTTTGCTTGCGCAGAAAATTTTTTCTTTATGGATTTCATACGACAGACTCGTGTATTATGTGAATTAAAAATCAAGATTGAATCCGACACGAACATTGCGAGGAGCGGAAAATGATGTCGGGTTATTAAGATATTCCTCCAGTGTGTTCAGACCGTAAATCGGTCCGCCTTCATCCGTGTAGAGATCGACATTTGCCCTGCCGCTCGCATCATTAACGTTGATTTCATTTTTCGTATCCAGCAAGTTGTAGATCAACACAAATGCGTTCAGTCTCAACCCGAACAAGTGGAGTGATTTGTCAAACCGAAAATCAACATTGAAGGTGGAAGGTTTTAAGCCGCCATTTTCAATATCCAACCCCAGGTTGACGCGTTGATTTTCACTGTACGGAAATCCAGTCCCATAGTTGAAGATCAAACCTGCCATCCAGTTTCCCTGATCGCCGACATTCAACGATATGTTCAGCGTTGAACGCTGATCCCAATCCAGCGGCACTACTTTCTTATTGCTTTCCTGAGGAGGGTCGGTTTGGTTATCGTAGAACACCGAAAGGGGATCGGACGCATTCCCTTCGGCAATCTGATAGGTATAATCTGCCCGCAAGCTGTAGAAATCCTCAAAACGCTTTTCCACCGATAAAATAATGCCGCGCACATTGCCGTAATCACGATTGATGAATCGGGCATAGGTGAACCCTTCGTGTGTCTTAATCAATTCCATTCCGAGAAGGTTTCGGATGTCGCGGTAGTATAGCGTAAAATCGGCGCTGAGGTTTGTCAGAAATGCCTGCTGCAATCCGATCTCGTACATTACGGTACGTTGCGCGTCGATATCCGGATTCCCCATCGTAGTCTGCAGGCGGTTGGTGGGTGAAATAAGATATTCGGAGTTCTGGTACAGGTTGTTGAACGACGGTATCTGGAAGAAATGTCCGTACGAGAAGTGGATGATTCCTTGATCGGTAATGGGGAATGAAATGCCAAACCGCGGGCTTAGCTGGATTTTTGTTTTTGCACTCACCATTTTGCCTGCAGGACCTTTGGGATTTAAGATCTTGCCTGAAGAGGTTGAGATCGAATCGAACAAATGATTTCTCATCGGGTTTTGGAGATCGGCAAGAAGTTTTGCATTCGGGTCAAAATAATCCAGCCGGACGCCGGCGTTGATGATCATGATATCATATTCCATTTTGTCCTGAATATATGCCGATGCTTCGTACGGCTCTTTTTCATATTGCTGGTTGCCGATCGTGTGAAGGTTCGGATAGGTGATCTTAAATAACGGGTTGCCGAGAGAATCAACCTGCCCGACCAACGCATTTGTGATGCTGGTGCCGTGATCGAACACTCTGTGCAGCCGCGCTTCAACACCGATGCCGACTTTGTGCTGTTTGTTCACCTGAGAAGTAAATTGGTATTGTCCGATCAGCGTTTGGCTTTTATTTTCATAGCGTCCTGTTTGATTGCCGCCGGAACGGAAGGTGTAGTTCGACAACGGTTGTCCTTGATATTCATCCACGTACCTCAGATCGTACGGATTTTCATACAGATATCCTTTGCCCGTATATTTACTTAGCGACACTTTGAACGAATGATAGGTAACATCGCTGATGACGTGATTCAGTTGCAAGTTCTGCATCCAGTTCTGGCTGTAATGGTTCATCGTACCATCGGGAGTCCACTTGAACGAATGATCATATCCCTTCCACTGCGCTTTGTCCCAAAATCCGCTGTAGCTGATCTTGATCGCTTCAAATCCGTAGGAGAGTTTTCCGTTGAATGAATATTTCTTGAAAGGATTCATCGCGACCACAGCCCCGTCGCCTGTATTATGATTGATCCACACGGTTCTGTCATTCTCGTCGGGAAATGTCGGTACCCTGTCCCAGACATTGTACACACGTTTTCCGTACAGGTGACCTTCTTCATCCTGCAGCCTGCCTGTTAAAAAGAAATTCAGATTGTCGAGAACGCCGGTGGGACCGCTGAGACTGAATTGGTAATTTTTTGTTCTGAGTAAACTGAGTTTATCAAGATTCAAAAATACATCGGTATGAGTAGTAAAATAGTCGCCAACGTACGCTCCGAAAGTGCCGTGATACTCGGATGCACCGTCCTGAGTAACACTGTTTACCACACCAGACATCGCCTGCCCGTATTCCGCATTGAACGTCCCGCTGATCACTTCCATCTCGCGGATGGATGTAATTTCGGGAATAAAACCGGCGCCTCCCGTTAGCGGATTGTTCACTGGAATGCCGTCCACTAAATAGGCCACCTCGCCGCTTCTGCCACCGCGGAAATGCCCGCCGACAACCCCTGCCTGCAGGTTAATCACCTGGTTGATATTTTCCACCGGCATCACTTTCAATTCTTCAGCAGAGACACTTACGGCAGTTGAAGTAAGGTCTTTCTGCACCAGAGGACGTTCAGCCTCAATGACAACTGCTTCCCCCATTTCCACTATTGTCTCTTCCATTTTGAGATCGATTGTCGTCGTCAAATCGATCTTTACTATCACGTTTTTAATCGTCGCGCTTCTATACCCTACCGATGTAATCACAAGTGAATATGTGCCGGGTGTGACGTTGCCGATCATGTAATAGCCTTCAAAATCGGACGAGGCGCCTGTCTTCGTCCCCTGAATAACGACAGACGCACCGATAATCGGTTCCCCTGTTTTTTGGTCGGTGATTTTGCCTGTGATTTTACCTGTTTGCCCTGCTTCAAGCCGCAACGTCCCCAAAAAACAAAAGAGCAGAACGAGCACTGACAGGAGTTGTATGCGAAGAGTAAACAAAGAGTTCATAAGAGTATCATTTCGTTATTGATGACGCATTATGCTGTGATAAGAACATGAACATGCTCTTGTCATCACATGATACGACCCACTCTCACCATGTTATTAATCAGTTGCGGCCGCCAGCAAGTGACGCGGCCGCAACTGTCTGTAAGGAGGAGTACTGCGGAATTATTTGACCAACATCATCTTCTTAACTGCGGTGTATGAACCGGCTTCAAGTCTATACAAATACATGCCGGTTGCAAGCCGTGAAGCGTCAAGAGTGACTGTATATGAGCCTGCATCCTGATGTTCGCCGACGACATTCATCACTTCGCGACCAAGCACATCATAAATCTTCATCGCAACGAATCCGGAAACCGGAACGCTGTATTTGATCGTTGTTGTTGGATTGAACGGATTCGGATAATTCTGCGTCAAGTCGAACGTGTACGCAATAGCACCATCTCTCACAACTCCGGTGGTCCACTTCGCACCGATCCATGTATGCGACCAATGCCACATATCCTGCCACGAATTGTCGTTGTTGAACGTAGAGTAGCAGAGAATACCGTCTCGCGCATTCCAAGGCTCACCGGGATTGAATGGCTTGCCGTCGTTGTCGTTCACTGAAAAGTCGATCGGTATTCTCTTCCCTTCTACAGGAATGAATTTCTGATCGCCGGCAACGCTGTCAACCAACATCTGGAACGGAATGCGTGCTTCGATTGTGTATCCGGGGGTCAACGTTTTCTGTTTCCATGTGTAGTTCACGCCGGGGCGTTGCAATACTTTGAAGTTTCCGGGATTGTCAAGATACAATCCGTATTTCGAGAAACGGAGATGGTAATCGGGTGTAGCACCACGTCCGTAACCGACATGCCGCTTTCCACGCCAGTCGTACAATCCTATAAAAAGATCCGGACAGTCAACTGCATAACTTGCTTGTGCATCAAGTACGCTGTCAACACTGACGATGTCATCGGTGATGTCGTACGCCACATACAAATTATTGTTATCCACTGCAATGTATGCTTTTACCAAAAGATCGTTGTCGTTATCAATCGTTCCGCCTGTATTGACATGCCCTTCACCTGTTGCCGGATTTTTGCTGATGACGATCGGTTTAATGTTCGCGGCTGTCCATTCACTTAAGCTGCCGTCGTTTGCATAATTCGCAGGCGCAGTTTTGGAAATTGTCGGAACACCTTTCGCCGTGTTTGTTACCGCAGAGCTAACACCTGCCTGCCCTTCATTTCCGACTTTATCTTTTGCATTTACACCATAATAGTATGTGATACTTTGATCAGTCACCGGTGCACGCAGTACGTGGGTTGTTCCTTGTTGTGCTTCAGGAATATCGTACGGCGGCAAGTCTTCAACCGCTGCATCTTTGTAGTTTGTGAATGTGTTTTCGCTGAAGTACACATTATACTTTGCTCCGGCTTCACCCGGAACGTCCGTCCATGCTACAAGATTGACGAACGAGCCTGCAATACCCGCAACTCCTGTTGGAGGTACCGGCGGTGTGACATCGGTCTCCTTAAATCCTTGTGGTACCATTATGTCCACCATCATCGTCCCCTTGTCAAGCACTGAGGACCCTGTCGGTCCGTAATCGTTACCGTTGATGGAGTACTCAAATTTATACCCGCCGATTTTTGTGGTGCTGAAAATGCGGTCATCGTTTCCTTGACCGTCCGGATTTTGGAATCCCGCGGGAGTCAAGTTCCATGTATTCGAATCGAGCTGCTGCAGCGGAATACGTATTGTCACCCAATCGCCGTGAGCTTTCGTGATGTCAAAATCGAGAAGGGTAAACCAGTCTTCTCTTTTTGCAGCACTGCTTTTGTCAAACAACACAAACCTGGCTGTAAGGCGAGGTTTGCCGCCGGAAGGGATGGTATCAAGCAGCGTAGCTGGAACAATGTTCTTCACCATGAGCAGCAAGCTGGTGTTTGTTGAAAGATCAACTGTGGCAGGGAATTCGCGCGTGAAGTTCACATAGCCGCCCCATCCTTGTGTTGCGTTCACTTGATAATCAATCACCAGACTCGATGCTCCTTGAGCCGGATTGATCGTACTGTCACGGACGAGAATATACCCCTTGTTGCCGGCATCCCAACTCATATTATCAAATGAATAGTATCCTGATGTACTGGCAACATTATCAAAATTTTCTACGGGAGTATAATTAAAATCGCCGCTGGTAATGAGATTGTCAAATAAGATTTCACCGCCAACCGAATCATCGCCTGCTTTTGGCGAGATAATATCAAACGCATAGCCGACGATTCTGTCAAATTCTAATTTTCCATCAACTTTCGTAAATCCCCATGCAGTCGGAAGCGTAAACCCTTTGCTCGCATTGGGACCATCGGGGGTCGCCTCTCCAAGATCGACAAGCGGAATTTTCAGTTCATTCCATCCCGGATCCATTGCAAACATCTTTGTTGTATCCTGATACACCCACAACTCTGTTTGTCCTGCGGAATAATATTTTTTTGCGCCATCTTCCCACAATTTCATACGGAAGAAAACTTTTTCAGGTATGGTATCCGCCTTAACCGAATTGTAATACCACAAACTGATAAATTTGTTTGCGCCGAAACCATTGATGTACCCCGAAGAATCCTTACGTGGTTTCATGTGAACGATTGTTACAAATCCTTCTCCCCACGATTCTGTCGTGGAAATACTGTACTTGTAACTCATTGATGCGTTCCCCTCTTTTTTCGTTGAGGTCACATCGGTCAATTTAACCATGGCTTTGCTGGATACAGCACCGATTGCGGTACCTTCGGCTCTGAAATGTGTATCGGCTGCCGCTGTTTCAAACCGGTACAGTTTCATTTGACCAAAGGAAAAAGACACCGCGACCATGAGAGACACAAGAGAAAGTAGAAAACGGTGTTTCATGATGGTGACTCCTTATGTTAATGGAAGTGTTAATTAGTGAATTTGTAGTGACAGTAGAACTAAAAAAATCGCTACACTTATGGTATCGGACGAGTGATTCCAATCCGCAACAATAATTTTTGACCAACTCCCGATTTACTGAACCGTATGATACAAAATCCGCCGAACAACGTGACAAGGAGGATTTCAATTGCAATAGAATACACGCTGGTGGAATTGAACAATGAATGTTCAACCCCGGCGTTCATGACAATGAACGATTGTAGTGCGTATATCTCTCCAACAATAAATCCAAACAACAACCCGCCGGAGAGCCCTTTCTTGAAAACAATCGAAAGGAAGAATAAAGCAACGATCGGCGTTGTAAAGAATGCAAGGAAATCAATATACCACTGCAGCACAGCATTGCCGGATAATTTTGCGAACGAGAGAAGCAACACCGAAAGAAACGCAAATACAACCGTCGCAAGACGCCCGATCAGCACCTGCTCTTCGCCGCTGTACCGGTGTTTTATGACAGGATAGATGTGAAGCGCAATGATTGATGCTGCGGATTGAAATGAAAGTGCGAACAATCCGATCATTCCGCTCAACAGACTTACAGCCACAAGGGAAGTACCAATCCCGACATCCAGGGAATACTGCGCCGTCGATTGCGGTACCGCTCCGTATAACAGCAGCACAGAAGAAACAGTGACCGCTGTGATGATCCCGGCAATCAATACCGATCGCGACGTATCGTGATCGGACCTGACCGCAGATTGTTTATGCACCATCCCGAGTTCGATCCACATGATCCAGACCATCATGCACACGATGCCGATACCGGTGATCAGCGCGCCTGATTCTGCCGAGCCATTCGAGGCAAAAATTTCTGTCCCGGTCCGTACTGCGGATTGGAATGGAAATGCTAATTGACCGTTGAATAGCATGGTACTTACAGTGGCAAACAATATCCCGCCGACAACAAATATTGCGATGAGAAGATTTGCATACAGCACTGCATTCAATCCGCCGACGAGCGTATAAATTCCTGCCGATACGATCATGGTGACGTGCAACCCAAAGTGGGATCCCTGAAACATTTCAGTAAGCAAGAAATCGCTTACATGAACATACATCAGCATCTGTACGATGCCGACAAAAATAAGCCCGTGAATGCCGAGAACCAACTTGCCTGCACTGCTGCTCGATTCAAAAAATATTTTGGCTGTGGGCACGAATATTTTACCGAATAACATCGGAATGAATACTGATGATACGATGATAACAATAGAGAGAAGTGATGATGAGTGCTGTGAAATTCCCGGAAGTGCGATGACGAAGGTATTCAAAAAGAGAAGAAGGAATAACGAGAGAGCGATCATGATTGCGTGTTTGGAATTTTCAGCCCAAAAATACTGACGCACGCTTCTTCCCATCGTCCTCGAAAAGAGCAGGGCAAAAAGAACCACGAAACCTATGAATCCATACAATATTGTATGTACATCCGGGATCAGAGTCATTCATTGAGAGAATGACACGAATTGTGCCAAAAAAACTTTTTCCGTTTTCACCAAAATTGATACATTTTCAACGCATCGAATTCCCATTCTTATCAAAATGATAGTAAGGAGAATTATCAAAAAGATAACACACGCGAATTCTTGCCAAAATAAGGCGGTAGGTTTTGATCGAAGTGTTACTTTATTCCCAGTTCTTTGCACATCCGGTGGTAATTCGGAGGGGCGAGTCCGAGTTTTTTGGCAGCATCGGCATCGGAAGAAGATGTAGAGCGGATGAATTCTACATATTTTTGGCGGACCAGCCGTTCCAATTGTCTCAACGGAAGCACATCCTGCATGGATGAAAAATTAAAAGCAGGTGTTGTCGTTGAAAGAGTCGATCCGTTGGCTGCAACTCCCAACGCAAATTGCACAGTCTCTTTTGTAATGACGGAATCATTGAGAAATAACAGTCGTTGTATCACATTCTTTAATTCCCGCACATTCCCTTTCCACGGTGCAAACTTCAGCATCAACATTCCTTCGTCAGTGATCTCTGGAATATTCTTCCCCATCTCGACGCTGAACTCTTTCATAAAATGTTCCACAAGCAGAGGGACATCATCTACCCGATCGCGCAGCGGCGGCACGGAAATCGGCACGACATTCAACCTGTAATAGAGATCCTCGCGGAATCGTCTCTCCTCAACTTCCTTCTCCAGATTCTTATTCGTCGCCGCAATAATGCGCACGTTGACGTTGAGCGGTTCCGTCCGCCCGATTTTTTCTATCTCCCCTTCCTGAATCACCCGCAGTAATTTTACCTGTGCGGTGATCGGAAGTTCGCCGACCTCATCGAGGAAAAGCGTGCCGTGATGCGCAACCTCGAACAAACCTAATTTTGAGGATGAAGCGCCGGTAAACGCCCCTTTTTCGTACCCGAAGAGTTCGCTCTCAACAAGTTCTTGGGGAATGCTTCCGCAGTTGATGGGGACGAAATTCTCCAGCCGGCGTTTGCTCCGCAGATGGATGTTCTGGGCGACAAGTTCCTTTCCTGTGCCTGAGAAACCGGTGATAAGAACATTCACATCGGATTCCGCACATCGCTTGATCTCATCGCGCAAGTGTTCAATAGCGGGTGAAACACCGATGATTTGTTTCCGCGTGAGCGACTCCTCGATGTCGCGCATTAATTTCTTTTTTGTTTTGTTCTGTTCCCGTTCGAGCATGCATCGGTTGAATGCATTGAAGATCGACAGAATGAAATCGGTCGGCTGATAAATGTACTCTTCGATATCGCCCGGATATTTTGTGCAGTACCAAAACGCACCAGCCGACATGAGGCTGTTTGCGAAATTGTAATCAATCACATTCACCGTCATTTTTGTAATGACGATGATTTGAAGCGATGGATCGATTTTCTTTATTTCATGGATCAGATTTTCCCCCATCAAACCGCCGGCAATCTGGAAATCCATGATAACAACATCGAATGTGCTGTCCTTTGCGCCGAGCATCTCCAGTGCAACCCTGCCGTTAGAAACCACTTTCGCAATATGGATTTTTTGCGAGAACGGCTTGATCGTGTTACGCACTCTGCGTACATCAAACTCCTCGTCTTCAATCAACAGTACCTGTATTTTCTTTTCCACTGACATTCTACTTGTTCGGAACGATGAATGTAAATTTGCATCCCCGATCGGGCAGATTTTCCGCATCCAGCACCCATCCGCATCGTTGTGTCGCAATTTCGTACGCAATGTAGCAGCCATAGCCGCTGTGCTGAGTTCCACCGATCCTTTTTGTGGATGTATGTTCCAAAAATATTTTCTTCATTCCCTTTGCGTCCCGTTCCAGCAGCCACGGCTCAATTCCGTTGCCGTTGTCCATAATTATTACGCGCGTCTGCTGGGTATGGATATCGAATTCCGTTTTCAGTGTAATGGTAACGATGTTGTTCTCTGCATGATCGACGGAATTCTGGATGATCGGCTCGAACACTTCCCACGCGACGAATTCGTTGATGTGCGATATCGGTATCGAATCGTCAAGCTCAAGTTTGAATGTGATCGCATCCGATGCAAGGGAGAGCCGTTTGAAAACATGATCTACAAGGAACCGAAGCACATCGTTCAGATTCGTGTTAAAAATCTGGCTGCGGATCGTCTGCACGGGAGGATTGTACCACTTCATGTCGTAAATGACGCGAGCAATGAAGTTCGCATACTTGTTGATCCGGATTTTGATTACATCAATTGTTTCAGGCGTCATCGAACGGATATCTTCTTTGATGAAGCCCATGATCTTTTCCGCTTTGTGGTGCGTGTGGTAGATCCGTTTTGTGAAGAGCAATTCATTTTCGATGTTGATCTGCTCGGCAAGGTGCCGCTTCTGTTCTTCGAACAGCAATTCCTGCGCTTTGTTCCGCTCTTTCAATGTGTAGGAAGAAATGTAGAACATTGCGAGCAACCCGAAGAGTATCAACGCCGAATACGTGATCGATGTTTCGTCATATCCCGAGATCATCTCGTTGGTAATGACGCTGAAATCCGGTTTGTTCCGCATGTACACCGCCCCGGCAAGTTCGCCCCGCGGTACAAACGGGACAAAAATATGGAACGTCTGTTCTTCCGCAACGATTGTGTGCACCTGCTCTTTGGCGGCGAATTCTTTTTCCATTGCTGCATACAACCGTATCGCTTCGTCGTGTTCCCTCGACGGAGGAGGCAGTTTTTTTTGATCGCCGAAGATATAGGAATAGAGAACGTATCCGTCATCGATCGCATGCAGCACCGAATCCACTTTCACCAGCAGACAGATCTCGTGAACATTCTGCTGAAGGTACTGCTGGCTGAGGATGATGTTCAGATCTTGAATGATCTTATTCACCTCGTGCTGCTTGAGTTGTTCATTCTTCGAGCGTGACTCAAGAAGCAGCTCCAGCGAAGTTGTTGTTAGGTTTGCGAGACGTTCGGCAGAATCTTGCTGATACCATTCCTGTGTGCTGACAAGAATTTTTTGCAGCGAGATCTTATGGACAAAGGAAATGATGATTTGAAAGATGATCAGGATGACAAACAGTACCGTCAGGTGCCGGATCTCGAACCGGTACTGTCCGATACTTTCTCTCAACCGCGAAATGGTCTCTTTCATCGCTCTATTTAATCAGCAGTGCTTTCGATTCGATCATGACCGACGCCTGTTCCAGTGCTTCATCCACGCTGATCTCTTTTTTGATTGCCCGGTGCGCAAAGTGCGCAATAATATCGGAGATCCTCGTGTAATCTTCGAGGAACGGCCGGTGAAAACCGTTGTCAACTAATGTACGATAGTATGTCAGATCCGGATGCTGTCTTCTGTACAATGTGTCACGGTACACCGATTGATTCACGGGAATATATCCCCCCATTTCAAACATCGTTTTTTGCGCTTCTTCCGTTTGCAGGTACCGAACAAATTCGATGGCGGCATCTTTCTTAGTTGAAAATTTTGAAACCATCAAATTCCATCCGCCGTACACCGACGTCGCCTTTTGTCCGTCGAAATGCGGCAGCGCCGCACGCCCGATGTGCCGGAATTTTGATGTGTCGCCGTACACTTTCCGGAAGTTCTCCAAAAAATTGGGCCAACCGCGCACAAACACTCCGTCATTCTCCAGCATGTGTTCGTAACTTTTGTTCTCGTCGAATTCCGCCACCTGTTTCGGGCTCAGCTGTTGGCGGTAGATCAAATCGACTAGAAACTGCATCGCCTTTTTTGCAACCGGCGAGCGCAGATCGATCGAATTATTTCTGAATGCATTCGAGTCGAGACTTTTGATGATCTCGAAATAATTACAAATCAACCCTTCATAATCGTTGGCTTGAAACACGTAGTATGGACGCCCCTTGTATTTCAGCGCAGCGCCTGCTGCAAGAAGTTCGTTCCACGAGATCGAACTGCGTAATTTATTTTGAAACACCTCAGCATTGGGCAGTTGCGCAATAATGTCTTTGCGATAGTACATCATGCCGATATCGATGTAGATCGGCATGGCGACCAATTTGCCGTCCCGAATGCACGACTGCATTGCCGGTGAAATGATGCGCTGTTGCTCTTCGTCCGAAAAATATGGGCTGAGATCAACACACCATTTCGCAAACCGCGGAGTCCAAATGTAGTCAACCGAAAAAACATCCAGCCGGTCACTTTTGCTGCGAAGTGAACGGGCAAGCAGTTCCTTCCGCTCGTTCGTACTGAACTTGCCGAAAGGAAGATCGACGGCAACTACTTCAATACGCCCTGCATATTTTTTATTAAACTGCTCGATGACAACACGATGTGCCGGCGAGATATGATCGGCAAAATATACTTTCTGGGTTCTGTCGGTAATATAGGTGATCGCCGTCGTCCCAAAATCGGTCGAATACAATGCAAACAGTGCAAGCACTGCGGCGATGGTGAGCATAAAAAGCAATATCTTAACGGAGTTGCTCATTTCGTTTACAAAAATATGTGAAGCAATCACTAAATGCAAGAAAACGGCTTCACCGCAATCAATATTATATACAGAGACCTCTGAAAAATCCTTCTCACCAGATCGTTTGAGTGAGAGGGTGTAAAGAATGAGTTAGTTGTGATGTAAAATGTTCTTTGACAAGGTCACTTCATCATCCGAAAAATCCCAAAAGAGGGAC
>JBFMFY010000044.1:0-25818 GCA_040751955.1 Bacteroidota bacterium
ATCAAAACGTATAAATATCAAAAAAAACGGCTCTAAAATCAAACAATGAGCATGTAATTTATCAGTTGAAATATATGACAGTGACTTCTGAAATATTCATTTCCCTTTGTCATTTCGAGCGAAGCGAGAAATCTGATTGGGGATTTTGAAAGAATTTCTCAGATTCCTCGTCGCTGCGCTCCTCGGAATGACAATGATTTGGCATTTTTTAAATGTCTCTGACACATAAATGAAATATTGTATATAATGCTTCCCGAAACTATATTCTTTGCATCAGTGTAGAGCACTTATGGTTGATTTTCCACTAAAAGAAGCACTGCATACTGCATACAACGGGTCAATTTCAACACGCGATTTGACAAAGTTTATATTCTTTTGTCGCGGCATGTGTGAAAGTCATATTCGTACGTTTCGATCGTATATGAACATTCTTTGTGTTCAAGAAAGAATCTCTATTTCCGACCTTGCGTACGAATGTATTGCTCCGATTTTTGCTCTTGACAACCGAAAACAGTTTTACAGGATCCGTGCATTTGTAGATAGCTTACCTTGCTCGCTTGTTGAGATGGAAGAGAAAACACTTTTCGTTGTTTTCCGTTCCTGTCTCGGAACTGTTATCAATACAGAAGCAGCAAAGTACCATATTGAACTGGACCCGATTGGAGCGAAGGTTTTGAGGGGATTAAAACTTGCCGTAAAGCAATCGAATTCTTCACGGCTCTCTGAAGGAGTATTCGGTACTTTGCTTGAACCAACAATGGTAGATCTACTGGATCATGCACATGAATTCCCGATTGAATTGCTTGAACGAAATCTGGTAGGACGGAGTGCTATGTTTAAGAAAAATCCGGCATTCATTCATACTGTTGTAACAGTTCTCGCTGAGCAGGATGAATATCGCCGCGCCGTACTTTTGTACGATCTGGTGACGTTGAGAAAAAAATATTTACAGTTCGAAGAAAAAGAATTGTTGATAAACTCTGAGATCGATTCATCGTTTGATCATTATATTCTGCATGAGGAAATCGGTGCACTGAGGAATTCAGTGCTCAGGTACATTCAGCGGAAAGTGACCACGTTGTACGCCGATACCCGGAAACTTGATTCGCATGAGGCTAGTATTCTCAGTAATACAATGAGCAGTATTATTGACAGGTGGTTCTCAAATGATGGGAACGATTTGCAGTATTTCGAACATTTGCGTGGTAGCCATCCCATTACTAAAAAAGAGTACGATTTGTATTGGAAAACGAAGGTAGAATACCTTGTTAAATTAGCAAAAATGTATATCGTGGAAAAAAATGAAGTATAATTTTCTGCCGCTGATAAAAATGTCGGAATTATTCATTTATGACACATCCGATACATCAGCGCCTCGATCTTTGGTTGTTCACACCGGAATATCTTAATTCTTCCGAAACACACTTCATTCAGAATCACCTGGAGCATTGTAACCAATGTCGTATATATGTGGAGTCGCTCCGGAGTTTCAACGCACACCTGCAAACACACCTAACCGGCACACCTACAAAGCGTGACGCTGAAGAAGCAGAGAAAATCGGCATAGCGTTGATCAAAACTACACCGAAAAGCTCTTTTTATAGAGTCGCCGCCATTATTGCGTGTGCTGCGCTGGCGGGGGTCGCTTATTATATTGTTTTCAACGAAAGTCGCGAACAACAAATAACCGAGAAAGTAGAAATTCAAGAAAAGCCTAACAATCATTCCTTCCAAAAATCTACAGCAAAGCAGCAACTGATTGCCGATAAATTCTCTCCTTCTGCGCATCTGGACGATCTCGTACAAACGCAATTTCGCTCTGTTGCTATCAATGCGATTTCTCCGGCAATAAACGAAACGACCACTTCGCCGATATCATTCCGCTGGGATGGAACCAGCCAACCCCTTCTTTTGAGTATTCTTACGAATAAAGAAAAGAGAATCTTTTCGACACCTGTGAAAACAACGTTCTATACACTGCAAGAAAAACTTCAACCCGGATTATATTACTGGAAACTGGAGGATGAAACAGACTTGTTGTTCACGGGTAAATTTATTGTAAGAAAATAATCTCTCATTCCAACTATTACAATACTTACGGAGGATCGCATTATGATGCGCTCACAAGGTGTACCGCGTTTTCTATTTCTCTTTGCAACGTTTTTGTTGATTTCATGTGAAGGACCAAACGGTCCCGACGGGAAGGATGGTCGTGCGTTTCTTAAGATTACATCGTCCGATGGGTATCTCTATGCCTATAGCGACAACAATCCATCCATGCCTTCTCCGCTGATCGCCGGACAAAATTATCAGGTAAGCACCGGTACTTACATTTTTGCATATGAATCAAGAATCTACACTTCGGCAACCACATACACCTATCAACAATGGCTGGGAACGTATTCCATTTCAATCAACTTTGGTACAAAAGGAGGAAAAGGAAAAATTTTCTGGCAGGAAGGAGACCCGGGAACAGACGGAAGAGACAAATATTTTACAATCTATTGTGACTTTAATGGACCGGAACAGAATGTTCTTGGCAAACGTAGCAATATGCCGGGTACCGGGATCAGCACTGCGGGTACATTAATCCTCGAGCAGGGAGAATTCCTAATTGAGGTCAAATACCAATTGAAAGAAAAAGGAACAAGAACAAAAGAATAAACAAAATACAAAAAAACATAAGAAAGACTATCCGTTATGAAGAATGACATGAAACAGACAGCGCTCACAATCACGCTTTTCGCACTCATGGTTTTATCTACCGGCTGTGTCAGCATTTACCGAACTACGTACTGTTCGACGAGATAGCGGCTGAAATTGGAGAAAAGTCCGAGATCTGGATTATGCCCGGTTCGTACGTTCATGTACGGTACGAAGCGATCAAGAACAAAACCGAAGAAGCGAACAAGATTATTTCATCAATAAAAAAATAAACGCATATGAAAAACATTCAACAAGGCATTATCGTTTTGATATGCATCGTTACTACGGGGTGTGCTACAGTGTTTAAAGGGTATGAAGATTCTGTTCTATTAATTGGCGCCCCCGATAGTCTCCGGGTAGTGACCGGTGAGGGCGTACAATTGCGAATTGAAGATGTAAAAACAGGGAAGATAGAAGTACTCCGTGATGGACAGGGCAACATCAAAGCGGTGCATCGCGGCGAAGAAAAGAGGATCCGGTTGCGGTCAAACAGAGAACATACATTGACTCTGAAATACAAAGAGGAAGAAAAGATTGTGACGGTCTATCCCAAGATCGGCGCCGGCTGGGCGATCCTGAACATACTCTTTGGCGGACTCCCTGCCTTCTTCGACATCTACACCGGCAACTGGAATCATTTTGACGACATTGATGCAACGTTCAAATAAGGACCATCATGAGGGATGCAATGCACATATACGGTTTTGTTTCGATGCTCTTCACACTCTTTATGGCGGGGTGCGAAGATAAAGGAGTTGATCCGCCGCCACCGGGAAAAGAGGAGAAGAAGTGGGAGGTTGTGCCGGAGTTTATCAATTTGGATATCAGATATATGATACATTTTAAAAATGAATTATATGCCGCGGTTGTGAATTATCAAGGTGACTCTCTCTATAAAGGAGCGGTATTGAAAACATCGGATGGGGATTCGTGGAAATTAGTGAAAACATTTAATGAAGGTATTGGACCGATGACCGTCGAGGGAGATTCGTTATATGTAAACGGCGATCACTTTATTCATAAAATGGATGCCACCGGTAATTGGGTAATAAAATTTGGTGTACCGTGGCAGATTGCAGAAGCTGATTTGAATGGTGATATGATCTTTCTCAACGGAAATTTGTATGTAAGTCAAACACGGTTTACAGGCTATATGTATGAGGTTACACCAGACAGTCAGTGGAAACCGATTTATTACCCGCCCGGCAGCGAGAACGGGATTGGAGGTGCTAGATTTGTCAAAATCAAAAGTAATGATGTTGAAACTTGTTTTTTTAGACAATGGGCAGGATATATTTTTCAGTTTGACGGAAAGTTAATGAATCCTTGTGATCAAGGGCTGCCACCATCAATCGAGGGAGCAAATTCAATTGTATTTCATAACGATACGTTGTTCGCTGGATTTATAGGAATTAATAACGGTAGTTCTGGAATGATGATGTATTTAGATAATAATGCTATATGGAAATTATATCGCGATTCGTTACTCAATTCGCCTTCAGCATTTCGGTACATCCCACCTGCGACTACGCTTCCTACTTCAATACTTTTTGTCGGCGAAAGAATATTTGTTGCAACAGAAGTTTTCGGGGTTTTAGAATGGAATCCATATAGTGGTTGGCAAACATTAAACAAAGGGTTAATGCCGCAGCAAATCACAAATCAGGACGAAAATTTATACAACACAATTTCATTTTTAGAATACTTTCATGGAAAAATATTTGTGGGATATGGCGATCCGGCATTTATGTGGAGAACTGCGATAGCTGGTCCACGAAAGGGGCTCTTAAAGTACAAATTAAAATAAGAAAGGAGGAAGTTATGGACAGTACATGAATAAAAAAGGGGAAAAATCAGTGGCACTGACTTCTCCCCTTCTACAGCAACAAAAGAGGACTTAATCCTATGCTTCTCATGAGAGAAGCTTCGCCCCTTTTTGTCTGTTGTAAAGATGCTGAATAATTCATTTATCTTCAATTGATGAAATCACAAATATTAGGAGAAAATCATGCGTATTTCAAAAATATCGTCATTAGTTGTAATATTGCTATTTGGAATCTTCAGACAATCTGCAGTTTCTCAAAGTACAATTTTGGCAATACCTCAAACAGCAATTCAGGAAGACCCAAACTTGAATCCAGATTGGGATTGGCGAATTGGTGATTATCCTAACAATATCTATCCTTTTGCACAGTACAAAATTTACGCCCAGAACAGTGCTGGAGCTATAGTAGAAGATCCAATTGATGCACCAACAGCACAAGCCGACGCTTGGTCAGGATTGTTGGATAACCTAAAGGACGACGGGTGGGTATTACTTCTAAAGGATTTTGGGACACCTACAAGATACGTAAAAGTTCTTCATGGCGGCACACCGCCGATACGACCGCCACATTTTGTTTTGTATAATAGGTATCGTTCACTTCTTAGGATCTTTGTTAATGTTCAAACGCCAGGTAACTGGACTAAGGGTTTTATAGATTTACAATTTAAGGATCCAACAAATACAATTAAAACACCAGCCGTATTGGCTCATTTGAAATCTGTAGCCGAAGCAGTTGATAAACTCAAAAATATGAAAGACAATGTTTCCTCGGTATTTTCAGAGGAATGCAGACAAGGACTTTGGCTTTGGGCCGATTTCCCTTTATCGTTCGATCCTACGATATCTCCGAAAGCTGATGTAGATCCTCCATCGTTTTATTTTCGTATCTATGGACAACAACTTTCGGATATTCAATTGAAGGGTATTTCAACTGGAGCAAGCGGAGATGCTGATTTTGTAAATCGGTTTTTGACCGGAGCAACAGATGGCAATGGTCCTTTTGGAATGCCAAATTTGAAAATCCCAGGGGTTGGTCTACCTAACATAAATCTTGGAAACTTAAACATAAAGGCTTCCGGCACATCAACTGATTGGTTCAAGTTTCAAAATTTTTTTAAGGATATACCAATTAAGTTTCCACCCATTAGTATTGGAAATCCATTCAAAGGATTATTTGACGACTTTGTTAATATAAAGTTAGCTAATTTAAGCAAAGTTCTACCAATCAGTTTACCGGGGTTAGATATCGGGGGATTATTTGACTTCTTCATCGGAGGAGGAGCTAAAGTACAAGCACCTGCACAACCTGCACCAACATTTATTGCGATGAATCTTGACCTCGCAGGGACAATTACAAGCACAGATAAAATTCACGAAATCCGTGTAACAATTCCCAGCACGCGAGATGAGTACTGGAAACCGACATTAGGGGCTGCTGTGGGCATAGTGCGTAACGAACCAGTAGGGATTATAACATTGACAAAAACACCCATTGTATATAAAAAACAATACTATGTGACGTATCCTTTTGGAACCCCCGGTGCTCCTGTTCCACAAACCATTACAGTACCTATGATTGAATTTGAGCTTGCTGATATTCCACAGATATCAATGAACTCGAGTTTAAATCTTGATTTGAAAAGTTGTGAAATAACCCTAATTGCACCAATGATTTTCAAACCGACATCACCTAAGTTATCAGAGATTACACAAAATTACGGACTCTACAAAGTAGTAGACAAAGCTATAACAGGACTGGATCAAAGAAATTTGGTAGAGCTTGAATCACCGAGTGGATCAAATTCAGGGGATTTCAAATCTATGCCCGTACCATTACAGTATAGTAAGGGGCGTTCACTGCAATTGCCATTATATAATACTGATACCTCTCAAGTCAAATTAAAAATAAAAGCGATATTGCATCGCAAAGACGATCTCAATGCACAGCCTGTAGTTTTCATTGCTACATATAATGTTGATCGTGTCTTGAAAACCGACTTACCGACAAACCAACCACTTCCTACCCTGCCGCCACAAAACGTTATTTGCAACATTCGTACGGAAGGTGCGGTTGTTTCGTGGGATAGGAATCGTGAAAAGAACATAAAGTATTATTCAGTCGAGCGTAGTATCAATAACGGATCGTATATGCAAATAGGCACAACCGGTGATACGGTCTTTACAGACGCTCAGGTCAAAAAGGCAGTTAAACCGTACGAGGCCGGACGACAAAATGTACAGGTTTATTATCGTGTCCGTGCTCTGTCAGAATGGACTGAAGAAAAACAACCCCCGGAAAGTGGCACAGTTACCCGGAATCAGTTCTCCACTTACAGCAACATTGCAAATGTGTACGGTAGCATTCAAGCATGGTTAGACAAGCAAGATGTATCTCCTATCGTTCCAGAATCCAATTCTCTCTCCCAAAACTTCCCCAACCCCTTCAATCCCGCAACAACGATTTATTACAGTGTGAGGGAAGAGGGGGTAGTAACACTGAAAATTTATAACTCGCTAGGACAAGAAGTTGCAACGCTGCTGAACGAAAGAAAAGAGGTCGGCTATCATTATGCAGAGTGGGATGCTTCACAATTTCCCAGCGGCGTCTATTACTACCGCATCACCAACGGCGCGGTTACGGAGACAAAGAGGATGGTGTTGACCAAGTAACCAAAAAAAGTGATGCCATGACTCAGAGTCATGGCATCACTAAATATTACTCTTGCACGCTTCGGGGATTTGAAGTAAATTTTTGCACGCTTAACACATCACAGGAAATCTTCCATGCGAATACTTACTCTTAATGCGTTCCTTCTTTTACTTTCCGGCTGCGCAACGGTCTTTAAAGGATACGAATCCGAGATTGTCATCCAAAATGCACCCGCCGATCTCGTTGTCAGCACCTCGGAAGGGATTCGCATCCCCTCGCGCAACGGCACAAAAATGGAAAAGCAATTCAAAGGAATGTATCTCTGGGAAATGGTTGAAGTTCCTGACTATGCTACTCATACTATATCCCTCCGCTCCGGTCATGAGTACCTTCTTCTTCTAAAAAGCGGCGAGAAGGAATCGCGTGTGATTATCTATCCCAACCTCGGTGCAGGATGGCTCATACTTGATATGCTTTGCGGCGTGTTTCCTGCCTGGATCGATATGCATCTGGGAACCTGGATGTATTACGACCCGATCGATTACAATTCACTTTCTGTGAAATAAAAATTCACCTAAAAAAAGTGATGCCACGACTCAAAGTCATGGCATCACATTGTAACTCATCTACTCACCAACTCACTGTTCCAACACACTCGCCTTCATTGCCGAGTCGGAAACGGTTTCGGTGATTTTTCTTCCCGGCTCGATATCGGTCCAGTTTGCCAGCGTGTCGCCGTTTGCAAAGTTCACCCGTATCTTGTACCCTGCTTCTCCCGCAACGATCACGTTTACTGATTTTGTACTGTTCTGCCCGATATGCTCAATCACATACGTCGTCATGCCGACGGTGATCTGGGCGGAGGCGATCTCCTGCTGCGATGTATTGGCAATGTTAATAGTGGCGATCGGATTCGTTTTCAGCGACATGCCGATCCAGATGCCTGCGCCGAGACCGATCAGGGCAATAGCAATATATTTTACTCTATCCATATGGGTGTCGTCAATTAATGTGTGAGATTCTCAATTCCACTTCCCGCAATCTACTTTCTTCTCAGCAGTATAGCAATCGTTTTAAAAGTCAGGTGTCATCTTAATTTGATAATAACGTCATATCCGGATGCTTCTATGCGAAGCATCCTTCAGATCGGGCATCCATAAATAGATTCCCGCCAAAAGCGTGCGGGAATGACGAATATGGTTTGATTAAATTTCAAACTGAGGCATTACCCAAAATTTATGAAGCTCACGTTGGGTTATCAACTCAATTTCGATTCGTGTTCCAACTCCAGGGCGATCCTGTGCGCTTCGTTCAGCAGTTTCCATTCGTGCGTGCCGAACATGAAGAGGTCGTTCAAACTCCCCGGTCCGCCGAACGCAGAAAGGAAATGCCGTATGCCGTACAGATCTCCTCCGGAGATCAATGTGATATCTTTCCGGATCCATCGCTCCCATGGAGCGTTGTCACGTTGATGGAGTGTCTCGGCGAGTTCATCGAGCAGGCGCAATAATGTGATAGTTCGTTCGGTCATGGGAATAAAGTTGCTTGCAAACTTTGTGAATAAGAATTCTTTACATCAATTACTGTTTCATTGACCGCAAGATCAACTGTACACGAATTTTATCGGCAACGTGATCATTCGAAGAACTTCTACTGCAAACGAGCTCCTAAGTTTAAATTAAAGAAAAAAGGAATTAACCCGTGCCTGTTCCTTTTTGCAAACGGTGTCTGAAAAATAATTTGGATCAGCACGACGTTATACGAATGTTCCCAGCCGATACAGCCGACAGCCCAATCGTTTGATCCGTTGCCGCCGAATCCTCCACCGGAAGATCCGACGCCCGCCCCTATAAATGGCGAAGCATTCTTTTCCATGAGATAGAAACGTGCATTACATGTCGTGGTGAGAATCCATGTTGTTGCGTCCAAGCCGACGTAGCTGCCTAATGCGAGATCGAACCCGATTCCCTGAAAGCCAATTTTTGTTGCAACCGGGTGTTCTGCGCGGAAGAGCGAATCCTATGGATACAATAATACTGGTACGTACAGAAGTACTGCCATGTACAGTAATCGCAAAAATTTTTTCATGCTGTCTTAAAATAATACAGTCATCCATCTTTCCGCCAATCTACTCTCTTCTTTTCACGATAGCAACTCCTGTACACTAAAAATCCCCAAGCATAGCCCGGGGATTGGATAAGCAAGTGGTTCCATATTTTGAAGTCATGACATCATTAAGTGATTTCAATTATTTCTTTACTTTGCTAAACTCCGCCGCCGCTTTCACAAAATCCCGGAACAAAGGATGCGGATTGAGTGCACGCGATTTCAATTCCGGATGGAACTGTCCGCCGACAAACCACGGATGATCCTTCAACTCTGCGATCTCCACCAGATTGCCATCCGGTGAAATGCCGCTGAAGACCATTCCGTGTTCCTGCAGAATCTTGCGGAATTTGTTATTCACTTCGTACCGGTGGCGGTGGCGTTCAGAGATCAGTTCTTTTTTGTATGCGGCGTACGCTTTCGTTCCTTTCTGCACCATGCACGGATACGCACCGAGACGCATCGTTCCTCCCATATTTTTAATGCTTCGTTGATCCGCCATCATGTCGATCACGTTGTATTTCGTCTTTTTAAATTCCGTGCTGTTTGCCCCTTTCAACCCGCAGACGTTACGGGCGAATTCGATCACCGCACATTGCATTCCCAAACAGATGCCGAAGAAGGGGATCTTATTTTCGCGCACATACTGTATCGCTTTGATCTTTCCTTCGATCCCGCGTATGCCGAATCCCGGTGCAACAAGCAGTCCATGAATATCGTGCAGATGTTCCGCCACATTGTGCTGGTCTATTTCTTCTGCGCGGATCCATTTTACATCTACAGCAACGTCATTCTCCGCGCCGGAATGGATGAATGCTTCGCTGATGCTTTTGTACGCATCTTTCAATTCGGTGTACTTGCCGACGAACCCGATCGTTACCCGGTCGCTCGGTTCTTTGACACGATGCACGAACCGGTTCCACTTGCGGATATCGAGTTTGTCTGCTTTGATGTTCAGTTTTTCAAGAACGATCCTGTCGAGCCCCTCTTTTTCAAATGCAAGAGGAATCTCGTAAATAGATTCGACATCGCGCCCTTCGATGACGGCGTCGGTTTCAACATTGCAGAAGAGCCCGATCTTCTCACGCGTTTCGCGCGACAATCTCCGTTCGGTACGACAGATGAGAATGTCCGGCTGCATTCCGATCTCGAGCAATGTTTTCACGCTGTGCTGCGTCGGCTTTGTTTTGATTTCACCTGCGGACTTGATGAACGGAATGAGTGTCACGTGGATGCTCAGCGCATTCCGCTTGCCGATCTGCAGCATAAACTGGCGGATCGCTTCAAGGAACGGCAGCGACTCGATATCGCCCACCGTGCCGCCGACTTCGGTAATGACCACGTCGTACTTTCCCGTTGCGCCGAGCTGCCCGATCCGTTTTTTGATCTCATCGGTGATGTGAGGGATCACTTGCACCGTCGCGCCGAGATAATCGCCGCGCCGTTCCTTAGAAATGACCTCGTAATAAATTTGTCCTGTCGTTGCATTGTTCATCTTCGACGTGTTAATGTCGAGGAACCGTTCGTAATGTCCGAGGTCCAGATCAGTCTCAGCGCCGTCGTCCGTTACGTACACCTCTCCATGCTGGTACGGTGACATTGTGCCGGGATCGACATTGAGATACGGATCCATTTTCTGGATCGTAACCCGGAGTCCCCGTGATTTCAACAGTAAGCCGAGCGACGCAGCGGCGATTCCCTTGCCGAGTGACGACACGACCCCACCTGTAATAAAAATATATTTGACGTGTGGTTGTTTCATGTTGATAGATGGTTAGAAGTTAGTATATAAAATTTTTTGAAACAGTATTGAAATGTATATGAATACTTTGTTCGGTGCTTTCAGATTTTGCGAAATACCGTATGTTGTCACACTGAGCGCAGCGAAGTGTCTAGTGTATATGGATTTTTCACTTCGTCCCCATCTAAAACATCGGGACTCGTTCAGAATGACAACAAAAGAAAAATCTTGGTATCCCTCACCGCGCTCAAAAATATCACTCTCTTTCTCAAGATGACTTCTGATATTATCTGCATTACAATCTGCGTCATCGGCGTAATCATTTCAGTTCATCCCACAGTTTCACATCTCTCGTCTCTTTGGTGAAGAATGTTCCGACGAAAAATGTGATCAATGCAACACCGATCGGGTACAACAATCCTGCAAAATGATTCCCCGTCATCACAACCAATGATGTTCCGATCAGCGGTACCAGCCCGCCGAACACGCCGTTGCCGATATGGTACGGCAGCGACATGGATGTGTACCGTATCTTCGTCGGGAACAATTCAACCAAGTACGCCGCGATCGGTCCGTACACCATCGTCACAAAAATTACCTGAATGAACACAAGAAGACTCAGCATGATTGCATTCGGATTGTTCGGATCGGCGGCAAAGTAATCCATTGCCATGTAGATAGGGTAATATGAAATTGCTGCAATCAAACATCCCAGCATGATGATCTTTTTTCTACCGACGCGGTCTGAGAGTCCTCCGAAGAGAATAAAGAACGGCGTGCCGAGCAGCAGCGCCACTGCAACGATGAAATTCGCTGTCATAAAATGTATCTTCAACACCGTCTGAAGATAATACAGTGCATAGAATTGTCCCGTGTACCATACCACTCCTTGTCCGGCCGTTGCGCCGAACAGCGCCTTCGCCATGATTCCCCAGTTCTTTTTGTTTCCGAATGCATCTTTTAGTGGATTGGTAGATGTCTTTCCCGCCGCTTTCATTCGGCTGAACAACGGCGATTCCTGCAACCGCATTCTGATGATGTACGAGAAGACAACGAGCACAATGGAAAGTAAAAATGGGATTCTCCATCCCCATTCTTTGAACGCGTCATCGCCGAGCGTTGAGCGGACCGACAAGATTACGCCGAGTGAAACGAACAAGCCAAGCGTTGCCGTCGTCTGGATGAAACTTGTGTAGAAGCCGCGCCGTTCGTCGGGACAATGTTCAGCGATGTATGTTGCTGCGCCGCCGTACTCGCCGCCGAGTGCGAGACCTTGCGTCAGCCGGAGAATGACAAGCGCTGCAGGTGCAAGCAAACCGATTGATTCATACGTCGGCAGCAATCCGATGCATGTTGTCGCTCCACCCATCAATAATAATGTAACAAGGAACGCATACTTCCGTCCGACGATGTCGCCTATCCGTCCGAAAAAGACTGCGCCGAACGGGCGCACTGCAAATCCTGTGGCAAAGATGGCAAGCGTTGAAAGAAGTCCTGCCGTAGGATTATCTTTTGGAAAAAATAATCCAGACATGATCGGCGCAAGACTGCCGAAAATATAGAAGTCGTACCACTCGATCATCGTCCCGGCAGATGAAGCGCCGATGACATTCCAGATCTTATATTGTTTGAGGAAACTTGTGTCGGTCATGATATTCCTTTGATGATCGTTCGAACGCGTTCCAGGTCTTCGGGAGTATCCACCGGCACCGATTCATACTCTGTCACGACACATTTGATCTTGTATCCATGTTCGAGAATCCGCAACTGCTCAAGTTTTTCTGCATGTTCCAACGCTGTTTGAGGAAGTGACGTATATTTTTGAAGGAAATCAGCGCGATACACATAAATACCGAAATGTTTGTAAAACACCGTGCCATTGAACCAGTCGCTGTCCTTTTTCGCATCGCGCATGTGCGGAATGGGGGAGCGGCTGAAGTACAGTGCAAACCGATTGTTATCAAGAACCACTTTTACAACATTCGGATTAAACACATCCTGGTGAGACATTGTTTTTTTTACTGCCGTTGAAACGACGGCGCTCGTATCGTCGATCAATGCCTGTATTGTTTGGTCGATCAGTAACGGATCGATCAATGGTTCATCCCCCTGCACATTCACCACAATATCGGCATGGAGCGGTTTTGCTATGAGTGCGATTCTGTCGCTGCCGCTGTGAATATGAACCGGGGTCATCTGAGCGTTTCCTCCGAATGCTTGTACTGCCGAAACGATCCTCTCGTCATCCGTAGCGACGATGACGTCGGTGATGAGTTTTGATTTCTTCGTCTGTTCATAGACGCGCTGGATCATCGTTTTGCCGCAAATATCCACCAGCGGCTTTGCGGGGAGCCGTGTGGATGCGTAGCGGGCGGGGATGATGGCAATGATGTTCATAGTATTTTATTGTCATTGCGAGCGAACATTTTTTATGAGCGAAGCAATATCCTGTTAATATCAAGATTGCTTCGTCGTTCCGATATAAAACATCGGGACTTCTCGCAATGACGCTTGCTTTTTTATCCTATCACTTTCGGCACTTTGAAATGCTCTTCCGTTTTATCCGGCGCGTTCTTCAATGCTTCCTCCGTCGGGATTGACGGCTTTACTTCGTCGTTACGAAACACATTCTGCTGTTCGACCACCTGTGACAGAGGCTCGACGTTCGACGTGTCGAGTTCGTTCAGCTTTTCCATGTGCTGAAGGATTTCGTTCATCTCGTGCGTCAGTTTTTCTTTCTCGGCGTCGGTGAATTCCAGGTTCGCCAGTTTTGCAATGTGTTCGACATCTTTTTTAGTTACGGACATATATTCCTCATGCTTGCGTGACGGAATCCCGATTCATCGGGATGTAGTCATGATACGATGACAATTCCGAGTTGATAGAGATCGGCTGAGTGTTTTACGCGCTGATGATGTACGATCTGCTTCCACGCCTCTTTCATGCTTGCCGACCAGTGGATGTCGTCGAAGAGAAGCACCGCGTTGCGTGAAACGCTCGGTAATAACTTTTCAAAATACTCAATAGTCGCCTTTCCCTCATGATTGCCGTCCACAAACACAAAATCAAACGGCTGGTGTTGTTGGATAACTGTATTTAGAACATCAGAGAATTTTCCGACGATGCTTACAACATTTGTCATTCCAGCATCACTGAAATTCTTTTGTGCGACTGCAGCAAGCGACTGTGCCCCCTCCATTGTAATGATTGTTCCGCTGCCGTTCAACGTCAGCGCGGCGGATTGGTACATTGTCGAAATTCCCACACACGTGCCGAATTCCAGGCATCGCTGCGGCATTAACCGTTCTATTAAATAGAAGAGAAGGAGCGACCAGCGTTTCGGTTTGCTGGAAGAAAGTGCGACCTCACCAAGCATTCGGCGAACGACAGACCCTTCCGGTGATCGCGCGTTTGCGCCGTAATCCGTGATCTCAAGAATTTCCTTTGAAGAATTCATTTCAGTGCGTCGTTTCTCGATCATCTCAATGAATGCTGTTTCCCGTTCACTGGATGATCCGTTGAATGTATCACGGATTGCTTCTGCGGCGAGCAGTGCGGTATCGTCGTTCGATGAGCGCAAAATTTTTTCTGCCTGCATAACGTACGGGCGCACGACGAAATCCTGAACAATAAATGCTGCATTCAACAGAAATGAATTCACGCTTCGTTCTCCACATAATTGCGTGCAATAATCGTACGGACCTCTTCCATCAGTTTCATTTCGTCGTTGCGCGTTTGCAACGCCGTTGTTTCAATCGGAGGATCCACAATGACAGTAATATGCGCCGGACGTATGTCGAATGAACCTTTCGGCAGAATTTTGAAACTCCCGTTGATTGTCACCGGAACAATCGGCACGCCCGATTTTGCCGCGAGCGAAAAAGCGCCTCGCTTGAACGGCTGTAATTTACCGTCTCGTGTGCGTGTTCCCTCGGCAAAGAGAAGCACTTGTCCTCCTTTGCGAATATCGTTCGCTGCGCGTTCAAGGCTCTTCACCGCTTCGGTTCCCTTCTTGCGGTCAACCATAATGTGATATCCCCATCGGAGCGCCCAGCCCCAGATCGGCACGTACGACAATTCTTTTTTGAACATGATTCTGATATGAGGAAATGTATTCATCAACACCGGAATGTCGAACATGCTTGCATGGTTGCTGACAAGAATATAATTGCCGTACGGATCGACGTTGTCGATCCCTTCGACCGTCAGTTTGATCCTGCAGACGATCAACGAAATTTTTGTCCAGGTCCTTCCACACCAAAAGTATGTCTTTCCGGATCGGTCAATGGGAATGGAAATGATCGCTGCAATCGAAAACGGGATGCATAATAGTGCTATCACCAACAGCCGCGATATGGTGACGATCCATCTCATGCGGCGTTCTCCACGGCATGAATGCGTTTTTCAATAGACGGATGGCTGTAAAATAGAAATTCGATCAACGGATGCGGCTGTTTGTCCGCAAGATTCATCTCGGCAAGTTTATTCATCGTCGAAACGAAAGCACCTTTATTCTTTGTCCGTTCTACTGCATACCGATCCGCCTCAAACTCATGCTTGCGGGAAAGGATGTTGCCGACCGGCGAAGTAAGAAGGGAATATATGCCAAGCCAAGCCGTCAATAACGGCAGCGCCGCAAGTTGTGATATGGACGTGAAGTTAAACCACGCGAGCGACATTTCGTACGCAACGGATGTCAAGTATAATCCTGTGAAGATACTGACGGTTCCCATTAGAATTCCTTTCCAAATGTGCCCGTGGGTGTAATGTCCGAGTTCATGTGCGAAAACAGTTTCGATCTCTTCGTTAGAAAAATTCTGCATCAACGTGTCGCCGAGCAGAATGCGTTTCGATTTTCCGATCCCCGTGAACGCGGCGTTTGCTTTCTTTGTCGTCTTGCTCAGGTTGAACGAATAGATCCCTTCAACATGCATGGACGTCGAACCGGTCATCGAAAGGATTTTTTCTTTCAACGGAGAATCTTCCAGCGGTGTCAATTTGTAGAAGAGAGGAAGAATGATAATCGGTGCGATGCGGGACAATCCGATGGAGAAAATAAATAGCGTGATGCCGACCGGCAGCCACCAAGTGGATCCGAATGTGGAAAGAAAATAATAGAGTACAAGAACGAGCGGAAGAGCGATCGGAATGGAAACGAGAAGCCCTTTGATTCCTTCCCATAGCCATTGCAAAAAAGTCTGGTTGCTCAGTTTGTATTGATGTTCGAGAATGAATCCTGAATAAAAATTCATCGGCAGGGTGACAAGGGAATTAATAATGCCGAAAATTCCGGTGAAGATCAGCAGTGCAAGGTACGGCTGGGATGAAATCGAGAGGGCAAATTGTTCGATGCTGAGCGAGAGACCGGAGGCAACTGTTGCGACAATGACCGCGAAGGAGAGTGTGCCGCTGACGAGCGACACCGCAAGTTTAATCCTGTTGTATCGTTTTACATCCCGTTCGCCGTCAGCAGCCATGGTATGTTTTTCCATAAAATGACCATCATCATGCTGTAAATAGCAGCACCTCACAATACAGTAAAATTCCGGAAGACTCCGGAATGACGATGAAAATATCTGTTGAGTAAACCGACAGAGAAGAAAGCGGATTGGATATCTGTGGTTTAGTGAAAATACAAAACGAGAGAAGAAAAAACAACAATGATTATCCTCTTTTTATCATGCCGTCAAACATTGAAACTCATATTGAATTTCATTACACTCCCATATCCATGTACAAACACAGAAACCATTATGGCGCTTGTATCAAAAGAAAACCACATCGGCAAGGTCAAAAGCCTCGGAAGCTCAACGATTATAGTCGCGCTGGATGACGATCTCTTTGCAATGGAAAGGATCATCAACGGCAAACCGTATCGTGTCGGGCAGATTGGTTCCTTTCTTATCATGCCGGTCGGCAACGTCGAGATCGTTGCAATCATCAACCGCGTGTATCAGGTAACCGAATTGAATCGCGAAATGGAAGCGCAGATGATCGGTTCGGTGAACGAAGGGAGATTCCAGAAAGGAATCATCGTGTACCCGATTCTCGGGAACGACGTGCACATGCCGGATGAGGAAGGTGTTGCATCAATCTTTGCATCGTTCTCGCAGTTCGGTTTTGCCGTCGGGGATATCTCCGGGTATGCCGGTGAGCGGCAGTATGTCGATCCGAATAAATTTTTCGGCAAACATGTCGCCATTCTCGGTTCGTCCGGTTCGGGAAAATCGACCACCGTTGCCTCCATACTGCAGAAAGTACAGATGTTTGAGAACACGCACGTCATCATCCTCGACATTCACAATGAATATGCCGCCGCATTCAAAGATTACGGAAACCTGATCAACATCACGGAACTTGAAATGCCGTACTGGTTCATGAACTTTGAAGAGATGCGCGAGATGTTTGTGGATGAGAACGAATCGTCGGCACAGAGCCAGATCCAGATGCTGAAAGATCTCGTCCTGAACGCAAAGAAAGCACGCAATCCAGACCTGCAGGCGATCATGACGGTTGACGCTCCCGTCTTCTACGACCTGAACGAAGTGCGTGCAAAATTCCAATTCTTCGATACCGAGCGCGTTTCGACCGGTGCAGGGATTCGCGAGGGTCCATTCTTCGGTCAGTTCACGCGTTTCCTTGTCCGTCTCGACAGTAAGATGACCGACAAGCGGTACGAGTTCATGTTCAAACCGCGCAAGTTCAAGGATTCGAACGCGCTGAAGGATATTCTTAACAAACTGCTCGGCATCGAGAACAAGAAACAGATCACCGTAATTGATCTGAGCGGTGTGCCGTTCGATATCGTCAACACGATCGTGGCGCTGCTCGCCCGCTGTATCTTCGATTTTAATTTCTGGAACAAGACAAAGGCGGATTTTCCGGTAATGATGCTCTTCGAAGAAGCGCACAATTATCTGCCGCAAGTTGCAACACAGTACAACCGCGCTGCGCGGAAAATCGTCGAGCGCATCGCGAAGGAAGGGAGAAAGTACGGCGTCTGCTGCATGATCGTCAGCCAGCGTCCGTCGGAATTGTCGGAAACAATCCTGTCGCAGTGCAACAACTTCGTCATCCTGCGCTTGACAAACCCGAACGACCAGAATTTCGTTAAGAAATTAGTTCCTGACGCGTTTGCCGGAATGTTCGATGTGCTTCCTGCCATGCGCCAGGGGGAAGCGCTGTTCGTGGGAGATGCTGTCGCGCTCCCGTCTCGCGTGCAATTGGATTATCCGCAGCCGCCGCCGAACAGCTCTGATATCCTGTTCTATGATAAATGGGTTGCCGCAGAGAACCCGACCGATGTTTCGGATGTTGTCAACCGATGGTGGAAGCAGGAAAGGGAATGACGGGAAATTCCAAATTCAAAATTCCAAATTACAAATAAATCTCAATGGCTGAAAAACCAAATGACAAACATTATGATTTGGAAGATAGAATCGCTGAGTTTGCCGGAAGTGTTGCGGTTTTTTGTAATCGTCTTTCGAACATATTATCAAATGGGAACATTGCAAACAAGTAATTCGTTCATCAGGATCAATTGCATCGAATTACATCGAGGCAAATGAGGGATTAAGAAAAAAAACTTATGAAATAGTGACTTCTGAAATATTCATTTCCCTTTGTCATTTCGAGCGAAGCGAGAAATCTGATTGGGGATTTTGAAAAAATTTCTCAGATTCCTCGTCGCTGCGCTCCTCGGAATGACAATGATTTGGCATTTTTCAGATGTCTCAAATATTCATTTCACCTAGAACTCATCTCAAAAATAGGCTGTCATTGCGAGGGAGCGAAGCGACCGAAGCAATCTCTGAGATTAACACAAAAAAACAGATTGCTTCACCAAAGAACGGCTCGCAATGACACTGATTTGGGATTTTTGAGATAGCTTCTAGTCATTTCGAGCGAAGCGAGAAATCTGGTTGGCGATTTTGAAAGAATTTCTCAGATTCCTCGTCGCTACGCCTGCCTTTGCCGAAACGAAGCATCGGCTTCGTGCAGGCAGGCTCCTCGGAATGGCGATGATGTTGCATTTTTCAGATGTCTCTTATAATGAAGCTATCGAACTCAAGAAATTTTTTTCTGCTATCATCAATAAATCGGGCGGTTTGTAATTTGAAATCTGTACATTTGAATTTAATTGTGATTTGTTATTTGTCATTTGGAATTTCCGCGTGAAGAACCGCCTCGAACTCAAAATACTCCTCCTTATTATCCTCGTCCTGATCGTCGGCTTCGGGACGTACGTGATTATTTCCATTAATCGTGAATCCGAAGTACTGCTCGAACAGCAGCGTGAAAAATCGCGCCTGTTCGGCGAGACCGTAATGGTAGGTATCCGCAATGTGATGCTTTCCGGCAAAGCGCCGTATGCTACGGAACTGGTGAACGACGCGCGCGAAAATCTGGAATTCGGCACCCTGCGGGTGTACGACAATACCGCGAAGGAAGTATTTCCCGATGAAGGGCGCGGTGTTGTGCAGAATGCGGGGGATGAGAATGTGCGGCGTGCGCTGGAAAGCCAGATGGAAGTGATGTTCGCCAACCGTGATACATCCGGCGATCAATTTGTCCGCATTGAGCCGCTGATGAACGAACGCGAGTGCCAGCAATGCCATGCCGCCAACCACAAAGTCCGAGGCGTCACACGTCTGGTGCTCAATCCGCAATTGATGGCGGCGCACGCGCGCGACATGGAGGCAAACAATTTCGACCACACCCGCGGTGAAGTCACGGAGATCATCAGCAATACGCTTGCCTCAAGTTTCCGCACGATCATGCTTGCGGGGCAGGGAGAGTTGATGGATACGCTTGTGCGGCGGACCGCACGACTGCCATTCATCAACAGAATTAAAGTGTACGACCGTTTTGGCGCTGTTCATTTCGGCGATGAAGAAGATGCAATAGTGGAAGATTCGATCTTCAGTGCAATCGAAAATGCGGAACCGATTCTCTTCTTTGAAAAGAAAAAGGGTGCGATGACGCGGCTGATCCCGTTGCGGAACGAAGAGCGCTGTCAGGTCTGTCACGGTTCCAAAAGCCAGTGGCGCGGCGTGCTGGAAGTGTCGCTGAAAACGATGCAGTTGAAAATGAATCCGGCAGAACTCGAGCAGCAACTCACGCAAATGCTGCAGCAGACCATCGGCGTCGGGTTCCGCAGTATTATGCTCGTCGGAAAAGGAAGTTATGCGCGCTCATTCATCAACGAAGTGCGCTCCATCGAAGCGGTGAAAGACCTCCGCGTATTCGACAAGGAAGCGAACGAACGGTTCGTCAACGTCAAGATGAAAGACTATGGACTCAACTATGTACAAAGCGCACTGGAAAAAGATACCATCATCGAAGCGATGCAATGGATAGACGGCGAGGAATATCTTGTCCGGTACTCCACATTACAGAACGAAAAGCGCTGTCAGGTTTGCCACGGAGACGACCATACGATCCGCGGCGTTGTTGGCGTAACTTCCTCTATGGCAGCGATCAATGCAACAATTGAGCGCAACCAACTCATCTCGATCATTGCCGGTTCGCTTACAATCCTTCTGGTGTGGCTCGTGCTTCGCACATTCATGAAACTGGTGGTTGTCAAACCGATCAATACTATCGGGAGCGTAGTGAAAGAGGTAGGAAACGGGAATTTCAATATCTCGACTGACATCAGATCGAAAGACGAGATCGGCGACCTCGGCAAACGGATCAACGAGATGATCATCGGATTGCGCGAACGGTTTCACCTGCAGAAATTCGTGTCGCAGCAGACGGTTGATTACGTGCAGCGCGCGTCGGAGATGGGAGTGAAACTCGGCGGCGAGCGGAAGCAGGCGACCGTCTTCTTCTCCGACGTCCGCGGATTCACCGCCTTCTCAGAGAAAGTGGAGCCGGAAAAAGTTGTCGCGATGCTCAATACGATCCTTAGCAAGCAGGCGGCGATCGTAAAGAAACACGGGGGCGATATCGACAAATATGTCGGCGACGAACTTGTTGCGGTGTTCCAGGGAGACGGCATGGTGCGGAACGCCGTCTGCTGCGCGATCGAGATACAGGAGATGATGAGAACGATCCCCGAATCGACCGGCGACGACATCGCGATCGGCATCGGCATCAATTCCGGCGAGATGGTGATGGGGGCGATGGGGAGCGAAGAGCGGATGGACTTCACCGTGATCGGCGATGCTGTGAACCTCGGCGCGCGGCTCTGCAGTGCTGCGGGACGGGGACAGATCATCGTCTCCGAATACGCCGCGAAGTACGTGATGACCGACGATTCGATCCTGCTCACCAAACTCGAACCGATCAAAGTGAAGGGGAAAGAAGCATTTATTGAAATATTTGAAGCAAGGGCAAGATCTTGAGATGTAGTTGTTTACAAAACCTGCTACGACTAAACTACACTTTTGTTTTCTACTTCGTTTTTCTATTCTCAACTGTTTTTTCTCAATCCCCCAAGCCCGCCTACGTTAATGGAAACACTCCGGCGGGTAAACATGAAGTCCGGGCTGTGTGGCTTTCATCCGCAAGCGGCGATTGGCCCACCTCGTACAATGTTGAAGAACAACAACGCTCGCTGATCGAAATCCTCGATGTATTGAAGAAAAATAATTTTAACACTCTCTTCTTTCAGGTTCGTCCCCGTGGCAATGCGCTCTATCGTTCCGATATCGAGCTGTGGGCATTGCAATTGACGGGAACGTTGGGAAAAGATCCCGGCTGGGACCCGCTGCAATTTGCAATTGATGAAGCGAGAAAGCGGGGAATGGAATTGCACGCGTGGGTGAACATTGCTAAGGTGTGGGGAGCAGATTCTCCGCCGTCGCGTCCGGAACATGTCGTGAACGCTCACCGCGACTGGGTGCGGCAGGTGGAGAACGAGTGGTGGATCGATATGGGGAATCCCGCCGCGCGTGAATATACAGAGCGTGTGGTGATGGAGATCGTGCAGAAGTACGATATTGACGGCGTCCATTTCGATTTTATCCGGTATCCGAGCGATTCATTCAGCGACTGGATCAGTTTCAGCACATGGAGCGACGGTATGGAGAGAGCAGAATGGAGAAGGAACAACATCACCACATTTGTGCGGGATTGTTATCAGCAGATACAATCGTTGAAACCGTGGGTGAAGGTCGGTTCCGCGCCGGTCGGAATCTACCAACCGATCAACGGCGCACAGTCGGCATTCACCGGCTACGGAAGTGTCTTTCAGGATTCGCGGCGATGGCTGCGGGAGGGGATCCATGATTACATCGTTCCGCAATTGTACTGGTCGATCGGCGAGCAGCAAAATCCGAACGATCCCGATTTCGAGGCGCTCTGTTACGATTGGTCGCGGGAAAATTACGGCAGACATGTCTATGCAGGGATCGGAATTTACCGGGACAATGTGAAACGCGAAACGAAAGAACAGGTAGTTGCCTCCCGTGTTTCAGGAATGTTAGGGCAATCGTACTTCCGGTATGAGCAGTTGGGGAATGTACTGTATCAGTTGGGCTTGGTGTACCGTAATACTGCACTCATTCCTTCAATGCCATGGAAAGATTCCATTCCGCCCCTCTCACCGGAGAATGTAACGATTGAATTCAACGGGGAATCGTCAACCATCGTGCGATGGAGTGAACCGCTAGTGGCGCGCGACGGAGAGAAACCGTTCCGGTATGCGGTGTACCGTTCGTCAACGGAACCGGTGGATGTGAACAGCAGCGAACATCTTATTGCTGTCGTTCCCTCCGTAACAAGAACGTACAATGATGAAGGATCGCGCGGATCGGGAAAAAAATATTATTATACAGTCACGTCGCTGGACAGATGCTGGAACGAAAGCAGTAATCGTGCATCAGTGGTCGATGCGGGTTCACTTCTTGCACGATATTCTGTGCAGAAGTCGGTACCGGTACTCTCGAACAGCATTCAAAGTCCGACGAACGGGAAGGTATTTATTTCGTTCGAATTACAGCGACGGGATACTATTGTATTGAGTGTGAAACATTCGGCAACACAAGAAGAGAGTGTTCTTGTAAGAGGAATAAAGAATCCCGGCATCCACATTGTTGCATTCGATCTCAACAGATTTCCGCCCGGGATAATTGAATATACATTGAGAGTGCAGAACGCGGCAACGACCAAAAGAGTAGAGAAGAAGTAGAAAGGTCGTACTACGAATTCTTTTCCGTCGGATTTTTTAACCCTGCGTTCAGTTTTTCCATCGTTTCATCCAATCGCTTCAACCGTGTCCTCTCTGCCTTTGCACTCAGAATCCACACAACGTATTCTTTCTTGTTCGTGAACGAGAGCGTTTCAAAGAAGTCCTTCGCTCTTCGGTTAGCGGCAAGCCGCGCAGCAAAATCTTTCGGCGGAGTAATAGTCCGTTTCTCGATATTAATAAATTCGTCGAAGCCCGCCGCTTTTTGCTTTGCCCGTGTTGTGCCGCGGACCCCTTTGGGTTTGAACCGGAACGCCGACCATGTCGCATCTATTGAGATAGAAGCGACCGCCTCAAGATTCAATGTATCCACCGTATCCCATCCCGTGTGCATTGTCAGGTCTTCCTGCATGCCGGAACTTTTTTTCGGAATTGCGATCCAGAAGATGCCGTTGTCCTTTAAACTTGCCCATGCACGCGGACCAAATTGATTCAATTCATCCGTATTTTTTGCGAAGAGGAGTACAACGTCGCAGGGCTTCCCTGCTTTCCTGAGAATCACCGTTCTCTTTGGAAGACCGCTCAACAAAACAGACGGATCTTTTGGGGAATTGAGTACAGCGATAGAGTCTTCAGGCTTGATCTGAAGTTTTTTTGCCAGGGGATTCATACGTTAAGATTTTTTCTCTGCCACAAAAAAACGGAAACAGTGTACAAAAAGCAAGCACGATTTTTTTTTCAGACGAACGGAGGATACAGAAGGCGACAAAGAATCTTAGACAGAGCAGCAAAATGCTCGCAGAAAAGAATTAATGGCGGAAGAGAGAAACTGTTTGGTCTCTCTTCCGCAACGCAGTTCTTCCATAGAATCCCCGGAATTATTTCGGTGGAATTATTTTTGCGCCGTATCGCGTGAATTCAAAATAGTGCGGTAAAACTCAGCGATAATTTCATTCTCTTCTTTTTGCAGCGCTTCATCGACCGCTTTCCTTCCATCTTCGCCGCCGATTCTGACAAGCGCCAATGCCGCCGACATTTTCACGTTGTCCGCGTTATTTTTTTCGAGCAGCGCTTTCAATTCATCGATCGCGCCGGTGAGGTTGTACTTCCGGATGTACGACGCGGAACTGGCTTGAACACCGCTGTTGTCCGACTTCAAGCCTACGATATAGTTTTGTTCGGCTTTTTTCCAATTGACGGCAGCATTGCCCTCCGGCATTTCCGCAACGGCAAATGAAACCGCAAGCAGTGCCAATACAACAAAACGTGCGTATTTCATAAATCCTCCTATGGTTAAAAAAAATTGAGATTGGATATTCGGTGGGTTACACTCTTGAACGTGTGCACACCGGAAAAGTTTCTGTCAGAATTATAAAAATGTGCTGCTTTATCCCGAACCGGTGACAAGATACACTGCAGATGTAACCAAATGAATACGGGTGGATTACTGCAACGCTACGTTTTCTTTTGCACAACGTAAAGGATTCTGGTATCTTTTCATGACAATGATCAAGATTATACTGACATATCACGCATTCTTTTCTTGCATTCTTCTCAACCTTCATGCTCAATCATTTATTAAAGAGCACTCGCCCAAACGCCTTACGCAATATATGTTGGATCACTGGCAGGTAAAGGAAGGGCTGCCTCAGAATTCAGTGAACGCTATGGTGCAAACAAATGATGGATATATATGGATGGGAACCTATGAAGGACTGGTCCGCTACAACGGTACATCATTTACGGTATTCGATAAAGGAAATACACCCGAGTTTGCAAGCAATAGGATCACATCGTTGTGCAGGGATACGAAAGGAAGATTGTGGATCGGTACGTACGGCGGCGGAATCACAATGTATGATGGTGAATCTTTCAGTACACCGGTGAGAGACAGCGTAACCGGACTATATGTAAATATTTCTTCCATGACATCGGATTCTTCAGGTCGGATCTGGGCGATTACTGAAAAAGGGGTGTACACAATCAGGGAGACGGTGCTTGAGCGGCACTATCCACTTTTTCTCTTTGGATCTCAAGTACCGGTCCATATCATCACCGATACAAAGGGACGTGTATGGCTTTGGACATACACAAAACTGTTTGTGATTGATTCCGTAACGGTCAATGAATGCACACCGAACCGTCCACAGCATTTTGTATCCCCGCCAGTTCCATCCCGGGATGGAACAGTGTGGGTGTTTGATTATGCACCAGACAGAACAGGCATCGTTACAAAATATGGACAGCAGTTTACCGCTATCGATTCGATTCCGCGCCAGCTCATCAAGCAGGGTGTATCTCCGTTGTTCGAAGATTCACGCGGAACACTTTGGTGTTATGTGCGGGAAGGAATTGCAACCTATGCTAACGGAGTATGGGATCAACTGCGGAAAGAAGAGGGGTTTGTTTCAGAGAACGTGCAGTCAATCATCGAGGATTGGGAAGGGAGTATCTGGATAGGGACAAATGGGAGCGGTTTGCTTCGCTTCCGTGACAGTCGCTTTACGCCACTTGGTATTCCTGAAGGACTTCCGGATGAAAATGTTTGGTCGATATTTGAAGACTCGCGCGGCACAAAATATATCGGCACTCTTGGCGGAGGATATTATCGAATAGATCGTCAGGGAATTCACATACCCTCCGGCAAATCCGCC
>JBFMFY010000045.1:0-24978 GCA_040751955.1 Bacteroidota bacterium
TGAAACTGCGCTAAAGATTGAGTACGATAAAGAAAAACGGAATGTTATGAAATACATCTCTTACACCCTTTTCTTTCTTTACTTGCATCTGGCTGCCGGACAGGTGACAGTTGTCGAAGATTCTCTTTTCTCCTCTTCATTGAATGCGACGACGAAGTTCTACGCAATTCTTCCAGACGGTTACACAAAATCGCAGGAACGGTACCCTGCAATTTATTTGCTCCATGGGTTTGGAGGCAACTACACCAACTGGGTGAAACTAACCGAGATCGTCAAGTACGCGAAGCAGCATAACTTTATTATCATCACACCCGATGCAAAGAACAGCTGGTACGCCAACTCACCCGTCGTACCAAACGCCAATTATGAGGATTTCATCATCAAGGATGTAATTCCATTTGTCGATAATAAATACAGGACAATACAATCAAAGTTTTATCGTGCCATTGCCGGGTTATCCATGGGGGGATACGGCGCGGCGAAATTCGGCATTAAGTATCCCGGACTGTTTTTCTTTGCAGGGTGCCTGAGCCCCGCAATTCAATTTCCCGCAGGCATGGATGATTCGACCATCGTCATCCGTCGCTCAAAGGAATCGAACGAGAGCGTAAAACAGATGTTCGGTTATCCGCGAAACGAACGGTGGAATGAAAATGATGTCAACGTACTTCTTGAAAAAGCGAACTCGAAATCGCTCCCTTATTTCTATCTCTCTGTCGGTTCGCAGGATGGTATTACGGAGATCATCGATCTTACCCATTCCTTTGCTACGGCTCTCAGAAAGAAAGGTGTTTCGTTTGAAATGCATGAGACCCCTGGTGGGCACGATTGGAGATTCTGGGACAAAGAGATAGAGATTATACTCCAACGAATTACTGAACTGTCGCGAAAGAAACGGTAAAGCGTGAAACAGCAAGTACAACAAACTGACATTGACTCACTCCTCCGCACCAACATACGTCTGCTGGGAAACATCCTTGGTGATGTCATTAAAGAGCAGGAAGGAAAATCATTCTTTGCGCTGGAAGAATTTATCCGTTTCTCTACGAAAGAATACCGCTCCACTCGTCGTACCAATGTCAAAAACAGACTGACGAAAAAAATTTCATTACTCGATCCTGCATCGATGCGTAAACTCATTCGTGCGTTTTCAACGTACTTCCAGTTGGTCAACATTGCAGAGCAGCACCACCGCATTCAACGGATGCGAGAGCAGAAAAAGAGAGGGAGTGCAGGATATCCCCAAGGTTCTCTTCGAAAAACGCTGCAGTTTGCAAAGCAGAAAAAAGTAACGGCGGACGAGATTGCACGATTCTTCTCACGCGTTCATATCTCCCCCGTCTTTACTGCTCACCCCACCGAAGCGATGCGGCGTACAGTGCTTGAAAAACATTCCCGTATCTGGGCGACACTCGAAGAATTCGACAGGAGAGATTTGCTGCCTGACGAAAGAGAGACGATCGTTCGCACACTCAAGCGGTATATAACCAGCCTCTGGCAGACGGAAGAGACTCGCTCGTACGATATATCGCCTCTTGATGAAGTGACGAACGGTTTGTACTATTTTCGCTCGGTGCTGAACGAAGCGATCCCGGCATTCTATAACGAGTTGGAACGCGCGCTCGCCGAAACATATCCTGCACTCGTACAGCATATTCCCTCGTTCATACACTTCGGATCGTGGATCGGCGGCGACAGAGATGGCAATCCGTTCGTTACTGCAAGCATTACGTGGGGAACACTCAGGCGGCAATCCGTTACGGTCACCGATTACTACCTCCGAGCTCTCGATGCTCTCTATACCGAACACAGTGAATCGTCAAGAGTCGTGGATGTCAGCAAAGCATTGCTTGCGTCGATTGAACATGATTCAGCACACGATTCCGACGGGATGTACTCATTCATTCGGAGCAAGAATGAAGTGTACAGATTGAAACTGGCACAGATCTACGGTAAACTTGAACGATTCAAAAAGCGATTGGAAGGAATTGAATCCGGAAACGAGCCGTACTATTCATCGTGCGATCAATTCATCGGCGATTTGAAATTGATCTCCGACAGTTTGAAAGAAAATAAAGGTGAAATACTCGCTGCAGGATGGCTCAACGATCTTATCCGGAACGCGGAAACGTTTGGCTTTCATCTCGCAACGCTCGATATCCGTCAGCATAAAAAAGTCCATACCGATGCGGTGGCAGAGATCTATTCCCAATCGCACGTTTCATATCACCGATTCTCAGACGAAGAACGGATGGAATGGTTAACAAAAGCAATGTTGTCGGATGTTTCGTTCCAACTGAATGAAGAAAAACTGAGCGAACAATCAAAAGAAGTGCTTGCAACATTCCGCGTGATCCGCCGCGCACAGCATATGATCGATCGGCGGACGATCCGTTCATACATCATCAGCATGACAGAATCACCTGCCGACGTGCTTGAAGTTCTTCTTCTGATGAAACTGACGGGACTGCTCGATGCATCGGGTAATGAATGGAAAAGCAGCCTCGATGTCGTACCGCTCTTCGAGACGATCAACGATCTCCGATCTTCAGTCTCGATCATGGAAGGATTGTTCACGAATCCGGCATACAAAAAACATCTTGAAGCGAGAAAACATCATCAGGAGATCATGCTCGGATATTCCGACAGCAGCAAAGATGGCGGCATCGTCGCCTCGAGTTGGGAACTGTACAAAGCACAACGCGCACTGGCAAAGTGTTCGGCGCAACATGGCGTTGACTGGATGTTCTTTCACGGGCGCGGCGGTACGGTCGGACGCGGCGGCGGACCTGAATTCCAGGCGATCATGGCATTGAACGGTCATTCAATCAATGGAAAAATAAAGATCACCGAGCAGGGAGAAGTAATCTCGCTGAAGTACTCGCATAAAGAAATTGCACAACGGACACTGGAACTGACCACGTCGGCAATGCTGCTGAAGTACTTCGATAAGACCAATCTGAGCAAGGTAAAAGTTGCGAACCATCCGCAGTGGCTGGAGTTGATGGCGGAAGTTGCCGAAACGAGCTACAAGGCGTACCGGAGCGTCGTTTATGAGAATCCCGATCTTGTGAAATATTATTTTCAAGCAACACCATTAAAAAAGATTACCCGGATGAAAATCGGTTCACGCCCCGCAAAAAGAATCGACACGGAACGGATTGAAGACCTTCGTGCAATTCCGTGGGTCTTTGCATGGATGCAGAGCAGGCATAACCTGCCGGGATGGCTTGGAGTAGATAGCGGGCTGTTGGAAACTCGCGGCGTTACACTTTCTTCTCTTCGACAAATGTATAAACACTGGGAATTTTTTAAGGCGATGACGGATAACATCCAAATGATCATCGCAAAAGCGGACTTTGACATTGCCAGGCATTACGCCGACCTTGTTGAGCCGAAGTCTTTAGGAAACAGAATCTATACTTTGCTTGAAAATAAGTTTGAACAGTCAAAGTATGCGGTAGTAACGGTGTCGGAACAAAAAAATATACTCGACAACAATCCGCTCCTGCAGCGTTCTATCATGCTGCGAAATCCGTACGTCGATCCGATGAGTTTTATGCAGGTTGAGTTAATGAAGAGACTGAAAAAGGTGAATATCTCCGAGGCTGAACGAAAAGAACTCGAAGAGGTGATGTTTCTCTGCATCAACGGTATCGCAGCGGGATTGAGGAATACGGGATAGAAATTATCAAATTGACAAATTCCAAATCAAACAAATCGCAATTTGGTAACCTGATAATTTGAAATTTGATAATGTCGGTTTACACCTTCCCTTTCATCTTCGCAAACCACCAGCGGAGACCGACAAAGAGAAATCTCCAATCCTTGAAAAACTCCGGCGGCTTTCCTTCCACTGCGTGACCGATGAATTGGAATATCCATCCAACAACGAACATGACGAACGGTACCATCCAGAAATCTTCAACAATGATGGCGACGAGAAACAACGGCACCGATGCTGCAATGAGCGGTATCCCGATGGTATGACAAAATCTATTGACAGGATTTTGATGGCTCTGCGCGTACTGTCCGATCCACTCTTCCCATGTTTTGCCGAAGAACATATCTTCCTTCCTGAAATTTCCCGTAAGTATAAAGGATAGAATTCATTTATCCTAATAATTTTTCAACCAGTTTGGGCATCTGCTCGCTCGCCGTCCCCTTCAATACCGTGAAACCGTCGAGCAGTTCATAGTTCGGATGAGGATCGATAAAATATTTTTCTTTTGTCTTGCGGAACATCGGCAGCAAACCCGCTGCCGGATACACCTGCGCTGAAGTGCCGACACCGATAAAGATATCCGCCTTCTTAGTCAGTTCCATCAGAAACTCTTCCCGCATATCGACCGGTTCACCGAACCAGACGATGTCGGGACGCAACTGCCCGCCGCATTTCGGGCAATGATCGCCAAGCTGTATCGGTGAAGATATTTGAGATTTGTAGTCGCATTCAAATCCTGAATCAAAAGAGTATGCGAGCGAGTGATGGAACTCGCATTTTTGCATGTCAATCCGTCCGTGCAGATGCCAAACATTTTCACTTCCCGAACGTTCAAGTAATGTGTCGATGTTTTGGGTAATATTTGTGACGGAATGATGCTGCGAGAGCCGAGCGATTGCTTCATGGGCAGGATTCGGTTTACATTCCAGTTGTTTCAGAAAACGCATACCGTAAAAATCGAGGACAAGTTTTTTATTCCTCTCCCATCCTTCCGGCGATGCGACATCTTCGATCCGATGCTGTTCCCACAATCCGCCGGAATCGCGGAATGTCGGGATGCCGCTTTCAGCGGAGAGTCCCGCGCCGCTGAAGATGACGATATTCAATGTGGATGCATTGCTCATACCATCCTGAAGTCGAGCCGGATAAATTCTTTCTTTCCGGGAAGAGGATATTTTTTCGAGAAGAGCAATTCGAATCGGTTCCGTTGCATTGTATAGATCAATTCTGTTTTGCTGACATCAACATGGAATCCGGTGAGCACCTCAAGACTTTTCATATGTGTTTTCGACACGAATGACTCGTTGTTGTTCTGCTGGATTACGACAGAAACAACTGCTCCATCGTTTGCCGATTCCTTCACAAGCGAAACGAATTTCTGAAGATCGACATACTCCAAGAATAAATTCGCGACAAAAAGGTCCGACGACGAAAGTATGATCGGATCGGTATTGAGATCAGCTTCAATCAGCGACAACTCAAATCCCCTATTTCCATACCGCGCCGCACATTCCCCGAGATATTCTGAATTGACATCAATTCCCGTAATGTGCCGGGTGAATTTCGGATCAACATGTTCCAATCCGTTTCCTGTGCAGATGCCGAAGACGACCATGGAGACAGGGTGGTATGCGGAGTATTGCAGTCGAAAGATTGAATTGAGCACGCTGAGTTGTCCGACGGCAGGGTCGGACATATGCTGCTCGTAATCGGAGAACGGGATTTGTTTCCAGGGGTTTTCCATAAGCGGAAAAAAGAAAAAGGCAGACTGATGTCTGCCTTCGATAATTCAACATCCGAATATCACTGACCATCGGTCGAGAGTCGGTACAATACCACTCTGTTGTTGTCGGTATCACATACAAACAGCGTATTCTCCGCGATCGCAACCCCACCCGGATTCCGCAATGAAATGCCCGGTGTCTTCGCGCCAAATGATTCAACTTTAAACCGTCCGCGGTTATTGAACTTCACCACACTATCCAATTGAGCATCAACAACAAAGATATCTCTCCGGATCCTGTCGATCCCAACACCATTGGCGCCCTTAAATCTGTTCGGACTGATGAACTCTATCGTTCGTTGATCAGGATTCGTCGGATCGTATCGCGGCAGCCATCCCTCGAAATCGAGGTTCTTCGAATACGACATCCAAATCGCAGCGTATTGAATGCCATCCGAGCTCTGGGTTACAATAAAATCACCACTGTTCGGGAACGTCGCAAGCCCGGTCGGATGATTGAGATTTGTAATCGAACTTCCTGCTCCCGATTGCAATTCACCAAGCGGTGTAATGAATGAATCTTTCTTTCCAATCGCATTGGGGCGGTAGCGAAATCGTAAGACTCTCCCGTCAGGATCCACAATACTGCTGTTATCCGGACCGTCACGTGCAACAAGATACTCATCATTCAAAATGATTCCGATACCGACAAATCGCCGCTTCGGTCTTGCCGGTTCTTTCCAGATTGTATCGATTTGTGCGTTAAATAGACTATGATTTGCGTTGACCAACTTAATGCGGAGAAGAACACCGATTGTATCACCGGTTGATTGTTCGATGGTTTCAGCACCGACAAGAAGATCGAGCCGAAGATCTTGTGATAACGAGATCGGATGCAGGATCCTTTTACTGCTATCCAACACCTGACCTGCCTGATTCAACATGACAATCCGGTTATTATATGTATCGGCTACATAGATCAGTTGATCAAGTCCGTAAATGATCGTGCGCGGTTTATTGAAGATTCCTGTCCACGACGTTTTTTCCACATAGGTGGTATCACCAACAACAATCACATCGGAAAGTTTCGGAAGCATCGAAGTATCAAACTGTTTTTCGCATCCGAAAAAAAACGCTGCAAGAATCGCTATGAGTAAAATCTTTTTCATCAATAGGTCAATGTCAGTGAAATTCTATGCACCGATCCGAGATCGTTGAAATTTGAAAAAGCGTAGTCAACATTTGCTACCGTAATGCCAAGAGGGATCCTGACACCGGCACCGAAAGAGAAATCCTCAGCGGTCGATATCGCTTTGCCGAGGAATGATTCACCGATCGTGCGCTTGACGCCGGCACGCAGGAAGAACATTTTGTCGTACTCGTATTCTGCACCGAGCCGGATATTCTCGGCGTTGTCATTCGGGTGGTTTAACTGAAGAGATGCCGTGAGACGATTCGTCTCATCCTGCCACGGTTCGAATGCATATCCCAATTTGAACATCGTCGGCGGCGAAAATCCCTGGAACGATGTCACTGTCACCCCCGCACCGTTCGCAACGGAACCTGACGGCTGAACGTTGTTGCCGAAATTGGTGACAACAACGGAGAACCGCGATGAACCGATTCCCATAAAATAATACGTTCCGAGATCGATCAGGACTGCATCGGTGTGAAGTTCCGCAATAGTTTCACGGACGTAACGGACAGTCGCACCGAAACTGAACTGATCGGTCATCCGCCGTGCGTATGTTGCGCCGATCGCGATGTCGTTGAAATTGAAATAGTACCCTGTTCCGGTCGGCTGGTACTCAGTCGTCACCGGCATCGGATCTGTGTGTAACGCTGTGAACGATACGCCGACATAATTTCCGCCATCGAGCGAATAGCTGATACCGGCAAATTCATATTGCAGATCGACCAGCCATTCCGCATGCGAAAAGATCGCCTGATTGTTTGAGGAGTTTGTGAGTCCTGCCGGATTCCAAAAGAGTGCGGAAACATCGTTTACAACCGCTATGTTCGCTTCGCCCATCCCGGTACCGCGTGCATCTGCGCCGATCTTAAGAAATTGAAATGACGAAATGCCGGAACGCTGGCCGCCGAGATTCGGTACCAATTGTGCGAACGCGTGTTCCGAGACAAACACGGCTGCGACAATCATCATCAGTACACGAAGAAACGATATGTCTGTTCTCGTTATCATTATTTAAAATCGCAGCGCGATCCCTGCGCGCGCAGTTCTCGGAGCAAGGTATCGAGCGGGATTGTATGGATACGGAGAAATGGTTCCCTGCAAGTCCGGAAAACGAGGATCGTTGTAGGATGTCGGCGTATCGTCGCCGTATTCGTACGCCCGACCTGTTACCGGATTGATGATCTGCGAATTCTTGTTGTCGAACAAATTCTGGATTTCGAGGCTGACCGTCAGCTTGGCGAATCCGATATCGAAATATTTTTCAAAGTTCAGATTGATGTAGAACCAATATTCGCCGACTTTTTGATAAAGATTGTTGAAGTCGGTCAAATACTGCGGCCTCCCTTCCGCATCGTATCCGGTAAAGGTTTGTCCTGTGTATCGTTTCCCGGATTGGAAGAATCCCCTGACATACAGATTGTAATCATCTAAAATACCAGGGGCAAAATCCATCAGCGGTTCATTTTTCTTCACGTTCAATATTGATGTCACCTGCGCCTGCACCGGACGATCCCACGGAACATAATTTTCTTTAATGGACGTCTCCCGTCCGCCGCTCGACAGATTGAAGAGTGCCTCCGTGGCGGACGAACTTTTTCCTGTCGCAATCGAGTACGATCCTGATACGGTGGTGCGGAAATTTGTATTGAAGCGGTGCGTGTATTCCACTTCAAAACCGCGAGTCCGCGCATAATCGGAATTGACGTACGTCGTGTACGATCCACGTGAAAATCTGACGTTTGTTGCCCGAACAGAGCGCGCCGTGATGTAATCGAAGATATCTTTGTAATATGTAGTGATCGTCAAAACGTCGTCTTCGGTGATCTGATTCCGGATCCCCAGTTCATACGCGACGGTCGTTTCCGGATTCAGATTTGGGTTCCCGATCACCTGCGATGACGAGCGGGCGCTGCTTTCGGTCAGCTTTGAATAGACGTACGTCGGGCGCGGAAGTTTGGAGAAATGCCCGTACGAGAAAAAGAGCGTCTGGTTGTCCGATACCGGATGGGAAATCCCGAGGCGGGGACTCAATCGTCCCTTCCATCGCCTGCCGAATAACAATGATGTATTGTCCCGGTATTGCTGCCGGATATCTTCCGAAGCGATTGGAGCACTCGGATTTTCTATAGCGTCGTCAACAAATTTTCCCGGAAACCAATAATCGAACCGCATTCCAAAGTTCAACACCATGCCGCTGATCGTGATATTGTCCTGTGCGTAGAATGCGCCGGAGGCAGGACTCACTTGATAGATATCGTTGTTCAGTCCGAGCGGTTTGATCCATGGCTGGGAAATGTCCACCATCTGCAGGTTCTGGAATTTCAACTCTACGCCGGTCTTGAATTTATTTTTCTCCGTGAAATGATTTGTGAAATCGAGTTTCACAGTGTACTCATCTATATAATGATCGCGCCATGAAAACGGTCCCCCAACGTCGTAAAATCCGTCACCGGGGATGACACCGACGCGGATACTGTCAGGAAAATAATATTCAATCGGCAGTGACACGATATCGCGCGGTTCATTATACAAGAATTCGACAAGGCCTGTTGACGGATTGATGCGGAATCCTTTGCCATTCGCATCGCCCCGCACATGTGCCGTGTACCTGCTGATCCGCAGATCGTAGAATGATTTCGGCGACAGAGTATGCGTGAGCGAAAAGGTATGCTGGATGTTGACCTGCGTGAACGTATTAGCACTGTCGAGAATATTCTGGAATTCGTATTGATATCCCGGCTGAGGTTCTTCCCTCTCGAGCGACGTTTTTATGGTCGCCGTATTCTGGTCGATGCTGACCGATTGGTTGTATGAGTACCCAAACTTAAATGTTGGGGAAGGTTTCCAGGTAAACTTGCTTGCCCATGAATAGCTGTTTGCCAACCGGAGCGCCCAATCTGTTCCTCTAAAAATGGAAGAGTTGAGTTGGTTCGGCGTATGGTAACTGTATCTGCCGGTTGGTATTCCGCGCCTCACGTCAGGACTCCACCGCGTGTACCCGTCCGTTACATTCGCAGAAGCGCTCGCAAAGAAACTGACCGTGCCGGAAAGTATCTCATTCACGACCGGAAGAGGTCCGCTTACATTCGCTTCAAGAATATCCGTATTAAAGAAATGCCTTGAATTCGTTCCGACAATCTTATCCGTTTTGTACGAAATTCCGCCATTGAATTTGTCGCTCCCTTCTTTCGTCGTGATGTTGACGACGCCAGATGTTGCCTGACCGAACTCCGCGTTGTATCCGCCGGTGATCACTTCCATTTCCTGGATCGCATCGGGACTCACCTGCAATCCGAATCCTGTTCCCCCCAGGACATCTTGCACGGAAACGCCGTCAACCAGGTAAGCATTCTCGTATCCGCGGCTCCCTCTGATGTGAATTTCGTTATCCGATTGCACAACACCCGTTTGAAGTCCGACGACATCTTTCACATTCGTTACTGCGGCAACTGTTAGATCCTCACTCCGTACTGTCCTTTTGCTCGATGTTTCTTCCACATCAAACAATCTCTTTTCGCCGATGATCACGACCTCTTGTCCCAGGGATAGGACAGATTCGGACATCTTCACAATTAATTCTAGACTTTTCCCCGCTTCTACCTTCACTGCTGAATATTGAACCGTTTTGTAACCAAGAAGAGTTACGTCAATATTATATACGCCAGGATTAATATTTTCAATTACAAATCTTCCAAGCATATCTGCTGATGCACCGTAGTAAGTTCCTTTGATTTGTATATTTGCACTTGGCAATTCTTCGCCCGTCGCTTCATCTATTACTCTACCAGCGATAATCCCCTTTTGGTTTGCTTGCTGTTCGCGCAACCGATCGAGCACCTGTGCGTTGAGAACGAGAGAGAGGGACAACAGTGATGCAAGATATGTGTAGAGTACTTGCTTCATCAATTTAAACCGAATTCGTCCTGAATAACATGTTTAAAGAATGGAGCAAGATTAAATTGACCACCATTAACCCTGTGGATTGGCAATGCAAAAATAAGGAATCGCTTATTGTTGTCTATACAGGCGATCTCCGGTGTTCCGGCATAACGAAATTGACCGCCTGTGTTGTAAAACTTGGACGAATCGAGTCGATAAATGTATTGCGCATCGGTCCTCTTATAAATTCGTCTCCAATTGAAATTATGAATGCTTGTCGTCGTATCGAATGCAAGTTCGGGATATCCGGTCACCATGGGTAACACTTTAGTGCGTTGAGGAATCCGGTTGTCCGCATTTGTATGCACGGTTGTGCTCGAGTTGGCATCTGTTGAAACGCTGTCAATGGGAGCGAAATCATTCAACGCTCTGAGCTCTGCAAAAACGACATTTGCAGGAAATGTCGTCGAAAAAATTACTTTCCCGCCTGTCTGGGTGTAATTGAATAAACCGATCTGCGCCGGAAGATAACTGGGATAGAGGTCGCTGAACCAAAGGACGACATCATACAGTTTCAGGGTTTGAATCAATTGCGGATTCATATTGACTGGAACATAGGAACCATATTTTTGCAGGATTAATTGATTTTGCTTTTCCGCCGACGTCAACCCAAACCCCACATCCAGCAGATCAAAATTACTGAACGATTTCCCAGGCAACGCTTGTTCTAAAGTTTGGCTGAGCATCGCTTGTGCCGCCAAACGATCTGACTGATTATAATCCGAAACAAAAAGCATCCTGCTTTTTGGTTTCTTCACGTACCATCGCCGCGTCGCTGGAGTTGAGGGCATGGTTATTGTTGGACTGAATTCTCCGGCAACATCCTTTGCCTGCAGGTATAATACATTGGTTGCATTCAGTTTCAATCCGGGTATTTTACCACGCAGCTGCATATTGGGAAAAGTGCCGGTATAAACGTCCGCATCAACGACTGTCGTTGCAGTATCACTTGCACTGCGGGGCACTATAAGTGTTACAAATTTCACATTGTTGTTCACTGTGAACCAGCGGTCCGCTGTACCGGTGTCGTTCAATGCAATTCTAAATCCTGAAATTGTCTGGTCGCCGTCAATATCGGTGGCATACCATGAAAATGTTGCTACGGTGAATGTCGTCTCCGGCTGCTGGTATGTCGAAGAATCGATCGGATTTACCGAGAAGAATACTTTTGGCGGCGTATTCTTGATCGGGAGCAATTGGTTCGCACTCTTTGAATCGACGGATGACAATAACGACGTTAACTGAACGTCACCGCCATCGAATATGCCGTTGACATTTTTATCCCAGTACGGCTGCGGCACCAATCGAACGACAGCTCCTTCAGGAAGAAGTGTACTTTCCTTAAATGTGTTATCCACCGCTCGAACGATGATGGTAAACAGGCTGCGCTGCTTCAACAAAGGCAGCGCAATAACACTGTCGGTCTTTATCGTCCATGAATAGGTGAATGTATCGGGAAACGCAACGACAGAGGTCCTGAGTGTTTCCGGCGTGGTGAATAAAAATCCGCTGATATAGCCGTCCGGATCCTCGCCGTACCAGTAGGCATGCTGACGCGACGATGTCTCGTTGAGAGTATCCGAAGAGGTCAGCCACAGCCGCGTTGACGGGAGCTGATTCGGCTTCGGCTGGTTCGGCAGATCTTTCTGGCACGACCAAACGATCAACCCGAAACAGAGCAGTGATATATGAACGGTTAAATATTTCATTGATAGAACCCTTCAACAGTATCACACCGTTGAAGGGTTGAAGAACGTTACTTCACAAGAATCATTTTCTTCGTTTGAACAAAGTTGCCTGCCGTAATACGATAGAGGTACATTCCGCTGGCAAGTTTCGACGCATCGAAAGCTACGGTGTACACTCCTGATTTTTGCTGTTCATTCACCAGTGTTGATACCTCCTGCCCGATCACGTTGAATACTTTCAACGTCACATGCGACGCATGCGGTATCGAATATCGCAACGAAGTGGTTGGGTTAAACGGATTCGGATAGTTTTGGTCAAGTGCATAGACATCCGGAACGGTTATACCTCGTGATATTCGTACGCCAAGTGTACCTGTAAAACCCTGGTAGTCGTCATTGGTACGAGGTGTCACCTTGTACCTCCCGCCGCTAAAATGTATTATTCCGGTCACAGACGAGAACTTATCGCCAACTTTAACGATGTTCATTCCCACGATCGTATCAGAAAGCGCATTTGAGAATGTATTTCGTCCATCTCGCCGCACCAGAACCGCCTGTGAGCTGTTCGATATCCAATATTCGGTCGGTTCAGAAAAGACCGGATTAATGTTCGTGACTTCGACTGAATCGAATCGAACTAGCATTCCTTCGTACGGTTCTGCTTCAAGATTTCCGTTCGATGCTGCGTCGCCGAACCGTTCCGTCTTGAATTTCAACGGCGTCGGAACCGGTTTTCCACTTGCGACGATCCTTCCACTCGTGATATTAGCAAGGCGAGTTACTTCGAAGTTCTCCTGGACCGATCCTGTAACGACGACGCTGTCGCCGATCTTGAATTTCATCATGATCGAATCGGGACCGACAACCCACAATCCGCCGAACGGCGCAGTGCCGCTTTGAATGAACCATGCATTCGTTCCTCCGCCGGAAAGAGGCGTAATGCGCAATGCAGATGTATCCGCCGTAATGATTCCGCCTACGGAATCAACTGCACCGATGTACGGGCTGCGTCCGTTGATGAACGGTGTCGTCTGGATATCGCTCGGAGCGAGCACCGGTTTCACGGAACGGTCAATCACTGTATAAAAGAAGAATCCTTTGGACGAATCGTACTGAGTAAGGGCGCCGCTGTTTGCAAGTATCGTTTCCTGATTATCAGCATCGGTTACTTTAATGAAATATTTCACCGTGCTGCCCGGTGCCTGTGCTGGGATTGTTGCAGCACTTATTGAATCACCTGCACCCGGTGTGGGCATGTTGATCTGCTGCCACGGACCGTTGTTGACGCTGTAGAACAGAACTTGAGACACTAAGTTTGCACCATTGACAACTGCACTTGTCTGCTTATATATTTTTGCAGAAACCGTCGCTGTACTCTCTTTTCCAACAACGACCGGATTGCGGCGATGCGTTGTTACTGCTGGGGCGATCTTACCGTACACAATATCACCGGGATAAATCGGGCAGATTCTATAACCCCTGTTCGATTCTTGTCCCGACGAGGTTGCAATGTACCCGCGTAAAGTATCTATTTTCGTTCCGACGGGGGGAACTTTGTAATTCGGATCTCCAGGCACAACGATTGAACCGTGCCCGATCGTAAAGTAATACGACCAATCATAATCGGACAATGTATTTCCGTTCGCGTCGGTGATCGCCCATGTTCCACGAGTTGCATTAACGATTGCCGTGACTGTCAGGTTTGTAAATTCAACCTCCATCGCTTCAAACGGCTCTCCTTTTGTAAAAATAACTTTGCCGCCAGGATTTGCACCGACATTGAAATCGGTAATCGATTTACTGACCGGTTTCGGAATGGGATTGCCGGATGACAAAATCTCTATCGGAATTCCAATGATCGGAACAAACTGCGTAATGCTGTTCATGTTATTCGTCGGAAATTCATCGGCATAACCGGTGATTTTGATAATATCGCCCCGCTCAATGTTATATAATCCGTCTGCGTCTGCTTGTGATGAATCGCCTGAATAGCGAACAAAGAGGCCGGACCACGGGGTATCAAATGCGACCCCGGTATCTCGAAGACAGAGCGTTTTTCCCACTGCGGTATAGGTGATAACTCTGGGCGGAATTGTGACAAGCGCAACCACAGATACTGTTTCACGTAACGAAGCCGTTGTTTTGAACAAAGGCGATGTCTGTAAAAAATATCTGGTCGAACCGATCCCGAGTGAATCTGCAATCTTCAATGAATCCATTGATACGGTTTGAATTTGTCGAATAGTCTTGATCGGGTACGACTGTGCGAAGACTTCCGTCAGTCCGCAAACGATCAATAGCAGTACGAGTTTTTTCATCGCTCCTCCTCTTCTCTTGTGATAGATAGTGTTTGTAGTGGTATTCATAAAAATCATTTTACGATGACGAACTTCCCTCTTTTTACATCTCCAGTCAGTTGATCTTTGACAGTAAAGAGGTACAGCCCGGTGGCGATTGCCTGGTCATACTTTGTAATGAGGTCCCATGCATGTTCTCCCCCCGCAAATTCCGCAGGAACACCTGTCGTTTTAAAATCTTCGAACCATTTGATGCCGGAGCCGTCGTACGTCGCACCGTCGTGCTGTAATTCGGCAACGAGGTCGCCGGTCAGCGTAAAAATTTTGATCTCTGCCTTCTGCGGAAGATTGGTAAAGTATATTTTCCGCGTCCGTTCACCGCCGGCATCCCAGGCAGCATTGGCATAATAGGGATTTGGATAGACACCAATTTCCTTTGTATTATCGGAGGCAGCAGAGACACCGGGAATAACTCGTTTCACCACTTTTGCACTTTCAAGGCTCGGCAGTCCGTTTGCGGAATCGCCCTGATCGAATGCGGAAACACCGAATAAGTACTGCCATCCGTTGAGGCTGGTAATATTGTCCCCTTTCGGCGGGAATTGATACCAATACTCGACTGTATCACCCGGAAATTTCTTTGCGGAATCGAGTTTAATAGCACTGAAACCTGTATTGTATCCGACAAAATTATCAGCTCGGTCGAACTCCCCCACCAATTTCATTGACAGGAGAAAATTTTCCGGATTTCGGATATCGGCACCCGGCAGCGACCGATAAACTCTGTACCCTTCAAAATCAAATTTGCGGCTGATAGGATCGAAACTCTCTTCCGCCTGCACACGGTCCCAATACAGCGTCACTTTCTGATTTTCAACCACGGCACGGACGCGGGGTTGACGCGGAGGCTGCGGCAATGAGAAACGATCGAGATTTCCGTTCCCATTGATATCCTCGCCAGTATCAAGTTTGTTGTTTCCGTTCAGATCTTCACCATCATACGCCTGCTGCGCCCACGAAGCATTCGAGTATAAATTTCTTCTTAATTGAGGATTCAAATAATCCTGAGATGCAGCGCCGCTGCCGAATTTTTTTGCACCTATCAATGCAAAGACCACTTGTACACTGTCTCCCGGAATGAGTGATTTAAAAGGTCCAACAGAAAGGAGGTCGCTCAAACTAGCAGGGAGAATATCATCGGCGGGATTCGGATTGTTGCCGACCCTTCCGAGCGCATCGATATTCGCTCTCGGCATTTTCCGCGAGAGACGCTGGAATCTACCGCGATACGGGTCGGCAGGATTATCTTCAAAGTCCGGAAATGCATAGACCTGGTTCGCAGTGCCGCTCGAAGCAAATCTCCATCCATTGTAGTTTGTATTCTTTGTCAGATCTCCGAGTGAATCTAATTCACGCACCACGGCAGCATTCAACGAATCACGATTGAGGGGAAACGGTGTTGCGCCCAATAATTTAATACCAAGATAACTGTTTGCAGGAGGACCGTACGGCGCGCCGTCGAAATCAAACACATAACTCATTCGAAGGCTGTCAACGTACCCTCGTGCTGAATGGCTGAAGAATTGACTGGCGGAGAGTGGATTTCCTGTCAGTTTGGTGTTGCGGACCGCTCCGTTGTTCCATAAACCAACGTGAAGACTATCTATGATCGTGCTGCTGGCATTTTTAATCGTGTAATTGAGAATAACGAAGAAATCAGCAAAAGGAAAATTCCACGCATAACTTTCCAGATGGATATCGACACCGAGAGGAATATGTTCAGGAATGGAATCTCCCGTTTCAGGGATCCGTGTATTGCGGTCGGTAAAATCCATTACAAAATCCTGATGACTCACAGCCTGAAGATCGAAGTACGGAGACTCAACAAGTGATGAGCGCTGTGTGATCACTGAGCCGATATTATTTGTCAGTTCATACCCGGCAAGAAGCCTATTCCTGCTCGTGTTATCTACCCCCGCTGTCGAAACACGCGCAACAGATTCATTGCGCAGATAACCGCCGACCCAGATACCGCCGATGGATAAATGCTCAATACCCGATCCTTTCGGATATTCAAGGGATGGCTGATTCGGCCACGTTAGGTGACGATTTCCGATCTGCCCATAGTTTGTGATGGTAACACCAAGATTGCCGATGTTCGTGTACTTTGAAGCGTCATCATCCGCAGTCTTATGCAGCGTTTGGGCGTACAGCGTCACGCCGGAAAGAGAGCCAAGAAGAAGAATAAGAGAAATGAAGGAACGTCGTAGCAATGAACTGATAACGTTTTGTTTGTGATGATTTGATTAAATGAAGATACATCCTAATACGTCGAAAAACAAGACAGGAATCAATCTTAAAGATTCAATAATACTCTTACGATGCTTCGGCAGTGAACGGAGGTCATGCCTCCTTGCCATTTTGCTGGATAATCAACTTCTGCCCCACAAAAATTCTCGAACCGTTGATCTTGTTCCACTTCTTTACTTCGGAAATAGTTACGCTGTATTTCTCCGCAATCTTTTCCAATGTCTCCCCCTTCTTTACGATATGCGTGATCGCTCCGTTGGATGCTGCATGTCCGTTCTGTTTTCCGTTTTCTTCTTCAACATCGGTGCTGCCGGGCGAATAAATTTCCAATATCGCACCTGCGTAGATACGGCTGGACCGCAATTTATTCCATGCCTTCACATCAGCAATTGCAACATCGTACTTTTCCGCAATTTTTTCAAGTGTCTCTCCCCGCTTCACTTTGTGCCGGGTCCAATTGGATTGGTCTTTCCTCTCATCTTTCGGTTCAGGAGATGAATTTTTTTTGACAACAAGTTTTTCCTTCTCAACAAACGACAAGTGTGCGACCGCTTTATAGTGTTCGTACCTCTCTTCGGGCACCCATATCTTCAACGACTGCCCGGGATAAATGTGCCTGCCGTACGGGATGTTATTCCAGTTGCGGATGTGGCTTGCACGAACGTGAAACCACTCGGCGATATGCCCGATTGTCTCTCCCGATTTCACTTTGTACACGATCTTTGCCCGTCCTGCCGGCTCATACTCAACCTTGCGCGCCGCGGGTTTTCTTGCCGGTGATGATGCAGCAAGCGTCCGTTGTGCTTCACGTATTCTCTTCGCGCGCTCACGATCTTCGATCTCTTTTTTTCGCTGTGCATCAACGACGGCTGCAACGGATTTTGACTGAATCGGAATGACGAGTGTCGAGCCAACCTTCAATTTTGTCCGCTTCGAAATTTTATTCACCTCGAACAGTATTGACTGCTGCAATTTATATCTGTTTGCAATGCCGCTGATCGTTTCGCCCCGTTTGACGGTATGCGTTGCGAAATCATATTTCTTATCGTCGGGGATCTGCGCGAATTTTTCCACAAAGAGAGCGGACTTGCCAACCGGAATCCTCAGTTGATATCCTTTGTAGTTCGGCGGCGTACACCATTGCGTCAATTCAGGATTCAATTCTTTTAATGTTTCAACATCCGTTTCCGCACACTCAGCAAGCAGATCGAGCCCGATACAGTCATCAACGGTAACGTATTCGAATGCAAGTGAATCTCCCTTTTTCACGTTGCCAAATCCGAACGCTTCGGGCTTCATTGCAATCAGTGTGACTGCGATATATTGCGGCACATAGTTTCTCGTTTCACGCGGAAGACGGTGACGCATCTCCCAAAAATCTGTCGAACCGGTTCTGCGTATCGCGCGGCGAACCCATCCCGGTCCGGCGTTGTATGCAACGAAGACGAGGTGCCAATCGTTCAAATCGTTGTACAAATCTTTCATATGTTTTGCCGCTGCGCGCGTTGCCTTTTCAAAATCTCTCCGTTCATCGTACCAGTAATTGGAACGAAGACCGTAGAGACTTCCGGTGTACTTCATGAACTGCCACAAACCAACTGCTTTTGCCCACGACCGGGCTACAGGATTCAACCCGCTTTCAGGCATTGAGAGATACACCAATTCGGGGGGCAATCCTTCTTCGGCAAAGATGCGGGACATGATGGGGAAATATTTTCCAGACCGGTAAATCCATTCTTCCATATGCCCGCGCCCTTTTCCCATAAAGAACGCAATAGCTCGCTTCGTGTATTCATTGATATGGAGAGGAACTTCTGTTTGAGGAATGAGCGACGGCGGGATCTGTATATTCGTGATGTCGATCTTTTCTATTTCAAGATTCAGTTTTTCGCGCAACGCAAAAATAGAACTCTGCGGACCGAGGCTGTCAATGGTGGCAATATACTTTTCGTAATCTTCAACAACGCTCTTCGTCAGTTCGTTGAAATCCGCATTACTTTCGACATCAGGAAAATAACTCGCCTCATTAAGATGTTTGATCGCTTCTTCAAACTCGAATGCCGAAGCTGCCGAATCCCCTTCGGACTGTGCCTGCAATGCTGCAAGATAATGCCCGCGTGCAATTTCGAGCAGTTCGGTAATATCCTTTTCATCATCAAGCCTTGAACTGTCTGCAAAAACTGAATCCTGTCCCTGTAAAACCGGAGCACTCGGTGTTGTTACGGTGTCAAATCTGGGGAAATCCATTGCATTCATCTGAGATGTTGATGCAAGGAGGATTGGATTAGGTTGAAATGAGGTCTGATACGATGTCTGAGACTGAACTGTGCGTTGAACGGGTTTCTCGGAACATCCTAAAACAAAAACTGCTGTTAAAACAGCGCACAAAACTCGATACAAAATGCTTTCCTTCACATGTTTAGGGTAAGTTCTTTTGTTTCAATATAAAAAATCGATTGGAAATTCCAAGCAAGAAATTCACTCCACCAAAATTTTAATCTTGTCGCTTGTAATTTTCTTCATTTTGGAGAGTGCCGACAACTGAAGCAGGTGTTCCCCTTTCCTCAATTGCCACCAGGTCCTTTCTCTCTCATACCGAATCGTCTCCTTTCCGTCGATCGTCAGCCGGACATCGGAGACCGTTGGAGGAAGCAGTGCGTCAATCTTGATTTTTTGAAATTCACGCCTCAATACCGGATCGATCTTAAAAACATCTCCATTGTGTGGAAAAATAATTGTCGGATGGAATACCGCTGCCGTTGGTGAGCGCCGCTCACTTAACTCAATCGCTGTGGCAGGAGGCTGCGGAATATTTTCCAGTGCAGCCCATTCCTTATATTCAGGAGGGAAGATCTCGAATACTTTTGACTGGAAATTACCATCGCTCGTCTTCACAAAATATTTTCTATGAATGTCACATCGTTCTGTCGGAATTTTTTTGGCGATAAATTTTTCTTGAATTGTCTTATCACAATTTGCGGTCGGAAGTTTGCCGCTCCGAGCGCAGATTGTTCTGGTTATGATATTTTTTGGCGGGATACCGTTATCGGTCAATGATGAAGACTTCGTCATGATCAGATTCATCACATCGGTGAATATCTGCCCTGCGCCTGTCACACCGGAGACCTGCAGCATCGGTTTGCTGTCAAAATTCCCCGTCCAAACTCCAACCGTGTACTCGGAAGTGTATCCTATCGTCCAATTATCCTTGTAATCTTTCGTTGTTCCCGTTTTTACCGCGCACGGAAATGAAAACCGAAAATGATTTCCAAACACCGGACGACGTGCGACCGGATCTTTAAGTATGTCGGTGATCAGAAATGCTGCTTCGTCGGAAATTACTTTTCTGCTTTCTCCCGCTTCGAGTGGGATTGGCTGTGTGAGAATTTCTCCGGCAATTCCTCTCTCCTCTTTCACAATCTTAACCGGACTCCAGAAGCCGTTGTTTGCAAATGTGCGGTACGCGTTGGTCAATTCGAGCAGCGTCACTTCCGCATTCCCCAATGTCAATCCGTAGCCGTAATGAGCCGGCGATTTGTCGAGAGTGGTGATCCCAACTTGCTCTAATCGTCCGAAGAGTGCGTCTTTACCGATGGAATGCAGCACGCGCACTGCGGGAATATTGTATGAACATGCAAGTGCCGTCCGCAGCCGTACGGGACCGTGATATTCCCTGTCATAATTTTCGGGAACGTAATCGCCTCCTTCCGCAGAGAGTGATGTCGGCACATCGGCAAGAAGAGTGGATGGAGTAAAACCTGATTCAAGAGCAACGGCGTATGTGAACGGCTTCATCGCAGAGCCGGGCTGACGGAGTGCCAACGCTCCGTTCACATTCCCGCTGATCGACTGATTGAAATAATCGGCTGAACCGATGAGCGTTCGGATCTCTCCCGTTTGATTATGAATGACTACCACTGCTGCATTTGAGACATGCTTCTTTTTCAACTGCGCCAGATGCCCCTTCACTACCCATTGAATGTCTGACTGTAATTCAAGATCGAGTGTGGTAGTGATCGCAGCCGGACGCATGTTTTTAGTATAGTCATCCTGAGCCTGCCTGCACGTAGCCGATGCTTCGTTTTGGCGAAGGCAGGTAAGTCCGGCACTTTCCGCGGGACGCGTCGAGGGATGAGTTTGATTGCTTCCGACTCCTTCATTTCCATTTCGAGTCCCGCGCAGCGGGGCGAGAAATCTGGGATCACGATCAGATTTCTCATCCCGATAAAGAACATCGGGATTCGAAATGACAGGATGATCATTTTCTCGTTTCATCAACTGCGCATAGACCATTTCCACCGCATGCGGGGCTTTGAATTTCGTCTCGGGAGTAATGATGGGAATTGGTTGAACAATTGCGCGATCGTATTCCTGCGTCGTGATCTTTTCATGTTCAAGCAGCAAACCAAGAATCTTTTTTTGCCTCTTCATCGCAGCATCGTGGTTCTTGTGCGGGTTCAACAGCGTCGGTGCGTTCGGCAAGCCGGCGAGGAACGCCGCTTCCGCAATGGAGAGTTCTCCCGCCGGCTTGTCAAAGTAATACTTTGCGGCGGCTTGGATGCCGTTCAATTGATTGCCGTACGGCGCGCGGTTGAAATATTGCTCGAGAATCTCCTCCTTCTCCATCATCCTTTCCAACCGCAATGCGTACCACGCTTCCATTCCTTTGTAATAGAGTGTGCGGGGGTGATGATACACTGTGCGTATTACCTGCTGCGTAATGGAAGAGCCGCCCGAACGCGCCGACAAAAAAAGATTCTCATACACTGCACGCACAATTGCTGTCGGATCGACACCAAAATGACTGTAGAACCGCTTGTCCTCCGCAACGATCGTTGCATCAATCACGTGATGCGAGATTTTGTCGAACGCGATCCATTCTCCTCTTCCCTCTTCGTCATTTAAATACTCTCGGAGAATCTTCCCGTTCCTGTCGAGCACTTTGAGGGAGTGGATACTCTCTTTGCGGAAGTCGTTCTCATCAAGAGGGGTGAAGAGGGAAAGAACAAAGAGTGTGATGAAAAAAAGGAGGAGAAGCGATATGAGTTTTTTTATAGTCATCCCCAGTGCGGGAAAGGATCGATACAATTATGAAAATAATTCGAGACTGTGGCTGGTGATAAAGGATTTCATAGCTTTTGTCATTAGTTCTTGTGAGTAAACGCCTCTTGCAATACCGCTTGCTGTAACTGCTCTGCGTACTTTTGATTTTGCCCGATTGTTTTTTCTAACTCTTTGCATTGCTGCAGCAATTGCTCCACTTTTGCTACGATGCGCTGTTGCTCGGCGAGTGGGAGAAGAGGAAATAACAATTCTGTTAAAATTCCCAAATTAATGTTTTTTTGAGCAGTGGCAGGTGCAAAACGTTTTAACTCCTCCTGCGCAACTCGAATATAGTAACAGACATATTTATCAATAGAAGTATCAATACTTTTAAAACAAACGATGCTATCTGGAACACATGCTTCAAAAGATAAAAATCCACACTCAGCAATATTTGCGGCAATTGTTATGCAAAGCGTACCTGATTCTTGCATTTTACTTTGCGCAAGTCCTAATTCATTATAGTAACTATGAACGGTGGTTACAAAATCATTCGTATGTTTTGCCGCTGATACATCACCGGTTTGTATGAAAGGATATTTTCCACCTTTAAACAATTTGTCATCATTTCTTGGGCGATGTTTTGATTTTCCTCTTTTCAGATCACCAACTTCCCCCAACCTGCACCAAACCCAATTTTTGGGAATCTCAAACGGTATCTCTTCTTCTTTTATCGGCGGGAGTGGTTTTTCTTTTCGCAGTTTGCCGGCGGCGATCAGTAGTTCTTTTTCGGCTTTTATTCGCTTCAGCAGTTCGCTTGCCGGTTCGTCGTTTTTGTTTTGCGGAAGAAGTTTCCCCTGCACCGCATCCTGCAATATCTGCTGACGTAATTTTTTGAGAAGGGATTGCTGCGATTCGATTTCCTTTTCGAGTTGAGCGAATTCTTTCTCGGTATTTTGGAATTGCTCTGCTAATTTTATTTGATCTTCCAATAAAGGCAAACGAATACGTAATGGCAGAAGATGTTTCGGCTTTATTTCTGTCTTAATTCCACCGGGAACTTGCTCCTTAATGAGATTGACAAATGCGGGACTTTTGAGAAACCATTTTAGATAGTCGATATTAATTTTCTTCTTATCAAACTCATACGACGAGTAGTGTATCGTTGCAGTCACATCATCTTTCCCATCGTAAATTGCCAATGCACCTTTTGCAACATTGATGCCCGAAATAACAAGGTCTCCTTTCTTTACAATAATCATATCCGTGTTCGAAGGTTTCTCCGATAAAACAATACTGCCAGAAAAATCAATCTTTTCAATTCGCTTTAGCCTAAGAATGCGCTCGTCTTTTGGTTCAAAACGTTCTTCTCTCGGATGGAGGAACTCACTAATTGGTACATCTTGATATTTCATTTAAACTCAGATTCAAAGTGTTTCAATAATTCAGTGCTTCGTTGAAATGATTTATGCAACAAAGCAAGTAATTCTTTACTCGTATGTTCCACTTCCTCTTCCTTCTTTGTCGGATTCTTAATATCCAAATCAAATCCTCGCTCTTGGATTGTCTTGATATCAACCTTCCAGCAAATCTCGCTTTCCTTCCGCCTCGTCCACCATTTTTTAATCGGGTCAAACTCTTTTAATTGTATCGGTTTTGTTTTGCTGTATGCTTTGTATGTTTCGGGCATGCGGTGCTCGTAATACCACACATGTTTTGTGGGAGAACCTTTCTCAAAAAAGAGGAGATTGGTTGCCACTGTTGCATACGGCTGGAAGACAGAATTGGGAAGACGAATGATCGTATGCAGGTTGCACTCGCGCAACAGCCGTTCGCGCACCCGCTGTTTCACCCCTTCACCCGTCAGCGAACCATCGGGCAGAACGATTGCCGCCCGCCCCCCTTGTTTCAGCAGGTGAATAATCAGCACAAGAAAGAGATCGGCGCTTTCTTTGGTGCGGTACGTCTGCGGAAAATTATTTTCGTTATTGTTTGCCACAATGCCCCCAAACGGCGGATTGGCAAGAATTACATCCACGCGGTCTTTCTCTTTGTAACTTGTCAACTCGCGTCCGAGCGCATCGGTAAATGTAATGTTCGGCACTTCAATATCGTGCAAAATCAAATTTGTCGTCGCCAGCAGGTACGGAAGCGGTTTGTATTCCCATCCTTCTACATTTTCCTGAATGCTTTTGCGGTGGTGAACATTTTTTGCCTGCGCAAGAAGAGATTCCACCGTGCAGGTAAGAAAACCACCCGTGCCGCATGCAGGATCGAGAATCCGTTCGCCCAACTGCGGTGCGGTAACGTCGGTCATAAACTGTGTGATGGCACGCGGCGTGTAAAACTCTCCGCTCTTTCCCGCGCTTTGCAGTTCTTTCAAGATCGATTCGTACAGTTCACCAAACGCATGGCGCTCTTTGGCAATGTTGAAGTCAATCTCATTCAGTTTATTCAGCACTTTGCGGATGTTGATGCCGCTCTTCATGTAATTGTGGTTTCCTTCAAACACTTCGCGCACGATGAACGCCCTCTTGTTGCTGCCCGCGGTGGAAATGTTTCGGAGCGCTGGAAAAAGGTGTTGATCGACAAATGTTTGCAGTTCGTAGCCCGTAATTCCTTCATCGTCTCCCGCCCAGTTTCCTTTCTGTTTTATCCAGCGGAATTGTTTGGGGATGGGAGATTTGTATTTGGGATTCAGTTCTTCAAGTTCACGGTCTTTGTCACTGAAGATTTTTAGGAAGAGCATCCAGCCAAGTTGTTCGATGCGTTGCGCATCGCCGTTCAAGCCGGAGTCTTGCCACATGATATCGCGGATGGATTTAAGGGTGCCGGAGAGATTAACAGACATAAGATTATTTCATTTCTTGATTGAGGCGCCTACTAAACAATATTCTGCTATTTTTGCATCCATTTTCCACAATAAACTTTGTGGGGCTTGACTAGATAGAACTCAAGCATTGAAAAAGATTTTAAGAATTAATTGTTTGATATCCGAGTGCCTGTTATTGAAACGGAACTCGTATTCTTTGAGATACAAATAAAAGTCCTGAGAACGA
>JBFMFY010000046.1:0-24784 GCA_040751955.1 Bacteroidota bacterium
ATTGCCCAACATATAAATCCTAAATATTCGATCTGCAAACCAACTTTGGAGGAAATATGTCGCTCGCTACGATTCTCAGATTCACAGACGGTTATTAATGTTTATATTCATAATTAGCTTTATTGCTTCTTGTGACAAGGAACCAACAGCAGCGACTCCTGAAAATACCACCTCAGTTCCCACACTAAGTTTATCGGTAAACAAATCTTTTACTTCTCAAAAAAAATTTTCGTTTAAATTCAAAGGGAGTGAATCCAATGAATCGTTAAAGTCAGATGTGTTCTCTGACGAAACGGATTCATTGGCACTTGTTCATGAAGGAGAGTATTTTTTCCAAGATATCGGAACAGGTTATACAACGCGCACCCAAAGATTAGGTGGTAAACTGTTTGTCAATACTGTGAAGTCTGAAAGAATAGATTTTACGCCAACCCAATTACGGCGAGGAGGTAAAAGTATCTCAGATGATAAAAAACTGAAAGGTTACAAAGAGTTCTTAGAAAGAATTAAAAAGGATCGAATTGAATCTGAACGAAATCGCACTGAAGCAAAAATTGAATGGAGTAAAATATCTTCCGATTCTGTCATTAATTATTTTAAGACAAAAGGAAAACAGACTGTCGCTCTTGGCAATAATCGATATGAAATATCCGGCGCATTTTCCCGGCCCGGATTGACCAAACAGATTACTGTGAAAATGATTTTTAATGCTTCATTGCCTGGTTTTGAGCAAAGTGAAATGCACATTGATGGGAGGAAACATTCTGAAATGATTTCCCAAACAGCAGATGGAAAAAGACAGAATGCTATGAAATTCTTCGGCGAAACAGTGAATGGCAAACATAGGAACTTTCTCTTCGTAAAATCCATATCAAATTAATTAAGAGAGGAAAATTATTATGAGAAGAATTTTCAATATACTGATGCCGGTTGCGTTTGTCGGGTTACTTTTTTCTCAGACACAACTACCGGTTATTAATTCTGTGACACCACTTTCGGGACTAGTGAACACGAATGTACAAATAAACGGATATTATTTTTATTTTGAGGATGAACAGCTCTCACCTAGTAAAAAACGTGATCCAAAAATAAATGTGCCTCCCTTATGGTGGTGCAGAGTGTACTTTGGTTCAACAGAAGTTTATCCGACATATCTTTCTACTACAAGAATTAACTTTAATGTTCCAAATGTTCCGGCTGGTAATTACTCCATTAAAGTGACTAATTACAATGGGAGTACTTTCGCCCCCAATAACTTTACTGTAACGATTCCTCCGCCGCCACCAATTAAAGATATTGCTTTCGTTCACGGTTATAACAACAGTTCTGCAAACTGGTATAGCACGCCGCAAACATTATATAATCTGTTCAAATTGAATACTTATACAAACAATAGTTATGATGCAACCATAGCCCTTTCATCCTCTGCTGCTTCGTACGCATCTACCGTTGTTCCGTATTCAAATTCAGTCGTTGTAGCGCACAGCATGGGTGGATTGGTTTCAAGAGAAATAAAACGACAACAAGGTGCTGGAAGCAAAGTAAGAGCCTTAATAACTATTGGAACGCCACATACAGGTGCGCCTATAGCAATTAATTCAACGGCAAACCTATCTTATTTTCTAAATGTTTGGCTTAATTATGATTTGGCAACACCGTGGTTAATGTTAGGAGAGTCTTCTAGTTTTATTCAAGTGATTCTTGAAATCATTATTCGAGCATATGATGATATTTTTAATTTTACAACCCCTTGGGGATTGAATAGCGCTGCAGCGATAGACATGCGTCCCGGAAGTGCATTTTTAAACTCGTTGAACACAAATTTTTCGGCATCATTACCAGCCGCTCACTACGCAATTTACGGTGTTGAGGATTGGAACAGTCACTGGCGTTTTGCGGACGCTGCCGGAAATGATGGCATAGAAACTGGAAATATTTTGTCATATGTATACGATGTTGCTGACGTTTACTACACAAGCGGAGTTGTGGCGGCTGGTGAAGCAGATTATTATTATCTTATGTGGGAGATGTACGGTGATCCAGAAGATTACTATACATATTATTGGTATTCAAATCTTGCCGGGGCATTCTTTAATGGTTATAATTCGATAGTTTATTATCAGCAAGTTGAATGGAATCAATATCTTGTCGGCGAAGCTATTTCTACTAGTCCCACATTAAGTACTGTCAACGATGCTTTTATCCCCACATACTCTGCTGCTCCATCGTTTATTACATCCGAAAGAACCATTAGAACTGAGCACACAAACCATGCAGAAGAAACAAGAAATAATGAAATCTTAAATAAAATAAGGCAAACGTTGAGATCGCAAGATATAAATTTAGAACCTCGAATTTGGCAAGAATAATCAAAGAGTCTCAGATAATATTTTCTGAAGTCTTTGTTTTAATCATATGGGCAATATAAAAAATATCTTTTTTATTGGGACTATAGTAATCCTGCTCTCCTGCAATTGTGAAAAGCCACTTGACATTTCGGAAAGGAAATACAGTAGCAACGTGGTTTGGTCCTATGAAGGCGTCGGTCCTAGCAATATGATAAGACCTGCTATCGGAAATGGCAAAACCTTTGTCGCGTTTGATTCCTTGCTTGTGTGTAGTAATCTATCCAATGGCGAAAAACTATGGGAAGTTAATTTACAGGGCTACACGGCTTCTCAGAATGTAATATATGATAAGGAAAAGGTTTTTCTTCCAACTGCAAATAAAGTTTTCTGTTTCAACGCAGAAAATGGTACAAAAAATTGGGAAGTCACTCTACCGGATTTCGTTGTTCAGGTACTATCTACCCTTACAGAGACTTCAACTCATCTGTTTGTAGCTGGTAACAATGGTAAAGTGGCAAAAATTACAAAATTAAATGGTGCTATTGAACTGATTATTCCGTTAACACAATTAATATGGCAAGGGTACACCCAAGCTGCCTATGAGCCGATTGGATCGGAAATTGATGACAGACTGTACGTTCCAACCGGGTGGTGGACTGGCGAAGAGTTGCGAGGTAACTTGCTCTGTTACAATTCAGTAACTGGGGAATTCCTTTGGGGATATGATTCAAAGGGTGTAAATGGGTGGGATATCTTAGGGTGTGCAATAATTGACAGCATCACAGTATTTTCAGCAAGACACACAGTCGCAGCACTTAATAGATTCACTGGAACAAAACTGTGGAATATTGAAATTGCAGGTGATGCCTTTTGGTTATCTCCAACCATTGATCACGGCACAGTTTATATAGGGTCTACCGTACAGGCGAAAATGTATGCATTCGATTTAAAGACCGGTACAATTAAGTGGACAAGTGAAGATACGCGTAGTTCCATTATTACTCTTATTACAGTTAAAGACGGCAAAGTGTTTTTTTGCAACAACAGCAGAATTTATGTGTTAGATGCGGAAACCGGAAAAACAATCTGGTGGGGACATCCGCCGGAGCATGATAAAGACGGCATTTCAACATACTCTTCTCCTGTTGCAGTGGGAGAGGGATATATGGTGTGTGTTGGAAGTTCAAAAGTATATTGTCTAACAATTCCAAAATAATAATTGAGAATAAAATGAAGCAGCATTTCTACATTCCCCTTTGCAGCATCTTTTTGTTTCTTTCAGCATACGCACAGGAAACTGAAACAAAATTTGGCATTTGCAGCACCATTAGTTCTCCGCCAAACATCGGTGTTCGGCTGTATTTTCCGCAGTTGTTTGACTTGCGTTTTTCATATTCGTTCCTCAGCAACTCGATAGAAAGAGACATTTCAACTTCACAAGGCACACAATCGCTAGAAACGAAAAGAATGGAACATGAAATAACCTTGGGAGCCGCGGCATATCTCGCTGCACGTACATTAAGTGAAAATACAATAACACGTTTCTACATCGGAATTAATTTCTCCTATAACAACCAAGGGCAAACAGAACCTGTATTACAAGTACCAAGTTTAGATTACATTTCAAAAACCGCGGAAGCAGATTTATATGGGACATCAATTTTTGCAGGAAATGAGTTATTACTGTTTGACGTAGTAAGCGTTTTTGGGGAAGCGGGTATACAATATTCGACGGGTAAAATTCCGTCAGCAGTTTTAGCGAATCCTTCTACAACAACAACATCTCTCAGCGGAAATATTGGGATGATTTATTATTTCAATTAACCTTTTGCCGCTTAAGAAATCACTTCGGCGCTTTATACATCCTCATAATATACGCCGCAATCGAATCGGCTTCCGCCGGTTTCAATCCCTGGTTCGGCATCGGCGGAAACGCAGGATCCATTTTTTGAGGATTCAAGACAAACGACAATAATTTTGCCCTGTCATTTTCATACTTCGGCAGTACATCCTTGTATGCCGGACCGACCTTCTTTATTCCAAATTCATGACACGCAGAACATTTTGCCGTAAAAATTTCTTCGCCAGTGATCACTTTCAAACTGATCCCCATGGCTGCGAGCAGTTCTTCGTGGTGTTTATCGTACTGATACGCAAGGAATGAAGAATGTTTCTTTGTCGCTCCCGCAAACGTATTCGTATCCGCAAGAACGATCGAGACAACGGAAAAGACAAGAACATAGAATGCAAGCGCGGCATATTTCGATTCGAAACTCTTCATCATTGCGTACACATAATGGCTTGTCAGAAAGAGGAAGAATATTCCGATCACGGAGGCAATAAAAACAAACCCCGACAATCCCGCGACTGGCGAAACAACCACCGAAAGAACAAGAAAGACCGGAAGAATGAGGATCGAGATCAACGCGGTCGGCAATGTCGCCGATTTCACAAATGCAGCGTAGTCGGGAGCAATATTCTTCCTCCCCCCTTCCCAACTGAATGTAAAAAAGAGTGTACCGACTGTCGCCACAGCAAGCGACAAAAGAATGAACTGCAGAAATTTTACGAACACTGCGAGTGAAAAAGCCAACTCTACAACCGTCGTCACCGAACTCCACTGTGCAGGTTCCGATGCCAAAGTGGTGCCGGCAAACAGGAAAAAGATGCCGGTGAATACAAACAGAAACGAGTACTTCCCCGATGTGCGCTTTTGTTCGGAAAGTTCAGTACGAAATACCGAAATCTCTTCGTTCCCCTGCTTGATCGTTTCGAGCACTGAACTCAGCTTGAATGCCGAGTGGTACGATGATGCAAATGCCGAGCCTGCAATATAGAACAACAGTCCCCACGTCAGTACGCTCACGCTGATCGAATCGGTCCCCTGCAGCAGTTGCGCGTATGCGAAGACGAGCGTGATGTACGGGACAACACCGAACAGAAAGAGAATGCTTTTATTCGGCAGCACATGATCGATCACATCTTTCGCAAAATGGAGCGCGTTGATGTCGTTCTGTTTCCTTCCCTTCCGTCCATAGTAGAGAGAGAGTGCGAGCGCTCCAAAGAGATAACTCGCAAACGGCAGGAAAAGAATCTGCACAAAATTCATCACGAAGTGCAGTACTTCGATCTGTGCAGCAGACTGAGGTAGTGCAAGTTGTTTCAAAAAATCCATTATCGTTTCACCAACTGATGATTGTTATTTTGTCTGTGTCGTGAGTTTCGGTTCAAGACCAGCCTTCTTCGAGGCGTCGGCAAACCATTGATCGAAATCCTTCTGCTCCATAATATGAACCGCCGAATACATGTATGAATGGTTCAGCCCGCAGTACTCGGCGCACGCAATGTCGTACCTGCCGATATGGTCCGATTTGAACCAGAGATCGTTCTTTTTATTCGGATACACATCTTTCTTCACGCGGAATGCCGGAATGAAGAATGCATGATTTACATCGAGAGAATGCAGATCGACACGCACCGGTTTGCTTACCGGAACGTAGAGCGTATCGGTTTTCAATCCGTTCGGGTATTCAAAACTCCACTGCCACATCCGCGCCGTTACTTTAATCGGCAGTGAATCAGCCGGGGCGTTGCGCATTTCCTTATAGCCGACCCAGCCGAAATAGAACATACTGATAAAGAGCAGCAGCGGTATCGCTGTCCAGAGGATTTCGAGCGTGAGATTTCCCTCAATGTTCTTCGGCACAGGATTCCGTTTTCTGCTGTACCGAATCACAAAATAGATCATTGCCACCGTGATGCCGATGAGGACGATCAGCGACAGCGCTACGATGTACGCAAAGAGCGCATCAACATCATTCGTAAAATTAGATGACGACGTGAACATTCAAATTACCTCGTGAAGGAATAATCCCAAAACGTAAATGTGATAAAAATTGCAAATGTTGCCAGCGCAACAAAAATGAATGCTTTGAACACTTTGTCTTCATATTTCAAATGCATGAAGTAATTCAAGACAAACCATGATTTCGTTGAAGCGATCATCAATGCAAGGACAATCGTCCAGTTGCCGAGACCGATTCCGGCTGCCGTTACGGTAATACCGGTGAATGCAAGCAATGCCAGCCAGACGAAAATATATTTTCCGTATTCAATGACATGCGCTTCTTCGTGGTGGTGTTCACTCATGAGAACCTCTTTTGTATCGCCGACCTCCGGTCAGCGGAATTATAAATCATATTACCTTCGCCGAGCAGAGCTCGGCGATACAGTCAGTGAATCAAATAGAACAACGGAAACAGAAAAATCCAAATCAAATCAACTAAGTGCCAATACAGCGCCGCATTTTCGAGCCGTACGAATTTATCCGGCTGAATTTTCCCTTGTTTGATGTGCCGCAAGATGAACAGAAAAAATACTACACCGACGATCACGTGCAGTGCGTGTAAGCCAGTCATGACATAGTACAATCCGAAATAGAGAATCTCTCCTTCCGGTTTGTTCAGCAACTCTTTTGATCCGGGGTAGATGCCGTGATGGATCTTCGCGCTCCACTCAAAATACTTGTTCACCATGAAGGCAAGCGCAAACAGGATTGTCACCCAGATGAGCCCTTTTGAAAAACGAATGTTTCCCTTCTGCATTGCAGTGATTGACATTGCTGCCGTCATACTGCTTGTCAACAAAATAATCGTGTTGATCAGACCAATCGTGGTATTCAATTCCTGCGCTGCAAGGTGGAATTCCTGCTGATGTGTGTACCGATAAACAGCATAGACAATGAACAATCCTCCAAACAGCACTAATTCCGTAAAGAGGAAGAGCCACATGCCCATCCGGGAACCGTAATCATCTCGGTGAACGTGATGTACTGCGCTGTGTGTTGTTGAACTCACTTACTTTGCCTCCTTTGTAGCAACTTCATATTCGGAATAATCGTACGGACCTTTCGTTACCGTCGGTACTTCATGGAAGTTTTCAACAATCGGCGGAGTCTGTATTGTCCATTCGAGAGTCTCGCCTCCCCATGGATTCATCGGTGTTTTCGGTCCTTTCCTCATTCCACGGTATAAATTTGCAAACATAATGATAAGCCCGAGAATAAGAATCCACGAGCCGACTGTTGACGCAAAATGATACGGTTGAAATTCGGGAAGATAGTCATAGTAACGGCGCGGCATGCCAAGATATCCCATGATGAACATCGGGAAGTAGAGCAGATTATACCCGAACGTTACGATTCCCCACGCCCACGTAGCGACTTTCATATTGTACATTCTGCCGAACATTTTCGGAAACCAGTAATGCATCGCAGCGAAGATCCCGAATCCCGTCCCGCCGAACATTACATAATGAAAGTGCGCAACGACAAACGACGTATCTTGCAAATGAATGTTGACCGAAAGTGCACCGAGCATCAATCCGGTGAAACCGCCGATCGAGAACTGAAAGATGAACGACAGCACATACAGCAGCGGCGGATCAGCTTTGATGGATCCTTTGTACAATGTTGAAACCCAGTTAAAGACCTTGATCGCGCTTGGAATAGACACGACGAACGTGAGGAATGAAAAGACAAACATCGCCGTATCGCTCATCCCTGCGGTGAACATGTGATGCGCCCACACGAGCGATCCGAAAAATGCAATCGCAAGACTCGAGAACGCAATAAATTTATATCCAAAGATCGTCCGCCGTGCGAAGACCGGAATAATCTCGGACACAATTCCCATTGCGGGAAGTATCATAATATAGACGGCAGGATGAGAATAAATCCAAAACAGATGTTGATACAGAACCGGATCTCCACCGAGCGCCGGATCAAAAATTCCGACGCCAAGCGTGCGCTCAATAATCACAAGCGCAAGTGTTATTCCAATAATCGGAGTTGCAAGTACCTGCACCCATGCTGTTGCGTACAATCCCCACACAAACAATGGCATTTTAAACCACGACATTCCCGGCGCTCGCATGCGATGAATCGTCGTAATGAAATTCAACCCGGTCAATATCGAAGAGAAGCCAAGGAGAAATGCGGCAACAAGCGCCGGCAGCACATTTGTTGTTGTCCGCACCGAATACGGAACATAGAACATCCAACCCGTATCAGCCGAACCGCCCGGAAGCAGCCATGCCGCAACAGCGATCAAACCGCCCGCGATGAAAAGATACCACGAAAGCAAATTCACTCTCGGAAAAATAACATCCTTCGCACCGATCATGATTGGCAGGAAGAAATTGCCGAACACAGCCGGAAGTCCCGGGATGATGAAAAGGAAGATCATGATGATGCCGTGCAGCGTAAAGAACTGGTTGTACGTCTGCGCATCGATGAACGTTTTACCGGGAGAGATCAATTCCAAACGGATCATAAAGCCGAACCCGACAGCGACAAAAAAGAACGCCAGCATCGTAAAGAGATACAGAAGCCCGATCCGTTTATGATCGACACTCAATATCCAACCCAACAATCCTTTATGGGTGTTGGTCGTTACTTCAAGATAACTTGGTTCTATTTTTTCGGCTGGCATTGCAACATGTGCCATAGTACATCACCTCACGATTGAACTTTCTTAGGTTTAACAGAAATATATACCACAAAGACTACTGCAAAAAGTAAAATCACCACACCGGAAACTCTTGTCACATCAAAAACATACCTCTGCCCTTCCGGGTTGTAACTATAGCAGTAACTCAACAACTTTGCGATCGTCGGTCCGGTCCGTCCTTCCGACGCTTCGGTGATCGCCATCTTCACATCGAACGGAAGATATTTTGTTCCGTACAGGTACCGCGCGATCTTCCCCTTGGGACTCACAGTGATGATCGTCCCCGCATGAAGAAAATCATTCCCTTCCCTCTTAAACATAAAGCCTGCCGCATTTGTCAGCGTATGGATCGTCGCACTGTCGCCGGTCAGGAATTTCCACGATTCATCAGGGATCTTCTTGTTGAGAAGCCCCATATAGCTTTCTTTTTTTGCAGCCGCGAGTTCCGGTTTCTCACGCTCGTCAAAACTGACTGTGATGATCTGATAATCCTTGCCAATCTCCATCTCATGAAAATTGACGATCGTCGTCAGCTCGGTCAGGATCGGGCTGCAAATACCGGGACATCGGTAGTACACAAAGTTGAGAATGAACGGCTTCTTGACGATATCCTTCAGCGCAACCTGATATCCCTTTTCATCGAAGAATTCAAGATTCAATGGCAGCATCTGCCCGATCTTCTCGTCGATGCCGATCTCGATCTTCTGCGTCGAATCTTTTGCAAACGACGCGCCGAAGCACAGCATCATCATCAGCAGCACGAATTTTTTCATAATGCTCTCCTACCGTTGACCAATCATTCCTGTTTGACCTTTGACAAGCAAGAACGCTTGCCCTGCGATTAACTCTTCCTGTTCACTTTCGACAGATACGAATACAATGCACTCCACTCTTCGGCGCTCAACCGGACTACTTCCGGTTTGAAACCGATCGTGACCGGATCGGACGAAACGATCCTCACGAATTCATCAAGGCTTCTTCCCTGCGCTGCAAGCGCAGCCGCCGCAATTTTAGTCTCGCTGCGGCTCACCTTCATTGCAAGTTTCGCACCCGTATCCTTCTGCATCGATTCGTCCATTGTTTCGCAGAACTCGTTCACCGCGTTCACTTCGGCAACATTCTCCTGCTCAACTTTCTGGATCGCCATCTTCACCGGAATCTGCGCGGGCAGCTGCGTCCCTTTCGACAAATTGTACATCTTTTCCAGTTCGAGGAGCTCCGACAGACTATCGACAGGGTAATCTGCCGCAAATGTTCTGATGTAATGAATAATGGCGAAGCGGTCTTCGGCGGGAGTATAATTGAATGCCGGCATGCCGCTTGTCAAAATTCCATCCTGCAGCGTTTTGTAGATGTTTGAAACTTTCCGCCCGTTCTTCCATCCTTCAGCGGAGTGAAAATTTCTCGGCTTCACAGTCAACGCCGCTGCGCTCAATCCGTCCCCCATTCCGTTATCGCCGTGGCACGATGCGCAATTCGCTTTGTAGAGATTTGCCCCTTTGTCTATCAACGATTTGGACGGCACGCCGGCAACTGCAACATTCACCGGAGCAATTAACGCACCGCGCTGCATCGGTACATCAAGAACAAACTGCGCCGAGTCTTTCAAGATGACAGGTGTGATCGCGTTCTTGCTGACATCATTCAAATTCCATACGTAATAGACACCGAGGAATCCACCCGCTAGAAGGAAATAGATGTACGATAGCCCGAACAACCGGATTGGGTTCTTCAACAACTCTTTGAAATCAATTTCGTCTTTGATATGCATAAAAATATATTTGTTGATTGAAAGTAACCGTCGCCCTTGAGGTGACGGTCACTTAAAAAACCATCGCTATAAATGGAAATCGATACCGCGCTGCAGTTTCGGGTCGCCCACTGGAACCATATTATATTTCTTCGCCTGCATCGCAACAACAACAATAATCAAACCGATCGTCAGCAATGGAAAAGCAATTTCAGTATAACTGAACACGGGCGATTCATTGTATGTCGGCATCACTAACCAATAAAGGTCGAGAAAGTGGACGAAGATCAACAGCAGCGATGACCGTTTCAAATTTGCCCTGTTCATTTTCGACGGGCGCGACACGAGCATAAAGTACGGAATCCAGAAATGGAGCAGCACCATAGCGATCGAGATATATTCCCACCCATTCTTCCACCGGGCGATGAACCAGAAATTCTCTTCCGGCAGATTCGCATACCAGATCAACATAAACTGACTGAATGCGATGTACGCCCAGAACGACAACAAACCGAACAACAGCGCACCAAAACTGTAGTAATGATCTTCGTTGATCCCTTTAAAGAAATATCCTTTCTCGCTCAATGAAACAACCAGGTACGTGATCACCGCAAGCGCACAAATGACCGTGCCGGTGAAATAATAGACTCCGAACATCGTAGAAAACCAATGCGGCTCCAAACTCATCAGCCAGTCTATGGCGAAAATAGAAATTGAAATGGCAAAGAACGGAATGAACACCGCCGCCAGTTTGATATTTGTGCGCGTGTACTTCTGATCGTTGTCGGTGTCTTGTTTCAAAGAATTCCGCCGGAACAAATAATAGAACAATATCCATGCACCAAGCACAACCGCAAAACGAATGATAAAGAACTGCGTGTTCAAATACGGTTCTTTGTGTTTCAGGATCTCGTCCGCCGCAACAACATCCGCATGTGTCCAATGGAACAGGTCGTGCATATTGACGAACAACGGAATTGCAAGAAGTATCGTCACCGGAAGAAGCGCTGCAAGAAACTCTGTCACCCGGCGAAACGGCGTACTCCACACTGCTCCGGCGATATATTCCAGCGCGACAAAGAAGAGCGCACCGACCGCAACACTGGTCAGGAACGCAAACCCAATCACGTTATTGAATGATGCTCGATGCGCATCCGTAGCGTACGATACTCCGACGAGGATCAAACCGACAAGTGTAAATCCCCATCCGGTTTTGATAAGATTCGGCGGTAATTCTTTTTTTGCAATGATGACTGATTCGTGATTACTCATTGTAGATCAGACTCCTTTGCGTTGAGCGCACGCTGCAATGTGCGGACATAGTGAACGACAGCCCAACGTTCCTCACGAGTAATTTGGTATTGATACGACGGCATTACATTCTGTCCTGTGGTCATCACATGGAAGATCGCCCCGTCTGGCCACTGACGCACTTTATCCGAATGCAGTGTCGGCGGATTTGGGAATTGTCCCGCAAGGCGGCTGTCACCGTTGCCGAAATTTCCGTGACAGGGTGAGCAGAATGTAAAATACTTTTTCTTTCCTAATTCGAGAACCTGCTTCGTCGGCAGCAGCGGATTCACCAAAAATTTACCGACTGAGTCTGCTCTGTCCGACGTCTTGTACGGATAAGGAATGAAACCGCGTGCGACAGATCCTTCCACGGGCAGGCGCATTCCAAACCCGTCTTCAAAAAACTCGCTCTTCATCTGTGCATTCACTCTCGGCTGCTGCATCATCCAATCGAACGGAGGAAGATACATCAATTTATTCCAGGTGAAATATCCGCCGCCGGCTGACACAATTGCGATGCCGACAAGCAGAAGAATAAATTTCGGCTCGAACATCTGCGGCTTGAAATTCAGGAACTCTTCCGAGTAATACACAGACTCAACATCACCACCAAGTCTTTTCAACAAATCTTTTACTTCTTTCTCGTTGAACTTCGGATCTTCCGCCTGAATGGTCACCCCGAATTTGTCTGCAGAGACGCTCTTCATGTATGGCGTGTCGTGCAGCGGATGGCTGTTGTTCGGGAATTTCAGGAATGCTGTGATCAGTGCACCGACAGTCAATAGAACAGCAAGCAGCACTGCAATTTCGTACGTTACCGGAACGAACGCGGGCCATGACCAGTATGGCTTTCCACCGATCACCTGCGGATAATCAACCGACGCCACCCACGATGCGAATGAGATCATTCCCACAGCACCCATAATGCCTGCAGCGAGTGTAACGAAACCGAGTTTCGTCTCTTTCAAACCCATTGCCTTATCCATGCCGTGAACTGGATACGGCGTATGGACGTCGAACTTCGTATATCCCGCATCGCGCACCGCTTTTGCAGCGGCAATGATGTCGTTGGGAGTTTTATAGATCGCGGTGACCGCGTATAAATTGTCAGCCATGGTGCGCTCCGTTTCCTTGATGCGTCGGTTGCGCGCCCGGAACGACTGCTTTAATTTCTGCCATAGCAATTGCCGGAAGGAATTTGATGAACAATAATACGAGCGTAAAGAACAAACCGAAACTTCCAATCAACAGACCGAAATCCCACACGGTCGGAATGAACATACCCCAACTTGAAGGGAGAAAGTCTCTGTGCAGCGATGTCACAACGATGACGAACCTCTCGAACCACATGCCGATGTTGACGAAGATTGAAAGGATGAATGACGCAAGAAGCGACGTGCGAACCTTCTTGAACCAGAACAACTGCGGCGAGAAGACGTTGCATGTGAACATGATCCAGTATGCCCACCAATATGGACCGAATGCGCGATTCACGAAGACGAAGAGTTCGACAGGATTGCCGGAGTACCATGCTGTAAAGAATTCCATTGAGTACGCATAGCCGACCATCATGCCAGTGACGAGCATGATCTTGTTCATCTTCTCGATCGTGTCAATCGTGATGAGGTGCTCGAAATGAAATGCTTTTCTGGTGATGATGAGAACGTTCTGCACCATTGCAAAGCCGGAGAAGATAGCGCCGGCAACGAAGTACGGCGGGAAGATCGTCGTATGCCAGCCCGGAATGACCGAGACGGCAAAGTCGAACGATACGATCGTATGCACCGAAAGGACAAGCGGCGTTGCAAATCCCGCCATGATCAGGTAGGCACGTTCATAATGCTGCCAGTGACGGTTGGAAAATCTCCAGCCCAAGCTCAAAACAGAATAGATCGTTTTCTTGATCGTTGTTGTTGCGCGATCGCGCAACGTTGCGAAATCGGGAATCAACCCGACGTACCAAAAGACTGCCGAGACGGTGAAGTACGTGGATACTGCAAACACATCCCACATCAGCGGCGATGTGAAGTTGACCCACACACCGTGCTGGTTCGGATACGGCAGCAACCAGACTGCAGCGATCCATGGACGTCCGGTGTGGAACAATACAAACTGCACAGCGCAGAGAACTGCGAACAATGTCATCGCTTCTGCGAATCGTGCGATGCCGGTACGCCACTTCTGCCGGAGCAGAAATAGAATTGCGGAGATCAATGTTCCGGCGTGACCGATACCAACCCAAAAGACGAAGTTGACGACATCGAATCCCCACGCCACAGGCTGGTTGATACCCCAAATGCCGACCCCTTTCCACAAAAGCCAGCCGAGACTGACTGCTCCGATCATCAGCATTGTGCCGGTGATGGATAGGCCGATGAACCAATTGCGATGAGGGAATTCGTCGATCGGTTTCGAGATCGCGGCATCAAGCGACGCAGCGGTCGGCACACCTTCGACAACCGGAATTTCTTTTGAATAATCTATGACTGTTGCAGACACGAGAATTTCTCCGTCAGTAATAACAATTTGGTATTGGATGCCGGATACTTAATACCGGGATGTTGCTCGTTATGTATTATCCAGCATGTAGAAACAAGCATCAAACATCTTTTTATGATTCAACCACATTTCTTAATTTGGCAATATATGTCACGTTCGGACCGACGTTGATCTCTTCAAGCACGCGGTAGCCGACCTCATGATGACGATATTTATAGATCGTCGAATTCTTGTCGTTCACATTTCCGAAAACGATCGCTTCCGCAGGGCATGCTTCCTGGCATGCGGTCGTCACACCGGCGCCGGTGAATTCGACGCCATCTTCGATTGCGTGCTGGCGCGTTTCCATAATGCGCTGCACGCAGAATGTGCATTTCTCCATCACGCCGCGCGAGCGGACGGTCACTTCAGGATTGTGCATCATGTTCAACGGCTGCTGATATTGATACTCGCCGTTGAACTCGTCACGGAAGTCGAGGAAATTAAAGCGACGTACTTTGTACGGACAGTTGTTGGAGCAATACTTCGTCCCGACACAGCGGTTGTACGCCATCTGGTTCAATCCATCCGGACTGTGCGTTGTCGCGACGACCGGGCAGACGTTCTCGCACGGCGCATTGTCACACTGCTGGCACATCATCGGCTGGTTGCTTACGCTCGGCGCATCGGATGAGCCGGAGAAGTACCGGTCGATCCGTATCCATGTCATCTCACGTCCCTTCATCACCTGCTCTTTGCCGACAACCGGAATATTATTTTCCACGTTACACGACAACGTGCAGACGCCGCATCCGGTGCATTTGTTCAGGTCGATCGCCATTCCCCACTTTACGCCTTCATACTTGACGCGAGGAACAATAGTAATTTCATGATGTTCTTTTTCGATGAACTTCGGATCGTCGATGTACTGGATCAATGTTCCTTCCTGAACAATATCCCGTTTCTTCTGGATATCTTTCAGGAATGTATCGTCGAGCGAATGATGCTCTTGTGTGGATGCAAGCAGATATTTTTCAGTCGTTGTCGAAACTTTCACATCGGAATACAACCATTGAGATAATGACAAAGACTTCGACATCAACAGGTTCGCATTAAATCCGACATTCGTCCCGACCGAACCGCTGACTGTTCTTCCATACCCGAGCATCACCGCAACAAATTTATCCGCGAGTCCGGGCTGCACATGCACCGGTAATTTCATTGAGCGGCTGCCGACAGCGACTTCGATCATTGTTCCTTCTTCTGCACCGATCTCTTTTGCGGTCGCAACCGAAAGCCCGGCGTAATTGTCCCACGCGATCTTCGATGCGGGATGCGGCATCTCCTGCAACCAGCCGTTGTTCGAGAACCTACCGTCGCCAACAAAATAATTGTCGTGCAGATAGAGGACAAAATCATTTGATGTTGCAAGACTGCCGATTGCATTCACTGCGTCATCCCTGAATCCCGCAATGCTCTGTGCAGGTTCTGAATATGTAATGACGCCGTCATGCAATGCGGAATACCAGAACGACTTGAAATCGACTTTCAATTTGAGTGCCGGATAAACTTCCTTTTCCCAACGATTCATGATATAGGCATGGTACAGCGAATCTTTATTCTCGTTTGCATTTCCGTTTGTCCATGTTAAAAGAATCGCTTCTTTCTGTCGTGTATCGTAGAGGGGCGAAATAACCGGCTGCTGCAAACTCATCAATCCCGTGCGTGTTTTATGGTCTCCCCATGATTCGAACGGATGATTGATCGGCAGGACGAATCCGCTCACAGCGGCGGATTCATTCGTCAACTCAGCAAGTGTGACAACTGTTTCAACTTTCTTCAAACCTTCGGTATAACCAAGATCAGGTGCAAGATGATATACCGGATTCGTATCAAAATGAACAACCATACCGACCTTGCCGTTATTCATATTTGCAACGAGGGATTCCCACGCTTCCTTCTTTGCAAGTTCCACATGCTCGACGGACGATTGATCTTTTCTATAGAGTGCGGAATTTCCGAGGACTTCATTCAGCATGTTGACTGCGATGTGAACAGATTCCGGCATCGCACTCCCAGCGTGAACAATAGCAGATCCCTTGTTCGCACTTAAGTCGCTTACAAGTTGTTTTACAACCGCTTCATCAAGCCCATTCTTCTTTGCAAAAGCAGAAAGCGAGTATTTCGAGAATTGTGCTGTCGGTCTGAATTCATTGATGAGCGAAAGGACAAATTCCAATTGCTGGTCAGGACGAATGCGCAGGCGGTAATCGGCATTCATCGCCGTGGAATTCATCGTCGCGTCGGCAGAATAAAGACGATTGAAATTCTTCCCCTTCATCACATCTCGCTTGGAAACAAACATCCTTGTCTGTTCCGGCATATTACCGTCGTAACCGAGAAAATCAGATTCAATTGCGAGAATAACTTTTGCTTTGTCCCACTGAATCAACGGGAAATATCCGCCGTTCGATTTCGTCCACGCAGATTTTCTGTTCAGATCATTGAACAATTCGTATGAATATACTTTCACTGCCGGATACTTTGCGGTAAATTCATTCAGCAGTTTTTTCAGCGACGGCGAGGTGACGGTGTGCGTGATGAGAGCGATCTCTTTTTTCTGATTGACAGCAGCGGTCAGCGCAGCAATAATCTTTGTGTTGACTTCTTTCCACGAACTCTTAGAAAGAATTCTCGAATTGACCAGCATCGGATCTTTCAAACGTTCCGGGTCGTACAGATTGAGGATGCTTGCCTGACCTTTTGCACAGATCTTTCCTTGATTTACCGGATGATCAGGATTGCCGTCAACTTTAATTGGTCTGCCTTCACGCGTTTTAATCAGAATGCCGCATGCTTCGGCGCAACCCGTACAAGTGGAAGCATAGAAATTCGGTTTCCCGAGCGTGATCTCTTCCGGCTTTCTATTATAGGGAACAATTTCACCTTTGTCACGGTAATCAGAACATCCTGCAGCAGCAAAAGCAGCCGAGGCAGCCAATGCGCCGAGGAATTGTTTGCGCGACATCGGAGAGAGCGTATCGACGTTGAAATCTTCCGTGACCCCTTTTGCAAATTCACGCGCCTTGTCATCGTTGACGGAAGGATCATTGTGGTACTCGCGAAGGCTTTTCCAGTGCGAAGCATCCTTCGGATATTTAGATTCGTTCTGATTGCTGGAAGTATCCATTACATCAACCTTTTTTCGTACGTTTCACCGCCATCGGATTGATAGAGATAGAAACTGATTGTTCTGAATTCTTCTTTTCTTGTTTCGGTGAAGCAAAAAGTTTGAACGGAACAATATTTAATATCCCGACACTCAAAGTTCCGATTCCAAACTTTGTGAAAAATTTTCTGCGTTCTGAACTGATTTTTTCTTTCATACTGTCAACTTTTTTTGTTTGTACTTTGTCATTCCGAGCGAAGCGAAGAATCTGATATTACTTTCAGATTTCTCATCCCGATACAAAACATCGGGATTCGAAATGACATTAAAAATTCATCAATGGTGCTTCATAATCTAACGATGGCACGCAAAACAGTTTTCCGGACCTTTTTTGATTCCCGGAATATTAGCTAATTTCACCGGTGCCGTTCTATGGCACGAAATGCAATTGTTCATCGTCCACGAATTTGCCTGCTTCACGACATCCATCTCCTGAATATTGCCGTGGCAGGTCTGACACGGAATATTTTTATTGACGTGCACGCTGTGGTTGAAGTACGCATAGTCGGGCACTTTGTGTATCCGTTTCCACGGCATCAACTTTCCTTCGTTGTAGTACTGTGTCAATCGAATGATGTCCGGTTTGTTTTTCCGTGCAACAGAATGACAGTTCATGCACGTATTCAGCGGCGGAACCATTGCGTGCCGCGATTTCGACGCGCCGGTATGGCAATACTGGCAGTCAATCCCCATCGTTCCTGCGTGCAATTTATGCGAATACGGAATCGGCTGTTCAGGTTGGTAATCAACGCCATCACGTTCTGCGCGGGAGACATAATATGTGAATGTCAACGAGGCGAGCGCTACAAAGAGAATGATCGGAACACGGATCTTGAGAAAATAATCAAGAAAGGATTTATTCATCGATGACACCTGCAGACTTGGGGAAATAGAATACGCAACGTTCGATTAGGTACAAAGGTACTGGCGGTAGGAATAACAATCTTCATCAATAGAATGTTTTTCTAACTGATTGAGTATAGTTAAGGATTACAAACGTTGCACTACGATTTGTAGCGGGGCCGACGAGACTCGAACTCGCGACTTCTTGCGTGACAGGCAAGCGCTCTAACCAAACTGAGCTACGACCCCGTTCTCAATTGAACGCTACAAATATACGAAATTTTTGTGCCGTCAGGCAAGATGAATTTTGGAAAAGTAATTGATTGCGGACTACGTAAGTCTTATTTCTTCATTCGGGCGAGCGTGTAAAAAGCTTTTTTCTTCGTATCCTTCCACCGTTCCAGGATTTCAACATTCATAAGGGTCACATTTATTTCTTCATTGCGGATATCCTGTGCTTCGATCGCATCTCTCTTTTGCATCGATTGCATTTTCACATGCATGGAACGGGCAAGTGACATGTAGGCATTTTTTTCTGCCGTCTGCCACGAACTTATCTCATAATAGAATTCTTCCGAAAATCCGACTGCATAGATGTATTGTTGATCTTCAGGCAGTTGCTCTACCCATCGTGGCTGCACGATCTTGTCCAAACGGATCATCGTCCGCGCTTTATCATCAACCGCGCACTGCTTATCTCCCACCAACACCAGCGTCTTTTGTTTGTCGATGTACGAATCAATCACTTTCAGTGTGGATTGATAAACATCTGTTAACGCCGTGTCGTACCATTGTTCATAGCGCGCGCCCATGGAATGGATTCCTGCTTCCGTCGCCCAAAATGTCTGTCCGCCGGAGATTTGCATCATCGTGTACCTTGCGAGAAGATCGCATCCGAGACGGAAGCCATGCGAGATTGCGGAATCACGATAGAAGGTCGGCGGCTGGGTAATAATTGTGATCGAACGGGCACAGCCGACATCGCGCGGAAAAAGGAACCACCGCGGATAGTCCTGTCCGAACAACAGATGTGAAGCAACTATGCTTGCAATGAAGAAGTAGAAACGGTTCATAAAAGAAAAGCCGCCGGAACATCGCGGCGGCTTATAGTTGTTTCAAAACAATTATTGCGGTGTCGGTGTTGCCGACTGACCTTTTTTGTAATCTTCGTACTTTTGAACTTCATCATCGAGTTCCTTGTAGGTCTGCGATGCGCGGAACCGTGTGTACAACTGTTCGTTCTTCTTGATCTGTTCGCGCAACGCTTCCTGTGCTGCGCCGAGCGGATACTCGATCAACACATACGCGCGCCAGTTGTTTCCATCCTTCACGATCTTTTTCTGTTTCTCTTTTGAACCGCTCAAACTGGTAGAGACGACGGTCTTCGATGCCTGTGTGAACTGATCCAGCAACTGTGCATCATCGCCGATGCCTGTCTCTTCCTGGAATCGTTTCTGAAGTGCATTGACTTTCACTTCCACCTGACGGCCTATTTCCGTCCGTGCTGCCTGCAGGGCTTTGTCAACAGCAAGCTGCATATCTTTTGACGTGGAAGTATTCACAGCATAGAGGTAATTTGGATCAGCCGGAACATTAGCATACCACTCCGGAACATCGCCAGTATCGGTTTGGGGCAACGGCTGGCTTCCGCCGCATCCGATCAACAAAAGAGCAAAGAACGCTGCAACGAGTAGTGACGAATAAGTGCGCATACATCCTCCTGTATTATTGTGACTGTGTGGGGGTTACGTGATTTTTATCAGTGAATAAGGTAGTGCGAATATAGAGAGTTTCATGATGAAAAGAAAGATTCTTTCAAGACACTTTACTACTATTTTGATGCATCTCACGAACGTTTCTTAACAAACCTTGCGTACCGAAACGGAGAGTTTTCATTCAAGATTTTCATCGCTTTGAACGATAAACGAATGCCGACAACCAGCGATACCAATGAGGCGAGAGCGATCAATTGGATGTCGTCAATGGAAAGGAAAAAATCGTACGCTCCGTGGAACAGCGTCGCCGTGAATATCCCAAGGAACAAATACCCGCGGACATTTTTCTTGAACTTTGCCAATCCCACAAAGTATCCCATTAACATTGCAAACGATGCATGTGCCGGAACGGCGGTAAAGATACGCATTATTGCCACATGCAAACCGCCGTCCATGACGTAGAGAATATTCTCCGAAGTGGCGAAGCCCATCGACACCATCACAGCATACGTGATCCCGTCGAACGGTTCATTGAAGTCCGGTTTCGAGTACGCGACAACGTACAGACAAATGAACTTTGATAACTCTTCCGTCAGCCCGATGAAAACAAAATTATGAAGCGCGATGGAAGCAATCGTTCCGCTTAACACAAATGTCTGTTTGAACCACAATTCGATCATTGCCGCAGGAACAATGACGACAAATCCGGCAAAGAACGATTTCAGCAACAACGACAGCGGCTCTTTTTCGTACTTATCTCGCAAGTACACGTAGATCGCTATTGCAACGCCGGGTGCTATCGCCAGACCAAGGAGCGTATAATCCATGCTACCGCCGCACCAAAAACCTAAAGTTAAAAAATAGAGTAGTCATGCCGAGCAAGTGCCGCTTCATTCCGGTACATCCTTCAACGCGCTCGTCAAGAGCACTCGCTCGCTCAGGAGGACTTTGGTATAGCGGCACGCGTCGAAGCATGGTTCAGGAAATACAATATTGTTTTTTGTGTGCACCACTACTTTTTCAACGACTCGAGAATTTTGGGAATGACCTTCTTCTGCAGCGACACAGCGATCTCGTCGTACGCTTTCATCCCCGCTTTGTCGTAATTGATACTGACCCCTTTCACATTGTTGAATGATGTCTTGTACACCTCTTCGCCTGAATTCAGATCGAGTACGGAAATATTCGCATCCACGTACACGGAATACAATCCCTGATATTCACCCCCGTCTCTTCCGTTTGACTTAATCGAGACAACCATATTCGCTTTCGCCGGATCGTCAACGAATGTGAAGCCGCTTGAAGAAAGGGAATTTTTCAGCAACGGCTCAATGCGCGGAAGTTTGAGTTTATTCCCCAACAGCATCTCTTCCGTTTCAAACATGATTGTCAGCGACACAACATTCATCGTGAACCGTGTGTCGGGAACCGTGAAACTTTTCGCCAGCATCACAAGCAGCGGCGAGGTATTCTCTCCCAACATCCCCGCAACATTCGCTTCGGCACGAACCAATTGCAGTTTTTCCGTTCCAACCACTTTCGCAATCTGCGTTGCCGCAACGCCGTTTTTATCCGACTTCGACATCGGAACAATATCACCGCTCCCGCGGATGAACGAGTATTTCACGGGAAAATTCGGTACCGGCTGCATTGTTGCGGTATTTGTTACGATCACTTCCAGCGGCGCGCGGAGCGGTTTACCGACCTGTGCATCAATTTTAGGATTCTTCGCTTTCAATTCAACCTGATTCAGGAGCGACTGAATGGAAGAGAATATTTCGTTCGTCAGAAATATTTTGCCGCCTCCGTACTGCACTTCCATAGGCTCGTTAATAAATATCTCGACAGATGACAGCGCCTGCAGAAAAAATTGAAGCGCCTCCGAAAAAGAATTCGCCTTTTCCGCAGATTTTGCTTTAGAAAAATAATCCAATCCGAGAGAGATTGCTTTCTTCAGCTTCTCCGCTTGCCTTCGTTTATACTCTTCAATATTCAGTCGATGATAGACCCAGTACTGTCCCTCTCCTTCCCATGTATCTACTGCTTCAACACCTTCAAGATCCGCTTTGGTTGATGTGCGAACCGCCGATTCAAATTCTTCTTTCAGGTCGCCGAGTTTTTCCGAGATCTTGCTCATCTGCGTTGCATCAATAGAGACCATGATCTGCTGCGCAATGTCATTCAGAGCGGCATCTTTTGCGCGCTGCGTATAATCCTGCCGGGCTCCGTTCACAGGCACAACTCCAATGCCGTGATAATAACCGGGACTGTTCGGCCGCTTTTCGACCCATGACGGTTGAGCAATCAGCAGGCTCAAAAAAGGAAGAAGGAGTATGATTCTTTTCATAGGGGTGGCTGTATTGTGAGAAATGACTGCGTAAAGATATATCTATAGAGAATGACTTTCAAGTGAATTGCATTTCGCCGCAGATGTATAGATTAAAATCTCTGAATCTGTGGTTTACATTAGTTCGATAAGCTCCACTCATTGTATAATCCCATCCGCTCCGATACTTTTGCAACATAACTGCGCGTCTCTTCAAACGGCAGATTCTTCCGTAAATGATCGAACACTTGATCGGAAGTCATGGCATTGATCTTCGGCAGCGCGTGAATCACATTGCGCTTTCCGGTGAATGCTTTTGCCACATTTCCGGGACCGGTATTGTACGCAGAGATCGCACAGTATATCCTGCTCTTCGGATCTCTGACGCCGCGGAAATCGACTGTCAGCAGTTTTGCGAGATATCCCGAACCGAGCTCGATGTTATTGTTCGGAATAAAAAGATACTCTCCGGTAACGAGTGTATCCCTTTTATAGACAAAGAAGTACGCATCGCGTGCGCCGGATTTGGGAACGAGCTGCATCAGCCCGTATGCCGGCACATACGAACGCGCCTGCGGATTGAAATAGCTTTCGGTATGCATGATCGCAAAGATGAGCGTGACATCAATGCCGAATCGCACCGCTTCTTTTTGGATCTGCTCTTTAAATCCCGTCGCCCGTTTCTTCACATGGTTCGGCACCAGCGGTATTTGCACACCTACAACGACGCGTTTGATCCCGTCCTTTCCTTCGACCGTTTCCGTTGTCATCGGTGACGATCGAACGGTCTGTTCGGCAAATTGTTTTGCATTTTGTTCCGTCACCTGAACACCATTTGTCATCTGTACTTGTCCGGCGACTAACGGTTTTTCCGCAGCAGAAACCTCCATCTTCTTTTCGAGCGGATCATCCCCTCCTTTTGTCGTAACCACTTTTGCGACCTGTTCTTTTAATTTCTCCCGGATCATGTTTTGGTTCTTCGCCTCAGCTTCGGTCACGAGAACTTCCACTTTGGCTGTGCCTGATTCAAAATCGATTTTCTTTCGGGAAGAGAACGCCTCATCGTATGCTACATATTCTTTCTTCGTGCTTGTCTGGACATTCTTTCTGCCCCATTTTTTTTCGATTTGCCCGGTATATTCCTTGAACAATCGTTCCTGTTCCGCCACGTAGTCGTTATATTGCTTCGTCACTTCCGCTTTGTATTGTTGGAATGACTCTTCCTCCTTCTGTACACCTTGCTCTTGCTCTTTTTTAAATTTTTCAAATTCATCCCTCTCCTTTTGATCTTGTGCTATGGCATAGACGGAACAAAGAATGACAAGAATGAAATACAAGAAAACAATGTTCAATTTCATAAAAAATCACTCCTTTACGGTATCGCTGCACCAGCGATTTCATCTTTGTAGATGAAGATCACCGATGAACAATCAGGCATAATAAATATGCCTGCTTCTTTATCAAGTTCAGTTTGCCACACGACATTTCCGGTAGTAAGATTCAAAAGCACCGCTCTCTTGTTGATGCAGTAGAACAGATTATTCTTGATAAACATCGGACGATACTGGATCGAATTGTCGCTGTAATCCCACTCATAGTACCACAATCGTTTACCAGTTAGCGAATTGACCGATGCGACACCGTCTTCGCCGACAACGATAAGTGAATTTAACGATGGATCATAATTCACCTGCAAGACCCTTGAAATACCGGTATGATATTTCTGCCCTGCGATCTGTTTTGACTGATACGTGAAATTTGAATCGGAATAATATCGTAACGAGTCTCTTGCCATCATACTCTCTCCCTCCCAGTACGATGACTGTCGAAAGAGTTCATCGTACGAATACGACCCGATGCCGCTGTCGGCAAATTCAAACGACCACCGGAGTGCATTTTGTTGCAACGAGAGCGAATATAAAAATTTTTCAGACGCGAACAGCAACGACGTATCGCCGACATTGTAGTGAGTGATCGAATATGACGGAAAGAGCATTGACGGATCGAATTCAAATACTTTTTTCCAGAGTACCTTCCCGTTTGATGTATCAACAGCAAGCAGGGTGTATTCATCTTCTTCCCACACCTTTTTCTTCTGTAATTTTTCCTTTTTCACATCGTACGAATATTCGATCCTGCTTCCGCCGGTACGGATGTACAGGATCGTGTCAATCATTGATGCATCAAGGACATAGCTCCCATTTAAATCCTGTTCGATCAGCATCCAACGGAGCGCTCCTGTTTCAGCATCGAGCGCAACCAGGTTCTTATTTCCCGGAAGTATTACCATTGA
>JBFMFY010000047.1:0-24782 GCA_040751955.1 Bacteroidota bacterium
GATGTTTGCACTGCTGTCAACTCATTGGAAAAGCAGAAAATAATTTTTCTCTGCTTGTATTTACTCAACTTATTCTGTGGCATTGACTTACAAGATATTTTACTACTCTCTGCTAGTCAAGCCCCTATATCATTTAAAGGTTTCCCCACAAGCGGCATTCCATTGCGCAGTGCGAGCATAAAAGAATCAGGATCTTCAATGTATTGACACATGTACTTATATCCATCGTCGCCCGGTGCCGGTAAACAGGATGTTTCGAGAATCGTATATTTATTTTGGGGCAATCCTAGTTTGATGTGATAATCGAACTCCAACAGATGACCCATGTTTGAGCATGTTGTTCCCTGATACCGAAACGCAGCTTGAATCGATCCATCTTCGTTGAATTGCAGTTGAAGCCTTTCTTTGGACCATTTTTCCAGCGCATGCCTGCTGAATGAATATTTTGCATTCAATTCCAACGGTGTCTCTTCATCGCTTTTTATATTCGACCTCAGATTCTCCACATCCTCAACCAGTCGTACGGCTCGTGTATAGACGCTCCTCCGGTATTGGCACTGCTCGAGCGAACAATTCACACATGGAATCAGCTCAGCTGTTTGACGAACTCTCTCGCGGTGCCGGGTAAGACCGAATATCGTTAGTTGTGATTTTTTGGGATTGAGCATCCCTGTGTGCATAACGTGAATTTCTTCTGGGGGATTGTAATTTCTTCCGCGATTGATAACATCAAACAGAGCCTGCTGTTCCCGTACATCCCAGCCGGAATATCCAGGACTTTGTCGCGGTAATGCTACCATTGCATTGCTCTCAGCCCATGCGCAAATTTTTCCTGCTGCCTTTGTAATGATATGTTCAACAATCGCAGAGCCGTACACTTCCATAAAAAAATATTCGTCGGGTTTTTCTTCTTTCCATAGTTGACGGGCGTGTCCCTCACAATTTTTGCCTGCACTGGCAGCAACGGCAACGACACTCTCCCCCATCGTCTCCCGCATTTGTGTAATGAATCGTTCTGCTGAAAACTTTATTTCGCCGATGAAGAAATGATCATGATGCAATTCAAATGCATCGATATGACGAACATACACCCACGGGGCGCCGTTCTCACTGTACCATCGGCGCGTTTTCTCCATCAATTCCTGTACTCTGTCGCTGACATCATAGTTTGCGGGATATCCAAGAAGCCGTTTGAATTCCGCCTCCGGAACATTGATATCGGGCGATGTATCGAGATACTCAAGCATGACGGGTTATATCACCGGAATGGTATTCACTCGCTGATTCAACAGGAGTGAATTGACATCCATCGACAAAATAATTAAAAAAATTCGGATCGGATTCCAGCCTGCAATGAGTCGTTCTTTTCACTGCTTCCTCGAGTTCTGCCCGTTTCATTCGGGACAAGAGTGCGATACTGGCGCCTTCAATGGAAGCATTCCCAACCTGCACAATTTTTGAATCGCCTATGTTGGGAATAAGCCCGATCCGTTTTGCAGAGGCGACATCCAGATGCCGACCAAACCCGCCGGCAAGATAGAAAAGATCTACATCATCGAATCGAATTCCATAATGATGGAACACGATATGAAGTCCCGCAACATTGGCTCCTTTTGCCTGTGCGAGTTCGTTGACGTCGCTTTCGGAAAGAAAGATTTTTTGTTCTGCGTTTGAATCAAGAATGATCTCATTGTTACCTTCTTCAAACCTGCCAAGTGAATTCATTTTGCCGGTTCGCAGCAGTTCACTTATAATATCGACTAAACCCGAACCACAGATACCTTCAGCAGCAACATTGTCTATCACGCTGCATTGTACGGAACCATCTTCCCGAATCGCAGCTTTCTCGATTGCACCCGGAAGTCCGGGCATGCCGCAAGATATTTTACCTCCTTCAAACGCGGGACCTGCAGGACAGGACGCTGCGACTATTTTGTGTTTATTGCCTACAATGATTTCCGTGTTGGTGCCGATATCCATCACAGCGATCAATCGCTCTTCGTTCAATATGTCCACCGCTAACATACATGCTGCAGCATCCGCGCCGACATGACCGCTGATAACAGGCAAACCATAGACACGCCCTTTAGGATGCATCGGCAACAGCAATCGCCGTGGCGTCGCCGTGAGGCTTGTCGTTATCCTTGTTCCTTCTTTCACTTCGATCTCAGTAAGGGATTGATAGGGATTTTGTCCGATCGAATAAACATTCAACCCGAAAAAAAGATCGCGCATTGTTGAATTGCCTGCAACGACCATTTCGTAAATGGATTTTGGATCGACAGGAAATTCCTCGATGGCGTGCGTGAGATATCCTGCCAGTGTTCGCTGCAGCAGTTTTCCACGATGATGGGTATCGTAATGAATTCGGGACATTACATCAGAACCGCCGAAGCGCTGAGGATTTTCAAATGATGAATCCGCAACGATCTCGCCCGTTTCAAGATTCAACAATCTCAAAACAATCGTCGTAGTGCCAAGGTCAAGAGCAAGCCCATAGATTGGTCCGGATGATCGAGAAATCTCGGTACCATCGATCAAGATTCTCTCTCCATCCCGCGTGACGCACGGATCGATCTTCATCGTGAGGTGATTTGCCGGAAGATGCATTGCCTGCCGTTCGACCTTCATAGCGCCGCGGCGCATCGTATGGCAGCGGATATTTCCCTTCTCGCTTACGATTTTTGTCTGGCATGAAAGGCGAAAATTATCGCGCAGATGGTTTTCTTTTGGGCTCCGCTCCGATAGAAATTCCATTCCCTCAACAACTTCAACCATGCATTCCTTACACTTCCCTTGCTTGATGCATGAGGTGGGTACTCTGATTCCCAACGACTCCGCACATTCAAAAAGAGTAGCCCCCACCCGTACGCCAGATTGCTGATTGTTAAAATGAAGTGTCACGCTCATTCAGTTACGTCTTCCCACATTTTCCAAATGAACAATGAAGAAATGATCGCTACCGCACCCAGCAGTGCGGCATATGCATATTGTGAATAGATCCAATATCCCGTTGCAAACAGCGTGCTGTAAATTGCAAAGCATCCGGCAACAATACAGGCAACACCCTTCGGAAAATTATTCTTTCGGATCTCCGTCTCTACGATCTCGCCTTCGGCTTTTGCTTGATCTATAATTTTTTTCCACCCGGGTCCGGACGGCTGCACAGTTTTTAGAAATCTAATCAATGTTTTTTTATCTGCCGGTTTTGTAAGGAATGTAACGCCTACCCAGATGATCGTCGTTATCGCAATTCCAATCACCAACTCCTGCCAATCTTTCAACGGCGCAACAAGTGCCGTCGCACGATCAAAACTCATGCCCGAATTAACGAGCGTATTTATTTCATCGAGGTCGAAATTTTTCTTGACCAAAAATACCAGTGCAATAACAAACGATGCCCCCATAGCAGAGATTTCGCTAAACGCATTAATCCTACACCAAAACCACCGCAAGATAAACAACAAGCCGGTCCCCGCTCCGATTTGAAGCAATATATTAAATGCCTGAAGCGCAGTTTGAAGATACAGAGAGAGAATGCTTGCGCAGATCATCATCACCACTGTCGAGATCCTGCCGACTGTTACGAGTTCTTTTTCTTCTGCATGTGGTTTTATAAATCGTTTGTAACAATCATACACAATATACGATGAACCCCAGTTCAAACTTGTTGCAATAGTTGACATGTATGCGGCGATCAACGATGCAATTGCAAGTCCCAGCAATCCCGGCGGCAAGTACGTCAACATCGCAGGGTACGCCATGTCGTTACCGATCATAGCGGGATCGACATTGGGGAATGCTGTCTTAATGGACTGGAGATCGGGGAACACAAGGATTGATGCAAGTGCGACGATGATCCATGGCCAGGGACGTACGGCATAATGTGCTGCATTAAACAGAAGCGTTGCACCGATCGCATTCTTCGCATCCTTGGCGGCAAACATCCGCTGCACCACAAACCCACCGCCGCCGGGTTCCGATCCCGGATACCACACACTCCACCATTGAACTGCAAACGGAATGATAAGCACAACAAGGAGAAGTTCAGAGTTATTGAAATCGGGAAGAAAGGATAATTTCGAAATTACATCGGGATGCGTAAGCAGATTGTGAAGCCCTCCGACTTTCGGATGCTGAACGGCAACAACCGCCGCAGCAATCGCGCCGATCATTGCAATAATGAATTGAATAAAATCAGTTAAGAGAACTCCCAGCAATCCGCCCATTGCGCTGTACACGACAGTGACTCCTCCGGCAATAATAATTGTTTCAATCGGCGACAATCCGAGCATAATGGCGCCCACTTTGATGGCAGCGAGTGTTACGGAAGCCATAATGACGATGTTGAAAAAAAATCCAAGATAGATGGAGCGAAAAGCGCGGAGAATTGCCGCCGGTTTTCCGCTGTAACGGATCTCGTAAAATTCATTGTCGGTGGACATGTGCGAACGCCGCCACAGTTTTGCATAGATGAATACCGTCAGCATTCCTGTCAGCAAGAATGCCCACCACACCCAGTTCCCCGAAATACCGTTGACACGCACAATATTGGTGACGAGGTTTGGAGTGTCGATTGAGAATGTCGTTGCTACCATCGATACGCCGAGGAGCAGCCAGGGCATGTTTCTTCCGGAAAGAAAATACTCCGACGAACTTGTTCCGGAGCGTTTCGTAACCCAGATTCCAACAACTGCATAGATCACCATCAGCCCGACGATCAAAGACCAGTCGATTAATTCAAGATTCATTATTGTACCTATGGATATTCGAAAGCGCTCATTATAGTTGCTGTTACTTCATCCTGAGATAATGATTTTCTGCACTGTATCATCCCCACATTGAAACAGCTTTGCGGAGAAGTTGAATCTTTTCCCGTTGAGCAGCGGGGGCAATAGAGCATGCGGTGCTCAGAATGAAACCACCGTTCTGTTTGCCAAGTTCGATCCGTTTCCGCACATCGGTAAGAATTTCTTCTTCGCTACCAAAGAGGAGGATGTTTACCGAATCGATATTCCCTTTTATGAATCCTCTCTTCCCGATCCGGGTGAATGCATCCGCCAGTTCAACATTCCCCAGCGGCTCCGGATCGAGACATTCGATACCGCTCACCCCAGCATCGAACATCAACTCCAATCTGTCATCGATCGAACCACAAGTATGCGTGTAGATCTCGATCCCTTTTTCGCGCACTGCGTGCGCCGTTTCGCTTTCGTACGGAACGATGAATTGAGAATAAAAATCGGGCGAGATAAATGTTGAGCCGGCAAACGGCGACGAGACTTTAATGGCATCAATACCTGTGTCGCACATCTTCACGGCACAATCTTTTACAAGGGCTGTAAAATGCCTTAGGATGGCGTGCGCTTTTTCCGGAGCCTCGATCATCCCCATTAATGCGTTCTCGTATCCCAGCAGATCCAGATAATAGTCGAATGGCGAAGTAATTTCACCATGCAGCGAATATGCATCTCCGACCTTCTCCTTCAGGATCTTGAAAATGTCGAACGGGTGTTCCCAATCGATGGCAAAATGCAATCCTCCCGATACCGGGATGTAGGAGAGCGTTGGAGGAAGTGTTGCGAGATCGTATTCACTCGGAGAAATACTCGGCGGTGCAATTGCTTTGAAATGCCGCGGCAGATCGTTCAAGAGGTAGTGTGTCGTGTCGCCGTTCTTCCATACAATTTCTTCATACTCATCCGTCATTCTGCGTGAATGAATTTTCTCCCGCCAATGCGGATCATGACCGTGGAGACTGACCAGGATGCCGTCAAAATCATAAATATCGCGCAGTTTCACCAATCCATCGGCAAAGAGATTCACATCATGCCAGAATTCCGCCGGTGAGACTTTTAGTTGCAGCAACATATGACCGATGCTCATCTGGCACATCAGCGGCACTCGGTCAACCGGTTGCCGCCGCATCGCTGCGCATATTCTTTCACGGGAAGTCATTGCCTCGCTCAACTGTTTTGGAATGTTCTTAATATAATATTTTTAAAATGACAAAACCCCAATACATTCCGGGGTTTTCTATTTACAACGTTTGAAGGATAGGTGCATTTTTTAGACGTGTACCTGCATAAGATTACAGAATAAAACGAGAAAAGGTTCGCAACGGTTTAATTACTGTGTACGATTTTATTCCTTATAAATGATTGTCTTCGAGCTGCATGAAGAGAAACCGTATGGAGTGGTTCGAACATTTCAAACAGGACGAGGCTTGTGGCTCCGAGGGCGATGCCCCCTTCTCCGTAGGCTCCCGCTTTTATGCGAACCGCTTCGGCAGGAACTGAGAGCAGGTCTTTATGTATTTTTTCGCGAACAAGATCAATCACAAGAGGACAACATTGCGCCAATTTCCCGCCAATAATGATCATTTCTGGATTCAGAGTATTGATCAAATGGATACAGAGAATGCTGAGCAGCGATGTACATTCTTCAATGATGCTTCGCGCAATCTGGTCTCCCTGCATAGCTCTGTTTGCGACCGCTGTAACCGACAATTCCTCAGAACTTTGTATTCGAGCATTGCGCTTATAACTTTGAACAATGTTGGCGTCCGTCAGAATTTGCCCAAATATAACTTGACCATTGTACATTAACGGATATTGCTCTTTATAAAAACTTTGCGGTTCCAATTCTGTGTACCCTATTTCACCCGCACTTGAGGTAAACCCTCTGTGCAAATGCCCGTTAATCATAATGCCGGCACCAAGCCCATCCCCGACAAAAACATAGACTGAATTTTTCACTCCTTTTGCCGCACCTAAAAGATACTCACAGAGAGTCAATGCCTTAACATCGTTCTCAATGTACACCGGAACTTTGAAATTTTTCTCCAGTTCGGTACTGAGTGACTGTCCTTCCCAAGATTTTTTGTTATGGGAAACAATGAGTGTATTCGTCTTGTAATCGATCAATCCCTGCACACCGACGCCAACACCAACAAGTTTCGTCTCGGAAAAAGTCGTATCATTAAGAAGCGATTTAATCGTTTCGACAACTTTCGGCAGTACTTCCGAGACAGGGCTTTCGATCTTGTAGTGAAATGTTTTTTTCTGAAGTATTTTCGCGTTAAGGTCGGTCAGGATCACTGTCGTGTGTGTCATACCAATATCCACACCCGCCACCAACCCGGATAAAGGAAGGAATTTCAGGAGAATTCTTTTTCTTCCCACACCGCCGTTGGTTTCTACTTTTCCAGTCTCTTCAAGAAAACCTGCCTGAATCAATTTTGAGACAAGTTCTGTGACATACGCTTTGTTAAGATTGCACGCTTTGGCAATCTCAACGCGAGAAATTTCGCCTGTGTCGCGAACAAGCCGAAGAATACGTACTTCATTCGGTTCACGGATTAATAATGAGCGCTGGTTAATTACTTCCCACAATTTGTTTTCCTCACTTCTGCATGACCGAGAGTATTGAATTCAACAATCGAAACCTACCTGAAAATCGAACAAAATGCAAGGTTGATCTATTCATTGTATGGCTGTGACACTCGTTGAAGCACTATGCTCCCATCGTTACTTCAACAATGTTCATCGTTCCGCCTTGCTGCGGTGGTATTTCCCCGCTGTGTTCTTTCCCATTGAGTCGGATCGATACAATACCTTTTTCAACACCGGCGGGGTTCTTCACAATTATTTTATATGTCGCCCCGCGCCATTTGCGAACAACTTCAAATCCTTTCCAATCTTTTGGTATGCATGGATCGACGACGAGACCTGTAAATTGTGGACGTATGCCAAGTATCCACTTGGTTGCAGCAATATAATTCCATCCGCCGCTTCCGGTCAACCAAGGATGACGCGCCCTTCCGTGCGCGGTATGATCCTTTCCCATGATGAACTGGCAATAGGAATATGGTTCCGCTTCGCGCACTTCGATCTTGTCATTTTGGTTATAGGGAAGAAGCGAATCATATAATTTCATCGCAAGAGTACCCCTCCCTAATTTGCATTCCGCAATTGTTGCCCATGGATTGGGGTGGCTGAATATCGCGCCGTTCTCTTTGACTCCTTTGTACACCCGAGTCAGATATCCTATGTCGTCATTCGGAGATGAATACGTCGGCCAGCAGAGATGAATGCCATACGGCGATGCGAGATATTTATGCACAGCATCCATGCTTTGTATAGACCGTTCCAATGATGCTGCTTCCGATAGCACAGCCCAGCTGTTGCTCTCCAGGAATATTTTCCCTTCTTCATTTTCATTCGTCCCGATTTTAATTCCCTTTTTCGTAATCCCGCGAATATACCATTCGCCATCCCACAATTCACGTTCGCATGACTCGCGAACTTTCTCAGCCATTGCCGAATATTTTTCGATATCCTTCTCACATTTCATATGGCGTGCCGCTTCAATAAATTCCTTCAATGCCCAGTAGTGCATAAACGATACCATCGCACTTTGTCCGCCGCCAAGATTCAAACAATCGTTCCAATCAGCGCGGAGACCGAGGCAGACTCCGTTTGCAGCGGTCTGCTCTGCAGTAAAATCGAGCGAACGCTTCATATGTTCATAGACAGTAGCAGTCCCTTTATCTGCAAACGGAACAACCATCTTGAAAAAATCGAAATCCCCTGTTTCTCTTACATAATCACAGATCGAACCAATAATCCACAACGCATCGTCCGAACAAACATCTTCCATTCCGTGAATAATGTCCGATGCATTCGGCGTGGGAACAACAGTGGGAAGTTTCACGCCCGGTAACCGCTCCTTGTTCGGCTTGAAAACATCAGGATCGAACAGGTGCAAACCGTATCCTTTACTCACCTGACCATGCAACAACTCAATGAGACGCTCTTTGCATTTTTCCGGATTTGTGTGAACAACCGCCATAACATCCTGCGATGTATCGCGATATCCCAGTCCCGTCCTTCCCCCAACTTCGATGAACGATGCAAACCGCGACCAGACAACGCATGTTTCTGCCTGGAACAATGTCCATGTGTTGATCATCGTGTTGAGACCTTCGTTCGGTGTTGTGCATTTAAAGACTGATTGCTTGCGGCGCCAATACACGGCAAGTTCATTGAAGGCATCATCGACTTTTTTAAAGTCAGAATATTTTTCACGGATCGGTTTTGCATCGTTCCGTGAACCGACACCAAGCATAAATATCAGTCTTGCCTCCTCTCCGGCTCCAAGTGTAATTTTCTTGTGGAGCGATCCACAGTGGTTTCCCCCCAATTCGGAGCTGTTGCTGCATTTTCCTTTTTCGACAGCGATCGGGTTCGACTCCGTCCGATAATTCCCGAGAAATTTATCGCGAACACAGTCATATCCGTCGGGATTCTCATTGGACGTGAAATAGTGATAGGTCCACGGCTCGTAGAAGAAATCATATTCGATGATGCCGTCGGCGTAGTTTGATCCGCTTGCATACAACGACATCTGCAGGTTCTGATTATCGATCTCAATGTGATGGAATGAGAATTCAACGTACGTGAAAATGCTCAAATTCCTTCTCTTCCCATTGTTGTTCTTGATCTTCACATCCCACAACTCAGCATTGTCATTGACGGGGATGAAAAGCAATTGCTCAGCATGTATTCCCTGATAATCACTGATGAATTTTGAATACGATAATCCGTGACGACATTGATACTTTGCTTTCGAAAGATCTTTCCCTACCGGCTGCCATGAGATCGACCAGTATTCACCCGTGTCATCATCCCTTATATAAACATAATGTCCGGGACGATCCAGCGGCACGCCGTTTTGCCGGAACCGGGTGATCCTATGATGTTCTGCAGTTTTATAGAATGAATAGCCGCCGGCGTTATGCGAAATGACCGTGCACAGATCCTTCACACCGATATAGTTGGTCCACGACGCGGGAACGTCGGGACGTTCTATCACATACTCATGATTTTCGTTATCAAAATAACCGTATTGCATTGTGTTTCCTTATTTTTTAGTTCCGCTGCCTGAGTTCAATTTAGAATGGACGACATTAAGCAGCGGTGTTGTTCCATCATTCAAATAGTCGCCTGTAATCTCCCAGATGATCACTCCCCGGACTTTATTATCAATGACGTATTGCGCTTTGTAGGCAACTGACTCCTCATCATCGTATGAGATCAATGTTTTTATTCCGGGAATGATGAGGTACGGTACTTTCGCACTTGCGTCCCAATACCTGTTGAACTTATCGACATGCTTGATGATATCGTAATAAAAAGCCCCTGCCGACAGGAAGAGCGATGTGTCCGCTCCGTTGTGTGATGTGTTCAACGAAGTGCATTGTGTGTATGTGTGACCGTAGAATGGAATTCCCAGATTAATTTTTTCCGGCGAGATTCCCAGGGTTTTAGTATAGAATCTAAAACTCGCGTCAATGTTTCGAAGTGAATCGTTTTTGTTTGGTGCAAACAACGGCGCATTATGTCCGCTCATCGGACTCCACGAGCCGTTGAAGTCGTATGTCATGATATTCAGCAAGTCAAGAAGCTCCGCTACCTGCTTGATCTCGTAATTGACAAGACCGTCGGCTGATGCAGGAAGCGCTGCGGTGAGTAGTAATTTCTTTCCGATCTTTTTTCCATGCGCCTCCAGACTGTCTCTAGTTACTTTCAGCAGGAGAGTGAAATTCTGTTTATCGGCGGGAGTGCCGTTATGATCGGCATATCCGGGATATTCCCAGTCGATATCAATGCCGTCGAATCCATATTCTTTTATGACATTCACACATGCATGGGCGAAGTTCGCCCGTGTTGTACTTGTTGCTGCAACTGCGGGAAAATTTCCTGAGTCTTCCCATCCACCGAGAGACAGCATCACTTTCACGTTGTTCTTGTGCGCAAGGTCTATCATTGATGGTTTACCATCAACGCGCTTCAATATCAGATTGTCTCCAACGGTATCTCTTCCGACAAGTTTTCCGTCGGGCATAGGATACCAAAAAGCGTAATTAATGATCGTCAATTTGTTGTACGGGATCTTCTCATGTGTCATCAAACTATTTTTGTGACGCCATTTCCACGAGGGATAGTACCCGATGATCTCCTTTTGTTGTCCCTGCAATTCAGTGACAAAACATGAGGAAATCATAAAAAAACAGATGAGTATAATTTGCGTTTTCATTTTCATGCCAAATCGCTTATTTTAAAAACGGAACGACCAATGCGTACAGCATAGGAATACACCAATCCACGGTCTTCCGAAATCGGCGGGGTGCTGCAACACCCCGCTGTTTATTTGTTACCTGCTCTCCACGTCAATCTCCCTGAACGGCACCAGCCACGTCGCCAGAAATGACGGTATCGTTGCAACGATCACCCAAATGAAAAAATCTTTGTAACCGAGAAAGTCGCTAAGGTAACCACTCAGCATGGAGGGGATGTTGAATCCGAGCGCCATCAACGCGGTTGCAAATGCATAATGCGCCATCTTGTATTTGCCGGGAGCGATCTGCTGCATCATAAACAATGTCAATCCTATAAATCCGAATCCGTATCCCAAATATTCGAACACCACCACCGCTTCGATGATATAGAAATCGGTCGGCTGTGCGATTGCGAGGAATGTATAGACAGCGAACGGGATATTGAACGCGCAGCAAAGAATAAAGAGCGATTTCCGCAATCCTTTGTTTGCCGTAAAGTATCCTGACAGGATCGATCCGAGAATAAAAGCAAGCGGTGGAAAAAATCCGTAGAGCATGCCGATCTCTTCCGTCGACAAACCAAGTCCTCCTTGCTCACGAGCGGCGCGCATAAAGAGCGGCACGATCTTGATCGCCTGCCCTTCAGCAAAGCGATACAGTATCAGGAAAGCGATCGCCCAGAAAATATATTTCTTTTGGAAGAATGTCTTCACTACATCGCCGAATGTTGCGAATGCTTCTTTCACATTGTGCACCTGATTCGATGCACCGCCGGAAGGAAGAAATCTTATATGATATAGACTCAACGCAACAAGGATAGCACCGAATATTCCCATCACGATCATCCACGCCGAGGTGACACCGAGCGAAGTCTCCAATTTTCCGGCGATGATGACAAAGACACCCTGAGAAAGGATCTTCCCGACATTGTAAAAAGCCCCCTGCCAGCCGACATATTGCGCCTGCAACTTATCAGTGAGGACATTGATGTACACACCGTCCGCAGCGATATCGTGCGTAGCAAAATTGAATGCGATGATAGCAAAAAATACCAGCGACCATTGAAAGAATTCGGGTAATTGCAAAGTGAGAGCAAGCAGTCCAAACGACACTCCACCGATGAACTGCGTTGCTACGACAAAATATTTTTTGGTCTTGAACATCTCCAGGATCGGACCCCACAACGGCTTCAACATCCACGGCCATGCAACAAGCGTTGTAAAGAACGCGATCTCGCCGTCGGCAAGTCCCATACTTTTGTACATCAATACGGATACGACATTGACGACAACGAACGGCAATCCTTCGGCAACGTAGAGCGTCGGAACCCATAAAGCGGGATGAGTGATCTTTGATTCCATTATATTCATTGGTAATTCTTTCACTTCATTTAAGAAGAATCATCGTTTTTGTTCGGACGCCGAATGCCGACTCGAGCCGGCAAAGATACGTTCCGCTTGAAAATGAATCTGCATTCCATTGCACCGAATAATTCCCCGGAGTCTTCTCCTCGTTAACAAGTGATGTAACATTTCTGCCGAGCAAGTCACATATTGTAATCCGCACATGGGTACCGCTATTCGCATTTCCGGATGGAATCGAAAAATATATCGTCGTTGTCGGGTTGAACGGATTCGGGAAATTGTTGGAGAGAGAATATGTTTGAGGAATTCCTTGCGCATGATCCCTCACGATATTTGATCCCGAGAACATCACCTTCCCGACCGCTTCCAGTAACGGTTGGTTCAACAGCGACACGGCATCCTGTCCCAATGCCCAGATCATCACACCTGCAAGATCATTCTCTTTTGAAAATTGACACTTCAACGATATCGACAACGAATCGTCATAGGAAATCAGTACCGGCGGAGTGAATGTAATGTATGGATTTTTTGTCACATCGTCCCATACGCGTGTTCCGTGAGTCAATCGGGAAAGGATATCAACGTATGTCAACTGCTCCGCTTTGGTGATCGCTTTGTACAAGCCGTACTGTCCCGCTGCGCATTCGAACCGATAGCCGTAGAACGGCATACCGACCACTATCTGATTCTTCGGTATTCCCCTGGTTGTGACATGGTAATCCATGCTTGCCTTGATCGATCCGTCAAAACAGACCGAACCGGTCGGTGAATACAACGGGGAATTATGCCCGCTGTGGCTCCACGATCCGTGGAAATCGTACGTCATGATGTTGAACCAGTCGATATGCTGTTTCAACACCGCATAGTCATGCCACTGTCCGGACCAGTTCGTCGCGCCAACCGCCAATGTGAGCAGCCAGTCGGGATTTTGTTTGTAGAGTGCGCTGTCCAATTCTATAACAAACTTTGTGAGATTATTTTTTTGCGTCACGTTTGCGGGACCTTCCCAATCCAGATCGACACCGTCGTAGTTGTTCGCATACAAAAAATCGATGATGTCAGCGATGAACTTCGCTCTCTTCAACGAATCGGCAACAACACCCGGGAAGTTGCCGCTCTCCGCAGCGCCGCCGAGCGACAGCGACACTTTTACATTTGCAGTATGCGCCGCAGCAACCAGTACAGCGTCGGGAATTTTGTACGCCGCATTGATCTTCAAATTCCCTTCAGCATCGGGATAAGCGAACGCATGATTAATATGTGTGAGATAATTATACTTCAGCGCCGATGCGGGGAATGTAACACCGTACCACCCCGGATAATAACCTATTACATACTTTTGTGCAGAAGATGTACATAGCACAAAAATCATAGAGAGTGAAACAATGGTATAAATAATCTTCATTATTATTTGATCAACGCCATTTTTCTTGAAATTGTCATTCCATTCGCCGTAAGCCGGTACATGTAGATTCCGCTTGACAATTCTGTGCCGTTAAACGATGCTTCGTACGTTCCACTGTGCTGAAATCCATCAACGACAGTGGCAATTTCTCGTCCAAGGGCATCAGAGACAACGAGACGAACATTGACCGGTGTACGCAACGAATAGCGTATTGTCGTTTGGGGATTAAAGGGATTCGGAAAATTTTGTTCCAGCATAAAATCTTGTGCTAAAGCATGAACGTTTCGTACATCACTGATGACCGGCTCGTATTCCTGCTGCAGTGAGCGGTAGAGATACAAATGACCATAGTTGACGTACCATATATCGTTTCGATTGCTGATATAATCCAAATGCTGATGCAAATATTTTTTATTCCTGTCCGGATAGATCACCTGCGGATGCCACATTAAATGATAGACACCGCCTGCCGCAACGATCGAATTGAATGTGTTCTTCATAAACGTTGTGTCTATCGTACCGCCACCCCAACTTGGGGCACCGATCTCCAACGTCAATCCTGACGGTTCAAACATGTTTTTGGTTAAGTTCCACTGAGAAATATCCGCATCACCGACAACGTATAGACGGGAGACGAGGTATCCGGCTGTAGAGACTAAAGAATCGACCGTATTGTCATACTCGCCGTATGGTGCAATCCACACATATACATACTCTTTCGATCCATTCCTAAATTGTTGCGGAAGAGTGAGATTTTTCACGATGTCCTGATAACTCCCTGCCACTTCGCTGGCTGCAGCTGTGTACGGTATGTGCGGATGGGTTTGACTGTGCGAAACGACCTCGAAGTATCCGGAATCGAGTTGCTTCTGTAAATGATTCCATGTCGCAGGAGATGTCCAATCGAATCTTGAGATCACTCCGCCTGTCACATATAATTTCCTCGATCGGAAAAGATACATTAATTCCGGGAACATGCTGTCGGACCAGTCAGCCCAATCATCAGCAGTAACTGTGACCACAGCGCGCCGGTTGTCGTAATACTGCGTGATACCTATGTATTGTGGGATGATATCATTACCTGATTGATCGCCGATCTTGAGCCAGAGAGAATCGCTTCCGGATGCGAATGCGACAGAAATAAAGGCTCTATTGCTGTCATAGTCGAACCGGGCGGTTTCGATGCCGTTAAAAAAGTCCGATGAAGTTTTTTGATTTATTTCATACCAGCCATCTTGCACATTGTGCTTTTTGAAGGCTTTAAGATTTTGAGAACCTGCAGGAATTGCGATGTGATACGTCATAGGATATGCGGCACCAAGCCGGAGATGATGTTCAGTATTCAGCACCATGCATAGTTCATTGTTTTGTGTTTGCAGAATTGTAATCGGTGTTGCAAGAAATGCAAACAACGGAGTAATGTAACAGCAGAGCATGATGGTGATGAGCAACTGCGTGTGCATGGAATATTCTTTCATGAAAAAAATTGCAATGACTATCGTTGTCTCATCATCCGTATATACATGGGGCACCTTTCGATGCCCCACGCCACCAATCCACCACTATACCACCAACAGCATTATTTTAACAGCATCATCTTTTCCGTTGCGCGGTTATTCCCCTGTTCCAGCACGTAAAAATATACACCGCTGGTAACACCGGACATGTCAACCGTAGCAGTGTACGCCCCCACAGTCTGATACTGATGTACGGCTGTTTTCACCGCCTGTCCAAGAATATTGTATATCGTTAATGTGGTCATGCCCGAAGAGTTCAACGAGTATCTAATAGAGGTTGTCGGGTTGAACGGATTTGGATAATTTTGTTCAAGTTCAAATCCACGCAGCGCAATGTCAGATTCTCTGCGTACAGAAGTAAGATTGTCCGCTTTCGTTGCGGTCAGATCATCGATAAGAAATACAACACTGTCCGCTTTCGTGCTGTCGCTGTGTACCCCAAAGCTGACCTTGCTGATTGCACCAAGATCCGGTGCTGCTTTCTTCGGTGCTGCCCATGACGGCGCCAGCATATCGTTCAACGGAACAGCAACCTGGAACCAACCGAGATCGCCCGTGCCCCAGTCGGATTTACGGATGAACAATCCGTAAAATCCACCGTTCACCCACCGATAGAAATCACCGGTCGTGTCGGCAATATCGATCGTAAACTGACATCCCTTTTTCCAATTGGTCGGCGTCAAAATCTTGATCCAGAATTTGAGTTCGGTTGCCCCCTTGATATTTTGCGGAGTGGCAAATGTGTAATCGGCATTTGTCCACACACCCCACGAAGCGCCCATAGTACGCAGCGCAACATCAACTTTCATCGATGTACCCGTGCTGCCCGGATAGGAGTCATCAGCGTTGTCGGATAGTTCAAATTTATTCGTCGCAATCATTTGTCCGGTAACCCATGTGCTTGCCGTTCCGTCAAAATTAATTAGTGTACCGACAGTCGTTGATTTTGTTGCACGAATATCGTCGATCAGAAAGACAACACTATCCATCGCCGTACTGTCGCCGTGCACACCAAATGAGATCTTGGTGATACGATTCAGGTCAACTTTCCCGTCGGCAGAAGGCTGCCATGTGGGATACCGGAGCGATTTGATCGGAATGACAAAGTCAAACCATCCGCCCGCCGAATCCGCAGCATCTTTCCATCGATGCGCTGTATAAAAAATATCCAGGTCTTCCTGATACCGCCACAGGTCATTCCCCGTTGCCGATGAATCGAACAAGTCAAACGTAAACTGCAGTGCGCGGCTGAATGACGGCGGTTTTCCTACCTTGAGTGTTGCCGGTTTTGTCAAAATTTTCATCTTGAAGCGGATATCATCGGCACCCGAAATATCAACCGGTGATGCAAATGTATAATTTGCATCGGTCCATGTGCCCCACGATGCTGCCTGATATCGAATTGCGACATCTACCTTCAAGGCACCACCCCCTTCATAGAAATCGTCGTTCTCATCCGTGAGAACGAGTTTATTCTCCGCGGGGGACGCCAGTGATACCGCCCACTTGGAAGCTGTGCCATCCAAATTAAGTATCTGCTTACCAACCGATTGAGCAACACTTATCATCGAACACGCAAACATCAGGATGGCAAAAAACACGAGCATTCGTTTCATTGAGAGCTCTCCTATCATTAGTGATTTGTTGTGATGCACCTGCTTTAAAACGTTGCTCAATGTGTGTGCGAGCGTTTTCGGTAAGGTGCGGTTACCGTGTGTGGATCAAACCGTACTGCATTGATAGAACGACGTCACCCCCTTTGTTGATCAATTAGTTAAAAAAGAATACATGCTTCATTGATTTAAACTTGTAGTGAGAATTTCTTGGTGTAATTATTTTCTTCCATACTCCGGAGCCCCCTTTTTTCCTGCAAACATCTTGATAATCCTCCTCTTTTCCGGTATCACCGTAGGACTTGTGCTGTTTGTCGCATATCGGTTGATGTATAAGAACTCTCCATTCCCCCACATTATCTGTCCTGCAGGAGCTTCGAGGACTCCCGGATACAATGCTGTGGCTGAGCCTTGCCGGATGATGTGAATCGGATTTTTATTGTCCGATCCCAGGTAAATATCTCCGTCTTCAGCAATTGCAATTGCCAACGCCTGATTCGGCTGGCTTGTGGTATCGATCCATCCCGGAACAGTTGCTGCACTTATTGTGAATACTGTGTCAAGAGTGCCGAGGTCACCTGTTGCAGAAGTGATAGGAAGTCGGTAAATGCCTGACCGTTTAAGAGTTGACCTATATCCCAAAAAATACACAAATCCATTAAAAACACGTACTGATCTGATTTCAAAAGCTGAAAGACTTGGAACAAGTACGCGGGAACTTGACGATGAAGGAGAATACACTGCCATTCCCGCTTGTGTGCCGCCGCCAAAGTACATATTGCCGGCAGAATCGAAATCAAAAAATCTTCCCCTGAAACCGTTTGCAAGTGTGTGAAAAACAGAAATGGATCCGCCGCCGGGAGGAATCCGGTATAGTTCTACATTGGACGTTCGTTGACAGTAGAGGTAGCCGCCGGGTCCCATCTTGATGTCGGAAAATTTGGCAACACCTGCCGATGCGTATTCGGTCTTTGTCCCGTTTGTATCGATCTTGAATATTTTGACACTCGTTCCTGATTCTTTAAATTGTGCGTACAAATTTTCACTGCCATCTATTGCAAAAGAGTACACTTCATCAACATTCAGTATCCCTCCGTATTCCACAGTAAGACTCGAGAGTTTGTACGGTCCGTATTTTGCAAGCAGAATGCTTCCTGCGACGGCAACCTTGATCGTCACATTATTCCCAATAAGTTTTGGCGCTTTGACAATGAGTTCCGTCGTGGTTGCGGAAATAAGTGTTGCCTTTACGTTGTCGAAATAGACGACGTTTAAGGAATCCGTATCAGAGAAATTTTTTCCTGTAATGTGAATTTCTGTAACTTCGGCAAATCCTCCGGATACGGGAGAGACACTGGTAATCACAGGATCTGGACTTGTTGGCGCGGAAGGATTCCATACTTCCGGAGGTTCGTCGATTGTACAACCGGTGAGCAGAATCGTGATACCTACAACGAACATGAACATCAATGAATATGTCCGGTTCATAAATAAACTCCCGTGTTAGAAACCAAATCTGACAGAAAATCTTTGAACATTATCAAAGACACCAAATGGTGTGATCGAGTAGTCGAACCGCATACCATATTGCGCAACGCCGAGTCCGTACGTGATATTCTCTTCATCCGCTGCAGTGATGTAACCAACCCGCAGTAATACAGCATCGAGCAAGCTGCACTCCGCACCGATGTACACCTGCTCAGCATGATCGCGGAAATGGGATGCGTCTGTGGTAACAACCAATGATTTGACGATCCCTTCATGATCGAAGAAATCCATCATATCCATGGAAATCCCGAGCGTAAAAACCATCGGCAGTGTGAACGCATCATCTTCGTATTGCATTTCAGTTGAGAAATTCCGGATAGACATTCCGAATGTCAGGCTCTGGAATCCTGTTTTAAAATGCGTTCCAAAGTCGTAGGCAAAAGGCGAGAGTGAATAGTTTCTCTTTTCAAAATTACCAAGTGTATCCACAGGTAACAGCGAGCTTGCCAGGGATTGATACACGTAACGAACTTGACCTCCGACCGCAAATTGCGTGCTGATTGCGTACGAATAGCCAACACCGAAAGCCCAGGCACTCGGCGAACCGATCACATCGGAGGGGAGATCGATATAGCCATCCGGATGACCGGCAAAATCGGATGAATACTGTGTCCATTTAAATTCACCATAATCCACATTTTGGAATGAAAATCCGATTACGCCGTACAGGTCGCCAAACGGTTTTGCTGCAACACTGATCGTCTGATGTTTGATGTCTGCGATCCACAAGTTCTGACTGGCTACGATGTCAACTGTCTGTTCCATTTGCGACATCATTGCCGGATTGAAGAAGAGCGAACTGGCACCCATTGGAACGGTAGTAACTGAATTTGCCAAGCCGGCAGCACGGGCATCGGAGTTTACGCTAAGGAACTGCATTCCGGTCTGTGCCAGCTTTCTGTTCTCCTGCGCACGTGCGTCGTTGCCAGCACTGATACAGAGAACGACTATGAACAGTATGGCGATGATAGGATCCGCGTGGTATTGAATGAGACGAACATTTTTTCTTTTCATCATGGTATCGTCCTATCGAATGACTACAAATTTTTGGATTGCCCTTTGACCATCCGGAGATTCGAAAACTGCGATATAGACTCCGCTTGTAATGATCTGCCTTGAATCGGTAACAGAATCCCACGTTTCATCCGCCGTCGTATTCGTGTGATAAATTGTTTTTATCAGATCGCCTCTTTCGGTGTAGATTTTGATCGTGCAGATTGCAGGAAGTCCGTAAAATGCGAGGCGATCCGGATAAGCACTCCCGAAGGATCGAAGGCGAATATTAAAAGGATTCGGAACGATCCGTATGAAATTGTTGGATAGAACTGGTTTAGGAGGTCGCTGCAAATATGCAGGCTTGTTCGTCATTGTAAAGAATTTGCTGCTGCGCAGCGGATTACCTGGTTGGATGGTATTGGTCGATCCGTTATCTTTACTGACGATGTAGTAGTAATAACTTTGACTGCGCAATGCAGAGGTATCATCCCATTCATGTACCACATTCGCGGCATTGCATTCGAACACTTTGGTATAGAACGTGTCTGGCTTGCCGATAGCACGGTATACTTCGTACCCGTCAAAATTCGGTGCTGAAGCTGCATTACTTCCCCATTTCAATTTGATGCGATTACCGCCGGAATTTACTTCGAAAAGATTTGGAGGAGGAGGCGGTGAAGGGACTACAAAATTATTCTTATATGTTTGACGGGCACGCCTGAATGTCCTCTTTATTGAATCCTCACCTGTTTTGACCCATGCATTCTTGTACGCTTTACCGTCGGTTGTAGTCGTACCGTTTGGCAATGTGAACGGACCCTGATCGTTATTGGCGTACCATTTCAGCCAGTTTGCTCCTACTTCATATGATTTCTGCCGGCTGATGCCGTCCACTGCTTCTGCAAATACGATATGGATACTGTCGCCGGGATTGAGCGTATATGGTCCGAAGCCCTGTCCTTGTGCAAATCCCCCGGCATCCGATCCCCACTGATTGGCAAAGCCATCACCCACGGCATCAGCATGTGTCGGCACTGCATGACCCGCAGACATCGTTTCGTATTTGCGCGTCATCTGAAGAGGATTATATTGATCGTTCGTTTGAGGACCGGTATCGCTCCCTACATATTTTGTCGTGCGGGGTTGCGTTAGATCGTCCGATTTATCTGTTGCAGATTTATCTGCGTGGAGTGTTGTAGTTCCCACATATTGTACTGCACCTAAGTGTCCGTCGGTGGTATAGAATGGTGCACCCAAATCGTCAAACGGATACGATGAGACCCTCCCATACCACGAATACTGTGCACGCAAAGAATCGTACCCTGGCACGGTAGGATCGGTACCAATCACCTGATTGACGGAATTGCGTCCCCAATCTATACTGTTCAGCAGCCACGGACCCACCTTGAACATTTCATTGCCGTGTGCATAGCGGTACTGAAAGAAAAAATACACACCGGTAAGCGTGTCCGCATCCACAGTCCCCTTAAGATCTCGGATCCCTGTATTCTTGAAGACATAATCGTATATAAAATAATTGTCATTGTACTGCTGACTGAATGCATATACTTTTCTTGTGATGGAGATTCCGAGTGTGGTATGCAGTTCGTTAATGATGAGCCTGTCGGAGACAAGAGTGGGATCAACCTCGTCGACCTTGTCGTTTAATTTGTTGTCGGTCGCCGTTTCACCATCCACAATCACATTTGAAGAGCGGAATTTGCCGATCATTTTCATTGAAACAGGCATCACTTCGGTGACCGGATCGGTGGAGCGCGTACCAACGGCAACGACTTTATGGGAGAGATTTGTTTTTAATACCCGATCGTAATAGTTCGTCGTGCCGATCCACATTGACTTGCCGGCAACATTGTTCATGAATTGGAACTCGGCGGGCCAACGCAATCCATCGTTCTGATCATTCGCGTCGCCTGTCCTTCCTATTTCCATCTCAGAACCGTAACTTGAGTACCAATTATGAAGCGAGCCGATTCTCATCCACCGAACAATCTGTGACTGTGCATGAGAATGTTCCGCACAGATGAAGAGCAGCCACAATACACCGCATAGCACTGACGAAAATTTTCGTTCAAAGAGCATGTTCATACAAAACCCCGTACTATAATGGATCATAGGTTCAAAACTCGAATGAAAGCATCAACCCGAAATAAATGTCTCGAGGATCGAGAAAATTAAATGACGATTGATTCGGCATATCGATGTATGCTTTGTCGTCGAGAATTTTGTTCATCGTGGCGGCATCAACCTCGGACCAAGAGGTGCCCGTGTACTTCATATACTTGTTGGTCGAGTTATCGTAATAAATTGCCGAGCGTCGATTTGCAGCCGGGGTAAAGCCGGAAACGGTGCCAACCTGTTCAATCGGTTGGAATGCAATGCCATCATCTCTGTAATCACCAAATTTGTCTTCGCCGACAATATTTGTGTACGCTTTGTTCTTAGGAAGATGAAGCGAGTTGAAATAATCCAGGTAATCATTGAAATCATAGAAGCCGACACGTGAGAGCCGTTTGAGATTGAGGACATTGTTGACATCCATGAAAAATGATACCTTTGCTGTTGCAATCTCAATTTGTTTCGATACGCGGATATTCAAATTGTACCAATCCACAACCTCTACGTTGTTTGGTTCTGTAACGACCTGATTTGGCGAAGTAATATATCCACCATCGCGCCAATCCCCGAGTAAACTGAATGTCCAATTTCCAAAAAGAGAAATTCCTCCTGCGTCCACGCCATAATCCTTTGGAGTAAAGAACGTTACATTCATTCTCGCAAATGGAGTCGGTATCGGCCGTGACTGGTACAGATTAATGGTGCGTGCATCATACTGACGTTGAGCAGAAGGATCTTCATTGATCTCTCCTTTGTTGAATCGACCTGAACTTGATACCTGGTACGTATAGTTGATAAAACCGGTCCACCATCCTTGCATTGATTTTCTGAATGTTGCTTCGATACCGCGTATATCCTGATACCCGTCGTTGGTTATGACCCTGTAATCTACATTGCCTTCCGTATTGCGGTACCTCACTTCAGATTGTTGATTAGAGATATCCCGGTAAAAACCGGCGATTTGGACCAGGAAATCGTCCGCAATGGATTGGTCAAAACCGAGCTCATAAGCGATCGTTCGTTCCATTTTAATATCCGGCGCTCCGAGAAGTTTAAGCTCTTTCCAGGCACCGCGTGACATACGCAACATTTGTTCATAGGTGGGAATCTGTTTGTAGTGTCCGTAATTGAAAAACAGTTTTGAATCTTCTGTTATAGGATGTGAAATGCTGACACGGGGACTGAACACAAATTGCGTTTCAGATCTTTTCGTCGGTATGCTGACAAATGAAGGATTGTATCCGGCAGCAAAGAAACTTTGATCAAATGGATCCACAACAGGCCATAGGATATTCGGATCGTTGTAGTCCATACGCAGCCCAAAATTTCCGATAAATCCTTGATACTCAATCTTATCTTGAATGTAGGCAGCGCCGCGAATCGGATTTGCATCCCATCTGATTGCATTGTTACTTTCCGGGAACACCAGATTGATGATGCCGTAATCGACATTGAGTGTGTTGTACGCGAATTCAACCCCCGCTTTCATCTCGTGCGTCCCGAATTGTTTCGTGTAGTTTCCCTTCACGGTCAGAGTCGAAGTTGAAGTGTTATCCCTTGTTGTGCCGGTGTGTCCCCCCAGCAACATACCGTTAACACCAACACTCGGCTGCGGATCCCACCCAAACGGCGCTTCGTTTGTAAACACGCCGGGATAAATTTCATACATAGTGTTGAAATCTCTCATCCGTTGGGTTCTTGTCGCGTAGGAGCGCTCGACGAACTCAACACGTGAATCCAAAAAAGATCTTGTATCGGGAAAATATGTCACTTGAGCAGCAATCGAATTGTTTTTAATCGTCGCTAAGCTATAGTATGAATCAAGAAATATCCTGCTTTCAGTTGTAAACGGCTGGTAACTGAGATTCGACGCGATTTGAAACGGAGTGCGAATATAATCTGTAGCATTCGCTTGCTCGGTACCATTGACCGCAATATTCTCACTGCCGCCAGTTGTACCAATAATGTTTATTTTTACTGTAGATGATGGTTCAGATGTTAATTTGAACAGCCAGGAATCTTCGAAGAAATCGGGACGGCTCAATGGAATGATGAACATTTCCCGGACATTTTGATAAGCTGCAAAGAAACGAAGATTTCCCAATGCTTCGCCAACGAACGGAACTGGTCCTCCAATCCCGAAATCCATATTGTAATCAGGTTGTTTCGCTTCTTCCCTTTTTCTGTGTTGCCACATGAAAAGTCTCTGGGCAGCTGCGGGTGAGAAATCATCGGTTGAATCCTGATTTGTCATCAAGTTCGCAGAAACTTTATTCCAACCCACAAAGAGGGGATATTGTCGCTGAGTATAGAAATCCCATGCACCACTGCTATCGGTACCATTCCATGCGACCGAAGGATCGAGATATGGCCGTAACCACATCGAATTTGGATCATACGGCGATGTGCCGAAGTATTTTCTTGCAGGCGGACTGTATCGTAGGGTCAGCGAAACATCATAATTGTTTTGCATCCCCTCTTTTGTCACCACATTCATCACACCGGAGCGTAACTGTCCGTATTCAGCATTGAATCCGCCCCGTTCAATGGAGACATCCGAGATTGCACTCAATGGCACAGACGTCATCGGAGAATTATTCCTTGGATCCCGAAGCGTTACTCCATCAACTAGGAACAATGCTTGATTCGCATCCCCACCTCGAATGACCAATCCCGATTCAACACCTGCTTGTAATGAAGCAACTTCAGTTGCACTTTTTATGGGAAGAGAAATGAGTTGCTCGCTCGAAATGTTTACCTTACTCGTGGCAACATCTTTTTCAACGACACGTTGTGCGACGACGATAACTTCGGATGTCGAGATGATGGACTCGGAGAGTTGAAATTCTACATTGCTGGTTTGATCGATAAAAACACGAACATCTTGAAGCGTGACCGGTGTGTACCCAATGAGAGATGCCTTAATATTGTAATTACCGGGAGAGATATTGAGAAGTATGAACCTTCCATCGACATCGGAAACGGTACCGATTGCTGTTCCCTCAAGTGTTATATTGACCCCAAGAAGTGGTTCAGCGGTACCTTTTGCTGTAACCGTGCCGGATATTTTGCCGGTAACTC
>JBFMFY010000048.1:0-24732 GCA_040751955.1 Bacteroidota bacterium
TCCTTTTTTATGCTCAACACCGAGTACTTTCGCACCATTCAGCGATGCCATACGAATTGCATCGGTGAGCGGCACACCGACATCATTTACCATCGTCTTTACAGCTTCTTCCATTGTCAACGTACTTCCGGCTAGTGTTCCATTCTCAAGATATGCTTTTTTATCCTTCACAATAATTTTTTGATCCATAAAATGGTATTCACCGTTCGGCATTCCACTCGCACGAATGGCATCTGTCACGAGAATGATTCCTCCACTCCCTTTTATATTATGGAGCAGTTGCATAACGATCGGATGGACGTGGATTCCATCCGCTATAAGCTCGACTTTTAATTCGTTGCGCAGAAGCGCAGCAACCATGATTCCCGCTTCACGGTGATGGAACGGTCTCATTGCATTGAACATGTGCGTAACATGTGCGGCTCCATTGTCAATCGCTTTTTCAATATCTTCATACAAGGCAAGTGTGTGTCCAATGGAAGGAACAACACCCTGACTGGATGCTTTCCGAATGACATCAATGTTCCCTTGCAATTCAGGCGAAATCGTCATGAGTTTAATATGTCCGCGAGATGAAGCGTAAAGCTCATTCCACATGTCAACATTCGGTTCCCACAAATACTCAATCTTGTGCGCACCTTTGATGGCGGGATTAATAAAGGGTCCCTCCATGTGGATTCCCCAGATATTTGTGCCATTGTGGTTCTCAATGTAATCTGCAATCCGATTCATATCTTTTTTCAAAAGATCCATCTTTTTACTGAAGAGCGAAGCGAGCAATCCTGTCGTTCCATGTTGAAAAAAGAATTCGGAGATTTTTTTAAGTGCCTCCGGATCATCATCGTCGGCAAAACCGGCGCCGTTACCACCGTGCACCAACAGATCAACAAATCCCGGAACGACGGTCATACCTTTAAGATCATAGACAGGAACGTCCGACGGAATTGCCACGTCCGCATTTTTTCCCATATTGGCAATGCGTTTTTCAGAAATGATGATGGAGCCCGGTTCAACTATTCTAAAGGGTGTTACAATTTTTGCATTCTTTATCGCGTAAGCTTTGTTCATACTCTATATCTGCTCTTCCAGATGTTTAAAATTTGATTCAATATTTCCATTGCCGAACACAGCATTGCCGGCGACAAGATATTCCGCTCCTGCTGTAATGGCTTTTTTAATTGTCTGTGCATCAATTCCGCCGTCCACTTCGATAATCGGCGCAAGGTTTTTAACCTTTAACATCGCTGCTAGTCTCTGAATTTTTATGACACTTTCCTCAATAAACTTTTGACCGCCAAACCCAGGATTCACCGACATAACCAAGACAAGATCTACTAACGGAAGTATTTTTTCAATTGTCGTTAACGGCGTTGCAGGATTGAGACCGACTCCGGCTTTCATTCCAAGGTCTTTAATGGCAGAAACAGTTCGAAATATATCGGGACATACTTCGATGTGTACGGTGAGGATATCAGCACCCGCATTTCTAAAAGTTTCAAGGTACTTATCAGGATTTTCAATCATCAAATGAACATCAAGAGGGAGCGAGCAGAAAGAATTGACAGTCTTCACCATTGAAGGACCGAAGGAAATATTTGGGACAAAATGTCCATCCATAATATCAATATGCAACATGCGGGCGCCGGCTGATTCAACACGGCGTATATCCTCCTCTAAATGAGCGAAGTTTGCCGATAAAATTGACGGAAGGAGTATGGTGCGATCGGATTTCAATTCAGTTCTCTTTATTCAGTCGGTTCTTGTCCGGAGCTTGTGCAACGAACAGATCCACTTCTTTCTTTGTTGTTACAATTTCATTTTCACGAGGTAATTGATCGATGATTGTGTTTGGCAGGAGATCTTCATTCACTTGATAGACTAGATTCCCAAGCCTCAATCCTTTCTCTTTCAAAATCTTTTGTGCTTCACCTAAGGTTTTCCCAATCAATGAAGGGACATATATGCTGTCAATGGATTCACCCGCGCTTACTGTTACACCGATATACGTTCCTTTTTTAACTTTGCTGCCTAGTGGAATATCCTGAACAATGATCGTACCTTCGGGAAATTCAATTGATGTCTGATATTGTATCCCTCCCTGTCTTAATCCGACACGATCTAATGCAAATTTCGAATCTCTGATCGTTCTTCCTTTTAACGATGGAACAACAACTTGCTGCTCACCGCCGGAGATAGTTATATACACTCTCCGTCCTGTCTTGACGATTTGTTCCGGCATTGGATTCTGACCGACAACATACCCTTCTGGATATGTATTGTCGGGACGTACATCTCCGATCTTTGGTTCGAAGTGAAGCGAATCGAGAAGCGCCTTTGCTCTTTCTTCTTTCAACCCTACAATGTTGGGAACGACAAGAGTCCCTCCTTTATTCACATACCACGGCATCACAAAGGAATCGACTATAAACAGCAAAACAAAAAAGATACCAAGTACCCAATACAATGGGCGCAGAAGTTTTGATTTGAGAATTCGAAGTATGATATCTTTTGCTGTTTTCATTTTTTCCTGTACGTTACGATACTTTCAATATATTTACCGATGACATCAAATTCCAAATTTACATGTGTCCCCTTTTTGTAGAACTGAAAGATCGTATGCTTGTATGTGTAGGGTATGATCGCTACTGTCATCATATTCCGTGATAACCGAGCAACGGTCAGACTGGTTCCATCAATGGAAATGGACCCTACATAAATCAAATACTTTCTGTATTCTTTTGGAAATGCAATCGTGTACATCCAACTTGATGCAAGAGTTTCAACAGATGTTACGGTCCCCGTTGCATCAACATGTCCCTGCACCAAATGCCCTCCAAGTCGATCGTGTAACCGAACAGAACGTTCAAGATTCACGAATCCGCCAATCCGTAAATCGCCCAGGTTTGTTTTGCGAAGAGTTTCTTTAACGACCTGCACGGTAAATTCTTTTTTTCCTTTCTTTATCACTGTCAAACAGACGCCGTTTACACAAATGCTGCTATCTATTCCGATATCGCGCAATACTTTTTGTGCGCCGATAACAAACTCCAAACCGTCACCCATCTTTTTGATTGACGCTATTGTTCCTATTTCTTCAACTATTCCGGTAAACATAAATTATTCCGCAACAAAATCATAAATAATTTTTGAAAGAGTCGCAATGGTTTTAATTCCGTCACCATTTGATTTCAAATCTTTTGAAAGGATCACCAATACATACATTCTTCCGTCCGGCAGAAAGAGTATGCCTGAATCGTGCTGCACATTGGAAATAGAACCGGTTTTATGCGCTACCTTAACTTCGGCAGGCAACTGTGCGGGGATCATGGAATTAAATTTCTGAGCAAGAAGTATGTCAATCATCGCTTTACTTGCAGAAGGAGAAATGGATTTTTTCAGCGCAATGTGTTCAAAGATCAGTGAAAGATCATATGCCGTGGTTGTATTATTCTTTCCCGCCTGGAATGCCTTTCCATCCTCAACTCCGCGCAACACTTGAATATCCTTCAAACCCATCTCGTTCATTGTTTTCATCACGTTCTCAGGACCGACTTTCTCAATGAGAATATTCGTTGCAAGGTTGCTGCTGACGGTAATCATCTTAAACAGAAGATTCTTGATTGTTTCTTTCTTTCCGATCCTTGAATATAAGCCATCTTCGCTGTCATCCGATATTTCCAACGAATATTCGCTGCTATCTATTATACTCTTGAATGAGTTAATAACATCAATTGAATCAGTAAGGAAAAACTTTTTTTCTTCAGCCTGTTTGAACACCTCAATCATGACAGGAGTTTTCATTGTGCTGGCAGCGTGAAATTTTTCTTTTTCGTTGATGTACAACCGCATCCCTGTCTGCAGATCCTTGAGTGCAATTGCATATGTCCCCGCAGTTGAAGCAAGAACCGAATCAATCTGCCGTTTCAATGCCGAATTATTCTTGTTGCTTTGCGCCATAATGACTGCCGTTGTTGCAACGATAGCTAATAATATTTTCATAAAATTACCACGAGGAATACGTCAGATAGTACTCTTCCAGAATATCCTTCTGAAACAGTTTGACAGTGTGTCTGCGTGCAATAATTGGAACCCGAATTTCTCCAAACGTCGGTAAGCCTGTTCCAAATAATTTGTTGCCGGTGAACAAGTATATTTTATCAACCAATCCGGCATTGATAAATTCTGAATATACTTGTTGTCCCCCTTCGATCAATACAGAACTGACATTATGCTTTACAAGATCTTCAACGATCTGAATCGGATTTATCCGTCCGCTTTTTGCTTCCAGCTGAACTATGACAACTCCTTTTTTTTCAAACTGTGCAATTTTTTTTGCTTTTTGATTCGAACGAACTGTATAGATGACCGTCGGAGCATCTTTTCTGCACACGTTGCTTGAAAGAGGTATCCTTAATCTACCATCAATTACGATCCGTATCGGATTCCTCCCTTTAACTTCTCTGACCGTTAATGACGGATTATCCTTCAACACTGTTGTTGCTCCAACAAGCACCGCATCGTACTCGCTGCGCAATTGATGAACATACCTTCTTGATGTTTTATTTGTAACCCATTTTGACGAACCATCTTTTTTCGCAATGAAACCATCCCGGGTTTGTGCAGCTTTTAACGAGACAAAAGGAGTCTTTGTTGTAATGAATTTGAAAAATTTTTCGTTGAGTATTTGAGAATCTGATTCCAACACACCGGACGTGCATTCGATTCCTGCCTCGCGCAGTTTCTGAATACTCTTTCCCGACACCAGTGGATTCGGATCAATGGATGAAATAACCACTCTCTTCATGCGGTGTTGAATAATGGTATCAACACAGGGAGGTGTATTTCCATAATGAAAACACGGTTCCAGATTGACGTAGATCGTTGACCCTGCTAATGTTTCATTTTTTTTCAGCGCCGCATTAATCGCATTCACTTCTGCATGATTACCGCCGTATTCCCGATGGTATCCTTCAGCAAGCACTGTTCCGTCTTTGACGATCACAGCACCGACCAACGGATTCGGACTTGTGCTGCCGGCACCCTTTTTTGCCAATGTAAAACATCGGCGGATCCAGTATTCGTCGTTCTTACCTACTGCCATACAATAAAAAAGACATTACGAATATCTATCTTCCAATTCGTAATGTCTATGTGCATTTTCACAACACTCTACTTAAAATAAATTTCTTTACCCTTGTCGGCTGACTTGTATATCGCGTCAACAATCTTCATCCGTTGAACTGCTTCCTGTGCGGTAGAAATAACCTGATGGATACCGCGGACAGCACCTATGAAATGCTTCAGTTCGTTCTCGTACGATTTTTTAATCGCATTCTGCGAGGTGTCGGTCTTGACCGGTGTAACATTAACAACGTTGCCGTGCATTTCCTTATGGATCATAAGCGGGTTGATCTTACCGCTTCCTTGTTCGCCGTAAATGTTGCAGTAGTACAGTTCATTCTCAATATGAAAATTCCAACTGACTTCAATTGTGACCGTGGTACCGTTCTTCATCGTGATATAAGCGACGGATGAATCTTCAACTTTAGTTTTGTGTGCATAGTCGGATGCACTTACACGCAATACTTCAGGAAATCCCGTCATCCACAATGCAAGATCGAGCATGACAATGCCGAGATCGAGAAACACACCGCCTCCGGAAAGTTTTCCCTGCATCAACCAGCTACCTTCCGTGGATGGTTTTTTCAGCCATCCTGCTTTCGCGTAGAATATTTTCCCTAATTCGTTATTCTCAATAAAACTTCTTAACATCATTGTATCCGGACGAAAACGATGATTCATCCCTACCATTAATTTCTTTTTGTTCTTTTTAACAGAGTCAGCAATCATTGAAGCTTCACTGAACGTGCGTGCTATTGGTTTCTCCACAAAGACATCACACTTTGCTTCAAGACTCGCTAGCGATACTTCGGTATGAGCATCCGTTGAGGTGCAAATATCGACTACATGAATGTCTTCTTGTTTGAGCATCTCTTCAAAGCTCGTGTAGTACCGAGAAATGCCATACTTGTCGGCAAGGGCGCGTGCTTTGTTCTTGTCCCGATCGCACACGCATGTGATTTCTACATCTTGCATTTTAGAAAATATCGGGAGATGGAACACCTGGGCTATCCATCCTAATCCGACGATACCGATTCTCGGCTTCTGCAAGGTAGATTCTGACATGGTCATTGTGCCTTACGTCCGGAGATACTGTTCGGACGGGAATTCTGTAAGTAAAAGTTTTTGACAACTGATGCAATTCCAGCCGCATCAAGGTGCGTCAATTTCCATAATTCGGAAGGAGAACCGTGCTCAACGTAGCTGTCCGGTAATCCATGCAATTTTAGATGAAGGTGCGTCTTGTTCATCTCAACATATTTCTCAGTTACTGCTGACCCAAACCCTCCTATCGTACTGTTTTCTTCAACAGTAATGATAACCGTAAACCTGTTCGCAATATTTTCCAAGAGTTCTTCATCAAGAGGTTTTACAAATCGCATATTTACTACTTCAGCAAGTATTCCTTCTTTTTCAAGAATCTCAGCAGCTTTCAATGATTGATTAACCATGGTACCAATGGCAAGGATAGCTACATCCTGACCGGCACGCAATGTTTCCCCTTTACCAATCGGAATGGCGTCAAATTTTTCTTTTAAAGGCACGCCTGTGCAGTTTCCACGAGGATATCGAAGTGCAATCGGTCCTTTTTTATATTCCACCGCAGTAAAGAGCATGTCACGAAGTTCGTTTTCATCTTTGGGAGCCATCAACACCATCTTAGGAATACATCGGAGGTACGAAAGATCTAATGCACCATGATGTGTCGGTCCATCGGCACCAACAAGACCTCCCCTGTCCATCACAAACACGACATGCAAATCCTGCAACGAGACATCATGAATGATTTGGTCAAATGCTCGCTGTAAAAAGGTAGAGTAAATAGCACAAACAGGAATATATCCTTCCGTAGCCATACCGGCAGCAAATGTAACTGCATGCTGTTCTGCAATCCCGACGTCGAAGAATTTTTCCGGCATTGCTTTTTGAAGGATGTCGAGTCCGGTTCCATCGGGCATCGCAGCGGTAATTCCGACAACATTAGGATTCTCTCTGCAAATTTCGACCATAGCATTGCCGAATATTTTTGTGAATGCAGGCGGACCGTTTGATTTGGGAGATATTCCTGTGATTTTATCAAATGGTGTCACACCATGGAGTTTTGATGCATCTTTCTCAGCCGGTTCGTATCCTTTCCCCTTTTCAGTAATAACATGGAGCAGTATTGGTCCCGGCATATCTTTTACATGACGAAGTATCTCAACCAGCTTTACAACGTTGTGCCCGTTGAAGGGACCGAAGTACCTAAATCCGAGCGCTTCGAATAACATTCCCGGCGTGACCACTGCTTTCACACCTTTTTCCACTTTGCTTGCAACAGTGCGCAAGCGGTCGCCGAATGCATCGAGTTTACCGGTTAAATCCCACACGTTTGCTTTGAATTTATTGTATGAAGGATGCGTCAGCACTTCCGAAAAATAATCGTGCAAGGACCATAATGTCGGATTATTCGACGACAACGACACCATGTGGTTGTCGTTAAGAATGACAATCATATTCTTTTTCAGGAGACCGGCATTGTTCAATCCTTCATACGCCATACCGCCTGTCAACGAACCGTCGCCAACAATTGCGACAACTTTGAAATCTTTCTTTGCAAAGTCGCGCGCTACCGCCATTCCCAATGCGGCTGAGATTGCAGTATTTGCATGCCCGGCACCAAATGTATCATACTCACTCTCATTGCGACGTAGAAATCCGCTGAGTCCGCCTAATTGGCGAATGGTTTCGAGTCTTTCTTTTCTTCCGGTCAGAATTTTGTGCGGATACGCCTGATGACCGGTATCCCAAACGAGTTTATCTTCGGGTGTGTTGAAGACGTAATGCAAAGCAACAGTGAGTTCTACTGCACCCAGCCCGGCGCCGAGATGTCCGCCTGATTTTGAAACAGAATCAACGAGGAAATCGCGCACTTCTTTGCACACTTCGCGTAACTGCTGAACATCAATGGTGCGAAGGTCTTTGGGGAGATTTATTGAATTGAGATATTTATAACTTGGTTCTGTCATTGTTCTTCAAAGTCTGTCAGTTGAAACTTGCCATTAAGGTCTTTGGTCAATTGCTTCACCTTCAATTCGGCTCTGCTCAGTGTATGAAGGCACTCTTTGGAAAGTTGAATTCCCTCTTCAAACATTTTCAATGAATCTTCAAGGGAAACTTCCCCCTGTTCCAGTGAAGCAACGATTGTTTCCAATCTCTTCAATGAACTTTCAAAACTATTTTTATTTTCTTTTTTTGCCATCGTTAAATACTATCTTGTGGTCAATTGTTACTTTTGATTGACCGTCTGAAAATTCAATATCCGCTTCTTTGTTTTCTTGAAGATGCATTACGGAGGAAACGGCAACACCATTCTGTCGTACAATCGTATAACCCCGTTTGAGTACAAGGCGGGGATTTAACGATTCAATTCTCATTGAAAGCGATTGAAGATTTTGTCTTGTCAACTGAACGTAATGCGTTACGGATTGTTCAAGTCTCCGGGTCAATTCATCAACCCCCTGACTTCGCTGCCGCAGCAAATCTTGCGGACGGTTGAATGAGTAACTATGGACGAGTGTTTCGATGGTTTGTCGGTGTGAATTGATTGAATTTTCCATTGAACTACTCATAGTATAGCAAAAATTGCGTATAAGTTCAATCAGTTCATTTTTATGCTTCACGACCAGTTCCGCCGCGGCTGATGGTGTGGGAGCTCGTAAATCGGCTACAAAATCGCTGATACTGTAATCTATTTCATGCCCAACTGCACTTACCACAGGAATTCTTGATCGGAAAACAGCGCGTGCAACAATTTCTTCGTTGAATGCCCAGAGGTCTTCCAGCGAACCACCTCCTCTGCCAATAATGATTACATCAACCGATTTCAGATCGTTCAGGTCATTAATCGCTTCGGCAATCTCTTCTGCGGCCCCAATTCCTTGTACTTTTACCGGAACAAGTGTGACTTCAACCGCCGGCATACGACGGGATAAAACTGAGATAATGTCCCGAATTGCCGCGCCGGTTGGCGAGGTAATAATGCCGATCCGCATCGGAAATTCGGGCAATGGCTTTTTATGTTCATCATCGAACAAACCTTCATCAAAAAGTTTTTGCTTCAGCCTTTCATATGCCTGCTGCAATTCACCTACGCCGACCGGTTGAATCTGGATACAATCGAGTTGATAACTTCCTCTCGGTTCGTACACGGATATATTGCCGCGGGCAATGATTTTCATTCCGTCCGTCGGCTTAAAGAGCAATTGATTTGCTCTGCTTCTCCACATGACAGCAGAGATTTGAGATCCTTCGTCCTTCAGTGTAAAGTAAAGATGTCCGGACGTATGAAGTTTAAAATTCGATATTTCTCCTTGCACTAGGATATTGGGAAAACCCAATTCCAGCACCCCTTTTATTTGGCGGGTAATGTCGGTAACGGAAAGAATTTTTTCCCTATGAGTTGACGTGTCAACATTTTCCATACAGGAATATAACCAAAAGAGTGCGAATAAAGAAAACCTTCGTTATATTCTAATGACACATACACAATAAAGTTGATTATGAAACTCGATCTTCTTGCCATCGCTGCACATCCTGATGATATTGAACTTGCATGTGCTGCGACAGTTGCTAAACTGATACAACATAATCACAAAGTCGGGATACTGGATCTTACTGAAGGTGAACTCGGGACACGCGGCACGCGCGAGATACGGAAAAAAGAAGCAGAAAAAGCATCCCGGATTCTCGGAATAACCGCGAGGATGAATTTACGATTGCCGGACGGCGGCATAGAAGTAACCAAAAAAAATATCACAAAGATCATTCAGGTCATCCGGCACTTCCAGCCGGAGGTTCTTCTTATTCCCCACTGGCAAGAGCGGCATCCGGATCATGTTCATTGCCACCACATAGCAAAGGAAGCATGGTTTTACGCGGGTTTGGAAAAAATTCCTACTGCTTATCAAGGAAAGAAACAATCTCCATTCAGACCGAAGAAATATTATCAATACATGCAGAAGTATGAATTTCAACCCTCATTTATCGTTGACGTATCTGATGTCTATGAGAAGAAGAAAGAATCCCTTCGGGCATTCGAATCACAATTCTATAACCCAAAAAGTAAGGAACGGGAGACCATCCTTTCGTCCAAATTGTTTCTCGAATCTATTTATGCCAGAGACAGGCACTTTGGGAGTCTGATCAATGTTGAATATGGCGAACCGTTTTACAGCATTGAACCTCTTGGCGTTCCATCTATTTTTTCTTTTATGATGTAGAAAGGAAATTGTATGATCTGTTCACAATGCGGCGCGCAAGTTTCAGATGCGCAAAAATTTTGCACTAATTGCGGCAATCCCATCAGCGCATCTATTAATGAAAACAAAGTCGCTGCTCCAAAGAAATCATCGGCAACTTCTAAAATTATTCTTATAAGCGTGTTGGTCGCGGGTTTAGTGTACTACGGACTGACATTGACAAGAAATTATCATCCCGTGATATCGGACCAGCCATCTGTGGGCTATGGAACAAACCCTGGACAGGGGCAGATAAAGAGTTTCAAAACAAATGCGCAGATTGACGGAAATGATATTATCATTGATGTGGAAACAGTAACGAAACATGGCATCATCCGTTTCAACGATCCGGAAGGAAAACAAACGGTGCCTGTCATTGCTTATATTTCTCCGCGCGGAAAGATCGTCACAGCAATGAGCATTAGCGAGTCGTGCCGCTCAGACGATTTTTATCTGGAAGGAAAAACAATCCATTGCGCTTCATGCCCTTCTTACTGGGATATGGAGAGTTTAGAAGCATATGCCTGCTGTCAAAAATATTATCCCGATCCGATTCCGAGCAGAGTTGAACGCGGTGTGTTAAAGATATCGAAGAATGTTGTGCAGGAGTGGAGAACGAGACTCTGAGTCCAACAAAAAAAGCCCAAATCATCATTGGGCTTTTTTGTTTCTACTGAAAAAATTTTAGCGCTATTTCCACGCCTCATTTCGCATTGCTTCCTGCCAGCGCCTGTAGATCGTGATGGCAAACCCGATGATTAACGAAAATGTCCCGATCCAGACAAGATTGATGAATGGCTTCACGCTTGCTTCAACAACAAGGGTATCGCTCTTCCGTTCTTTGATTTCGCCGTGAGCATGAATTCCTTCAACTGCAAGAGTAATGCTCGATTGTGCCTTGTCTTTTGTCGGATTCATTGCTTTAATCGTAAAACTAATTCCGGAAGAATGCCTTGCAGGATCGAACGAAATATCCCCCGTCATATTGCGCATGGTCGGCATTACGATTTCCTTCTTGCCGTTTTTCGTCACTTCCAATTTTGCAACAAGATAATTTCCTTTTTCTTTCGATTGGGTGAATTCATATCCGAGATAACGGATCGACATTCCGGCGATTTCAAGAGGTTCAATCTCATTAATCGTAATTTCGTTCGCAGCCTGTTCCTGATCACCCGCTTCCAGCGACAGTGGGGAAACATAGAAATCTTTTGTTAGCAGGTTGACTATATCGGGATTACGGATTAATGAACCGTTTTCGCTTTCTTTGAACATAACCGGAGATACGACGAACTTTTCTCCATCCTTCTGCACTTCTACGTTGAATGCAAATCTTCCTCTCGCTATCGGCTCGTAACCGACATATTTCAATTTATAGCCGAGTGCTTCGACCTCTTTTCCCTGTTCTAAATTCACTGTTTTCACGTCGTCATATTTTGCTGAAGAGACAAATCCGAGAAACATCAGTGCAATGCCGACGTGTGTAATCGCACCGCCCGCCATTTTCGGATTTCCCTGAATGATCCTGTATCCGACAAGAATATTTGTAAAGAGAGCGAACGCAGACGAAAAGATAAAGATGATCATAGAAACATGCGTCGCACCGAAGAAAACTGTTACAACGGTAAACATCAAGGCAAGTATTGCAGGAAGCATTAATTGTTTCAGCAGTACGTCTGATTTGGAGTTCTTCCACCACAAAATTTGTCCAAGTCCGGAAAGAAGCGCAATAGCTACTCCGAGCGGCAATGTCGTAGTCACATAGAAGGATGGATCGACTGCGGAAGTTTTACCCTTGAAAATATTTGTAATGATGGGAGATGATGTTCCTATCAATATAAAGATTGATACAAAGACAAGCGCTGAGGCGCCGAGGAACAGTGCAAACTCACGGGATATGAACGTATGCTCAACGGGAGCAACTGGTATTTCTTTCCAACGTTTGACCAACAATCCAAATCCAACAAACACAAATGTTCCGATTACTATCAACAACAGCCAGTACACCCACATGCCCGGATCGACAAATGAATGCACCGACGTCTCGCCCAGTACGCCGCTGCGCGTGAGGAATGTTGAGTAGAGAACAAGAATGAAGCAGAACATGCTGAGAATAAAATTCGTTTTGATGTAACTGCCGTTCTTTCGTTGGGCAAGCATCGTATGGATCGATGCGACACAGACCAGCCACGGGACGAGCGAAGAATTTTCAACCGGATCCCAGCCCCAATAACCGCCCCATCCGAGAGTTTCGTACGCCCAATACCCGCCGAGGATTATTCCCGTTCCAAGTGCAAGCGAGCCGAATGCTGTCCATGGTGTTGCTACTCGTATCCAACTCACGTAATCTCTCTTCAACAATCCTGCAACCGCATACGCAAAGGGAATCGACATCGAAGTAAAACCGATGAACAAAATCGGAGGGTGAATCACCATCCAATAATTTTGCAGCAATGCATTCAATCCCTTCCCTTCCACCGGAATTTGCGACCACAAACCGCGCGCCTGATCGATCCACATAAAATTCGTCCCATCGGTCGGAGCGACACCAACCTTTAACAGTTCATCGGGAAATTGTTCCCAAATGAATTTAAAGGGGTTCTTCACAACGAGCATGAGAATGAGAAACGTAAAGATCGCCGTGTAAACCGACATCAGCTCCGGTTCATATCCTTTCTTCGAAGAATATCGGAGCAAGAAAACCCCGATGATTCCTGTAAAGAGCGCCCAGAGAAGAAAACTTCCTTCCTGTCCCGCATACAATGTGGATATAAGCAACGAGAGAGGGAGATCGGTTGAGCTGTAACTCCAGACATAGTAATAATGGAATTGATGTGTCAGAATGTAATACAGAAGCAATCCTGCAACTGAAAGGATTCCAGCCACCGATCCAAAATAAAATAAGCGGGCGAGACGAAGAATATCCTCGCTTGCTTTTCTGTGCTGAAGGATATAGAGAATTGTCGCAGCGATTGCTGCGGCAAATGTTATCTTAACTAAAATTGCACCGAGCATATTATAGACTCTTCTTTACGGCAGTTCCGTCGCCTTCGTACTTCGAGGGACATTTCGTGAGAACTTCGTTTGCATGGAAATATCCGTCTTTGAACCGACCTTTGGCTACTATTTCGGTTGCGATCTCAAAGTTGTTCGGTTTGCCGCCGTCCAGCACAACTTTGCATTCCTTGTTGTTGTCGTCAACCATGTAAAACGTGAATTGTGATGTTGATGCGTTGAAATTTGTTTCTTTCTCAGCAAGCCATTTCCCCTTGACTTGAACTTTTTTTGCAACAGCCTGCGCTTTTGTAAAATCGGTGTACTCGATATTGCTGTCGATAAAGGTCATCGCACCGAAGACCAATGCCGCCACGATGATGACGACACCGCTGATTATTTTTGCATTCATAATGATTCTCCTATTTTCTTAAACTCTCTTCCAGTTTTTTGATCTTCGCATCGAGTCGGAACATATAAAAAAGAAATCCGAACCAGATCGTCAAAACAAGGATCAAAACAATATAGAGTTGGTTGTCGTGAAGAAATTGTTCCATAATGGTTACTCAACTGTTTGAATTTGTTTTTCAATTCGGGCTGCGCGGATACGCAGCGAGTACATCCAGTAATACAACAGTGTAAATCCGATCAGGGATGCAAAGAATATCACTCTCATGTTGGGAGACATTTTCATTTCCAGCACCGGACCGCTTCCCTGCTCATCGCCGAGCGATCCCGGATGCAAACCGGACATGATTCGCGGCATCACGAAAATGAAAAAGGGAACGGTCACACCAGCCATAATCGAATACACAGATGATAGTGTTGCTCTCTTCTCATCATCCTCCACCGCTGATCGAAGCACAAAATACGCTCCATAGATCAGCAGCAGGATGAATATCGATGTCTCTCTCGGATCCCAGTTCCAGAATGATCCCCAATTAAATTTCGCCCAGATGGATCCGGTGACGGTGGCGAGTATGCAGAACATCAGTCCCAAACCGGCAGACGAGACTGAGCGAAGATCATAATCCATATCTTTTGTCCGTAGGTACTGGATTCCGTAATATAACGCCATTAAAAATGCCAGCACAGAAGTCCACGCCATTGGAACATGGAAAAAGATATTGCGTGCCTTCTCTTCCAGACCGGGAATAAATGGAAATTGAAAGAATCCCTGTGCGCCATTCACGGTTGGGATGGAAATACCGAGGATGATCACAGCAGTGATGAGAGTTGAAATGAGAATTTTTATCAGAGTATTCATATCAGTCGTTCCAAACAAAGTCGAAGACCATAAAAGATGCAACGATCATAACCACAATAAAGGAGATTAAAATTTGAAAATCTTTAATCGCTTCAACAAAGAACGCCCCTTCAACAGCAAGGACCGTAGCGTGTATGCATTCGAGCAATACAGGCAGCAGGATCGGAAATGCGATGACTGGAAACAGAGTTCCTTTCGTGTTTGCTTTGGCAATGATCGCCGCCAGAATGGTGGATGCTGCAGCCAATCCGATGCTTCCTAAAATTATTGTTACCCAAAATATTGATTGAGTTTGAATCTGAAATTCATCAATTACCAATTGGAACAGCAGTGCGATAAAAATAGAAAGCGAGGTGATAAGTACAGTATTATACAGTAACTTCCCCACATAGACATTTGCTGCCTTTGTCAACAGTCGAAGCGTCAATGAGGTTCCTCGTTCTTCTTCCGTTACAAATGTCCGAGAGAGACCCGACATTGCACTGAAAAAAATTACGATCCAGAGCATTCCGCAGAGAATTTCGTATGAAACTGAATTGTCCCCCAGCGAAAAGACAATCATGGAAAGGGTGGTAACAACAAACATCAGCAGTGCATTGAGAGCGTACCGGGTTCGAAATTCGGATACTACTTCCTTGACAAAGATCTGATATGGAATGTTCGTTACCATGGCTTAAATTACTACTATTTTATCCTTTATCCAATTCATCAAGATTAAGCACAGAATCGGCGAATTTCAGATCATCATACTCATTCGTTGCAAAGACCAGCACACCTGCTTTTTTTTGTCTTTTCATAACATCGCGAACGATTGCAATCCCCATCTCATCCAGATTTGCAGTCGGCTCATCGAGATATAACACTGAAGGTTCGTGCAACAGTGCAGCACAATATTTCAGCCGCTGCTTCATACCTGATGAATAAAATCGAACTTCTTTTTTTCGATGATCAAAGATATTAAACTCTTTCAACAAGTCGATTGTACGTGCCAACGTATCTGAATCTAAGCCTCGAATTTTCTGAATCAGTGCCAAATTTTCTTCCCCGGTAAACTCATCATACAAATTTAAGTACGGTGAAACGAGTCCGATGTGAGGATAGTAATTCTCTGGTTTCACTGCAACATTTTCAATATTCAAGGAGACTGCTCCTTTTGTCTGACTCAACAATCCACACAAAATTTTTATCAAAGTTGACTTTCCTGAACCGTTTTTTCCCGTTATTGCAAACGATGAGCCTTGAGAAACTGAAAAGGTGACATTCTGAAAAATAACCTTCCGCGCGTACACTTTAGAAACATAATCAGACTTTAAAGTCACTTTTTTCATCGAATTACCGCAAATTTTCCTTTGATGGTCTGACTCCCTTTCGACAAAACATAGACATAAATGCCTGACGGAACCACATTACCTTTATCATCTCTGCCATTCCATTGTGCATATAATGTGCCAGAAAAAAAAGTGAATTGAGCAGGTTTAGAATACACAAGATCCAAGGATGCCGAATAAATAGACAGTGCAGTCGAATTGTCCGGATTCAGTCCTTCGGTGGATAAAAATAATGATGAAGCAAACGGATTGAAAGGATTTGGAAAAGCAGGCACAGGTTTTTGAGGCACAACACCGGTTCTGATGAATGAATTGTATTTCCAATGGGTCGCATCGCTGACGGAAAGTTTTGCATGCACATCATTGTAAATTTTTGTTGACCCATCAAACTGAAATGGTGCAACACGCAATTGAAACGGGAATGGTACAAATGCGTCGGTGTTTGCATCATTGAAATCTGTATTAGTGACCGAAAAGAAAACGGAATCATTGCCTGATCGAACAGTAAAATAATGCGCAGTAAATGATGTTGCCGATTGATCAAAGAGATGCGCGTTTGATGCCAATGTAACCGTACCGCTTATGCCAAGCGGCGGAAACAATTTTGCGTCGGGAAAGTAACGGGTACTGTCAGCAAATAATCCGGTATAAAAATTCCAAATGGAGAATTCGTTGAATTCTCTCTCAAGTGATGTTGAGAATGTGTTCAGCGCTGATTGTGATGCACTTACCGGACGCTTTGTTTTCATCTCATCCCAGATCTGCTTCATAATTCCCGGACCGTAGCGCCGAATTAAAAAATGTCCCCAAATAGCGCGTTCATATCCCGGCGTATTTAATTTAAACAAACTCCATGTCGAAATTTGACTGTAATACGGTTTCAAGTCGAGGAAATAATCTTTGACATGCGGGAAAACGGTCGGCTCCATTGCCTGTGCACAGATCTCATAGAAATAAAAATCTTTCTGGTCCCATAATCCCGAACCGCCGACCTGTATAGCATGGTGAAACTCGTGCGCACATGTTACCGCAATTGCCGAATCCCGTTTAGTACGATATCCGGCAAAATCGTTTTCGATCCGTATGTACGTTGTACGTTGCCGATTAGGTTTTATAGGACCGACTTCAAAATCCTCAATTACTGTTTCGCCAAATGTCCCCCCTCCAAATTGAACTACATAAACGTCATACTCAGGTCCACCGCCCCGTGTATCATCGCTTGGCGGCGGAATGAAGCCGAATGCATCAATTTCTGCACGCCAGACGGAATCAAGAAAATATTTTAAAGTATCAATGTAATTTCTGTATGAACCGGGAATCCTGTTCCCTTGTGGATCAAGCATTGCCGGTTCATTGAAGCCCGATGTGTCGTAATGAACTCTGAATTTACCGCTGGATGTCAACTCGCTCTTCGCAAGCACTTCACGGTCAACTGATACAAGATCAATGCCCGGTTTCTCTTTTTGATGTAATCTTTCCACGTATCGAAATGTGCCACACTTTCCACCTACATCCTGTGCGCGAGTGAATGCGATGATGAAAAAAAGAAGAGCGATTCCTGTATTAAAATTTCTTGCCATACCGAACTTCGACACAATTTTTTTTCTGCAATGGAATAATGACATCCGGAATTCCATCCCCGTTTACATCTCCGCAAGAAAACGGTATGTCTGCGGGTAAATCCTGAATTTTCTGTTTGGGATAAAAAGTGCCGTTCCCTTTACTTCTCAAGACGTTGACGGACGGTAATTCCGAATCCACATAGACAAGGTCTTCGATACCATCGCCATTCATGTCGTAGAACTTTAATTGATCCTGATGCGAAAGCGACACATTGCTTTCAATCTTCACTAGATCAGTAAAATCTCCGTTCCGTTGCGCAAGGACAACGTACAGGCTCTTTTCAGGATAGGAATAGAAAACGTAATCCGCTTTTTGATCTGCATTCAAATCTTCCACCCAGAGATACGAACGTCTGTGTCCGGTATCCGGCAATGTAATAGTGTACGTACTTCCGGTGAAGCCTCCTTTTTCGTCATTCAGTGTAGCGCCAATAAGATCTTTCCCTACCCGCTTATCGTTGTAGATGTACACAAGATCAGTGTAACCGTCACCGTTCAAATCGCTGATCGTCGCAAACATGATTCTCGAAGGAATGAGCGGTGTCAGACTTTTTGCGATAAACTGTGTGCCCTGCAACTGTTGGTAGAATACTATTGCATTTGTTTGTCCGCGCAGGAAAGCATACAGCGAGAGAGAGGTATTGTTGAGCGAAATATCGGGAAGAATATGAGACGGCTTGCCCGCTAATGTAATTGTATATGATTCTATTTCATCGTAGAGTGAAAAGAATGGATTTCTTTGATACAACACCGTCGTTACCCCAATTTTAGATTCTTCGCCATGAGAAGTAATAAGCGTTAACGATGAATCAGTTTTTGCATAGAGAGTGACCGATGACGGAGAATCCGGAATTTCAAACGATATCTGGCTTGAAAGTCCTTGTACCGAACCGAATAGCATCGAAACGGTGTGCGATCCTCTATTGCTCACAATAATATCGTCAAATCCATCAGCGTCAATATCGGAAACAAATATGTTATTCGGATCTTTCCCGGCAGCAAATGCTGCCGGGAAAGAATCGGGTAAAACAGTTGATTGATTCCAATAAATCCTGTACCGCGACGAGTCTTTATCAAAGCAAATCACATCGGTAAAACCATCGCCGTTAATATCCTCGCTGAAAATTGAGTACCGAAGATACGGTATCCCGAATACGATCTCATCGTAAAATGTGCCATCTTGTTTGTTTAACAGTACCGAAAACTGTTGTGTATCGGTATTGGAAAGCAAAATATCGGGCACTGAACCTTTTGTGAATGCGGTTCGCTGCAGTGAAGATGCCGTTCCCATCAGTGAAACACTTTGCTCTCTTGTGAAATTGCCCAAACCATCGCTATGGTACACCAGCAACGATTGATATTGTGTAGATGTAACAATTGCATCCGTGATGTTATCGTTGTTGACATCCTCAAATAGTGTTGCAGTCGAATCGGCGCCGTACGAAAGTGCAGCCTGTTCTGAAAATTGGAGCCCGCCAAGACCAAAATAAAAAATGTCTTCGTTGGTCAGCCAGTTATGAACAACAACATCCGGAATGTCGTCTCCATTCAATCGGATAACTGAGAACGAACTGATCGGGACATCCGGAAAAATAGTTTTTGCTTCGTTGAAAACACTGCTTCCCCTCCCACGAATGACACTGATGCCGGATGACAATTTCCCATAAACAATAATATCGTTATTTCCATCTCCTGAAAGATCTTCAATCAACGCTTGCTCAGGATAAAAGCCGACTGTAAAATATTGGCGTCGGTATATCGAATCATTTTTATTGCTGATAAACAGAATCACTCTGCTGTACTCTCTTTGCACAACAACAATATCGTCAAAACCGTCGTTGTTGATATCTCCCGCCGACATTGATGACACGACAGTAATCGTATCAATCACAAAGGATTGTCCATAGATTCCGTTGAATTGATAACGCACCATCGAAATATTTTTCAAACCTGCATCAAAATAGACAATATCTCTATGCTGTCTGGAAGCCGAATGTACAAATACCGGAAAATGAATTTTTGAATCGAGTGTACACTCTTGTACTCGTGAAAGTGTCGGCGTTGATTGGTGTTGGGAAAAGATGAACGGTTGCGCTGCGATCATGAGACCGATAAGTGATGCTAACGGAAATAATCGAAAATCTCCTCGTACGGTCGGCACGATGCTATGTGTGTAATAATTTTTTTCGCCGTTCCAACCGTTGATCGCGCCTAATCAATGCGTCGGCAAAACGACGATGTTCTTCGTCAGTTTCCGGTTTCACTTGAGGGACGCTAACCGGCTTTCCATTTGCATCAAGCGCTACAAACGTCAGATACGCGGTGTTTGCGTGACGAATGACGCCGGTGAGCATACTTTCAGACAAAACTTTCACCCCCACTTCCATGGATGTGCGAAAGACTCTATTGACGGATGCCTGCAGCGTTACAACTTCGCCAGTTTTAATGGGATGGAGAAAATTCAATTCATCAACCGACGCCGTCACGCATACATGCTTTGAGTGCCGCGCAGAAGCAATTGCTGCAACAAGATCGATCCAGTGCATCAATTTTCCTCCCAGCAAATTACCCAATTGATTGGTATCGTTCGGCAGTACCAATTGCGTCATGCTTGCTTGATGAGGTTTGAGTGGAAGTTGACTATCCATTTTTTTGTATCAGTTTCGCTTCCTGTTCTTTCTGATATTCGGCTTTCCCCGATTCAATTTCTGTTAATAATTCCCGTATATCGGGTTCAAGTTCGGTGCCAGGATATTTCGCTCTCAATTCTATCAATGAACTCATGGCAGCATCAAACTCTTTCCTCTCTTTTAAAGATCGCGCCTTCCACAGCATCGCATCGTCGGTAAATTGTGAATCGTTATATTCGGAAATGACTTTGTTGAAATACACAATCGATGCACGGTAGTATTCAAGTCTGTAATACAATTTTCCACTCTCGAATATTTTTCTTGCCAGCCGGTCTGTCATTTCATTGATCTTTGCCTCAGCATCGTTCACCATCGAATCCGTCGGCGAATATTCAATGTAGGTCTGGAAGTCGTCGATGGAAAACTTGGTGTACTTCTGATCTAGCTGCGCTTTGGGTGAAAGTAAATAATGCGCCAATCCTTTTTTGTATCGGCAGAGGGACACAAAAGGGCTTGATGGCATCGTCCTGATCAGATTATCATATTCTGCCGCAGCAAGAATATATTCTCCCCTCTTGAATCGCGATTCTGCAAGATAAAATTGCGCATCATCGGCATACTCGCTTCCTTGATACTGAACGATAACGATCTTGAATTCTTCCATCGCCTCAAGGTAGTTTTCATCATCATAGAATGCTTTGGCTCGCTGGTATCGCACATCCGCAGGGAGTGTTTCGATCTCTTTTGTTGAAGAACACGAGATGAAAAAGGATGAAATTACTACTGCAATGACCAATAAAGTACTTCTCTTCACATTAATTCCAATAAGTTGATAAATCGAAATTTGAAAGTTGCTGGGTTCTGTATCTTAATTTCTTTATCTCTGTCGTGTCAATCAATCGTTCAGTCTGAAGTCCCACTTTGAGCGGAATAAACTTTTCAATTCCAAATGCTACTGATGAATCTTGTTTTTCAAACCAAAATTTTATGCCGTAACTTCTCTGCGTCCAATAATGCTGGGGCTGGAAGAAAACAAAATTGCCAAGTGAATGAACGATGAACTTGTCCGATCTCTTTTGAACTCCGAATGACACATGCGGATGATGACCGATGAACAGATCGACGCCATTCTTAATGCACCAATCGGCAAACCGTCTGGTCGGTTCTACGGGACGCAAAGTGTATTCTACCCCGCCATGATAACTGAGCACTATGATGTCCACGCTCTCTCGTACTTTGTCAATTTCCTCTTTCAATCTGACTGTGTCGGTTGCCGCTACGGTCTCCATCCATCGTTTTGGATTGAAATTGACGAACGATGTTACTGCAAAGATAGCAAATTTTATGTTGTTTTTCTCGATGATTAGCGGCTGATACAAATTTTTTAGGGATTTAGACGTTCCAACGTGAAAAATGTTTTCTGATCTCAGCAGATCAATCGTCTCACGAAGCGCACTGTTTCCATAGTCCAAAGCATGATTATTTGCAGTTGATACAACTGTTATCCCTGCATTCCGCAGCGACTGTGCCCCTTCCGGCGGACCGGTGAACACGATGTTGCTTTTTTTATTGACTGTTTCTCCATTTTGGTCTGAGAGTTGAGATTCAAGGTTTGCAAAAATAATGTCTGCGGAATCCTCGGAAAGGTTGATCTTTTGAAACGGAAAGTCGATATCTCCTTTCAATATACGTTGACCGATCATCCTGCCGAGATTGATGTCTCCGAATGCCATGAACGTCGCCCGGTAAACCGGACGTTCAATGATTTTAGAAAGTGGAGGAGGGACTATCTTGTTGACACGGTCAAGAATCAATTCGGCAAGGGTCAACAATGTAACAACAAGTATTCCTGCAATTGCTCTCTTCGACGATCTATCCAAATACTTTCCCCTTAACTGCGAATAGTGAAGAAAAGGTAAATTGCAACTGCAGATGCAACAGTAACGATAACCGGTTCGAGAAATGAATCAAACAATGAAGGCTGCGGCTGTGACAGCGTTTTGAGATGCAACGACTCATCATCCAGATTCTGAATTTCAGAATATAGTACCGTGTCGGTATGTGACATACTAAATTTATTAGAATAGAAAACTGCGCCATTGCTCTGTGATGAGAAAATGATCTGCAGCGTTAACGACAGCGTGCGTTCGACTTTTCGGGCGCCAAACAGAGACTCTGTAAATACTGTACCGTACAACAGAGAAGGATCCTGCACCGAACACTGAATCAATGTATCGGCGGATAAAACATTGGTGTGTACGGAAATACGTCTGGATGTCAACGCATTGATCAGGTCGTTGCGAACAACCGATTGCACACCTGTGGTATCGGTAAGAAATGAAACGGCTGTGAAAGAAGACGATTGATTCTCTTCCACAGCCATAATCAACGCGGAATGTGCCAAACGCTGTAAAATACTGCGATGCGATGAGGGAACTTTGGTATCAGTCGCAAAACATATCGAGCCAACAACAATAAGAACCGATATGAACTGAACCTGTCTCTTCATCAAGCATAGATTCCGCGAATTTTGAGAGTCTTTGCAACTTTATCGATCGCCACAATGTACGCACCGATACGCAACGCAACTTTGTGTTTTGAAGCGGTATCGTACACATTATCGAACGATGCTTTCATCATGCGTTCCAATCGTCTGTTCACCCGATCAAGCGACCAGTAATACCCAACACGATTTTGCACCCATTCAAAGTATGACACCGTCACGCCGCCGGCGTTCGCAAGAATATCAGGAATGACGACAATACCTCGCTCATTCAGGATCGGATCTGCTTTTGCCGTCGTGGGACCGTTTGCCCCCTCGGCAATAATTTTTGCTTTAATCTTTGAAGCATTCTTGTGAGTGATCTGATCTTCTTTTGCAGCAGGAACAAGCACGTCGCATTCCAATTCAAGCAGTTCAGACTGTGTCACTTTTTCTGCACCGGTAAATCCGTTCAACGTTTTATTCTGCTTCACATACTCCAATGCTTTCTGAATGTCAATTCCCCGTTTATTGTAGTAACCGCCGGTCACATCACCGATACCGACGATCTTACATCCTTGTTCGCGAAGCAATTGTGCGGAGGTCGAACCGACATTGCCGAAACCCTGAACAACGACAGATGTATCTTTCGCTTTCATACCGAGTTTATCCATTGCCCCCAGCGTAACGATCATGACGCCGCGTCCAGTTGCTTCACGCCGACCGAGCGAGCCGCCGATCAGCAGCGGTTTACCGGTTACAACACCGCTGACGGTTTTACGCATGTGCATGGAGTATGTATCCATGATCCACGCCATCGTCTGTTCGTTCGTGTTCATATCCGGCGCCGGTATGTCTTTGTCATCGCCGAATACTTCCATCATATTTGCAGTATAGCGCCGAGTAATTTTCTCAAGTTCTACTGCAGTCAATTTTGTGGGATCACATTTTACTCCCCCTTTTGCGCCGCCAAAGGGAACATTCAACAGCGCACACTTCCAAGTCATCCATGCTGCCAACGCTTTCACTTCATCAATGTTTACATCTGGAGCATACCGTATTCCTCCCTTTGAGGGTCCGAGAATGTCGTTGTGTACGACACGATGCCCTTCAAAAATTTCAACCTTGCCGTTATCCATTTGTATCGGAATGGATACGGTAACTTGTTTGACCGGCGTTTTGAGGTACTGATACACGCCGTCTTCCAGACCTAAAATTTCGGCAGCTTTGTCAAATCGTTGCATCATCGATTCGAACGGGTTTTCATGATCTAAGACCGGACCCGGTTCTTTATATTCTGTATTCATAAAAACTTCCTTGTGATTAAATTAATGATCACAAAAATACTCACTTATCTCTTCGCTTCAAAGATTTTTTTAACTGAGTAATTGTGAATTCGGGAGAATCATCAACAAAGTGGCGGGAAAAGCGACGTGCGCGTCTGGTAGCATGCTCTTCAATTTTTCCGAAAATCAAGTCTTCTTCAAACATTTTCGCGGTCACCAAAGGTAAACCAGTTGGATCGACAATTTGTGAACCGCCCCAAAAGTTTATTCCATCTTCATATCCTACACGATTTGCAAATATCACATAGGTACTCAGCAGCCGGGCATACGCACGGTGTTGTTCGTGGTTGACTTCGGCAACAGTCAATTTTTTTGAAGCGCCAGAAAGTCGAGTCGGGCTGGCGGTAAGACTGATGATGACATCGGCTCCATCATGAGCAAGAATGTATGGCAGCGAGGCGTGCCACATGTCCTCACAGATCAAGATGCCGAGCTTGCCATATTTGGAGTTGAATACCCGTACGTCTTTTCCTTGATTAAAATACCTCATTTCTTCAAACATTCCATAAGTCGGCGGGTAGATTTTTCTATGAACGGAATGAATCTTTCCGTTTTCAAAAAGAAATGCAGAATTATAGATTCCGAAATTTTCCGCTTCCTCGACTCCGCCGGCGATGATTGTGATCGCTTTTGAAAGTTTCAGAAATTCAGTAAATAAATTTTGCG
>JBFMFY010000049.1:0-24314 GCA_040751955.1 Bacteroidota bacterium
TTTGCACTGCTGTCAACTCATTGGAAAAGCAGAAAATAATTTTTCTCTGCTTGTATTTACTCAACTTATTCTGTGGCATTGACTTACAAGATATTTTACTACTCTCTGCTAGTCAAGCCCCAAAAATAATAGTTTCAAATTCAGTCAATCTAAAATAGTCTGCAAAGGTAAGATTGTGGGTCTTGTGCATCGCGAGAACATGTTCTACTGCAACATAAAGTAAGCTAAATAAACAGAAAACAGAGAAGAATTTTGAATAAGAATTAAGTGTTTTCCACCGATTGAAGCCAACAATCGGTGGAATTAGATAGGAGAGCAAAGCCACATAACCCCAAAAAGGGAAATTTTTTATCATTTATTTAATAGTGTGGTCGTCTCATCACAATATGGTGGACAAGGCGTGACTTGTTCTGCGGTTATTCCTTTACTCATATCTTTTCCCGTACTATCCACGCCGACAATTACAAGTGTAGGGTTACCATCGTCCATTTTTGCGTAATAATAACGGATTCCAATGCAACCTTTTTGTGCAAGGATTCTATCAAATATTTCTCGGTAAAACAGCCCTCCTTTAGTTTTCATTTGTATCGCGTCTTTTTCAAGATTCTTGATGAATTTCTTTGCGCTGTCTAACGGCACTTCGTGGCTGTGAGTTTTTTTAGGAAGCGATTGTGCTGCGGCAGAACTTACACAAACCGCGCTTGTTACGACAACGCATAGCGCTATTGTAAGAAAATGTTTAAGCATTATTCCACCCCCTTTATTATTGTTTGTTTAATTTTAATTGTGGTGAGTAAGTATAAGAGAGTATCACAAAAGAGGCAAGACAATTGTAAAATATTTTTTACAACAACAGTCTGACGAGGTTCAGTTTGATTCCTCTGTGAGATTGTAAGCGGGGTCATTTTTTTCTACATTGCTTCATGCGCATACCGCAAGAGACCATCGATCAGATCAGGAATGCGACCGATATAGTTGAGTACATCGGTTCCATCGTCCGTTTGAAGAAACGGGGAAAAGATTATCTCGGACTTTGTCCGTTCCATAATGAGAAGACACCGTCGTTCTCCGTCAGTTCGTCCAAGCAGATGTTCTATTGTTTTGGCTGCCACCGCGGCGGCGATGTGGTGAAGTTTGTGATGGAATACGACAAAGCGAGTTATGTAGAAGCACTGGAAACATTGGCTGAACGCGCCGGCATTGCCATTACACGAACTGAGGAAGCATACGAATCCGCAAGCGAAACAGAGAAACTATATAACATCATGTCGTTTGCAGCACGCACATTCTATAACAATCTCACCAAAACAACCGAAGGAGAATTTGCACTCGACTATTTTCGCAAACGCGGATTTACAGGACAGACGATAACAACATTCGGATTGGGTTATTCGATGAAGAGTTGGGATGCCCTCATCACAAAAGCAAAAGAAGAAGGGATCCCCGTGGAAACACTGGAGAAAGCAGGTTTGGTGCGGAAACGGGATGACGGAACATACTACGATGCGTTCCGCGGCAGGGCGATGTTCCCGATCTTCAACACTACAGGACGAGTGATTGCATTCGGTGCGCGCAAATTGTATGAGGATGACAACCTCGGCAAGTATATCAACTCTTCCGAAACACCAATCTACCACAAAAGCAAAGTACTCTATGGATTGTCGCAAGCGAAAGAAACGATCCGCCACCGTGATTTTGTCGTGATGGTGGAAGGGTATGCTGACCTTATTTCCGTTTTTCAGGCGGGGACGAAGAACATCGTTGCATCGAGCGGCACTGCATTGACAACGGAGCAAGTACAATTGATTTCCCGCTATACAAAAAATATCACGCTGGTATATGACGCCGATTCCGCCGGAGCGAATGCAATGATGCGCGGGCTCGATCTTGTTCTTGAGGGGGGATTGGACGTGCGCATTGTGCAGCTACCCTCTGGAGAGGATCCGGATTCGTTCGTGCAGAAGAATGGCGGTGAAGCGTTTGAAGAGTTCCTGAAAAAATCTGTCTCGTTCATCGACTACAAAGCGAACGAATACCAGCGCGCAGGAAAATTCGAGTCCCCCGAAGGCAGAACCGAAGCGGTGCGGGGATTGGTGCAATCAATCGCAAAGATTCCCGATCAATTGAAGCGGACATTTTTTATCAAAGAGGTAGCCGACAAATACAATTTGTATGAATCGACATTGTACGGTGAGTTGGAGAAAATGACTCGCCGTGTGCCGGAGCGATTTGTTACAACAATCCGCGCAGAAGAAGAAAAGGAAAAATCTGCGGAGCAGCCCACCGCAATTCCGGATGACCTGCCGCTGGAAGAGCGGGAGTTATTTTCTGCTATCTTTGAAGATCCTCGGGAAATGATCCCGTTCATTTTCCGCGACGTGCAGCCCTCCGATTTTTCGCATCCCGTTGCACAAAAGATCGCACTGACCATGCTCAATTATTTTGACGAGCATGGCGAGATTGAAGTAAACCAAATTCTCGCGATGGTAGAAAATGAGAAGGAACGGTCGATTCTTGCCAACATTGCGTTCAACCGGTATCAATTAAGTGAACGGTGGAATGAGATCGGAAGTAAAATGCACGAGTCGCGGCTGTACGAGATCGCACTCGGCGCCGTGAAGACGATGAAGAAGAAGAAATTGGAGAAAGAGCTGAACGACAACCGACTGCAAATGAAGAACGCATCGCTCACCGGCGGGGATACGATGGCGTTTCTCAAACGTCAGCAAGAGATCATCGCCAAACTACAAGAGATTGACGCGATGAGGTTGATGAAGGGATAATTTGTTCCTTCTCCTCCTCTGGCAGAGAGGGTGAGGGAGAGGTGGTGTATGTTCATGAGTGCATCGTTGATTTATATAACCCTCTCCGAAATACTCTCTTTTGGAAACAGAAGAGAGAGAGCAACCGAAATCTACTTTTCTCTTTTTCCCGTTATACTGCTATATGGCTAACGACTCATTCTACCAAGACCTTACTCCCATCCAAGACTTTGCAGACATTTCCGATCCGTCGCTCTACACGGAAATGCCTGACGATTGGTATGTCGCCGTCTCCGATATCAAAAATTCCACCGAACTGATCCGCAGCGGACGATACAAAGAGGTGAATCTTGTCGGCGCCTCCACCATCATCGCCATCCTGAACCACAAGAAAGATTTTTCCATCCCGTTCATCTTCGGCGGGGACGGCGCTTGTGTCTGCATACCGCAATCACTCATCGAACAGACAAAAGAATCGCTCCTTGGCACACGAAAAATGGCGAAAGATCTGTATGGCATGGAACTGCGTGTCGGGATTGTTCCTATCCGATACATACGCGAGCAGGGATACAACGTAATGGTAGCGCCGTGCCGGCTCTCGCAGTCGTTCGCACAGGCGGCATTCAACGGCGGCGGGATACAATTTGCCGAGGAGTGCCTGAAAAATCCGGCAACGGCACAGCAATTCACTGTACAGCATAATGGCGCGGCAACAGCAGATTTTTCGGGACTTGAATGTCGTTGGAAGAATGTGCCGAGCGTACATGGCGAGATCGTGACGCTGATCGTGCAATCTCTCGGTACGACCGATGAACAGAAGAACAAAACGTACCGAGATATCATCCGGCAGATCAGCGAGATCTATGGCGACGACGCGAAATGCCATCCTCTGCAGGAACAATTGCTGACAATGTCTCTGGAGGAAAAATTCCTGTATGGAGAATCGGGCATTCGCTCGTACTCGAGAGGGAGAATGTACAGGATCTTTTATTGGCTGAAGATACGGTACGGCGTGCTGCTGGGGAAATTTCTCATGTGGTCAAGTTACAAGACGAAGAACCTCAACTGGGGAACATACAAGAAACGACTGATCGAGAATACCGACTTTAAAAAGTTCGACGACAAATTGCGGCAGGTTCTTTCCGGTTCTGCCGAACAACGTGAACGGCTGACCGGATACCTTGAGAAGAAATTTCAGGAGAGAGAACTGGTCTATGGCATTCACACAGCCGCTAGCGCGCTTATCACCTGCCTGCTGTTCGACTACAACAACGAGCATATCCACCTGGTCGATTCGGACGACGGTGGGTATGCCATTGCTGCCATTCAATTGAAAGAAAAACTTGCCTCGTTGGGATGATTCCCTTTACTTCACCGGAGGAGAGGTATAGGGAGGCGAGGTGAGTATGCAAACTTGTAACAGTTGATTTTATAAAGAGACGGAAGAGTCTTTTGTTACGTTGTTGTCTGTAGAAGATTTTTCGCTGCCAAAATAAAAATAATACAACAACCCTTCTCCGACGCTCAACGCAAGGAGCGAAAGCGCATCTCTATTGAGCCAAATGCCGAATCCTGCTTCATCCACCAGATACTTGAAAGCAAATGAACTGATTGACCAGCCGACTGAGAAGATCAGCACCAAAAAACCGAGAGTCAGAAATCCGCCACTGAGTCCTTCACGCTGGTACTCCCGTGTGAAGGCAAATGTGAACCCGATAATGTGAATGTAAAAAACGATAAGAGGGATCATTTGTCAGTAAGCATCCTTGCCGAAAACCACGGCGTGGAGAGTCTTGGAGATAATTTTCAAATCGAACACAAGGGACCAATTCTCGACATAATAAATATCGTACTTTGTTCGTTCTTCTATCGGTGCATCGCCGCGCAGTCCGTTTACCTGTGCCCAACCGGTCATTCCCGTTTTTACCCTGTGCCGCTCCAAATACCGCGGTATTTTGTTTTGAAATTGTTGAACGAAGAACGGGCGTTCTGGGCGCGGTCCTACCACGCTCATGTCGCCGCGCAGCACATTCCAAAACTGCGGCAGTTCGTCCAAACTTGTACGGCGCAATATTCTTCCAATCGTTGTAGTTCGGTTATCGTTTTTTTTTGCGCGCAGCGGTCCGGTTTGCTGCTCGGCGTCTGTCCTCATGGAACGAAATTTAATAAGTGAGAAGCTCCGCTCGTCAAGCCCGATCCGTTCCTGGATGTAAAAAACGGGACCCGGGGATGTGATCTTGATAATGATAGCGATAAGTGCCATGATAGGTGATGCAAGAAGGAGTACGATGCCGGAAAAAATGATATCGAATGTTCGTTTCAGGATTCTGTTCCATGTCGTCATTGGAATATCTTTTAGTTTGATGAACGGTATTCCCTCGATTTCCTGAATGCGAACACGGCTCGTCATCAGTTCAAGGATGTCCGGCACCATCATGAATTCGATATTTTTTCCCTCAGTATCTCTCAACAAAGTGATTAATTGCTCCTGTTCGTTATGCGCCAATGCAATCAATGCGCTTTGTATGCGGAGAGGTACAATATCGTCCGGAAGTTTTGTAATGGTGCCGAGATACCTGCATCGGGAGAGAGGGGAATCGTTTGCCGCCTGGCGATTGGCGTAATATCCCAGCACTTCGTACCCAAGCACCGGTTGATCTATTAGAAGATGTGTAATCCGTTCCGCAGTCTTGTTTGTACCAACGATAACGACCGATTTCAATTCTCTGCCCCGCCGATACAGCGACTGCTCCATCTGCATGATGATGAAACGTCCGACACTCACGGTTGTAATCGATGTCAGCCATAACAGGATGAAGACACCGCGCGAGAATGAAAAGTCGCGGTAGAAGAATGTCGCGCTCATCATAATCATCATTCCGACGGTGATCAACCGTACGAGAGCAAAGAATTCATCGCTCAAATGGATGTTGCGGCGAGTGCCGTACATTGCGCGCGAACGGAAGACCAAAAGAAAAACAGGAATGAATACGACCGATGCAACAACATAACTTTTCAATGACGGGATACCGAGCGTCACCTCGAAATATTCTGTCAAAGGTGAATAGAACCGGAGCCAGTACGAAAGGAGGAACGCGCATTCCAATGCGATGATATCCGACAGCACTGTCGCAAAGGGAATGAGAATATCGTTCCGTCTCGGTTTCGTCATTTTTTTGCAGGAGTATTCTTTTTGCTGACCAGCAACTTGTCAACCCGGTTGCCGTCCATATCCACCACTTCGATCCTCAGGTCGCGCCAGTGGACAAACTGTCCGGCTGCGGGGATCTTGCCCATCAGGTTGATCACAAAACCGGCAAGTGTTTGGTAATTGCCCGTCTCATCTTCAGTCAGCGTATCAATGGAAAAGAGTTCTCTGAATTCGTCGATCATCAGTGCGCCATCGAGAAGGTACGAACCGTCGGCACGCTGCACTACATAGGGATTCGTTTTCTCTTCAGTATCGATCTCCTGTCCGACAACTGCCTTGAGAATATCGTTCGTTGTAATTAAACCCTGGATTCCGCCGTACTCATCCACCAGGAAAGCAAAGTGAGTTCCTGTTTTTTTAAATTGCTCGATCAGTTGAACAGCCGGCATACTTTCTACCACATACAGCGGCTTACGGAGGCATTTTTCAAGAGAGAACGGCTCTCCCGCCATTGAACGATGGAAGAGATCTTTGACATGCACAACGCCGAGTACTGTATCGATATTCTCTTTGCACACGGGAAAAAAAGAATGCGAGCTCTCTTTGATCTTCTTGACGTTCGCCTCCACCGGATCTTCCGTATCGAGCCAAACGATATCGGTCCGCGGCGTCATCAATGCGTTGATCCGCTTGTCTCCAAGCCGGAATACACGCTCGACCATTTCCTGCTCCACTTCGTTAAATGTTCCTGCTTTCGTCCCTTCGTCAATCATTACTTTGATTTCTTCTTCGGTAACGGAAGGTTCGGTTGATTCTTTAATGCGCAAGAGTTTTAATAATATTCTTGTGGAGTAATCGAGGATTGCTACAACGGGTTTCATCAAACCCAATAAGACACGCATCGGAACTGCTACGTACATTGCCATGCGCTCGGGATTCCTTAACGCAATTTCCTTTGGAAAGAGTTCGCCGACTACGACTGAAAAGTATGTTATCGTTCCGACAACGAGCGTCAGCGCAATCGGGTGCGCATATTGATCTGACGGGAGCCATTGTTCAATGTAGGCGGCGATATGTTCCGCTAAGGCGTACTCTCCGAATGCACCGGCGAGGATTCCAATAAGTGTGATTCCCACCTGGACTGTTGAGAGGAACGGTCCCGGCTTCCTGGCAAATTCCAATGCAGATTTTGCTCTCAGACTCCCTTTGTTTGCAAGATGTTGGAGTCGTGCTTTGCGGGAGGAAATGACAGCGATTTCAGACAGGACAAAAAATCCGCTGAGAATGATGAGAAATACGAGTACGAAAATTTCGAAGGCGAAGAACATATGAGAGAAAATACGAACAAGAGGGGAGAAATAAAAATGCGGTACATTATAGAATACTTGATGAAGGTTTTTTATGCAGTATTCACATTATTGAAAAGACAACATGTACCAAGTGTGTACTAAAGGTAACCAATTACAAGAATATAGTAACCAGTATCCGGATCCTCTTCACATCCATTTATTTTCCAGATACCACTTCACGGTTTCCCTCACACCATCTTCCAGCGTCACTTCCGGTTTATATCCCAATTCAGTCTTTGCTTTGGTAATGTCGCAGCACCAGTTGTCTTGAATAAGATCGTACGCCTTTTCAAAATTGAGCACGGACGGTTTTACTTTAAACTTCGATGCCAATCCCGAAATGCCGGCAATGACAAATACAAGTGGTTTTGGGACACGGACGCGGAACAGCTTTTTATTCAGCACATGACGCGTTACGTAGCCGATCTCGTTCCACGTATAGAACTTTTCGCTGCCGAGAAAATAAATCTGTCCGTCCGATTTTTTACTTTCACCTGCCAACACGATTCCGCTGACGATATCGTGTGCATGAACCAGGCTTACGTATGTATCGTGGAATCCAATCATCAATTCCAATCCCATGTATGCTGATTTGAAATAATCGAATGTTGCTGTGTCGCGCGGACCGTATACCGCTGCCACCCGTAATATGGTCACCGGAATTTTCTCTTTGAATTTTAACACTTCCTGTTCGGAAGCAAGTTTGCTTTTACCGTAAGTTGTGATAGGACGTGTCGGAGTCGATTCGTTGACCGGAGTTTTTCCTTTGCCGGGTCCGACAGCGGTTTGGCTGCTGATATGAATGAACTTTTTTACGCTGGGATTAACGCGCGCCGTCGCTTCGACGATGTTTTTTGTTCCGTCCCTGTTGTACCGATAGAACTCTTCCTTTTTCTTTGCTGCAACCACGCCTGCAACATGGTACACGTATTGTGCACCTTCAATTCCTTTTTCCAGCACGGAAGTGGAAAAAAGATCTCCTTCAAAAATTTCTATCGGCAATCCTTTCAGGAAACCGAGTTTATTGGGATTTCGTACCAAACATCTGACGGTGTATCCTTTGGAAAGTAACCTGTCCACCAGGTGGCTGCCGATGAATCCCGTGCCGCCGGTGACGAATGCGATCGGTTGAGTGGTCATTTAAGTTCTTTTAGTCTGTGATCAAATTCTCAAATTGCATTTAGTGCTATGTTCAAGTATATTCAAAACGTTCTAATATATCAATGAAGGAGTTACTCCATTGGATTTATTTCAAAAATGCGTTGACTTTACTCTTGCAGATGAAGTGAAAGCTGCAGGTCTCTACCCGTATTTCCGTCCGATCGAAGCGAATGAAGGTCCCATTGTGGAAATGGCAGGCAGAAAGATCATTATGGCCGGATCGAACAACTATCTTGGTCTTACCGCACACCCGAAAGTAAAAGAAGCTGCTGTCAATGCGATTAAAAAATACGGCACCGGTTGTTCCGGTTCACGATATCTGACAGGAACCATCGACCTCCACATCGAACTCGAAAAGCGTCTCGCTAAATTTCTCGGTTACGAAGAGGTCTTGTTGATCTCCACCGGCTACCAAACCGCGCAGGCGATCATTCCGACACTCGTGCAACGTGGAGAATATGTTGTGTCCGATAAAGATAATCATGCCTGCATCGTGATGGCAAATATGATGGCAACAGGAATGACGGCGGAGGTTGTTCGATACAAACATCGCGACATGAAACATCTCGAAGCAGTGATCTCCAAGTTGCCGTTTGATGCCGGTAAATTGATCGTCACAGACGGCGTGTTCAGTACCTCGGGCGAAGTGGTTGATCTTCCCGCAATCGTAGAGATCGCCAAAAAATATAATGCCCGTATCATGTGCGACGATGCGCATGCCACCGGCGTTGTCGGTATTGGCGGGCGCGGGACAGCAAGCAAATTCGGTTTGACGAAAGATGTCGATATCACAATGGGAACGTTCAGCAAGTCGTTTGCCTCACTTGGCGGATTCATCGCATCGACAAAACCTGTGATTAACTATATCAAGCATCAGTCACCTGCGTTAATTTTCAGTGCAAGCCCGACACCGGCATCGGTAGCGTCCGCTCTTGCGGCGCTTGAAATTATGGAAGCGCAGCCGGAATTGGTAACAAAGTTGCACAACAATGCCAATCGCGTGCGTGAAGGGCTTCGGAAACTCGGTTTCAACGTCATCGGACAGCCGGAGACAGGCATTGTTTCCGTCATCATCGGCGAAACGGAGAAGACATTGATCTTTACCAAAGAATTGTTTGAAGCGGGTGTATTTGTGAATGCCTTTGTACGCCCCGGCGTTCCTCCGGGAATGGAAATGCTGCGCACCAGCTATATGGCATCGCATGAAAATGAACACCTCGACAAGATCATCGATATTTTTGCCGTTGTCGGGAAGAAACTCGGCGTGATCAACTGAGAGTGATTTCATTCATGAAGCCACGCTGATAGAAAATCTACCTGCGTGGTTTTTTATTTTTGGGAGAGAGTATGGCACATTTTACAGTCCGTCCCGTCCTCACAAAAGAGGATGAAAAAAAGTTCATCGATTTCTTGTATTCACATTACAAGGGGGATATGAATTTTGCACCGCCGTTGCGCATGGACCGGGAGAAATTGATCGACAAAAAGAAGAATCCATTCTACAAGCATGCGGAAATGGAACTCTTCCTTGCCGAGCGCAACGGGAGCGTGATCGGCAGGATCGGAGGTATCGTCAATTACAACCATAATAAAGAGCACAGTGACAAGGTCGGGTTCTTCGGTTTCTTTGAATGTGTGAATGAACAGGAGGTTGCGAATGCTCTGTTCGATGAAGCGAAAAAATTCGTTCGGTCGAAAGGAATGAACGCACTGCGCGGACCCGCAAATCCCTCCGTTAATGATGAATACGGACTCCTCATTGAAGGATTTGATTCACCGCCGACGATATTGATGACATACAATCCACCGTACTATGCAACACTGATCGAGAATTATGGATTCAAGAAAGAGAAGGATCTCTATGCATGGATTCTATCGCAGGATACTGTGTACTCCGAAAAGTTCGTTCGCGCAAATGAGATAGTGAAACAGCGAAGCGGTGTTACGATCCGAACGATCAATATGAAGGATTTTGCGAATGAAGTGGCGTTGATCAAGCAGGTGTACAATTCCGCATGGGAGAAGAATTGGGGTGCAGTGCCGATGACCGATGCTGAGTTCGATTTTCTCGCTGCAGATCTGAAACAGATTGTCGAACCCGAACTTGTTCTGATCGCCGAGGTGAAAGGAAAAGTGATCGGATTCGGTCTCTCTCTTCCCGATATCAACAAAGCATTAGTCTATAATAGAAACGGCGGATTAATCGGCGGGCTCTGGCACTTGTTCACGAAAAAGAAAAAGATCAATCTTTGCCGCATTATTGTGCTCGGCGTGATCGAAGAATACAGAAGATCGGGTGCTGCGGGTTTGTTGTTCTATGAAACAGCCGTACGTGCAAAGAGGCTCGGCTACCAATACGGTGAAGCAAGTTGGGTGCTGGAAGACAATGTGATGATGAACCGTGCAGCGGAAGCGATGAGCGGAAAAGTGTACAAGAAATACAGAATCTATCAGCAGAATTTTTAGTTGATAATTGTCGTTCATCGTCTGGCGTTCAATGCAAGTTATTTGTATTTTTATACAACAAAGTATCTCCGGTTATTAATCGTACAATCCATATCTTGAGGAAATAATGGCTGTTAAACCTGTTGAAAAAATCTGGATGAATGGAAAACTGGTCGATTGGAACGACGCAAAGATCCATATTCTGTCCCATGTTGTTCACTACGGAAGTTCCTGGTTCGAAGGGATCCGCTGCTACGAGACGAAAAAAGGTTCGGCTGTGTTCCGTTTAAAGGAGCATATTGACCGGCTCTTCGATTCGGCAAAGATGTACCGCTCCGATATCCCGTACACAAAAGATGAGGTGATCAAAGCGTGTAAAGAGACGATCAAAGCGAATAAACTGAAAGCATGTTACATCCGCCCGATCGCGTACCGCGGGTACGGCGATGTCGGTGTAAATCCGTTCGGATGCCCGGTCGATCTTTCCATTGCAGTGTGGGAATGGGGAAAATATCTCGGCGCCGACGCGCTGGAAAAAGGAATTGATGTAAAGTTTTCGTCGTGGAATCGCGCTGCACAGAATACATTTCCGACGATGGCTAAGTCTGGCGGAAATTATCTCAACTCCCAATTGATCAAAATGGAAGCGATTGTTGACGGCTACGTTGAAGGGATCGCGCTCGATGTGAACGGCGTCGTTTCCGAAGGGAGCGGAGAGAATCTCTTCGTAATTAAGAACGGAACGATCATGACGCCGATGTTCGTCAATGCAATTCTTCCGGGCATTACGCGTAATTCCGTAATACAAATTGCGAAAGATGCGGGTATTCCGATTGTTGAAGGAAATATCCCGCGCGAGATGGTGTACATTGCAGATGAAGTATTCTTTACAGGAACTGCGGCTGAAATATCGCCGATCCGTTCAGTTGATAAAATTCAAATCGGCGGGGGGACAGCCGGTCCGATAACAAAAGAATTGCAGAAGCGATTCTTTGATGTTGTCGAGAACGGCAACGATCCGTACGGCTGGCTGGATTTTGTCTGAGAATCTTTCAAGTGACCGTCACCCTCAAGGCGACGGTCACTTCGTACAATCAGGGGGAACTGATATGGGAAAAGAATTTGCACTGAAAGAGGTCTTCAAAGCCAAGATCAAACCGGCTTCCATCGAGGAGATGCTCTCCAAGATTCCCGTCTTCGAAAAGCTGGAGGCGAAAGAACTGCGTCAGATTGCAGGCATTGTGCACCGCAGGCAATATGCAAAAGGGGAGTATGTTTTTTATCAGGGAGATCCGGGGCTGGGAATGTACGTCGTCGAAAAAGGGAAAGTCGGCATTGTTGTTGGGGACAACGGAACGCAGCAGGAAGTGACGGAAATGGATGACGGAGATTTCTTCGGAGAAATTGCACTGCTGGATGAATCGCCGCGCTCTGCATCGGTTATCGTGAAAGAAGATTCGCAATTGATAGGATTCTTCCGTCCCGACCTGTTCGATGTTATCGAGAAAACCCCAAAGACCGGATTGAAGATTGTGATGAAACTTGCTGAAATGATCGGCGAACGATTGCGCCACATGAATTCAGAGTTCTCAAAATTACAGGCGGAAATTGCTTCACTCAAATCACAACATCAAAAGGAGGAAGGCAATGAAAAAGTCACATCCAAAAAGAAAAAGTCCTCCGAAGCGGGCAGCCGCTAACAAACGCTCCCGTTCGATCGTACCCGCATCGAAGATCATTCTCAATCACATTCTTGTTCCGATTGATTTTTCGGACAACTCCAAAAAGGCACTCCGGTATGCTCTTCCGCTTGCGAACACATTCAAGGCAGCGATCAGCATCATCTATGTTGTCGAGCCTGCTGTGTTTCCGTCCGATTTCGGTTTTGGGCAGATGAGTTTTCCTGATGTGGAAAAAGAGATGTACGACAAAGCTGAATCAGAATTACGCCAGATCGTTGCCGATCTGAACAGCGAGGTGAAGATCTCCTCCGTGATAAAATCGGGCATACCGTTTGTTGAAGTGACCACGTATGCAGCCGACGAGAAGGTCGATCTGATTATTCTTGCAACCCACGGACGCACGGGAGTCGAACATATTCTGTTCGGCAGTACGGCGGAGAAAATCATCAGAAAAGCACCCTGTCCAGTCCTGATTGTCCGCGCAGAAGAACATGATTTTGTGGATGACAGGGTATAAGTGTCAGGCAATCAGATTGCTGTGAAGATTCCTTGCCTTTACCTCCATTTCTTTCGTATATTTGATAAAGAATTTTTAACTATTTTCAAATTTGAGTAACAAGGATGCTGAAAAAACAAAAAGAACTCGCACAACGACAGGTTAAACATCAGGATGACCTCTTAACTACTTACGAAAACGCACTTTCGTGGTACCAAACAAATAAAAAACTTCTCACCAATATTGGCATAGCGCTTGTATTAATTATTGCCGGCGGATGGTTTTATCTGAATAACCAGCGCCAAGGGAATGAAAAAGCGGCGCTTGAATTTGCAAAAGTATTCTCCTTCTACGATAACGGACAATACCAGCTTGCAATGAACGGAGTGCCGGAGCGTAATGTGCGAGGCTTGCAGGCAATAGTCAACGACTACGGCTCCACGGGGAACGGGAATCTCGCACGGTTTTATCTTGCAAATTGCTATTACAACCTCGGCGAGTATGACAAAGCGCTGGTAGAGTACGAAGATGCGGATCTCCCGACGGAGTTGCTCGAAGCGTCACGGTTGGCAGGTATTGCGGCATGTTACGAAGCGAAGGGAAATTTTGCCGATGCGGCAAAATATTTTGAACGTGCCGGCAAAACGTCAGCAGACAACCCAAACACGCCGGAATATCTTGCGAATGCAGCACGCAATTACGCGAAAAGCGGAAATAAAGATCAGGCAATTGAGTTATACAAGTATATAAAGAAAGAACATGCAAGTTCGGCAGCAGCGCGGGAAGCAGAGAGGTACATTGATGAACTTCGCGGCTAACATTTAGCACACTGATTTTCTTTCTCTTACTACTGCGTCGTACGCCGCTCAATTGCAACGTTACGACGCAGTTTTGTTTTAAACACATTAAGGAATGACATCTTTTGAAAAGATGTCCTCTCACAAAGAAAAATATGCTAACAGAATTCGGTCGCATCCTCGTTTTTCTCATTGTCGGCGCCGTCTTTACCGCCGGCGGACTTGTTGCGGCATGGCTCCTTCGTCCGCACCGTCCTTACCAGCAAAAAAATTCCACGTATGAATGCGGTGAAGAACCGATCGGCGCAAACCGGGTCCGTTTCAACATCCGCTTCTATGTCGTTGCTCTCATCTTTTTGATCTTTGAAGTGGAGGCGTTGTTTCTGTTTCCCTGGGCACTCGTGTTCAAATCATATGGAATGTTTGCCTTCATCGAAATGGTTGTTTTTCTCGGCATCCTGATTGTCGGATACGCATACGTGTGGGTGAAAGGAGATCTTGAGTGGGACAAACCGATTCCCCGCTTTTTAACCAACCAAAAACGTTCTTCGGTGTTCGAAGAAAAAGAAGAAACGGTGTTAAACTAATCTATGGGTTTACTCGATCAAAAGTTTGAAAGCGCGAATATCGTCGTTACGACGATGGACAAGTTACTCAACTGGGCGCGCCTCTCCTCACTCTGGCAGATGCAGTTCGGTCTTGCGTGCTGTGCCATCGAGATGATGGCAGCATCGGCATCCAATTTTGATATGATGCGCTTCGGCGTTATCCCGCGCGCCACACCGCGGCAATGCGATGTGATGATTGTTTCCGGTACTGTAACTCTGAAAATGGCTTCGCGCATTAAACGGCTGTATGATCAAATGTCTGAACCGCGCTATGTGATCTCGATGGGAAGCTGCGCGAATTGCGGCGGTCCGTACTGGGAACATGGCTACCATGTTTTAAAAGGCGTTGATCGCGTCATTCCGGTGGATGTATATGTTCCCGGCTGCCCACCTCGCCCCGAAGCATTGATTGAAGGATTGATCAAGTTGCAGGAAAAGATCCGCAACGAAAGCATGGCAAAGAAAAAAGCGGTGTAAATTAAGAAGGTGACCGTCACCTTGGAGGTGACGGTCACCTAACAAGACTATGACAGCACAAGAAATACACGACATCCTCAAATCCCAATTCGGCGATGCGGTCCTCGAATCGAAACTCGACGGCGTTCCCGATCCGTTCATTAAAATTCTCCCCGAACGAATAAAAGAAGTCTCGGCATTCTCAAAGAACGATGAACGATTGCAATTCGATTACCTGATGTGCCTTTCAGGAGTGGATTACAAAGGGAAACTCGGCGTCGTGTACCATCTTTTTTCGATGACGCACAAGCACAAAATCGTGTTAAAAGTCGAAGTCCCAACCGATGCGCCGAATGTTCCATCAGTCGAAGCGATATGGAAGTCAGCAAACTGGCATGAGCGCGAAGCATTCGACCTGTACGGCATCAATTTCATCGGGCATCCCGACTTGCGGCGCATCCTTCTGCCGTACGATTGGGAAGGGCACCCGCTCCGCAAGGATTATGAGGTTCCTGAATTCTATAATGGAATGAGAGTTCCGTATTAGCCACTCTTCTTTCCCTCCCCTTACAGGGGAGGGATTAAGGGAGGGGTCAGAATAAATATGATTGAAACATCAATTGACATAGCAAAAACAAGCACCGGCAAATCGCTTCGCACGGAAGAGATGGTCGTCAACATGGGACCGCAGCATCCGTCAACGCACGGTGTGCTTCGGCTCGAAGTAGTGCTCGACGGCGAAATCGTGGTCGATGTCATTCCGCACATGGGATACTTGCACCGGTGTTTTGAAAAACATTGCGAGCATATGACCAGTTACCAGCAGGTCATTCCGTATGTTGACCGGATGGATTACGTTGCCGCGATGACGAATGAACATGCATTCGTTGTTGCCGCTGAAAAATTGTTGAAGATCGAGGTTCCTGAACGCGTTCATTATATCCGTATCATCATGGCGGAATTGCAGCGCATCGCATCCCACCTCATTGCCATCGGTACGTTCGGCATCGACATGGGTGCATTCACGCCGTTCCTCTATTACTTCCGTGACCGCGAAAAGATTCTCGACCTGTTTGAAATGACATGCGGTGCCCGGCTGCTCTACAATTATATGTGGATTGGCGGATTGTCGCACGACCTGCCCCCGCAGTTTATCGACAAAGCAAAAGAGTTTGTGAGAGATTTTAAGAAGACATGGAAAGAAGTGAACGACCTGCTGAACTATAACGAAATTTTCATCAAGCGGACGGCAAATGTCGGTATCCTCCCGAAAGATCTCGCGATCAATTACGCGTGCAGCGGACCGATGCTGCGAGGTTCCGGTGTGAATTGGGATTTGCGCCGCGATGATCCGTACACATTGTATGATAAATTTGAATGGAATGTGACTGTGGGAAAAGGAGAAATGGGAACGGTTGGCGACGTGTGGGATCGTAATATTGTACGCCAAAATGAAATGTGGGAAAGTCTCCGCATTATCGAGCAGGCGCTTGCAAGTATTCCCGAAGGGGACGTGCAAAAGGCGATACCGAAACGGATTCGTCCCGTACCGGGAGATGCATACGGACGCATTGAAGGTCCGCGCGGTGAACTGGGATTTTACATCGTAGCAGAAGACAGCGTAACGCCGTACCGCATCAAAGCGCGCGCTCCGGCATTCGTGAATCTGAGCGTGATCAACGAGATCTCAAAAGGTGCAATGCTCGCCGATCTCGTGGCGATTGTGGGAAGTATCGATATCGTGCTGGGGGAAGTTGATAGATAAAAATGTAATGTCATCCTGAGCAAGTCCCGATGGATTTTGAATCGGGACGCGTCGAAGGATGATTCAATCAGGAAAAACATTCTCAATGGAAAATATTTTACTGTTATTGAATGATCCCATTGTACTCTCGGTGCTGCTTGCGCTCATTCCGCTCGTCTTCATTCTGGTGTACGCTCTTGTTGTTTTGTACGGCGAAATGAAAATGGCGGCGCACATTCAGAATCGTCTTGCCTACATGGAGAACGGCTGGCACGGCACATTGCAGCCGTTTGCCGATATGCTGAAGCTGCTGCAGAAGGAAGATATCATACCCGATGCGGCGGATAAGTTCTTTTTTATGCTTGCACCGTATCTCGTTTTCGTCGGAACGTACGCGTCGTTTGCAGTCGTGCCGTTCAGCAGCGAGTACGTTGGCAGCAACATCGACCTTGGCATCTTCTACATGGTGGCAGTTTCATCCCTCGTCGTCGTCGGATTGCTAATGTCCGGTTGGGCATCGAACAATAAGTGGTCCCTTTTCGGCGCGCTTCGTTCAGCAGCGCAGATCGTCAGTTACGAAATTCCCGGCGTCCTCGCGATCCTTGGTGTGGTGATGGTGTTGGGAACAATGAATATGCAGACGATGACGCAGATGCAGGATGGGGGGATCCAAAACTGGCTGATCTTTGGAGGCAATTTCCCGCTCGGACAAAAACTCGCGCTCATTCCGTTCATGTTCGTACTGTTTGTGATCTATCTTCTGTCATCGATGGCAGAAGTGAACCGCACACCGTTCGATCTGCCCGAAGCGGAATCCGAATTGGTACAGGGATACAACACGGAATACAGCGGCATGAAATTCGCGATCTTCTATCTTGCGGAGTACGCGAATCTCTTTTTGGTCTCGGCAGTCGTCGTGATCATGTTCTTCGGCGGCTGGACGAGCCCGTTCGGAAGTTTCATGAGCGGACCGGTCTGGAGCGCATTCTGGTTTGTGTTCAAAGGGATGGCATTTGTCTTTTTGAACATCTGGCTCCGATGGACACTGCCGCGTCTCCGAGTCGATCAGCTGATGTATGTTTCATGGAAAGTGTTGACCCCGTTCGCATTGTTCAGTATTCTTGCCATTGGTTTTATCATGGTGATTTAATTGTCCCCCTTGCAGCGATGCCACGTGTGTTGGAGAAGGGGGTTAGGGGTATGGTAAAAGAAATTCAATAAATGGATTCCCGCGTTCGCGGGAATGACATAAGAAAAATTATGACAGCATTCACATCATATTTCAATGACATCTACCGCGCAGTCAGTTCGGCGATGATCGGGATGCGAATTACGATCAAGCAGATGGTATCGCCGACGGTGACGCTGCAGTATCCTCGCGTCAAAAAACAGATGCCGGATCGCGTTCGCAACCGTTTGTACATGAATTTCGACGACTGCATCGGCTGCGAACTCTGCGCGAAAGCATGTCCGGTCGATTGCATCGACATCGAAGTGTTGAAAGCGCCTCCGACAGTTGATCTCGGCACAACATCGACCGGACAGAAGAAAAGAATTTATGTTACGAAGTTCGACATCGATATCGCTAAGTGCTGCTACTGCGGATTGTGTGTTTATCCGTGCCCGACGGAGTGTTTGAAGATGACAGATGTCTATGAGTTCTCAGAATATGACCGGCATAATTTGATCTACAACTTCGGCACAATGACACCGAACGATGTAGAAACAGCGCGCAGCAAAGTAAAGCAGTACGACGAAGAACAAGCAGCGAAGAAAGCGGCGGCTGCCGCTCAGGCTGCAGCAGCAAAAGCAGCAGCGTCGGCAAATCCGGCTCCCCAGGCACCGTCTGTTCCGCCTGCACAGAATCCCGAGTCGCAGAAGAGTTCGGAAACACCAACAACATAATAGTCATTGCGAGGAGTCCCGATTTTTCGGAGCGACGAAGCAATCTTTTTAAAGATTGCTTCGCCAAAAAACGGCTCGCAATGACAAACAAAATAGAAAAATGAATCTCTACGAAATAGTTTTTTACTTCTTCGCAATCGTTACGGTCGGTTCAGCAGCGGTTGTGGTCTTCTCACGGAACATCATCTACTCTGCATTCTCGCTTCTCTTCACGTTCTTCGGGGTTGCAGGATTGTACGTTCTGTTGAACGCTGATTTTCTCGCTGTCACTCAATTGCTGATCTACGTCGGCGGCATTCTTGTGCTGCTGCTCTTCGGTGTGATGCTCACCAGCAATACGATCAGCGTCGAACTGAAGACCGGAACGCTCCACATTCTTCCGGCAACAATTCTGATTGCACTGCTCGTCGGACTGTTGACGGCGATGTTCTGGACATCCGATTGGTTTATGAGCAAACGTGCAAGTGATATTGCGGCGCAGACGACATCCAAAGAGATTGGTAACGCATTGGTCACGACGCATTTGCTTCCGTTCGAAATTGCCTCGGTCATTTTGCTTGTGGCAATCGTGGGGGCGGCGATGATGGCGAGACGGGAAAAACCAATGAGCAATGAACAATGAACAATTGAGAATGGCTCTTTAAAAGTCCCCCTTGCGGCGCGGGTTTGTGGGCAAAGGCGAAGGGGGCAGGAGGATGTTAGAATTTTGAAATTAGGATTTTGAATTTATGACAATTACTCTTACACACTTCTTACTCATCAGCGCGATTCTTTTTTCGCTCGGTGTCTATGCTGTGATCACCCGCCGCAACGCCATCATGGTGCTAATGGGGATCGAACTGATCCTGAATTCCGCCAACATCAACTTCCTTGCATTCTCCCGCTACGGTGGATTGAACATCGAAGGGCAGATGGCGGCGATCTTCGTGATCATTCTTGCTGCTGCCGAAGCGGCTGTCGCTCTCGCAATTGTGCTGAACATTTACAAACGATTTAATACTGTCAACGTTGACGAAATTTCTCTTTTAAAAGACTAATGACAACTGAACTTACCATTGCACTTGCAATCCTCCTTCTTCCGCTCGTCAGCTTTATTCTGCTGATCTTTACCGGAAAACGATACAACGATAAAAGCGGACTCGTCGGCACGGCGTTTCTTGGTGTTGATCTGCTGATGTCTCTGTATATACTGTTTGCAAAGATTCCATCGGAAGCGAAAGTATGGGATTTCACATTCACATGGATCGATTTCCATTCCTTCGTGAACAATGTCCCGTTAAAACTCGACATCGGCATCATGGTTGATAATCTCACTGCGGTGATGCTGGTTGTGGTGACACTCATCAGTTTTCTCGTGCATCTCTTTTCTCTCGCATACATGAAGGGGGATATCCGGTATTCACGGTACTACGCAAATCTCGGATTGTTCACATTCTCAATGCTCGGCATCGTCATTACGAACAACTACCTGCTGATGTATGTCTTCTGGGAATTGGTCGGATTGAGTTCGTACCTGCTCATCGGGCATTGGTATGAAAAGAAATCCGCCGCCGATGCATCGAAGAAAGCATTCCTCGTCAACCGTGTGGGTGATCTCGGATTCTTCATCGGCATTATGATCGTCTGGATGCAATTCTCTACGCTGACATATGACGGGATTTTCACTGCGATTCAAAATGGAATTATTCCTTTTGATTCAAACACTTGGCTTACTGCGGCGGGACTCTTGATCTTCTGCGGTGCGGTTGGGAAGTCGGCACAATTCCCGCTGCATGTGTGGCTGCCCGATGCGATGGAAGGTCCGACGCCTGTCAGCGCATTGATCCATGCTGCAACGATGGTTGCCGCCGGTGTTTATCTCGTCGCGCGCACATTCCCGATGCTCACCGCCGATGCGCTTCTCTATATTGCATACATCGGCGCGATCACGGCATTCATTGCCGCAACGATTGCGATCGCACAAAATGATATTAAAAAAATTCTCGCTTACTCTACAATCAGTCAATTGGGATACATGGTGATGGGATTGGGAGTCGGCGCATACACAGCAGGCGTCTTTCATCTTGTAACACACGCGGCGTTCAAAGCAGGATTATTCCTTGCTTCTGGTTCTGTTATTCATGCGATGCATCATGCCCTTCACCATGTCGGCGATCATCACACCGATGCGCAGGATATTCGATACATGGGCGGATTGAAGAATAAAATGCCGGTAACATTCTGGACGATGATGATCTTCACGCTTGCGATCTCCGGCGTTCCGCTGACATCAGGATTTTTGAGCAAAGATGAAATTCTTGCCGGCACGCTTGCATTCTCAAAATTCACAGGACATACACTCATCCCAATTATCGGATTTTTGGTGGCGGGATTAACTGCGTTCTATATGTTCAGAATGATGATCGTCGTTTTCTTCGGCGAACACACGGATAAACATCGCTCCAAACATTTGCACGAGTCGCCAAATGTGATGACCGTTCCGCTGATGATACTTGCGGCGCTGTCGTTCTTTGCGTTTTACTCGTTCAATCCGATCTCTGCAAGCCACGGCTGGTTTTATGAAAATGTTACGACGCCGACCGTTGTTGTTCCCGAAGCGGTCTCGGCAACTTCGACCGAGGAGTTTGTTGAAGAAGTACATCATCAGCATACGCTGGCAATGATCTTGTCGGTGAGTGTAGCAGGACTGGGTATATTGATCGCATTCGCGACGTACTACTGGAAGAAGATTTCTGCTGATGCGATTGCCAACGCGCTCAAGCCGGTCCATAATTTTCTGTCGAACAAATGGTACTTCGATGAACTGTACGACGCAACTGCTGTAGCGGCAACAGTCGGTACTGCACGCCTCCTCGCATGGTTTGATGCAAAGGTCATCGATGGTGTTGTGAACGGAGCTGCATCGGTTACGCGGCTCGGTTCGGTCATCAGCGGAAAGTTTGACTCCATCGTTGTGGACGGTATCGTGAATTTTACGGCTTACTTTGCTGGATTCTTCGGGATGCTGTTGCGCACCGTTCAAACGGGAAAAGTGCAGACATATATCGTCTTCGCACTCGTGGGACTGATGGTGTTATTGGCTTTATATATTTAGGCACACCCCCAACTCCTCTCTCTGATGCGCAATTGGCGCTGCAGAGGGGAATGTTCAGACACACATCCCCCCTCTGTGTGTCGGTAAGTGCGGAAGCGAGAGGGGATACAGGGTGTGTAAAAGAGCAAAAGAAAAATAAACAAAAGATAAAATTATGGAACTTAACTTTCTCAACATCGGCATTCTCACATGGCTTACATTCCTTCCGATTCTCGGAATGGTCGTCGTTCTTCTCCTTCCGAATGAACAGAAATCGGCGATACGATGGACATCACTCTTTTTCACATTGGCGCAGGTTGTTTTTGCAGTCATCCTCTTTACGAAGTTCGATCGGAATCTCGGCGGAGTAAATTCAGCAGAATCGATGCAGTTCTCGGAGTTGTTCAACTGGATCAACGTGAAGAGTACATCGTGGTTCGGGTCGATCAAGATCGATTACTATCTCGGCGTGGATGGTATCAGCATGCCAATGGTTTTGTTGACGGCGCTTATTTCCTGCATCGCTGTGATCTCGTCATGGAATATCGAAAAATCGATCAAAGGATACTTCGCACTCCTGCTGTTGCTCGATACAGGCATGATGGGTGTTTTCGTCGCTCTCGACTTTTTCCTCTTCTATATTTTCTGGGAAGTGATGCTGCTGCCGATGTATTTCCTGATCGGCGTGTGGGGCGGACCGCGAAGAGAATATGCTGCGATCAAGTTCTTCCTCTATACATTGCTCGGTTCCGTTCTTTTGTTGCTTGCGATGCTCGCGCTCTATTTCAGTGTGACGGTTGCCGATCCCGCAACCGGAGAGAAGATACACACATTCAATATGCTGGCGATGATGAATCCTGCGAACTACGATCCGAATTCAATTCTTGCCGGCGTTGCCACGTACTGGCGGTACGTTGCATACATCGCGCTCTTCATCGGATTTGCGATCAAAGTTCCGATCTTCCCGTTCCACACATGGCTCCCCGATGCGCACGTTGAAGCGCCGACGGCGATCAGCGTTATTCTTGCCGGTGTTCTGTTGAAGATGGGAACGTACGGTTTGATGCGTATTGCTTTTCCAATGTTTCCCGATGCAGCGATGCATTATCTCTACCCGCTTGCGTTCGTCGGATTTATCAATATCATTTACGGCGCATTCTGTGCGATGGCGCAGAAAGATTTCAAGAAGTTGATCGCGTATTCATCCGTCAGTCACATGGGAATCGTGATCCTCGGAATGGCGGCAATGAATACGCAGGGAATGCTCGGCGGAATGCTGCAAATGTTCAACCACGGAACGATCACAGCAATGCTCTTCCTTATCGTCGGCGTTATTTACGATCGTGCCCACACGCGCGGACTCGATGACTTCGGCGGATTGATGAACAAGATGCCCCGCTACTCGGGCGTGATGGTGATCGCGTTCTTCGCTGCGATCGGCCTGCCGGGACTGAGCGGATTCATCTCCGAAGCATTCTCGTTCCTCGGCGCATTCCAGACATTCAAATGGCTTACGATCGCATCTGCATTCGGTATCGTGTTGACGGCGGGCTATATGCTCTGGACGTTACAAAGAGTATTCCTCGGCACACTTCCCGAAAAATGGAACGGACTGACCGATATCAATTCGCGCGAACTGGTGATGCTTGTCCCGCTCGCAATCATCGTGATCGTGCTTGGAGTTTATCCAACACTGATGCTCGACGTGATGAACTCATCGGCAAATACGCTGGTTGATTTTGTGAAGGGGAGTGCCGGCTTAGCGGTGGGGAATTAATTGAATAGAAACAGAATAAAAAGACTAGTTAAAAATTTCTTTGTATTTGAGGTGTATGAAAATAGTCCAATGGGAAAGAATTTGATAAAGATATTTCTCATTTCTTTGGCGATTCTTTTTTCATCTTGTGAAGAAAGCACATCCCCAAATGGATCAAAAAATGATTCTTTATTACCCTTGCAAATCGGGAATTACTGGACATACTACCAATTTACCCTTACCCCACCAACAAGCGTTGATTCGTTTAAACTAATAATTGAAAACCTTTTTACCAATAACGCACAAAATGACTTTTCGAATGCGTATATAATGTCAATTTATGATTTACGATTCGGTAATAAATTAGATTACAGATGGCTTTACAAAAATGAACCAGATGGATTATACCTTTTAGGTGGTATTAGTGCAAGTGATACACTCTTACGTAAAATAAAACTTTTAAAATATCCAGTTGATAGTAATGAAGTGTGGTTAGTTCCTAATATCACATATCAAATAGACGAAGGTGTCTTTAAAATAAAAGATACAACTCTTTACAAATGTGTGTCAACCAAAGGAAGGTTCACATTAAATGGTCAAGAATATTTTTGTTATGTCTATCATCATAGGACGAGGCAAGGTGATGATATATTAGCGTATTGGGAAATTTTTGATTTTTATGTTCCTAATACAGGCAAAATTGGCAGCATCATAATGGTTGATACCGTTGTTACCCACAGGATAGAACTTCGCGACTTCAAACTTCTTTTCCCTTATTAAAAGGAAGATTCTTAAGCAATAAAAATGGAGTTGAATATGAATATGCTAAAGATTATTAAACTCTTAAGTTTTGGAGCATTCATAATAACGATGTTCATTAATGACAGCATTAGTGTTGCCCAATCATTGAACAATCATATGCAATATTT